>NZ_AOIA01000035.1 GCF_000337695.1 Natronococcus jeotgali DSM 18795
GAGGAGCCGGGACTGCGGCGCTTCTCGAGGTCGCCCTCGAGGTAGTCGTCGTAGACGTCCTCGAAGACGTCGTACCGACAGGCGTCCAGGACCAGACAGTAATCCCACTCGGACTCGAGGAACTGGTGGTCGTCCATTAATTGCGTCGACGTTGCGATTCGACCTATGTATTCTTACTGGTGAACGACAGTCCCCTCACTGTGCTATCGGCGGCGAAACCCACTTTCTGACCGGTCGGAGGAGCTTGTCGATCCCTCACGAGGCCGGGTATCGGCTCCGACGGCGAAACGCGTTCTCGCGAAGCCGATCCGGGGTCGCCGAACTGCACCGAGAACGCCCGCGTGCCGTTCCTCCGAAACGGGGCCGTACCGCCTCCGCCACTGAACTATATAAGCTATCGGGACTGTAAGTGGTGGCGACACCGCGATCGGCGGTCGACGGCGCGAGAACCGGTGAGAACGGCCTCGCCGCGCTCGAGTCGCGTCGCGATCGCCGGCGCGCAACACAAATATGGATTCGAATCAATTCACACCGAACCGACGCGGTAGCGAAGACGAACGAGCGGTCTCGCCGGTAATCGGCGTCGTTCTCATGGTCGCGGTGACGGTCGTGCTCTCGGCCGTGATCGCGGGGTTCGTCATGGAGATGGGTGACGGAATGGAGGAGTCGCTGGAAGCGACCGGCGCGGCGTCGTTCGATTTCGACGCCGACGAGGGCGCGATGACGGTGTCGCTCGTCTCCGAAGGGAACGCCGACGACTGGAAGATCGTCGGCGACGTTACGGATCCCGTGAACGGAATCGACGGGGCGGGCGAAACCGCGACCCTCGCCTGTCAAACGTCGGATGCCGACGCCGACGGAACGCTCGAGTCGAACGAAACCGGAACCGTCAGTGTCACGGCCTCGATCGACGACGGTGGTTCGACGGTCATCGGTGACACAGAGTACGACTGTAGCGACGTGAGCTCCGAGTAGCTCAGGAGTCGGCCGTCGAGAACTCTTTCAGAAGCGTTTCGCAGAAGGCGTCGAGATCGTCGGGGTTGCGGCTGGTGATTACGCCGTCGTCGACGACGACCGCCTCGTCGACCCACTCGCCGCCGGCGTTCCGAACGTCGGTCTCGAGGCTGTGGTAGGACGTCAGCGTCCGCCCGTCGACGACGTCGGCCTCGACCAGCAGCCACGGACCGTGACAGATCACGGCGACGGGTTTGTCCGCCGAGCGGTGCTCTCGGAGGAGATCGACGGCGTCGTCGTCGGTTCGGAGGGTGTCGGCGCCGACGGTTCCCCCGGGGACGATCAGCGCGTCGTACTCGTTTTCGGCGTCTTCGAACGTTCTGTCGATCTCGTAGCTACCGCCGGGCTCGAGGTCGTTGTTGACGGTCTCGGCTTCGCCCGGTTCCGACCCGAGAACGTCGACGGTCCCTCCGGCGTCCGTGACGGCGTCTCTCGGGTCGGTGAACTCGGCCTCCTCGCTGCCTTCGGGTGCAAGGAACACGCCCACGGTCGTTCCCTCGAGGTCGCTGGAATCGGTCACCACGAATGGCGTCGATTCCCGTGTCCAGAAGCGTTTCACTTGCCGTTGCAACCGCGTCACTGGAGCGTCGGATCGGAACCGACGGGCTCGATACTGCCGCTTCGGCGGATGCTAAACGGTGGGAATAGCGCTGACCACCCCACGCTTTTCAGCGGTGATCCCCTAGACGTCGACGTACTGTGATTCCCAGTCTCGGCGCTCTTCGATCGCCTCGTATCCTTCGTCGCTGATCGCGTAGTAGTTCGTTCGTCGATCGAGTTCTCCCTTCTCGACGAGTTCCTTGTTGACAAGGGTGTCGAGGTTCGGGTACAGTCGCCCGTGGTTGATGTCGCTACTGTAGTAGGTCTCGATCTCTTCTTTGATGTCCTGGCCGGACGGCTGGTCCGCCCCTGCGATGACGTACAGGAGATCTCGCTGGAAGCCGGTCAAATCGTCCATACTTTACCTATCAACCCATACCAGAGACACTCTATTTGTTATCAATCACGTATTACGTCCGTTGCAGCGGTTGGGGGTACACTAGGCCGTTTGCAACTGATATGATGGTATCTATACGCACCGTAACCGATCGGTACCGAGTATCTTTCCGCATTTATCCGGCTCACCAATGAATGCGCGATATGTCGGCTAAGACTCCGGAATATGCCACCTCGGCCTTCGAAACAGTCAGTTAGTAGTGTTTTATCGGTGTCTAAGATGGTTCGATATCCGAGACTGTTCACAGTAATAGAACCGTACCGAATATATTCGGCGTACGGGACGGTAGCTATCGCTAACGCTCGTCGAACCCGAAACGACCGGACGGGGCGAGACGCCACCGTTTAATTTCCCCACTCGAGAGATCACGCATGAACGACCCTCCTGCGACGCCGTCGGTCGCGCAGGTTTCGTTGATCGGCCTGTTCGTCGCCGCGCTCGCTACCGCCCAGCTGACCGCCTCGAAGGTGCTCGCGTTCGATATTCCGCTCTCGCTTCCCGTGACCGGTCCGGAACTCGTCCTGCCGGGCGCGGCGCTGGCCTACGCGCTTACGTTTCTCGCGAGCGACTGTTACACCGAACTGTACGGGCGCCGTGCGGCCCAGATCGTCGTCAACGTCGCGTTCGTGCTGAACTTCGCGGTGCTTGCCCTGGTCTGGTCGACGATCGTGGCGCCCGCGGCCGAGACGAGCGTCGACCCGGACGCGTTCGAGACCGCGCTCGGCGCCTCGACGAACGTCGTCCTCGGGAGTCTCCTCGCCTATCTCGTCAGCCAGAACTGGGACGTCTGGCTCTTTCACCGAATCCGGAATCGGACGGGCCGGGAGAAGCTCTGGTTGCGCAACCTCGCCTCGACGGGCACCAGTCAGGCGATCGACACCGTCATTTTCGTTTCGGTCGCGTTCGCCCTCGCGCCCGCCACCCTCGGCGTCGGCGAGGTGCTCCCGCTCGAGGCGCTGCTCGCGCTCGCGATCGGCCAGTACCTGCTCAAACTCGCGATCGCGGTGCTCGACACGCCGGTCGTCTACGCCGTCGTCTCGCTCGTTCGCTCGCGAGAACCGGGTACCGCCGAGGAGATCCACGCCTCGTGAACGATCGGCACGAACGGTGAGGGTTTAGTAGCCGGGAGGTGAGCCCCGGATATGGACGAACGCATCCGCGAACACGCCGCGGTGCTGATCGACTGGAGCGCCCGCGTCGAGCCCGACGACGACGTGGTCGTCTCGGTCGGCCCCGACGCCCACGAACTGGCGGTCGCCGTCGCCGAGCAGCTGGGCGAGCGAGGTGCGAACCTGCTCGCGACGTACGGGTCCGGCGAGATTACGCGCGCGTACCTCGACGCTCACGACGGCGAGTTCGAGGAACCCGTACACGAGCGGGCGCTGCTCGAGGAGACCGACGTCTACCTCTCGCTGGGCGGGGGTCGGAACACGAGCGCGATGGCCGACGTGCCCGGAGAGGTCCGTCGGGGCTACCGTAACACCCGGAAGGCCGTCCGCGAGACGCGGTACGACACGCGCTGGGTGTCGACGGTCCATCCGACCCGATCGCTCGCCCAGCAGGCGAACATGAGCTACGAGGCCTACCGGGAGTTCGCCTACGACGCGATCCTCCGGGACTGGGAATCCCTCGCCGAGGAGATGGGACGGCTCAAGACGCTGTTCGACGACGGGTCGGAGGTACGGATCGTCTCCCAGGGGACCGACCTCACGATGCGGATCGACGGTCGAACTGCCGTCAACAGCGCGGCCTCGGTCGCGTACGACTCCCATAACCTCCCCAGCGGCGAAGTATTCACCGCGCCGTACGGAACCGAGGGCGAGATCGCCTTCGACGTCCCGATGACGATCCGCGGTGAGACGATCGAGAACGTCCGCCTCGAGTTCGAGGGCGGCGAGGTCGTCGACCACGACGCCGAGCGGGGCGCGGCGGTAATCGGAGACGTCCTCGAGACCGACGCGGGGGCGCGCCGACTCGGCGAACTCGGCGTCGGGATGAACCGCGGTATCGATCGCTACACCGACAACATCCTCTTCGACGAGAAGATGGGCGAGACGGTCCACCTCGCCCTCGGTCGAGCCTACGACGCCTGCCTGCCCGACGGCGAATCGGGGAACGACTCGGCGGTTCACGTCGACCTGATCGCCGACGTCGGCGAGGAGTCCCGACTCGAGATCGACGGCGAGGTCATCCAGCGAAACGGTAGCTTCCGCTGGGAGGACGGATTCGAAGCGCGTCAGTAGCGCTCGCATAACGCCCTCTTATCCGCCGTTAGGAACCAGTTAGCACCGTTATTTTCCCAGATCGGGATGGAAGTGACCGCATAATAAGGGTCTCTCCCGCAGTTCGTTTCGAGTACCGCCATAACCGGTGGCGGAAGTAACCGGTTGGGGCGACCGCTGCACGTCCCGATCTCCGCTTGTCACAGTTGTCTGCCCGCCCCGCCGGAGGCGGAACGTATCCGGCAACTCACCGCTTTCGTGACGTTGACACCTCTCGAGTCCTAACTCGAGCTATGCGCAATCGGCTCCGAGCCGGCGTCGCGATCTACAACGACGGCTACTACCACGCGGCACACGACGCCTGGGAGGAGCGCTGGCTCGAACTCGAGACCGGAACCGACGACGAGGCGTTGCTCCGCGGGCTGATCCAGTTTACTGCCGCCGTCTACCACGCCCGCAACCACAACTGGGAGGGTGCAGTCGGACTCGCCGAGAGTGCACTCGAGTACCTGTCGGGACTACCGGCCGACTACCGGGACGTTCGACTCGATTCGATTCGGGACGCGCTGGAGACCCTCGCGGACGACCCGTCGGTCCTCGAGCGTCGGCCGCCGCCGCCGATCGAACACGAGGGACAGACGCCGGGGCTCGCTGGACTCGATTTCGACGCGGCGGCGCTCGCGGCGGTCGTCCTGGCGGCGGAACTCGGTTTCGATCCCGAACCGGTCGATCGCGCCCGAACGTACGCGCGGCGCGATCTCGAGTCGGGTAACGACGGGAGCCGCTTCATCTCGCTGCTGTTCGACTTCGTTCGCGAGGACGACCACCGCGGTCTCGTTTACCGACGGTTATCTCAACACGCAAAACGGCGACAGGCTCGCGAGGCGGACGTCGACGGACTGTTCGAGTAGCTACGCGGAGGTATCGTCGTCGTGGTGTGCGGAGTTGTCTTGGG
The DNA here is from genome assembly GCF_000337695.1 of Natronococcus jeotgali DSM 18795. Lineage (GTDB taxonomy): Archaea > Halobacteriota > Halobacteria > Halobacteriales > Natrialbaceae > Natronococcus > Natronococcus jeotgali. Next base: position 5,189 of record NZ_AOIA01000035.1, read on the forward strand.
GTTCGTAGTCGAGGACCTCGCGGGCGCGGTCGATCGAGTAGTACTTGCGGTCGTTGTCGGAGATGCCGTAGACGATCTCGTAGCCGTAGTCGGCTCGGATGCAGCAATCGAACAGGTGAGCACAGTCGCGATAGGAGAGCCACATCGCCTGGCCGCGCTCGTAGTCGATCGGCGGGTGGCCTTGCGTGAGATTTCCGATGCGAACGCAGACGACCGAGAGCCCGTACTCGTCGTGGTAGTACCGTCCGAGCGATTCGCCGGCGGCCTTCGAGACCCCGTAGAGGTTGCTCGGTCGCGGCAGTTCGGTGCCGTCGAGCAGGTAGTCGTCGTGCGACCGGTACATCTCGGGCGTGCGCTCGTCGGTCTCGTAGGCGCCGACGGCGTGGTTCGAGGAGGCGAACGCGACTTTCTCGACGCCCGCGTCCGCGGCCGCCTCGAAGACGGTCTGGGTGCCGTCGATGTTGTTCGTCAGGACGCTGTCCCACGGCGCTTCCGGACGCGGGTCGCCAGCGAGGTGGATCACGACGTCGATTCCCTCCATCGCTTCGCGAACGCTCTCCTCGTCGGTGATATCGCCGACGACGAACTCGCCGGGTTGATCGTCCGTCGGCGGATCGCGATCGATCAGGCGCCACTCGTGGTCGTCGGCGAGGCCACCGAGGATGGCCTGCCCGACCCGCCCCGCAGCCCCCGTTAACAGGACTGACTGTGCCATTCGTTCGGTGTGAAGGAAAGCGTCGGTAAGTAACGTGCGGTTCGGGTCCGCGGTACCGCAACCGCCTTCCGGTCCGGGCTCGAGCCACCACGTATGACCGATTCGACGCCTACGGACGCGCAGGCGGCGTGTTTCGAGGCCGGTATCAAGTTCGGGACGCTGTACCACCAGTTCGCCGGAACGCCCGTCGCACCCGAGAGCGCGGCCGGTCTCGAGACGGCCATCGAGGAAGCGATCGAGAATCAGCCCCACTGTACCGACGCGACCGTCGAGATCCGACGCGAGGAACTCGAGCGCGAACTCGACGCGTCGACCGCCGATTACACGGAGCTGACGGGTCGATTCCTCGAGGTCGAGATCGTCGTCGACTACGAGGGCTACGAGGTCGTCAGCCGAATGGAGATGGAGGACGGCTACCCGCTGATGCGGCTCGAGTCGGTCCGCGACGCCCCCTGATCCGCCGCGTTCGGAAGGCGTTCCTTTCGAAGTTCGACCGCCGTTTCGGCGGTATCGGGCCACCAGTGCCGGTTTTCACTTTCACTTTCGGGCTACCTTTTAACCACGGCGCCGGTGAAGGTGGTGACATGAGCCAAGCGACGCTCGGCGACGACGAGGAACTGTTCGGCGAAGCGGCCAGCGAGATGCGTGAGGACGTCGAGTCCTCGCTCGCGCAAGCCTGGAACGAGCTTCCGGCGGCCGACGACGTCTGGGAGACCGACGCCGAGAACGCGCTGGGCGTGCTCAACGGGCTCAAGTCGGCACTCGACGCCGGCGACGCCGAGGCCCACCTCCGTGACGCCAAGAAGTGGTACACGATGGGCCAGCGCGCCGACGCCTTCGAGGACGCCGACGACCTCGAGGCCGAGATCGAGTCGCTCGAGGAGACGATCGCCGACGTCTCCGCGGCCGGCGAGCAGGTCGGAGATCTCGCTTCGACGATCCCGTCGCTTCGCGGGGCGCTCCAGGAGGCCGAAGCCGAGAACGAAGACGACGAGGAGGAAGCCCCGGCGGCGACCGACGAATCGGACGAGAAAGACGCCGAGCAGACGGCAGCCGACGACGAAACGGAAGCGTCCGAGGAGTCGGAGGAGTAACGACTCGAGCGCGGTCCGCCGACGGGGCTACCGCCGTTCGGGTCGCGAGACGTCCCGCTCGGCGACGGCCTCGAGGAGCCGAACCAGGGCGTCGGCCGCCAGCTCGAGCAGTTCCTCGCCCCGCCGTTCGTCGCCGTCGGTCGGATCCCCGACCACACCATTGGCGGTAAACTCCGCGGAGTCGTATGCCAGGTTCGAGTGGCTGGTCCACTCCCCCCAGCCGTCGGCGGCGCCGTCGCGAGCGTCCTCGAGTCGGTCCTCGCGGACGAGATCCCGACCGACGCGACGGAGCAACGACGTCTCGAGGGGGCCGCCGTGACCCATGTCGCTCGAGTGGTCGCCGACTGCCTCGAACCAGGTGTACGGAACGGCGTACGCCTCGCCGCTTCGGGTTAGCCCACCGCCGATCTCCCGGAGCGCGTCGACGTTCCCGCCGTGGCCGTTCACGAGCACGACCCGATCGAAGCCGTGGTGGGCGAGGCTCTCGACGGACTCCCGGACGTAGCTCCGGAACGTGTCCTCCGTGACCCACATCGTGCCCGCGAACTGGCGGTGCTCCTCGGCGATTCCGACGGGAATCGCGGGGGCCCGAACGACCTCGCGATCGATCCGTTCGAGCGCCGCGTCGGCGACCGCCTCGGCGGTTACCACGTCGGTTCCGAGCGGCGCGTGGGGCCCGTGTTGTTCGGTGCTACCCACGGGAACGACCGCGAGATCCGTCTCCAGCTCCCGTACCTCCGTCCAGGTCGCCTCCGAGAGGTGCATACCGAACCGAACCGAGCCCGCACGCATGAAACTCCCGGTGACGGGTGCGCTCGAGGGGGCGACCGCGAGCACCCGCCGTGGCGTACGCAGGGTCAACTTGTTTGCAGCGCGTGGCGTACTGTTCGAGCATGAGTGACGATAGTCGCGAACTCGGAGTCGATCTGAGCGACGTCGAGGACGAACTCCAGAGCCTCGAGTACCCCGTCGGACAGGACGAACTGCTCGAGAAACACGGCGACCAGGAGGTCGGCATGGGCGAGGAGTCGGCAACGCTCGAGGAGTTACTCGACCCGCTCAACGAGGACGAGTACGGGTCCTACGACGAGGTCGAGCAGGCGATCATGAACATGGTCGGCGACGACGCGATCGGTCGGAAGAACTACAGCGACCGAACCCCGCCCGCGACGGGCGAACAGCGCCAGGAGGAGGGAGCGCCCGACCAGGACGGGCAGAGCGAACAGGAGTCGTTCTAGTCGTCGGCGTCCGCGTCGATCTCGGTACGGGCCTGTCGCCGCTGTGCTCGCTCGATGAATTCCTGGGGGAGCTCGTCGATCTCGCCCGCCTGTACGCCCCAGAGGTGCGCGTAGAGTCCGTCGTTCTCGAGCAGTTCGCCGTGCGTACCGCGCTCGACGATCCCGCCGTCCTCGAGGACGAGGATTTGGTCGGCGTCCTTGATCGTCGAGAGGCGGTGGGCGATGGCGAACGTCGTGCGGTCTTCGGTCAGTTCGTCGAGCGAGCGCTGGATGAGCATCTCCGTCTCGGTGTCGACGTCGCTGGTCGCCTCATCCAGTATGAGAATCTCCGGATCCTTGAGCACCGCGCGGGCGATGGCGACGCGCTGGCGCTGGCCGCCGGAAAGCTTGACGCCGCGCTCGCCGACCATCGTGTCGTACCCGTCGGGCAGGTTCTGGATGAACTCGTGGGCCTCCGCGGCCTTGGCCGCGCGAACGATCTCCTCGCGGTCGGCGTCGAAGCTACCGTAGCTGATGTTTTCCTCGACGCTGCCGTAGAACAGGAACGAGTCTTGGCCGACGTACCCCATCGATCGGCGCAGGCTCGCCAGCGAGACGTTCCTGACGTCCTGTTCGTCGACCCGGATCGCGCCGCCGTCGACGTCGTACAGCCGGAGTAGCAGTTTGAGCACGGTCGACTTCCCCGCCCCCGTCGGACCGACCAGCGCAACGGTGTCGCCGCCCTCGACCTCGAAGCTGACGTCGTCGACGATGCGCTCGCTGTCGTCGTAGCCGAAGGCGACCTCGTCGTACTCGACGCGTCCCTCGGTCACCTCGAGTTCGTCGGCATCCCGATCGCGCTCGATCCGGCCCTCCTCGTCCATCAGGCCGAAGATGCGCTCGCTCGAGGCCTCCGCGCGCTGGTACATGTTGATCACCTGTCCGAACTGGGCCATCGGCCAGACCAGCTGCTGAGTGTACATGATAAAGGCGACGAAGACGCCGGTCTCGAGGGTCCCGGAGAATGGTCCGGGTGCGCTCCCCGAAAAGACCCAGTAGCCGCCGACGAGAAACGTGAGGACGAACCCGATGCCGGAGATCAGCTGGAGCCCGGGGAAGAACTTGATCCGGAGCCAGATGGCGTCCCAGTTCTTGTCGTAGTAGTTTCGCGAGACGTCGTCGACGCGGTCGGACTCGTAGGACTCGGTGTTCGAGGACTTGATCACGTTGATCCCGCCGAGGTTGTTCTCGAGCCGGGAGTTGACCTTCCCGACCGACGAGCGGACGGCGGCGTACTTCGGCTGGATCTTCTTGACGAAAACGTAGGTGAAGATCGCGATCAGCGGTACCGGCGCCAGCGACACCAGCGCGAGCTGGGGGTTGAGCCAGAACAGCAGGCCGGTGATCCCGACGACCATCACGATCAGCCGCGTTGCGGAGTTCATCCCCTCGTTGAGGAACCGCTCGAGCTGGTTGACGTCGTTGCTGAGTACCGACATCATCTCGCCGGTCTGTTTGTTCGCGAAAAACTCCATGTCGAGGCGTTGCATCTTGTCGTAGGTCGCGGTCCGAACGTCGTGTTGCACGCTCTGGGAGAAGGCGTTGAACCCCCAGTTCCGCAACCAGTGAAAGACCGCTCCGAACACGAACGAGCCGGCGATCACGGCGACGACGAACCAGAACTGCTCCACCTGGGTCGTCGGCAGCCACGACTCCGGCAACACGACGAGCGGTACCTGTTCCTGAAACGCTCGATCGCCGAAGATCGAGTCGATCGCGACCGCGAGCAACAGCGCGGGGAGCAAATCGAGCGCGCGAGCGAGAACGCTCGAGACGAGACCGACGAGCACGGAAAACCAGTAGGGGCGACCGAAATCGAAGATCAACCGACGCATCGGACTCTCGACCTGCTCCCGTTGTTCCTCGAAGGGGTCGTCTTCCTCCCAGTCGATGCCACTCATTGCACTCGTCTCCGTGACCGCCGGCAATAAGAGTTCCCTACGAATCGAAACAGGTTGCCGTCAGTCGTCACCCGTTTCGATCTCGACTTTGTCCCCGACGTCGATTCCGTTTTCGTCGGCGTAGCCGATCGGTACCTCGAGCACCCACCGTCCCTCGCCCGTGTACTCCTGGTCCTCGCCGTCCTCGTCGGAACCGGGCTCGGGAGCGCTGTGGATCGTCGTGATCTCGCGGTCGGCCCCGATGAAGACGATGTCGATTCCGAAGTCCATCCCGCGCATCACGTACGTTCGCTCGTCCTCGCTCCCGTGGACGAACAGCATCCCCTCGCCGTCCGCGAGCGAGTCGTGATCGCTCAGTCCGGTGTACCGATCGGCGAGAGTGTCCGCGATTTCGACGTCGACCACGGCCGTCGGCTCGCCGCCATCGTCGAGCACTCGAACCGCGGCCCGGTCCTCGCTCCAGGGTGTGGCGACGACGCCCAACTGGACGACCATCGCCGCGGCGAGAGCGACCGCCGCAACGACGAGCAGCCCCTTCCAAACCCGCTCGAGAGCCATATCCCCGCTCCGACTCGAGAGAGTAAAGGTTATTCGGCCGGGGCCACTGGATTCGGGTGCGGGCTCGTGGTCTAGCTGGTTATGACGCGGCCCTTACAAGGCCGAGGTCGGTGGTTCGAACCCGCCCGAGCCCACTCCTGCTGCGAGCAATATCGCGAGCAACAGGACTGTACCGAGGCGGGTTCGAACGAGAGAAGACACAGTGCGAACGCAGTGAGCGCCCGTCTTCACGCGTAGTTCGAACCCGCCCGAGCCCACTTCACCGCGAGCGGTACTGCAGACCACGGCAGCCGGTGTCGGCTGTCACACGCCGTTCCGCAAAGTCGTCGCGCCTCTCCGCCCAGTACGCTCGTCTTATCCGAGCCGCTCCACGAACGAGTGCAACTCGCCTCCGCCGTACCGCGGAGAGTTGCTTTCGGATGAACAGAGCTTATCTGTAAACAGTGTGTACCACGCACACATGGTTGTCGTAGCAGCGATCGACGGCGAAGACGGATCGAAACGCGTCCTCGAGGAGGGATGGAAGCTCGCGGAACGGTTCGAGGAACCGCTTCACGCGGTCTTCGTCTACGAGGGATCAAGTCACAAAGCGCTCATTAACAAGTCGTTAGACGTCGACGACTCGATGTCGCCCGACGAGGTCGAAGCGCTCGCTGCGAGGCTGGTTACGGAGGCATCCGACGGGATCACTGACGCCAGCGAAGCGATCGGTCGCACCGGCGACCCTGCCAAAGAGATCATCGAGCACGCAAACGACGTGGATGCCAGCTACGTCGTCGTGGGCGGGCGTTCGCGCTCACCCGTCGGGAAGGCGTTGTTCGGCAGCGTAACGCAGTCGGTGCTGCTCGATGCGGACTGTCCGGTCCTCGCCGTAATGAACGAAGCGTGACCGCGCGGTCTCTGTGGGACACGCTCGAGGCAGTCGCCTGAGTCGGCTCGAGCCCCCTCGAGTCCGTCGGACGTCTGCAAGAGGTATCTCCTGCGAAAGCCGGATACGATCCGTGGCTCGGAGATCCGAGACGCTCGACGGGTGTAGCCGACCGTTGATCGGGGTAGCGCGCCCAGAAGAACGGGTCACTGCTTGAGTCGCGCCACGTTCTCCCGGATCTGGCCCAGGATTCCCTCGCCGGAGTCGGCCTCCAGCGCCGCGTGGAGCGTCGAGTCCTCGGGTTCGTCCTTGACGACGATCCGGAGGTACGGCTCGAGTTGCTCGAAGTTGTCCGAGAGGACGACCGTGTGGTTCTCCTCGTCGTGATCGACGACGCCCGCGTCGGCCAGTTTCGGAACGTGACACTGTACCGACGAGACGTAAACGCTCTTGTACTCGTTTTTGGCGACCTCGTCGGGAGGAACGTCGTGTTCCCAGCCGGCGACCCGTTCGGCCACTCGCGAGAGCTCGATCGGTCCCTCCCGTCCTCTCAGCGCGTACAGGAGGTACCGCCGTCGGCGGTTTGCCAGCAACTCGAGGATAGTGTCTGCTGACAGTTCTTGTTCGTCCCGATCCGAGCCAAGCGATTCCATAACACACTATTACTTACCGGCGCGGAAAAGGGTGTCTTGAATATCCGAAAAACCAATAGACAGCAGTAAATGAACGGTATATTCGGTGTTATTCTCTCCATTACTATTCGTTCAGTTCTCTTATCCGGAATCCGATACCCGAGATCGGAGCCGTACGGTTCCCGATCGCGATTCGAAATCCTTTTTTATATCATGGCCGGAGGTAGAGGTAAGCCGCCTTAGCTCAGACTGGGAGAGCACTCGACTGAAGATCGAGCTGTCCCCGGTTCAAATCCGGGAGGCGGCATGGCTTTTTCACTCGACCGAGATTCACAAGCCAGTAGCGCCGTATGGCGATTTTCTCATGAATTCCCGGAGTAGACTTGACCATGATTCTACTCGCGCCCCAACGCCTTCGGGCACTTCACTCTACATTCGATCCGGAGAACGCTTAGACCTTAGCGTACGAAATTGGACTCACTGGGACTCGTTCTCGGATATTTCCCTCGACTCATCCCAATAGGATCAGGATCGATATCTCGCTCGTCTTCGCCATCCTCAGGCGATTCCGGATCGTGCGAGCGGAAGACATCCTCTCAATACCGAATCGGCTCCTTGCTGCGCTCAGTGGCGAGACTCCGGGACTAGATAGAATTGGATCAGAGAAGCGATTAGAAGCTATCTGAATCTCCCTCGACGAAGGCCCGCCACTGATTCAATTGATCCGCTTCCTGGCTCTTTGGATCTTCGAGGATACCGAGAGTTGCTAAGTCATCGATGATCGAGTGGTCATACTTCCTGATCTCGTCGAGAAGCGCAGCCTCCCGATCCTGACTCCCATCCCCAGCCACTTCAATAAGACCGGACTCATTTTCGACATAATCGCTGGCCCTGCCGACGATATGGAGCTTCACTGCGACTCGATGAGCGAGCTTCCGATCGAGATCATCAATTTCGCCAGAGCCAGCCTGAAGCCGATTCAGAATCGCCTCGGAGACGTTATCGACGAATGCCCGATCATCCTTCTCGAGCGACTCATAGTAGTGATCCGGATCTGCATTGAGGGCATGGGTCTGAGCATTCTGATTCCCTTCGGGCGCTCCGGGACCTCCATCTCTGATCGCCCCTCCATGATGTTTACATCGACCATCTCCGAAATGCTCGGTCCCCTTTCCTGCCTCAGCCTCGCAGTATCCAGCGAAAATGCAGGTCCCGTCCTCGGTGCGTTCGGTCTTCTTGGCGTTGCAGTATTCGCCTGCCTCGGCTTGAGGGACCTTAGTCGATGCCATCCCGAGAAACTCTTCCTCTCGCTCGAGCGGATTGCCATCTGTATTACTCATAGGTATTGAAGTAGGACATAGTGGAGGTTGGCGTTTGTCAGAGGTCGAGAGAGGATACTCAGACTGATTTGGGGACTGACTTGGGAACTGATTTGGGGACTGGTTTGGAGACTACTCTGGGTAATAGGACTCGTTCTGGTACTCCTATTGATATCCTTTGAGATCATATCATCTCTACTACTATTCTTCTTGGTATTCATCCTCCTATTGATCCCCTTGATATTCACATACTCTAACTTCATCTCATTGACTTATTCGATAGACTTGGAGAAAAGGACTCTGCGAGCTACGATGACGCCTCTATCGACCGATTCCCGCTCTCTAACCTCCTCGCTTCGAGAATTCACTGAGCGCGGCGAAGAGCGATCCAAGACTCGAGCAGATATATTCCTCTCTCAATCCCAACAGATCCAGAGAAACGGCCTTCTCGCTGCGAGAAATAGCGAAGAGGACAAACTCGGGATCAGACCATTCGATGAGCCTCGAGAATTTGCTCGGGATAGTCGAGAAGGCCACCAATTACCAGAAAACCATCGTATCTCCTATCTCCTTATTCGAGAGATGCTCACTGGTGAGGAGATGCTCTCGAAGCTCCTTCCGGTTCATCTCNTACCAGAAAACCATCGTATCTCCTATCTCCTTATTCGAGAGATGCTCACTGGTGAGGAGATGCTCTCGAAGCTCCTTCCGGTTCATCTCATCGAACTCACTGGCAACTGTCTCGAAGGAGACTACGGGGTTATCCCACGTTCCAGTCTGCTTGACGACCCATGCATCGACTTCAGTACCGTACCGCTTTGCTCTGTTATAGTCGAATCGACGGTTAGCCNCCGTCGGAGATTCCTCGAGAGCTTCGATAGCCTCCTTCTCAGAGACTCCGAGATGCTCGGCGATCTCACTGGTGAAGACTACCGGCTCATACCGACTGTTCGTGTTGTGCTTCACGAACCTTCGAGCTTCCCGAACCAGCTCATCACTCATCGTCATCCTCTCCGCCGGAGCCGGGAGATGGGATATCGAGGTCATCATCCTGACTCGAGTTCGCCCGATCTTCCTCATTACGACCGATGTAACGCTGATTCGCCTTTTCGAACTCCCGCATATCCTCGTAGCTGTTCGCGGGGCCCTTGCGCTCGACCGTGATAGTCGAGGATCCTTCTTCCTGAGCGCCGCTACCGGGAGCCGGGATCTCAACCGTCTCGGTGATGACATTGGCTTTCTCGTCTCCCTCAGTCTCGATACTGAGGAGATCCTCCTGCTTCTCCTCCGGACTCATGACCTCGAGAGCAGAGTCAGGAAGCGGAACCGAAGCGTTCCGGATCTTCTGATCGAGGGAGTCGGAATCGGCCATCTGATTGATGGTAGTCTCGAGCAGTTCGACGCGCTTTGCGAGGGCCTCTCCCCCAACCTGTCGGGCTCGCTCTTTCAGGTCTTCAGTCATACCAATCCCTTCAGCATCGAGAATGATAACGATGGCGGCGGAAGCTACGATACTACTCTCATCAGTCCCTCTATACTCGATATTCTCTTTCTATATTCCCCCTCTCTGATCAGCATCCTCTCAGTCGCTGTGAGAAGCCACTGAATCGATTCAAGATGAGTCTGACCACTGGGACGCGGATGATGAGAGAAATCGACTGACGGGCTGATCTGTCCCTCTGAATCGGAAAGGGGATCCAATGGGATCCGACCCGATTCTGAAACCTGACTAGCGACGTCCGAGCCCGAGGTTGACCCTCGGTATCATCGAGTAGGTTATGACCCATCTTAGAGGCATCGGCGGGTTCATCATTCGAATTTGAGGAATCTGATTCAGTCTATAGAATGCTCTAGGGATACTCCTAAGTATCCTTAGAGATGTTTTCGAAGGCAAGTGTAAAGTGGAACCCTCATCTAACTGAAGGCAGACGATGCCCTTCGAGAACACCCGAGCGATCAAAGTCCGCAAGACTACTCGCGATAAAGTTAGAGAGGCGAAGGATTCGGCAGGTATGACCTACGGAGAGTGGCTTCAGATGGCCGTCGAGGAGCTGCATAACGAAGACTGATGGAGAACTCGATGCTGCTCTGGATAGGGGCCCTGATCGCCATCTCGCCGCTCATGATTGCCGGTCAGAGCCCTCCAGCAGCGATAGTTGCCCTATCCATCCTACTGCTGATTCATCGATTCAGAACGAACTCAGCGGTCTTCACAAGCTGATCATGATGCAGGGATCAAACCGGAGCATGGGGGTGCTCCGATCAGTTACTGAGGATGGATGGAAGTTGGATGGAGGGAGGCTCTCGGGAGGAACCCGTGAAGCTCCGAATTCGCTCCGTATCCGCATGAAGCTCCGAATCCGTATGAGACTCCAGTATCCATGTCAACGATAGATAGCAGAAGCAAAAGAAGTTTCGCTGGGAGTGAGCCGTCTCTTACTCCAGAAGGCGGCGTATCGATCGATGAGCTATCAGGAGAGAAGCTCCATGCTCATGTTCGGTACGCTTCCATCGATGAGAACGGAGAATTCTACCAGGAATCCTCTCTGAGATCCGTCTCAGAACATACCCCCGAGAACGCGAACTTCGTCAGTACTGGGATCTACCTCCTCACATCGGATCAAGAGGATCGACTCCATGAGGGAGTTCCTCCGAAGGAGATCCAGAACGAGTGCAACGATGACGGTAGAGTAGTCTACTCAGTCATAGCCGAGACTGACGAACTCAGAAAGGACGGGAGCTGGCAGAAGGGGAAGACGGAAGCTGAGTGCATTGAAGCTCTCAAGTCGTTCGCTGAGGAGTGGCTGAGTATCAACGAGTATGAGTTCTATTTCTCCGGGAATCGATCGATTCATCTCGAGACCGATCAGTACGTCACTGCAGAAGGTCTCTCACGACTGAAGGAGGAGGCTGAGGAGTTCAATCAGCAGAGTGAGGTCAAACTCGATACGAGTGTCTACAATCCGAACAGTGTGTTCCGAATCGAGGGAGCAGAGCATCGAAAAGGAGATGGCTGTGAGGCCTACAAACGAGAAATCTCCGAATCAGGCGAGATCTATTTCGGAGATGAGTTAGAAAAGCAGACTTTCCATAATCTCCCGACTCCCGAGGAACACATTGGAGACTCTCATCTCGATAACGATCGATGGGATCGATCGATTCAGAACTATCCCTACTACACTCCAAACAGCCATACTACAGCACCACAACCACATTGTTGTCCAGGAGATGTAAGTATAGAGCCTATACCCCAAGAATTCGATAACCAGTTGCTTGGGGGGNACTTAAAGAATAACGAGGATCAGGACTATCTCGGACTCGATCGGACTCCCGACTACGAGGAGATCGTTCCCTTCTCACCCTACAAGAAGTCGGGTGGGGAGAAGGGGAGGTCTGTGATCGTTGCTAAGCAGGTTGATAGTCCGCTGTGTCTGATGGAGAATGAGGGGAAGGCTCACATCCCTGCTGAGATCAAATCCGCTGTAGGCGGGGGAGACGGCTCTTACAATCGATCGGATACTGATACCACTCTGATCGAACTCTCGAGCAAGGACTACGCCAAGTGGGACTACGAATCGGGTGATTACGTCGTCATCATCGGAGGGAGATCCGGATCCTCTCGTATATTCAATCCTACTGAGAAGGTAGCAGGGAGGGTTCACGGGAAGCTCAAGCGAGAGGGACGTGAGGCTGCTTTAGAGTTCCTCTCAGAGAGTGGCTATGAGGTAGGAGAGAGTGGTTACAACGGAGATCGATCTACTGTGAGTAGCAGTAGTGGAGAGACTGAGGCGATGAAAATCAAACACGGGATAGAGAACGGGACTCGGGAGAAAAGCTATGATAACATCTTGAGTGTAGTCTGTCGGCTACTCCGGCTCGAGGGATGGGATGCAGCCTATGAGTGGTGTAGAGACGTATTCGGGTCTGGATTCGATTCAGAGGAGACGTATGACCGTCTCAAAGGGATCGCAGAGTTCTGGGACGACTTAGATCATGTGAACGTTCCTGAGAGGGGTGATCACTGATGAGTCTCTCCGATCCCTCGGATGACCTCGATCGGATCC
>NZ_AOIA01000036.1 GCF_000337695.1 Natronococcus jeotgali DSM 18795
CTGCCGAGGCATTAGAGGAACTACAGATACTCTACAATGAGGAAAAGCAGCTGGTTGCGGGATACAAAGAAGACCCGCTAATCGACAACTGGATTAGCAACGTCCTCGAGATCCTCGGCTTCGGGACGAACGTCGAAACGACTCTCCCCGACGGGAGCGGATACGTTGATACACTCCTGTTCGAAAATACCGAGGCCCGGCGAGACGCCGCAACAGTCTATCTGGATACCGAGGACACAGCCGATCTTTTCGAAGGCGGGGTGGGGATCCTCGAGGCCAAACAGTGGGGCGCGGATTTCAACCAGCGCTTCAGTGAGCAACGCCCGTACCGGAATGCATCCCACCAGATCAAACACTACCTCGAGCGCACTCCCGAGAATATCCAGTGGGGGATCCTTACGAACGGGAAGAAGTGGCGGCTCTACGGGACGAAAGACTACGAAACGCAGACCTACTACGAAATCGATCTCCCCGAGATCCTCGAGCAGGGGAACCTCGAGGCGTTCAAGTACTTCTATCTCTTTTTCCGGCCGGAAGCGTTCCGAACGCATAGAGAGACCACGTTCCTCGATACAGTTTGGTCTGAGAGCGAAACCGTAGCCCAAGAACTCGGGGAAGATCTCCAGGATAACGTCTTTACTGCACTCCGAGTCTTGGGTCGTGGCTTTGTCGAGACCAACGACCTCGATATTGATCCCGACAACGACGAGGAACTCGACCAACTCAAAGAGCAGTCACTTGTCCTCT
>NZ_AOIA01000037.1 GCF_000337695.1 Natronococcus jeotgali DSM 18795
TACTATTAACTCAGCGGGAATGTGGTATGCCATATTCGACGACAAAGGAGCACGGAATGTCGCTATCTCGAGCCCAAAGGTATATGCCAGGATGATGTTACATTGTCCTACTTGTGATACATGTATCACTGGTACAACTTGTGCTACATGTATACCGAAGTATAGGACAGGGTCGTTCTCGAATCAACCGGTCCGAGCCCGCAGGTGATCTAATAGCTCGAATTAACCAACAGAAGATGCCTACCCTCCCAGCTGTTGGTTAATTTCTACAAGTTTGCATAGCCTAAGCTCCCGAATTGAGAAACACGAGAGAACGGCCTCCCTGCTATATCTCTACCTTGTGGCCAGAACCACTTAAATCGAAATCCGAGA
>NZ_AOIA01000038.1 GCF_000337695.1 Natronococcus jeotgali DSM 18795
CACTCAACCTGAGTCTCTGCGAACGTGTCCGGCGAGAGCGACCAGCACGCCATAGGTTCGTCGTTGTTCGCGTTCACCTGTACGATTCGGACGCGAGGCGGGTCGGGGAGGAGGTCGTTGATTTTCCCCGTGGCGAACAGCGCGGCCACGCCCGCGATGACGAGCGCTGAGACCGCGAGGCTCGACCACGCCGGGAGTTCCGCGCCGCCGAAGTACGCCAGCGCCGCGCCCGCGCCACCGAGCTTCAGCCAGTCGTTCACCATTCGCGGACCACCTCAAGGTCTGTCTCCTCGCGCTTGCGCTTCACCCAGACATAGGTCCCGCCGACTGACGCGACCGCTGTTGCGCCAATGAGTGACTGGACGGTGCCCCATTCGACGGGGGGTTTCGCGGCCCTAACTGCGTCAGACCGGATAGCAACGATACCGTCCGCATTCGATGAGGTGACGGTGATTGCCGACGCGCCGTTGAAGTCCTCGGCGCGGAAATTGACGGTGGTCTCGCCGGGGGTCAAGGTCATGCGCCGAACGCGGGCTTTCCCCGCGGCCGAGCCGTCTCCTTCGCTCAGGATTCGGGAGAGAGTCCCGGCGTCGGTGATTGCGATTCGAGTCGGAGTATCCGCCTCGACGACGAGCGAGAACGTCCCATTTGAGAACGACCACGATTTGATTCGAGTCGTCGGGGAGAGTTCGATAGTCTGGGTTGATTCGGGCGTGCTCGGCGTGGCGGTCGCTGTCTCGTTCGTCGCGGCGACCGTGCCGACGAGCGCGGGCGATACAACTGCGATGAGGATTATGAGTGTGGTGATTATTCGGCGCATGGTGTCCGAAAAATTGGGAATCGGTGGGGTTAGTTCCGGGTTGAGACGAGGATGAGCGCGACAATCGCGGCAACGATGATAACGCGGTCTTCGGTTCCAACACCGAAGCCACCGCCGCCACCACCGCCACCAGTTCCGGTGGTCTCATACTGCCTTCTGAGTTGTCGCAACTGCTCGATTTCGTCCGCGAGGGAGCTTGCGTTCGTTGAGTTGTAGAGGTACTTGTGTGGGCTGGTCGTGTTCATCGTCTCCCCTGTCCGGGTGTTCACAGCCTCTAAAATTTCAAACTGCGACCCATATGTGGAGAGGTCAACAATCGTGCCGTTGGCCCCATCTTGAACAGCCATGTAGAAGGTTCCATTATAATCTGAAAATCGGTATGTCTGACCAGTATCCCAGCCACCAGATGCGTCATCTCCGGTGTAGAACAATGTTCCATTAAGCACCGTCGGATTGCCCGAGCCGTCTCCGACTGCAATAGTGTGCGATGCATTGATATCCCCGGAAGCACCGGTTGACGCGAGCATGGCCGCGCCCTGACCGTAGTATCCAGACTTTTTGAGAGATGTGGATGCCTCAGCCCCGATAGTGGATGGGTCCATCATCGCAAGGTCTGACGAGTTTATTTCGCCTGCTTGGTACTGGCTGGACACCTCATCAACGTAGGGGTCCATATTCGCAAGCACTTGTTGGGTCTGCTCTTGGGTTTCGTCGAGCAGATAGGTGTCGTTCTGGTCGTTCGCCCAAGAGCCGAGCGACCCATAATCCTGTGACTCGAAGATTCGTGTCTCCTCGGACGAGTTTGGTTCGACGGCAACAACCCGGATAGGAGATGCTTTTGGTGGGTCTGACGACCCCCCCGGATGGAAACGGGAGCCGGATGGGAGAGTCCTCAGAGAGATTTCTTCAGTATCGACAGATGTTCCATTGACTAACTCGAATTGAATCGTGTTTGTTCCAAGCGTTTCACCACCAGAGTACCATTCTCCATTCCTCTCATTTTGGTAGTAGTATCCAATTGTTTGGTCGGATTGGTTATCTAGACTAGCTATTTGAGTGACTTTAGCGTCCCAATCTGAGAGAATCCGAACCTGAACCCGAGAGTAGTAGTCTCGAACCGTTTGGTTCACCGCGGATTTAGCCTGTGACCGGGATGCACCGTTATTTAGCTCGTTCACCATCGTTATTTTAGCCTTTGACATGGCGACCGTTCGAGCATTAGCCATGAAGTTCTGCGTCGTCGTGGTGTACGAGTCGGTTGCGTCTTTCAGGGCAAGAGCGCTTGAATACGCATTTGTGGCGGTGAGATTCTCATAGTCGGTGTTGTCTGACCAATGACAACCCTCGGTATTGCCGAGAATCGTATTGAACCACGCACCACCGAGGTAGTTTGACGCCGAACCATCGCAGTTGACCATCTCCGCAGATGCGTGTCCGACCGGAGATGACCCTGGAACCACGCCGCTCGTGGCGGCGGTCGTGATGACGATTCCAACGAGCAGCATAACCATGACCCTCCGAACGAGAGTCACGAATCAAACACCTCAACGAGTCCGAGCCGGTCTGCGATGAGAGACCCACCGGCTGCACCAACCACAATCAGCCCTATTTCAAGACTGCCACCAAGCAGGTCGGATAAAATCGTGATGTCTGCGCCCGCGGATAGTCCGGCGTCGAGAGCACCAACCGACGCGCCAAGTGTGGCGACCGTCTCTAGGTCAAGGTCAAGGTCCACCATTAGAGCATCCACCCCGCAGCGAACCCGGCCGTGCTCGTGATGCCGACGTAGACCAAGCCCCAGAGGTCGCTACTCTGGAAGAATGAGGAAACGTCACCGACCAACAGCCACGCAGCGAACACCCCGACCGTGCCGAAAATCGACCACATATAGTAGTCGTCAAGCTTCTCCGCATCGTCTTTGAGAGACGATAGGTCGGTGTTCTCGTTCGTGATGATGATGCCCGCGAACGCGCCGACAGATACCGCGTACGCAAGCGTGATTTCGATATTCCCCGACGAGAAAATCACGTCGGTGAAATTGATATCGAATAGTTGGAAGGTTGCGATGCCCGTCTGAATGAATCCGGCGACCATGAGAGCCACCGTGAACCCCGCGTCTGCGGGGTCGAATTCCATCTTCGACATTACATTTTTAGACTGTCGCAATTAGTGAAAAGTGTTTGTGTTGATGACTGTTTAGTTTGCGTAGCAAATATCCATCTTAAGCCTCGTAAACATCAATCTGTGGCTTTACAAGGCCGATTGCTGACTCTCGGCCACGGTCCGTTAGTCGGTAGACTCCGCCGCCCTTCTCCTGCACGAATCCAGCATCTAAGAGGTCCTGAAAGGAACGAGACACCGAATTTCGGTGTCTCCCTGTCCTCCGAGCAATGTTACCAGCCTTATCATCATTGTGGAGTAACAAATCAACGAGGATGGCTTTCTGTGTTGGCGTGATGTCCATGAGATACCCGCCAATCGCTGGATGGAAACTCATTGTGGTCAATATGTTTGCATGGCTAACAGAATTGTTTGCATTACGAGCAGTTTGGAAGAACTAACAAACGTTTAAGTAATCCTGACTGAACAGTTAGAGCAAGAACTCGGACGTGTCACTCACGGTGTGGCGCGGCGGGAGCAAGATGGCCCCTTGCTCCCGAAGAAGAACCCCCGAAACCGAAGCAACGGTTTCGGGCGTGTATATGAGCTAACGGCGCTATCCGGCTTAAATTCACCGGATATGCTGTTTGCACTGCAAATTTTCGAGGTTCGTGG
>NZ_AOIA01000039.1 GCF_000337695.1 Natronococcus jeotgali DSM 18795
ACCGACTAAACGAGCTACAGGAGATCGATGTCGTCGCCACTGAAACGTATCCTGAGTCAGTTACCCTGTACTACATCAACCATCCAGAGTCAAACTGGCCGTTGTCACCGGAAGGGAAGCGAGCTCTCATGACCGAAACCCCGCTGGATCGGCTCTCCACACGGGGCTTCCTCACCATGTCGGATACAGCAGGAATCCGCACGCTTGTACTCGCTGGCCTCCAACTCAGCCTTGTACTGTTCGTATTCGGCGGCATTCTAACCATCACTGGGACAGATATCAGCAGCACAGGCAGCGATATCGCCTTCTGGGATACGGCATTCGATGTGCTGCTTGTGAGTCTCTTATTGCTCGTCACCGAACGCGCAGCTCGGTGGATTCGGAGACGACACAGCCAAAGGGAATCGCCTTTCAACTGATTGCGCTGATAAACCGATTGAAAGACACTTCAGACAATACAACACACGACACAAATGACATCAATGAAATCCACTTCGGGTTCCGGACCAGAATTGCTCACTGAACGATCCATCGGCGGGATCTTAGTCCACATATTCGCACTAGGGACTGGCATCATTGGTGCTGGACTCGTCTACTTAATCTCGAACAACGAGTTCACACAAATGAATGCCCGCAACGCGTTAAACTGGCACGCATCAGTATTAGCCCTCACTGTTATTGCTGTTCTCGTGTTCTTTCTGGGTGCCGATGAGCTTACGATTGGTGGTGAGGTAATGGAGTGGTCCCTGCTTCCCTCACCACTTGATACCGTCTTTGCTCTCATCGGTATACTGTTACTGATACTAGCGGTGCTTGCGTGGTTCCTTACAGGAATCTTTACACTGATTGCCACGGCCAAAGCGATCTTCGGTACCGCATGGGAATNACTGATACTAGCGGTGCTTGCGTGGTTCCTTACAGGAATCTTTACACTGATTGCCACGGCCAAAGCGATCTTCGGTACCGCATGGGAATACCCGCTCGCACGAAATTTCGTTCAACGGTACACCTGAACGTGACACTCTCATTCCACAAGGACAAACAAATAGAGATCGAGACCGCTACGTTACTACTCGAGAGTTGCGTTTGGGGAAGAACGAGTGGCATGAGACGACACTGATCTACAGACGACGGGAGAACGCTGAGAGCACCGATTATACGCAGTACAGTGTCTTCATGACGAACTGCCGTCCAGGAGCGGTCCACTTCTACAATTCGCGGTGGGAGATTGAGAGTGGCTACAAGAGTATCAAGCGATTCATGGCGGCGACGACGTCGAAAAATTTCGTGCTCCGGTTCTTTTACTTCGCATTTGCGTGTCTGTTGTATTCGATTTGGAGAGCTGTCGATCTACTCGTACAGATTGAATTGACTGGCGAGTACGAGCAGACGCCACTCATAACGGCTGAGAACACGCTCACACTGTTGAAGAAGGAGACTGGAATCGGGTGAAGGGCCACTCTACCCGCGTGGAAGAGTTGGTTTTGAGTGGCGACACTGGAAGCTCCCTCGGAAGAGCGCCGAAACTCTTCTAAGACTAACAGGAATTAGCAGCTGAGAGGGCGTCTAAAAGATCGCCGATAGACTGATTTATCCGAATTCACCGACAACAAGCCTGCTAAACGGCCTATAGTCTCATCTTCCAGAGCGCGCAGAAGTTGAGACCACGTCACCCAATGCATATGGAATCGTCACCCGTTTCGCCACTTCGTTTCGACGAGTCTTCACCGAAAGAGCCGATACAGAGACAGTACGTATGGACCGTCTGGCGTTGTATCTACAGCCTCAACCAACCACTGCCAGGTGGGACTGAAAGGACCAGGGGATTTCGCGGCAATACCGACGAGTGGCAGTCCTGCCGGCACGAACACAGGGGATCGCCGCGCCCTCCCCAGCCGACTCACTCGCTTGCGGGCTCACGGCCGCTGGCCGTTCGCCTGTCCGCGGCGCTACGCGCCGCGCTTCGCTCGTTCGTCCTTCGCGCGGCATCGCCGACCGCCCTCGCTTTCGCTCGAGCGGTCGACAGCGCACGCCACCGCAGGAAGAACGGTCGGAACGAACTGATACGCGGTTCACCTGTACGTAGCGGCTGTTACTCTCGAGTACTATTGCGCTCGTAGACGAACACGCGTTACGTAGAGAGCTTATACCTCGCTGCCACGGAATCCTGTGAGGAAGGCGTGTGTACTCCTATAGAGAACAATGAACCCAGCACACCCGACCAGCAGTCCAAGTACAATAATGCTCCACCCATATCCGCCTACTACTGCGGAAAGACCTGCCCACGTAACGGCTGCCAGCGCGANCCCGACCAGCAGTCCAAGTACAATAATGCTCCACCCATATCCGCCTACTACTGCGGAAAGACCTGCCCACGTAACGGCTGCCAGCGCGATGAACACGCACAGGGTTAGGAACCCATATCGAGCGAGGGTAGCACGCGAAGACCCTCTTCCTAATGCTTCAATCCCACCTAATTGAACAGCAGCGGCTTCAACGGCTAACTGAAGACCAATCAGGACTGATACCGCGAGCAACAAGATACCGCCGACCGACGGTATTTGTTCAATCCCTACGGTATTGAGTACTACAGCGGAGAGATGGGTCAAAACCGATAGTGAAGCGATTATTGCTGGGATTCCGATTAGTATAGTGGCACCAAGATAAACCAGTCTCGGAATCAGCAATGAACGTTCTTTAGATGACACACTGTCAAGTTCTTTGCACCTCCCCATAAGTTTTGTTAGCTTCAACTGTGCTACTCAAATTCCTCACTGACTGTTTTGTGCTTCACCTGTACTGAGCAGGATAGATATGCTCTTGCGTTCGAGTCAGCAGCGTTCGCCCAATGGCCTCAACGCAGGCTTCGCGACGCGATGTCTTTCGAACGATTGCAACGGATTCGTATCAAGAGTGGCCAGCGTACGACATGACAGGGTTGTACGACCGGAGTTCGCTCGGGGCACTCGAAGAAGATATTCGGTACTTCCCGACTGGTGTGAGAGCTGGAGCTAAAGCGTTGGTCTCATGAGGAAGATGTCTGGTTGAGTGAATGTGTTCAGTATCCC
>NZ_AOIA01000040.1 GCF_000337695.1 Natronococcus jeotgali DSM 18795
CGCGTACACGACAAGAAATCCGTAATCGGCATCATTCGTCCTTGCCACCGCCTACGTCATGCTCCTACTTCAACGTGCAAAGCTGAGTAGTTCGTCAGGTCCTTGTATGGCTTGACGACTGAGAAACCCATTTCCAACCTCGACTCGAGTGCCGGACGTCATATATCGAGTCTCGCATATTTGTGTTGTTAGTCGAGTGAGTCTTTCCGCGACAGACGAAGTAAACGGTCACGCCCAGCAGATCAGTAATTCCGAACACGATAGCCAACCTATAACGGAGCGTCTCGATTTCACGTTAGGTTGGCTCTGTCTTGTCCGGTATCATGAGCGTCAGTGCGTAGAGATGCATCAACAACTCGAATGCCGTGCTCGTGGGGAGATAATCAGCTGTACCTCTCGGAGAAGCCCTGTCGTCCTCCTCTTATTCCCCGGAATATTCGAACTCAAAGAGTCGGGAACTGTTCTTGGTGGTAGAGGGTATTCGCTATTCGACCTCGAGTGTCTTCAGGACTGCCGATTCGACGACTGCCGATTCGGTTTCAATGTCGATCTCCTCCGATTCGATGAGCTTTTCGACAATGAATTCGTATCGTGCGTAGTTGTCGATCGCAACGGTGGCCTCAGGATTTGATACACCGAGGGAGTCAAGAATGGCGGCTTTGACGAACGATTCGACGGTCTCGTGGGACTCACTGGTATCGGCTGCTTCCTGTAGAAGGCGATTAAGAACCGGATCAGCGTCGACCTGAACCGTCCGCTCACTGGCTGCGGAAGCAACGGATGGCTCGCCTGAGGCACCAATAAACGGCTCGAGGTACGATTCCATCGCCGATGTGATGAACTCTGTCCGTGAATCGGGCCCTGCTTCGGTAGCCGCGATGTTGCGATCTACTAACGCGAGCACGGCGCCGTCGATCGTCACGTCATGTCCGTGCTCGGATACGGAAGAACGCCCATCAGTTTGCTCAGTCGTCTGTCGACTCTCCTGTTTCTCTGTTGTACCCGTATTTGTCATCTTAGTACTTGCCACACTCTGATCGGTTACTGTGTCGTCGAGTAATTCGTTGTACCACTCGCGTTCGATAACGAGTGTCTCAGCGTCGTGTGATGCCGTCCGGATCGATGATACGTATGCGGATTTGAACCCATCCGATTCGTCCTCGATCGGTACTGTCGAACCAGTTCGCTCCAGAAAGCGAACCGAAGATCGGATATCTGAGTGGACGGAGACCTCAGGGAGTTTCATCACACTGTTTGTTTGCGGCTCCTTCACCTGGCTGAAAAACCCGGAGATGTTGTTCACGAACATCTTCCCGTCACTCGGAATGAGCGTCTCCCGGGGCGGAAGCCCCAAGATGTGATGGAAGCTGACGTCGTGTTTGCCGCTGGCTTTCCGGAGGAGACGCCCCAGACGCTGGATGAGCGTCGAACTGAGGCCAGTTCCGGGACGGGCTAGATTGATTCCCACTTCGACGGTTTTGATGTCGACTCCGGTGCCGATCCGATCACCAGGACCAATGAGGATTTTGTGGCCCGTCTCCTCGTTGTCGAACTTTTGAATGGTCTCGTGGTGCCCATCTTTTTGTTTTTGTGAGAGCGCTCGCATCACGTCCGGTTTTACCGCGTCAGACTGGTAGAGATGCGATGCGACCTGATTTGCCTCCGCGTAGGACCTCGTCAGGATCAGGGTTGGACGCGCTTCCTCCATCGCCTCGGCGGCGAGTTGTTCGATCGTCTCGGCCGATGCACGGAGGTTCCACCAGTGTGGTTGTCTGTTAGAGAGTCCGCTCGCGAGTCGATCCAACGAATCGGTCGGCGCCGTCCTGTTGTCGTCGACACGAGTCAACGCATTCGCGAGCGAACCGATCGAGGAGTAGTCCGCCGTGAGGCGCTCATCGTCCGCAACGTCGTCTCCGGCAGCGTCCGTGAGTGCTTCGTCAGTGAGTCGAACCCGGCCCTCGTCGAATTCGAGGTGGCTTTCGGCGAGTTCGGCGGTTCCACTGAGTTGTTCGAGCGTCGAGGACTCGTCCGGATCGATCGGGACGAACTCGAGCGACCACGAGAAATCGGGTATGATCCCGTCCTCAAGGGCCATCTCGTGCGTGTACTCGTATACGTTCGGAAACGACGTGTCTGCGTTCTCGAACCGTCGCTCGAGTTCGTCGTCGACAGAACCGGTGAGAGCGAGCACTGGACACCCTGATTCGATGAACTCGATCAGGTGTTCGCCCCAGCCGGCGCCGCTTTTGTAGTTGTGAACCTCGTCGAAGATCGCCAACCGATACGAGTCCGTATCAACGTCTTCTAACGAATCGGCTGCGCGAATATCGATCTGCCCCCAGGGAAACGTGATCGAGTTGTCGACTACTTTAGTGTACTCGGGAGGTGTCTCACAGTGCTCTTCGAACAATCGACTCCACTGGGCACCGAGTAGTGTGTCGGTTGTAACGATCAGAATATTCGATGATCGGTCCGTACCGGGATACGGCGAGGAACCGCCGAAGGCCTCATTGACTGCTGCGTCGTCTTCCGGATGTAACGACCCCCACCCATCTTGAGTGCCACTAGAGTCCGTCTCGAGTAGATAGCCGACGGCTGCGAGGCCGAGGACGGTCTTTCCCGTCGCGGTCGCCATGTTCACGTAGCCGTTCGCCCCGTCCTCGAGCCAACTGATAAGGGCCTCGCGCTGGTGTTCCCAGAGCTTCGTGGATAATTTTACGGCCCCGAGACGTTGCACGAGCGAACCGGTTTCGTTCCGATCGGGGAGCACCTGCTGGGTCAACTCCGCAAGTTCGGGGTAAGAACACAACTGTTCGACGAGTTCTCGAGGCGTCGTCGTCGCCGAGTGTAGTGACTGGGCTAGGCGGGCAGTGTCACCAGTCGTCGACCGCTTGAGGTCACGAATGATCAATCGTCCCAGCACTTCACCCGGATCGATGTGCTCGTCAATCGCGTCGTCCGAGTTCGAGACTTGCTCGAGACCCCGGACGAGATCTGAGAATTCAATAATGAGGTCGCCGAGCGGATAGGTGTCCGGAAGTGCGCTCGCGTACTGTCTGTTCCCTGTGAGATCTCGGAGACCTCTGAGATACGGCTGTCGAACCGAAGTTCCGAAATTTTCGCGTGTCAGTTCGACCTGTGTACCGGTTCCGATCCCGACCACGTAGTCACCATGTCGCGCGATATACCCTCCAATCCAGTCGATTTGTTCTGGATACCGAACCGTCTCACGGTCAGCTAAGATGTCGTTCTCGAGTGCATTCTGTGACTGATTGAGTTGTTTTTCGATCGCGTCTTTTGAAGTATTTCCCATGATCTCGAGGGAGTTTGAGCCGTCTTATCTCGAAGACACTACACCAAGAGTGACTGACTGCCTAATTACCAACACTCACGATACTGGGATAAGTGTTGTTGTCAAATCGGTACTGTCTGGTCAGACTGTCGGTCGGCCAATCTGATATCACGAAACCGAGCCAAGAGTAATACAGTAGTCGGCAGATCCGAAACAGGTCCGGTGCTAGTTACCTAACAGCCACGGAAGCAGACTCCTGTATTCGTCAGAGCCGGCTCGAGATCACCAGTATACCACTAGCCGGCGAAGGAGAGCAATGCCGACAAGAAGTCCGAACATCAGACCCATAGATCCAACCCGAACGCCCGTCAGTGTCTCATCGTATGGTTCATAGATTGGTCCTCAAGCTCAAGCAAACTGCGATCGTACCGGACGATACGGATTCACTGTTCGAACTGTTCGTGCTCTTTCGATTCATTGCAACGATCGAAGACCTCCGCGAGAGCACACCGCAGTTCCAGACGATCGCAACCGATCGGCAGGAGGTGGCTCGGTTCGATGGTGATCAAGAGATCGTCCTTTACCACGACAACTCCGCTCGGGATCGGAATCTGTCATTCACTGCGGTTCCCGACGACGACAAGGACAGCCAGTCCCGGACCGATAGGGTTCAGCGTGTCGCCAAGGAGGTCGCTGGCAACTACTTTAACAAAGAGTACCAGGACCACACCGGACGACCGGACGTGATCGTTCTCGAGATCATCTCCGGGGACGGCGACCACGAGTACCTGATCGTCGAGGTGAAAAACAGCGCCAACGAGGACACGATTCGGAGAGGAATCAAGGAGACACTCGAGTATCTCGCCTTCTTGCGTCTCAACGAGGAGTACGTCTTTGGCCGCGACGATAAGGAGTACTTCGGGTCCGGCTGGAACGGCTTGCTCGTGGTTCAGGATCTCAAACGAGAGACTGCGTCGCTCGAGGAGCAAGCTGAAAGCGAGATCAAGATCTTGCAAGCCGCCGAACTCGAGAACCAGTTAGTACAGGTCCTCGAACGAAAATTGTGAGTGAATAGTTGCTCTGAGCGAAGGGATGTTATGCACTCTGTGTGAAATCAACCCTCTGGATTGAGCACTATATTAAATATAGTATTCCACAAACCAAGCACAACTAACTGTCGAGTCGATTCTCAAATCCCTTCCAGTCACATCTCACCGAGAACCGGTTGACACGCCGTACACCTATCTCTCGACTTATACTAGAGTTCGTCAATAGTCGGGTTGATCGTTTCTGAGTGTAGTTGTCATCGTCCATCCACGCGTTGTGCACTATCTGTAACGGTGCCTGCNTCGTCAATAGTCGGGTTGATCGTTTCTGAGTGTAGTTGTCATCGTCCATCCACGCGTTGTGCACTATCTGTAACGGTGCCTGCTCTCTGGGGCTCGATTCTCCCGTCTCGGCTATTTGAAGCTGCTTTCCAGGATGGTTTTATATGACATGGTGTGGCATACACAGTCATGTCACAGCATATCAGACTTGACAAACTGCGACATCCCGAAGTCGAAGCGTACCTCGATAGTGTAGAGACGCCAACGGCGTTGATTCCGGTTGGAACGACGGAACAGCACGGTGAACATCTCGCGATGGGAACCGACGCGTTCATCCCAACCGAGATCTGCGAGCGGATTGCCGAGGACGTTGACGCACTCGTCGGCCCGCCGGTAAACTACGGCGCGTCGGATATGCACGCCGGGTACGATGGCATCACCTATCTCAACTATCGAACGCTGGCGACGGTNCCGGTAAACTACGGCGCGTCGGATATGCACGCCGGGTACGATGGCATCACCTATCTCAACTATCGAACGCTGGCGACGGTAGTGCGAGACATCGCGTATTCGCTCGCCGAGAGTGGGTTTACCGATATCGTGTTCATCTCGGGTCACCTCACGAACGACTGGGCGGCGAAAGTCGGTGCCAACCAGGCCTCACACGACTTGCCCGAAGAGAACTATGTGTACGCGTTCCCCTACTGGGATGCACTGAGCGGCGAGGACATGGAGGACTACCTCTCCTTCGACGCGGGGTGGCACGCGAACATCGGCGAGACGGCCGCAGTGATGGCCATTGACGACGACCTCGTTGATCTCGAGAGCACATCGTTCGACGACCCCAACCTGCCGGAAGACATCGAAAACCCCGGGGCGCTATTGGACCACCTCCTGATCGGCAAAGG
>NZ_AOIA01000041.1 GCF_000337695.1 Natronococcus jeotgali DSM 18795
ACGATCACTCACGCTGTCGCCGAACTCATCAATACGTTCCAAGAGGTTCGAGACGACATCTACCAGCGAGAGCGGCCGGACCGCGCACAGGAGCAGTGGTAACACCAAGCGGCGCTCCCCGGACACGCTGACTGCACGGCTGTGTTGAATCGCCATACGGCGTTGGATTTCACTGTTTGACAGCCTGCTTGATGTTGTAGACGACACACATCAGATCGATTTCACGGAACTCTTGATACCAGGTACGCGCTCGCTCGGCTACGCCGTGCGAGCGCTTGACAGCGAAGTTGATGGTTTTGGTCATTGACCGCTGAGCGTGCCAATATTCGTCAATTCGGGCGTTGTATGCGTAATCGTACGGAGCGAAGATCAGGTGTTTGATCAGCGGGCGAATGCCAAGTTCACGCAGTCGTTCTCGGGGCTGTCACTTGTCATAGCCTTTGTCAGCAGCAAGCGACCGCAGATCCCGTATTTCAGCGGGTGATCTGCTTGGCAAGGTCTGCGTCGCTTCCTTCTCACGTCGTCGGACAGTGGGTTTGAGACGATTTCGGAATTGACTTTGTCTTCCAAATGGGACAAATGATCCCGTCGAAAAGTCGGCTGTGAATCCAGTAGAGCTACTAAGCCAGTCGAGATACTCTGGCGAGATCCTTTGTCTCGACAACGACTATGAATCTTTTAGCGCACTTTCGAAGCAGAAAGACCACGTGAATCCTACGGGTACAGTGTCGGTACTTCCCGAACGTCGCTTCGTGAACTGTGCTGAGCCATGGATGAACAGAGCGAATGCCGGTGTAGTAACTGAGTGAACAGGAA
>NZ_AOIA01000042.1 GCF_000337695.1 Natronococcus jeotgali DSM 18795
TCGGCACCGGCGCGTACCTGACGACAGTCGCCGGCGTCCTCCGGGCGCTTCGAGGACGTCGATGAGCGAGTGTCTGCGGTGCGGGGAGCCGGTCGCCATCGCCGTCGTTCACGGCCCGTCCGAAGCGAGACTGTCGCTGTGTGGGCGCACGGTCCCGACGGCTGCGCTCGAGGAGTAGCCCCCTTCAGTCGGCACCTTTTCGGCGTTGGGCGTTGATCGTTACAACGACCCTCTCGGGTCGAACCCTGCCGTACCCCAGATACGGCGGGGATAGGTTTCCAACACCCACCTCCCCCCTAACACGGGGCTTTTGCTCAGACGTCCTCGAGCTCTCGAGCGGGAGCGACGGGAGTTTTCTCACCGGCTACGCGCGCGTTGGCGGTGCCGAGAACTTGCTCGAGGACGTCGCCGGCGTCGCCGTCTGTCGGCCGATCCCATGGGGGTTGTTTGTTTTCCGCGATCGCCCCTGCCGTCGGCCCATGGGGTTTGGTTTAGGTTGCAAACAGCGTTAAGGGATGACAGT
>NZ_AOIA01000043.1 GCF_000337695.1 Natronococcus jeotgali DSM 18795
GAGATATCAACTTTCCATAGCTCTGTATACGAGCGATTCCAGGTCTCTGTTAAACATCCATTTAGCAAAGGATACGAGCTCATGGAACGGTTCGCGTACCGATCGTGTTGACCTCAGCGAGTGTTACATACAGGCGAACCACTTAGCGATCAGCTGTAGTACTTACCGTGTACGAAGGTAGACAGCGACGCGAAGTGGAATGAGTATGAGAAATGTCGCTAGCATCGTGAGCACCGTCCACGTGGGGGCGACAGCAAGTCCGAGTTGGACACCAATGCTGAGTACGAAGAGGCCGGCGAACCGGATGCGAAAATCTGCCCAGAGTCGTTGGAACCGCTCGCTCACAAACGAGCTGTACGTCACAGCAATGCCGAGAATCACACCGAGNCGAAAATCTGCCCAGAGTCGTTGGAACCGCTCGCTCACAAACGAGCTGTACGTCACAGCAATGCCGAGAATCACACCGAGGGTTGTCGCACTGGCAAGTCGTTGTGGTGTAATCGAGATGGTGATTGAGAACGGCTCCCAGTACGCGAGCGTACCGAGTACGACAACCGCCAGCCCTATCCAGAGAAGTTCATAGTAGATGCCTGGCCGAGAATCCGGCTTACCCCACTCTGTTGGAATCACTGACATCTACCGGGACAATACGCCCCATAATGATAAGTGTTCAATCACGTTCTCAGGATCACTGGCACTCGGAATCGTATGGGTTCGACAGCCTTGAAGAAATCTAAGTAGATTGCCACTCCTTGTAAAGTAGGCATGCTCTCTCTCCCAGCTGGTTTGTCGAAGGTCAGGGTGAAAACAATTCTGTAGGGACGATTCTATAACATGCCTATGAGGTCGCACTTGTTGACGCGGTAACTTGTCTCACTGGCCTAGCGCCGAGTGCGTTTAGTTCTAAATGGCTGATCAGTATGAAGATACCAAATGCTTCAAGTGGAGTGTTAATTTAGGTTATAATATTANATGCAGTCATCAATATGGTATGGTAAACGAGGACAGACAACTTCAGATGGTCGAATCGAAAATACCGCTTCTGTGAATCTTGGCGGAGGGGATAATTGTTGTGTTCGACGACAGACGAGTAGGGTGGTGCGGTAGATGCGCCGGCGGCAGGTCCTTGCCATCACCAGCGTGACTACCGTAGGTGGCGTTGCGTACTGGCACTCTGGGCAAAATACCGATGAATTGGACCAAGAGGGACAAGAGCAAAGAGTAGCTGACTCCGAACGCAACCACACCGGTTCGGAGCCGGCCACACAAGACGGAACTGGCAATGAAACCGAACGCGACGACGAGAACTCAGTTCTCGAGGATAGCGAAGGGATGCTTGTCTTCACGTACGATGACAGCCCGCTCGAGGACTACACGCTCGCCTATGAGGTCCATCAGGAGTATGGCGTTCCCGGTTGTACGGCGGCCTGTCCCGGTCTCATGGAGGAACGAGACGCGTACCTTGATCCTGCCCAGCTTCGAGAGATGCAGGACGACGGGTGGGGGGTCCTGTCCCACACCTACCGCNGTACCTTGATCCTGCCCAGCTTCGAGAGATGCAGGACGACGGGTGGGGGGTCCTGTCCCACACCTACCGCCATAGAGCGCTCGGTCATATCGAACTGACCGAGCCCGCTCGCGAGGGCGACGATCATCTGTATGTCACAGTCAACCGCCACGGTGCCGTGGAGGGTGATCCCCTTACGATTTCTGACGACAAGATCCAGACGACGGCCACAGTCGCCGGTCGGGGCAACGACTCAAGCGGAGAGTACATCGAACTCGAGTCACCCCTCACTGAGACCGTCGGTTCATCGGGGGTCGTCAGATATTCCGAGTCNGACTCAAGCGGAGAGTACATCGAACTCGAGTCACCCCTCACTGAGACCGTCGGTTCATCGGGGGTCGTCAGATATTCCGAGTCGTTTATACACGAAATTCTCGAGCGAACGAACGATCAACTCGAGTCATGGGGACTAGACGTGACGGGATTCGTGTATCCCTACGGGCGGTACAACGGCCTTGCCGAGGATATTGTCCGGGAACATTATCCTGCAGTCGCGAACCACGGCTACGGCGGTCACAACGAGCTTGTAGGTTTGGATCCGACGACAATGCATCGGATGTACGTCGAGACCGATAAAGCAAGCAAAGATGAGATCGATGCGTTCATGGAAACTGCTGCTGAGAAGACTGTCCTCGCGATCGTCGGAGGTCACTCCCAGTACAATACTCTCACTGCGGACCGAATTCGCTATACTATCGAGACTGCCCTCGAGAATGATCTCGCAATTGTCACCATTGATGAGGCTCTGACCGAACTTGAGCGGCTATCTACCTAAAATCCGCCGTAGGATTTCAAAGATCGATTCTATGCTTCGCCAGACTCCTCAGCAGAGCACTTAGCACCATGGAAGTATACCTACTCATCAGTTCATTTACTGTAGGGGTGGTTGTAATCGAAACTATAGGTATATTTCTATGATTCCCTTTAGATAGTGAAAAGTCCACTTACTGTTGATTTCATAAACACAACTCAGAATACGTTGATAACAGCACTAAGGGCAAAGCCGATGGCCAACGAGAGCGTTGAATAAAGAGCTTGTTTGTTGGTAGCACGAAAAATCCCGGAAAGCATTATTCCGACTGAGCAACCGAAGAGAAAGCCATGAACCGCCGTCTCCTCACTTCCGGCCGCCCTTGGTGATGCTACGAGTTCAACGAAAATTACACCCGTTAAGCCGAACAGAAAGAGGACTCCATCTCGCCGTATGTTCCGTTCTTGTCGCTCAATCACACATCACCGTTGGAAGAGTGCTTGAATAATAGTTGTCACTCTCTTCGTTAAGTTTGTAGCCTTCAGGATGTCATAGAATGGTTCGTGTACCGATTGTATAATCGTCGGAAAGTGATATATAAAATAGATAGGGAGAATCTATGTGGTTTCTGTTTCTTTCTTCGGAAGACTTTTTCGTTCTGAAAAGTAGTATAATATCACGACGAATCCGGCTGCAGGTACT
>NZ_AOIA01000044.1 GCF_000337695.1 Natronococcus jeotgali DSM 18795
AATTGAGAAGAATGGCCGATCTGAGTCGATCATCGTCTCGACAACATGCTCCTGTGTCAGTGTATTGTCGAGGTTTCGGTCGATTCGGTTATCGATCCAGGTCGGAAGACCAGACACAGTAATTCGAGATACATTCTGCGAACCATATAAAGGATGGAGGGGATTTCGCGGCCGCGAACCGCAAATTCGCGGCCGTCAAATCGTGAGAGAACAGTGATTCGATTGAAAAGCCGATNGGCCGCGAACCGCAAATTCGCGGCCGTCAAATCGTGAGAGAACAGTGATTCGATTGAAAAGCCGATACGTAAAAGTGAAGCAAAGAAAACGGCGAACTCAACCTGTGGTTCGAAATATTCCCCGATAGTTCGAGTCAAAGCCTTTCCAACAGCAGATCATAATTCTGGCAGTTATTCTTGATCCACTCGGATTTGCCATAGGCTATCCACTTGCTCCATCGCTGGGCGACGAACCGCTGATGGGCGGCGTATACGGCCTTATTGCAGCAAGTATGCCGATGTCACTACTTGTGATGCGACACAATTCCTGAAACACTAGAGTACGGAAGTTGGAGGAATATGCGTTAAACNCAGCAAGTATGCCGATGTCACTACTTGTGATGCGACACAATTCCTGAAACACTAGAGTACGGAAGTTGGAGGAATATGCGTTAAACATCTCTCCTCTAACAGAAATATCCGTGATCCACTGTCTAATGCTCCCTAGGGGGAACAAAAGGTTCTTTGGAAACGTGGCTCACCCGTTATCCATGGCTGAACCCTCTGCATCCGATTCACCGTCAGATAACTACGAC
>NZ_AOIA01000045.1 GCF_000337695.1 Natronococcus jeotgali DSM 18795
TTTGTACGCTCGATCGAGCAGTGTCGCGATTTTCGAGATACTCAACAGTGTATCAGCATAGAGAATGAACGCGAGAAGCACCTCACCGCTGGAGAGGTGCTTCTCGTGAAAGGGCGTTCCATAGGTATAGACCGGCTTGAACCCACAGCTTCGGCAAATAATTCGGTCGGATGAAGGCCACGTTCGGATGCTTGGATCACCGCATTCTGGACAGGGAGTACGCTCCCAAAATTTCTTGAGTCGCCGCTCGATGCGGGCATCGAGCGGCTTTGTCTGCAATTCGATTACTCCAAGCCCAACGAGTTGTTGCAGCATCTTTCCGAAAGCTGGCTGAGACATATTCCACCAATATCAGCCACTATAGTGTAACTACGGGGCGTTCCGCAGCTCTACATAAGAGCGNTCTTTCCGAAAGCTGGCTGAGACATATTCCACCAATATCAGCCACTATAGTGTAACTACGGGGCGTTCCGCAGCTCTACATAAGAGCGTGTCTAATTAACCAACAGGACCCATCGTCTGTACCCGCTTGTTGGTTAAGAAGGCAATCTTGTGATCGATACCGGTCTGCTATGTACAGCATGCGAGTCTATCAGTGAGAAACCTTCCCCGTACTCACGGTAGATACGTGGCGAGAAAATTGATGATGCGGTCTAGCCATTCGTTTTTCTTGTTTTCTTCATCTGCGTCTCCGCTGTCGTCGGCCTTAGTCATACTCTCAGATGCGTCTGTCATCGGTACCCTGTATGTAACGCGCTCAGTACCGAGAGTACCTGCAACGACATCAGGAATGTAGTAATAGAAGAGGCCGGATACTACTCAAGCTTATTGGATACTTCCGAGACAATCAAATGGGAGTGACGCTGGGATTCAGAGCCAGTCATCGGGGAATTTATCAGCGTGATTCTCCATCAACTCTAACAACGGCCGAATATCCTCGAACTGGGGGCCCTTCCTGACGGTATTCGTCTCCCGGTCCCATTCGATGAATCTCGCATCCTCTAGTTTAGGAAGATGGGTGTGGCGCATGTTGATCATCAGTGATTCGAGATCTTCCGCTTCGTAGTTGACGTTGTCGGGGATCTGTGGATCGTGATCGTCCTGGGGGTTGTGTTCGAGCAGCGCGACAAGTACCCGTCGACGATACTTGTTTGCCAAGACATCTAGAAGGTGATCCATCGAAGGCGATGATAACGAGTCAGTTGCAGTCATGATTTGGATTCGCCGTTCTTGTGGTTCCCAGTTGTTCCAGCGGCCACTGTGCGAAGAGTCTCGGGGTCTGATGCGGCGACGCGTGTCGTGAGTTTATCAACTTCGATTGATGTCTCCTGCCCGAGAGGGGTGAGCAGAATGTGTCGGTTATGTGGGTTGCTTAGAAGGCTAACCATCTCGGAGGTCGATCCATCTTCGGTAGTAGAAGACTGGGCTGAACACGTATGGTCGCTTGAATCAGTTCCCTGTCTATCAAGAGTCATATCCCCCGTTTCTAGGTGTAGCGGGGAAAGGGACACTTCGAAGATGTGCGAACGTTGGGATGATTCGGTCGTATTATTGCGACACCGTCCACAGCGGACGAGTACTACTGACTACTCTATGCATTCGGTATATTGCCTGAAGCCTCATTTTGTGAGGGAGAGCATGAACTCACGAGCATGCAATGTGAGTTAGCTAATACGCAATAATCATATAGGAGGACACTCGAAAAAGTGGATCCTCATGCGTAATCGAATACCAGTTCGAAGATACTGCGCTCGGCACCCCGAAGGTGGTAGTTGAACGTCGACTGTGAGAGATCAAGCACGTCGGAGAGTTCTTTGCCAGTCTGCAGGCGGGGCGACTCGAAGAACCCACTTCGGTAGGCCAACTGGAGAACTTCCTGTTGACGGGGCGTCAGTTGGTCCTCGAACACGCCCTGAAGCGTATGTTTCATCTCGGGTGAGCGAGTGCGCGTCCGTCGGCCGAGGAGTTCGAGATCTGGGATCGTTTGCTGGACCTGTTCGACGAACCCACGGACGTCAGCCGATGTAGGGAGATCGATAACGGCCGTCGCGGTTCCCGCATCGATGGAAAGCGTACGAACCGCCGCGTTCTGGGCGAGGACATCTGCAGCGAGCACGGGATCGTCCAGCTTCGCTTTGAACATAGTACCCTCGTTACGGTCAGTGAGATGGTGCAGTTCCTCGATAGTGAGCGACTCCTCCCCGGCAGCTAAGAGCTTACTGGATTCGATATCGGTCGCGGTGAAGAACGCGATCATCTCACCGACCGATCCCGGCACAAGCCCCTCAAGCTCGATTGCACAGCCCGTTTCCCGAGCAAGGCGACACAGTGGGGTTTCTGCGGCCGCCGAGCGGAGCGTGAGTTCGATTACAGTATCCGTCCGTTGGGTTTCTGTGGTTTCGACAGTGTGAATCGCGTGTGCGATCGTCTGTCCGAGTTCCGCCAGTACCTCGGTATCACGCTCGTCGTACTGCGGTGTTCCGTCGTAGACTTTCAGAATTCCGTACACGAACTCATCGTACACAAGCGGGACACTGAGACACGAGCGCGCCCCCTGTTCCAGGGCGACCTCGCGCCACGAGGCAGCTCGCGCATCAGTTGCGATGTCATCAATAATCTGCGTTTCTCCGGTCTGAACCGCGGACGTGAAGGGATTCTTCTCAGTACCCGGTCTGTTGTCCTCGACCGAGAGATCGGCCAGCGAACTGCTGTCGATACCCGCCCATGCGCGCGGTTCGATCACGTCGACATCAGCATCGAAGTCACCAATCCAGGCGAACTCGAAGAGCGCAGATTCCGCGAGTCGGTCACAGACGGCCTTGTCGATCTCATCGACTGTCTCGGCCTGGACGAGCGCTTGGTCGATCTGCCGAATGAGTGTGTTGAGATTGTTGAGTCGCGTCAGTTCCGCGTTTTTCCGTTCCAGCTCCCGTTCGCCGGCGGCGCGGTCCCACGCGGTTTCGACGGTCGCGGCCACCGTCTCCACGAGATCGACCGTCAGCTCGTCACACGCCCCGGTTCGCGTCGACCCAGCACAGATCACGCCGTGTCTCCCGAGCGGCACAAGCACGCGGCTGCGCAGCGACAACTCCGAAGATGCACACCCGGGAGAATTGAGGTCGTTGTCAACGTCGATATCGCCGCCGATGAACGTCTGCCAGATTTGGTCGGGAAATTCGTCGGGGAGTTCGATCGCCTGTGGGTCTATCTCGGGACTTGTCTGGCGGATGTGCTCGTGGATATCTCCAGTCTGATTATCGTATCGCCAGAGAGCGATGTAGTCGGTGTCGAGTACCTCTTGTGTGATCGCGGGAACGTGATCGCGGATCTCTTGTACGTCGGCGTCGATTAGTTCCCGGGTCGCGTCGTTGAGGCGTTCGAGGGATTCGTTGGTCTGTGTCAGTGCTTGTCGCGACTGGTGGCGTTCGACGGCGATACCCGCGAGATAGGTGGCAAAGTCAGTCAATCGGTGTTCCCATTCGTTTGGAGTGCGTGGCTCGTCGAAACAGAGCATGAACGAGCCCACGGGCTCGCCGTCTCTATCCCGTATGGGTTCCGAATGCCCGGCGAGTACGTCGTTCACGATACAGATCTCACGCCACTCCTCCGACCACCTATCGTCGGTAGTGACGTCCTCACAGGAGACACCACCGCCGCGAAACACCGCTTCTCCGCATGTGCTGGTCATGAGGTCATTGACCGGTGCGTCTTCGAGTCCCTCTCCCCACGATGGCTGCAGATCTGGAGCGATGGGCCGCTGGAACGATTCGCGTTCGTTGCCCGTGAGCATGATGCTGGCCCGCACGCCTGAACCGAGCCGGCCGACAGCCACACATAGTTCGGTGAGACACTCCTCGAGCGATTCCCCTGCGGCGATCAGCTCCAACAGATCCGTTTGTACCGCCAGTAACTGCTCTCGCTGCTTGCGCTCGGTGATGTCGGTAGCTGTCCCGAACCATTCGATGATCTCGTCATCATCGTCTAGTATCGGTACAGCACTCGAGTGCGTCCAACCCCGGGTCTCATCGAGTTGGATCACTTGGTGCTCCAGCTCGAATGTACTCTTGGTCTCGATGGCCTCCTCAATAGTGTTCATGACCTGGGGCTGCTCGTCTGCTGGGATGTACTCCTCTAGCCATGTCTGTCGAGGTTCGTCCGTATCGGCAATGAATTCCTGACCATCGAGGTAATACATCTCGGTCCAGTCAGGATTCATCCGGTAGACAACGTCGGAGGTCGCCGTCACGAACGCATCGAGTCGTGCCTCACTCTCGCGGCGCGCTTGCTCGGCCTGTGCCCGCTGGACAGCGTCCCATGTGCGATCAGCCGTCTCCTTGACCATCCCGACCTCGGCATCCGTCCATTTCCGAGGCTCTGATTCTGTGACGGTGAAAAATGCTGCCAGTTCACCGTCTTTATAGAGCGGCACGCCAATCCAGGCGGTGATATCCGCCCTCACATACATCGTTCGTTCTTCGTTGCTCAGTTCTGAAATGTCACGGTAATCGTCGACCACGAGGGTTTCGCCCGCCTGAAATCCCTCAGTAATGTACGCACCGTAATCATTCAAGCGGTGTTCACCGGCAAACGAGGCCTCTCCGTCCCGGTAGTAGTCTGCATGAACGACATTCGTGTCGCCGTCGGCGAGCACCTCACCGTAGTAGGCGCGCTCGACGTCCAACCTCTTTCCGAGGACGTAGGCCGCCTCGTTCTGGACCTCAACGGGATCAATGAGCGGACGGATCGCGTCCGTCAGTTCGACGCGGAAGGTGTCCAGTGCGGCCTCCTTCTCGAGTTCTCGCTCGTGGTGCTTGCGCTCGGTGACGTCGACAACGAACTCCACGTATCCGACCTCGTCTACCTGCCGCGATTCGAACCGTCCCCACCAGCGCGAGCCGTCTGCGTGATAGTATTGCTTTTCGTAGGGGACACCGCTTCCCTTTTGCTCAACCTGTTCGATGTGTCGCTTCGAATCCCGATAGAACTCCTCGGGTGTGAGTTCCCGCCACGACGTGCCCAGTGCCTCCTCGTACTCGAAACCAGCCATCTCCAGAAAAGCGTCGTTCGCGTCGGTGATCGTCATGTCGTCTCCCCAGACGATAACGCCGACCATCGTCGAACCGAAGACGGGATGGGAACGCACCCGTTCTCGTCCCTCCGAGGATCCGCTTCCCGGCATGTCGCTCTCGGCAGGTTGCCACCACACGCGGCTGTTGGCGCCAAC
Source organism: Natronococcus jeotgali DSM 18795 (assembly GCF_000337695.1). Classification (GTDB taxonomy): domain Archaea; phylum Halobacteriota; class Halobacteria; order Halobacteriales; family Natrialbaceae; genus Natronococcus; species Natronococcus jeotgali. The sequence goes on from NZ_AOIA01000045.1 coordinate 5,225, forward strand.
CTTCTTCGTCTGCAGAATTCCGTCGTCGACAAGCGTTTCGAGTCTATTGTAGATGGTCCGCTGGGTACAGTCGAATCCCTTGGCAACTTCCGGCGTCGTCACCGGTGTGCTGGGCGGGCCAAGCGTGTCGACCTTATTCAGCACCTCTTCCAGTTCTGGTGGGGCCGTCGTCATAGGTGAGTTTGATCAGGTACAGGCAAAAACGTTCTCTCGATAGAAACGATTATTTCGAATAACCAGGGTTAATCAGCTGCGGTCCTATTACAGAAAGCAGAAGAGTAATATTTCTTCCACACTTCCGCCAGGTTGCTACCCAAAGTTCGTATAGAGTGGATTCTGCGAGATCACAGGGCATGTGGCAATTAGAACGAGGAACGAGATGACCGACGAACACGACCCTCTGGACGGCGACGAACCGGTAGTTCAGACACGATATTCGTGCAATGAGAACGCGAGCGAGGCGGTCATTCGAGCACTTGCAGTAGCTGAGGGTGTCAAACCGACCGAACTTGATCTTCTGTATGAGTCCATTGATCCCGAAGCACTCAATGTCCTTCTCGGCGATCCAGTGATCAGTGATGAACTACCAACGATTATCAAGTTCAGCATATCAGACTATCGGGTCATCGTTAGTAGTAACGGCCGGATCACAATTCTATAGCTAGGAAATCGATCAGATGGCGCGTCAGGAGGCCGTTCTGAGGTTGCTTGTGTTTGTTTATTTACCCAAAATCATGCGTGTTAGTCCGGTTAAACTGTCTGTAGTCTCATCTTCTAAGAGCGCACAGAAGTTAAGACTGTGTCGTCCAATGCATATGGAGGTAGCATTTGTCTTATCGCATCATTTCAGCAGATCTACCTTGGAATAGCAGATACAGTGCGTGTCATAGAATTCAGCATATATATTTAGTATATCCAACATTGCATTTAAATTATAATACATACGAGAGCGACAGCTATCGGATTAGTGTCGGAAAAATGGAGTCAATCACTCGTCGCTGTGAGGCGACAGCTGAAACTCGGTATTAGTTGCGGACGACGTTGGTCGCACGCGGGCCCTTGGGGGCCTGTTCGATGTCGAAGTCAATATCCTGTCCTTCTTCGAGGTCCGGACCGCCAACGTCCTCCATGTGGAAGAAAACGTCCTCGTCCGCGTCCTCAGTCGAAATGAAACCGTAGCCGCCAGTGTCGTTGAAGAAATCAACCTTACCGTTTGCCATTGCTTCTAAAGGGAAGGCGGGGTGATGGATAAGGCTTCCGAAGGGAACAGTATCACGCTCCTACCAGTCTCAGTCCGAGGAGGTACAAGCTACTTTTGACAAAAAGATCCCTATGCCGCTGGTGCGCTGGGATCGGTGGAATCTTCATGTATTCGCACCCCTTCTTGTGACGGAGTGACTGATCTGATTACCGAATACGCCGACTACGACTCATTTGCCCGTGCTTGGCATTCAGATACCCTCGCTGACTACGATGTTTCTCTCGAAGAAGCCCGGAAACGGGGGCTTCTCAACGAACAGAGAACCCGTCAACTATGGCAATTATTGGGACTCCTTGGTACCGATGAGCTTTTCATTCAACTACCAGATTGGTTGGCCGACGAGAAGGTTGGTGTCACGGATAGAGCCACACCCACAATGTTCGTTGGACGCATCTCCAGAGAGACCGAGGATGCAATTCTCTTCAAAGAGTCCGCAGCGGCCCAGCCACTGATGGGACTCGCACACACGATCCATTCACTTGAAAAGGGACTTGAAAATACGGCGGCCGATACCGACCGCCACGAGCGGTCAGAAAAGCGTCTTCGAGACCACTACCAACAGTTTCGCAACCGAGATGACCTACCCACCCTCTCTGACGAGTGGCTTCCAAAAAGCCAACTTATAACGGCTGTTCAGCGGGGTGAGTAAACCAAACACCGGTGGCCTTTATCCGCAGACACTCTTGTGAAGCACATTGTGGGTGGAGAGCTGTCTGGTGATTTCAGCGCAACACGGAATCCTTCGAGCCCGAGCAAGTCACCGATCTAAGTGAGAATGGTGGCAGTAGTACAGTCATCACTCAACGCCAATTGCAGTCACCAACAATCTCCGTCACAAGAGCGTATGGAGTATGACATGGGCTCAATAACTCCGTGAGTATGGCCGTCATCCGGGCAGTGAGCGCTCTCAACGGCTGTGAACCGTGTTCGATGCGGCCCTTGACGGATGTTGTTGATCCCGATGCGCTGGATGCGCTGTTCGCGGAGCGGAACGATGAAAAACCTCGGCTTGGCGGACGTATTTCATTTGTGTACGAACACTGTCGCATCACCGTCGATAACGGTGAGTACCTGACCGTGCGGTCGTTGCGGATCCAGCCATGGCCCGCCGGTGATGGAGCTCCGGACGGTGCCGACGCACAGTGACAACCGGGCCGAGAAACCGGGTTCCCGAACTTACTGGCCAGGGTCGTGTGCGGTCACTAACCCTTGGGCCATGAGCCGCCGGGCGATCACGACGAGGCCGTTCCCGAACCCCTCACCGAAGATTGCCTGTTCCTCTTTGGATTCGGGCATGATCGAACTCACGAGAAACACCGACCGGTCGATCAGTACCAGCCGGCCGATCGCCGTATCGTTCTCGGCGGTGTCCTTGCCGTGGATCCACTCCAGGCCCGAAATAAACGTCGTGGCACTCGGGACGGCCGTCTGAATCTGATCTTCGAGTGATGGGGTGAGCGCTCCGATGACCAACTCAACGCCGTTACCGATACCATTCAGTGTGGTGACGAGGTCGTCGGTCAGCAGCAATTCGTCACCGACGACGAGTACGACCTCTTCGGACGCGTTTTCGATAAGGTCGTTTGTCCGGTTCTCGATCGCGGTGCGCCCGACCATCGACCACACCTGCTGAACGGGGGATTCGTCGTCCTCCTCCACGATATCGACCGTGTCGAGGGCGTCGTGTAGTCGCTCGACGCGATCCTCGTACTGGTCCCGGAGCGTCTCGGTCGCCTCGTCCAGTGGTACCGCCCGAAACTGCTGTGGATTGGAGTGTTGGATTTCGACCAGCCCTTGGGATTCGAGCACTCGAACCGCGTCGTAGACGCGCGTCCGAGGGACCTCGGTCAGCTCGCTGAGTTGCTTTGCCGTCCCGGTATTCAGACGGGAGAGGCCGACGAAACACCGCGCCTCGTATTCCTTCAACCCGAGTTGTTGTAGTAGCTCTATCGCCTGTTCGATGTTTTCTGAGTGTGCCATGTGTCTCAGCCTCACGGGACGCCCCGGGAACTGGCCAAAGAATCATTCCCGGAACGTATCGGTACGCAGTCGGTGCGCCAAGCGGCAACCCGAACGGCGAGGCGGTCGAAGGTGACTAGAGCTTCCTGCTCAGCTAAGTAGTTCAGGACGTACCGACGAACGGGATCCGCTAATGTACTGAAAGTATTGGTTACCGCATCGGTTGATTCGGCCATACCGTGGCAAAGACGTGGTGAAGAATAAGTCCTGTTACTCATATAATTGTTACATTTGGAAAATCCAATCTAAACCAGTTATTGGTGGATATATTGAAGACCTGTCGCGAATCGAAGGCCTATAGACGCGAATAGATTTGAAAATTTCAAACGATCTCCCGGCTATCCTTGATCGGTGACTGACCCGTCGTCGGTGTCGTCGTCTTGATCCGCGTCGGGGCCCGTCCGTGGATAGAAGTGATCCCATGACTGGATCTGCGTCTCGGAGATAATCTCGGAGCTGTTGATCGTCATGCCCAAGTCCGCCAGTTCGTTGCGGATCTCTTCGATTTCCCTGACCGTGCCGGTAACGACCTCGACGTGGACATTCCGTTCGCCCCCAAGCAAATCGCGGGTGGTCACCACACCGCGAACGTCGAGGATCTGATCAGTCAGCGAGTTCAGCTCATTTGGATTGACCGTGCAAACGAACATGACGTGGAGGGGGTAGCCCGCTTCCTCGTAGTTGATCTCGGGGTGGTAGCCCCGGATCACGCCCTTCCCTTCGAGTTTGTCGAGGCGATTCCGGACCGTCGTGGAGGTCACATCCACCTTCTCGGCGATCTCCGTATCGGTTTGGCGGGCGTTGAGTTGGAGTTGATGCAGGATGCTACGGTCCACGTCGTCGATTTGAATGCCGTCCATACCATGCTTTCGGAGGGCACGAATGAAAAGGTCGGGGCGGGCTCTTGCTCCCGCGCAGATCCTCGACCTGTGGATCGATGTACTCTGGCATTCTATCCGTAGCTTCGACTGCAAGGGATTTGGTTCTTTCTTCTCTGGCTGGATACGTGGTGATTCGCTACTTCCGGAGTACGGTTTTTCCGATCAAATCCCGTATCGATATGTAAGCGAAGAGTTCCTGGACAAGATAACTGCGGCCGAACTTTCAGCTTTGCGCCTCAATTCAGGTAACTTATCTCTCATGTTCGTGGAATCAAACTTGCCCATTAGTTGGTTAAATATTTTGGATCGACAGGTGCGATATACTCGTTCTTCCAGGAATTTCCCTCCCGCCACGCCAATAATAATATTTGTAGCCGGGCTTCGTCTCCTTGATCGTGATGTACGCGCCACTGGTGGCTACACCTTCATAATCAGTAGGATCGATCGAAATCCCGCGCTCTTCGAGGTCGGTTTGTTCGTCCTCACTGATCGAATCGCGTTTTCGAGTTTCAGTGGCTTCGCGCTCGCGTTCGGTGCGTTTCCAGCGGGCGAGCTGGTCAGCATATGCACTCACTTGGTCGAGGCGGTCGGGTGGTTGGCGTGCGAGTGGTTCGCGGAGGGTCTTCGGGAGATTTGGTGGCTCTGGTTTCTCTGTGGTCATCTCGATTTTGAGTTACCCCACGCCGCGTAGAAATATATACACTGTGGCAGGGNACCAGCGTTTGAGCTGCTCTCGTGTTTTATCCATCCTACCTGACCGAGAATAATGTTGCTTGAGAACTATTGTATGACACCCTCACTGTGGGGTAACATCCTTGCTTTTTGCCTAGGTAACCAGGGTGTCATAGAATACGTCTCACACCCGCTATTTGATGATTATAGCAGTCTCATTCTACGCTTCCACCAGCGTTTGAGCTGCTCTCGTGTTTTATCCATCCTACCTGACCGAGAATAATGTTGCTTGAGAACTATTGTATGACACCCTCTAGGTAACTATATCTGATCGGACACAAACTGTCGGATCATATGCGCCGACGGTGGGTCCTTGCTGGGTCAAGCGCCACTTTCGCTGGGATCGGGATGGCTGGGTGTCCCGAATCGGGCACTGACGAACGTGTGATCGAGGGACCGCAACTACTCGAGGTCGACGTCGCTGTCTCTTCTAGTGACAACTACGAGAAGAAGCCTCCTGATTCAAAAGTAGCAGTAGAAATAACGCAGAGTCGGTGATTGGACTTGTGCTGCCTCTCACAACGGGTGTGACTATGGCCTCGTGTATATCAACGGGGTTCTCATTACTGGATTAGCTGACGACTACGTGAAGTACCTCGGGGACAAGCCCCGAGGCTTCACCGTTTTGTCCATACCGTCCAGAATCGGACGGATGGACGCAGGCAAATTTAATTCCCCTCGACCTCCCCGAAATGGGTCGGCTGGAATTAACACCCGAACGTTCGGTACGTCCGTGAGGGTCGGTCGTTCCGCCATGATCCGACAACACCCGTCTCACCGCGTCAAGGACGCGGTTTTTGAGAGGTGTCGCATTCCTCGCAACTGCGCGCAGTTGCCTCGGATTAAGGTCTTTAACCCACGTCGCAACTGTACTCGTCAAGACGGTGGGATGAATCATCTAGCTTACGCGATTCACCCTCGGGGTCAAGTCATTCGAGAATCGAAGATTCTCGTGATCACGGAACTCTCCGAGTTCCGGACGACCCCGAGGCACTCTCACTGTATCTCTGTAGAACCCAGAGATGGCTCACGCGAGGCCGAAGCCAGACAGGATGGATAATTAAATTCAATCAGATACTTAGCAGGAAATTCGCTTGATGAGCGTTCATAGGACTATTTATTGACTAGTAGGAAATTTATTATGTAGTGATACCTTGAGTTTATTCGAATGCGCAGACGGAGTTTCCTGCAATCGGTTGCGGCGACACTCGGTATCGGGGCGACATCAAGTCAGGTCTACGCGGCGGCCTCAGAACTCGATTGTGGCGTCTGGTATGATGCTGAGATTACAAAGGTCACCGACGGCGACACGATCGACGTTCTGGTTGATGAGAACGATACAGAATACAACGTCCGGGTTCTGGGTCACGACACGCCTGAAAAATCGGGTAACACATACTACGAGAAGATCGAGGAGTGGGAGTTCATAGACGACGGAGAACACCTTGAGGAGTGGGGGAACAAGGCGACGGACTTCGCCGAAAAGGAGCTCCCTGTCGGGACGCAGTGTCAGGTCAGATTGGATTGTGAGTCCGAAGAAATCGACCAGTATGGACGTCTTCTCGCGAAGATCCGATACGATCGCGAGGGTAACGGCACCTACGACACCGTTTATAATAAGTTCGCGATTGAGGAGGGGTACGCCCGCGTCTACGCAGGAAGCATGAGCAATACGGACGAGTATCTCGCCGCACAGCGATTTGCCCGCGAAAACAGCCGGGGACTGTGGGCCGGTGTGAAAGACGAGCTCCCAGAGTGGCGTAACCGCGATGTCTCGACATCGATCCACCCGCACACCTCGAGTATCGTCACGACGGACGGCAAAGTCCCGCCCTCACGCGTGCCGATGTGGGCAGAGCCCGAAGCTGTGCAGGAGAACACGTCGAGTTACACCGTTGAGTACGACGACGGAAACCTTCCCCTCGTCGCTGTCGATCACCCGAAGCACGTCGCCTACTTCGGCGGCGTCACAATCAACGAAGCATGGGAGGAGGAGACCACTGATCTCGATCACTTCACGTTCGTCACGAACCTGATCAACGAACTCCATGACGACGCGAACCCATCAGGGCCGGTCCTCATCGATGGTGGGCACAAGACGTTCAATCAAGACAACGCAGTCTCTGCAGAGGACACCGCGTTCTATCAGCGGTACCTCGAAGGTGTTGGCATTGAGCTCCATAGCATCAACAACTACAGCAACGACACTGGGTATGCTCTATCCGAAGCAAGGGCACTTGTCGCCTCGTCGTGTCCGGAGGAGTGGACGGCTGACGAAATCGATGCTGTGCAGCAGTTCACCGAGAACGGCGGTGTCGTCCTTCTCATGGGGAGCGGGAGCGAAACCACTGCCGAGCGTGCAAATCTTGACGACCTCGCAGCCGGGATCGGGACCGACCTTCGGCTCAATATCGACGATGTACGCGACGACACGAACAACGTTGCCGACGACCGGAAACTGCTGGTCACTGAAAACCTGAATCGGGAAGAATTCGACCTCTGGACCGCCTATAACGGCGACTCGACAGTGGCGACAGATATCCTGGATGCGAGTCCGAGCGACGCCAACACAGCATCGACGCACACCTGGACCCTCGACGACGCATCTGATGACTTCGACGGAGAGGTCGACGCGATCGATGTCGCGTATCCACCGGGAACGAGCCTCGGCGGACTCACGAACGAAAACATCACGGTTTATTTAGACCGCGATGGGGATGGTACGACCGATGTGATCCGCGTCAATTCGGACGAATACAGCGGGTCATCAGCGACCTTCGTTCTCGATGGGCGGTACAACACTGATGTTGCCGGTGAAGTGACGCTAGTCATCGATGGCATCGAAAACCCCGATGCTGGCGAGCACGTCGCGACAGAAACGCTCACCGGCGACGATACCTATTCGGTCGACGCTGAGTACGTAGTCAAGTAAACGAATCCCACAGTAGGTTTCTTCGGCTTCGGCCGGGTTATCGAGAAACCGCCACAACGGGCCCCGGACGGCGCAGTCGGCTACCAGTACCGAACCGAACACGCCGTCCGCGGCGAAAAGAGTCCCCTCGAAGGACCCGGACGCAGAACCAGATACACCGTCGCTAGCCCAACAGGTCTACGCATACGAGGTCCAGGACGAAGACGACGACGAGATTCGCGAGTACTACCCTGATCGGCAGTACGACTACGCGAACGAACCCGAGAGCGTCTCAGCGAACGACCCCGTCTGGGAGGGACGATCTGCGCCGAGTGCGGGAACACGGAGCACTACTCTGACGACGACGATCTGCGCTCGAGCTCCTCGCGAATGCTGGCCGGCTACCATCTCATCGAGCGAGTTCGCGAGCTCAACAAGGAGATCGACGAGGCCGAATTCTGGGACGCGTATGCCGAGGCTGACTGTTCGATCCGCGAGGCCCTCGAGGCAGCGATAGTCTAGCTCAGACACCTGCTAGTGAAATCTCAAGCTGGCCTGTATCTCGAAGTGTTGTCGGTGATACTCATCTTAGGACTACTCACGAGGGGTTTGGCACCGAGCAATATTCACCCGTGGAGATTCCCTTTCTCGGAATCAGGATCTGTCTCCGGCAGTGAAAAGGGGTCAAACTCGGTACATCCACAGGACTTGCACCCGCTAGGTGATCCGATAGGCTGAACACCTCCATCTGAGAGTGTCTTTGCCGCATACTTCCTTCCACATTGGACACAGATAGCGATCCCCCTCTGTCCTTTAGGAGAATCTGTCATATCGTATAATTTGATTCCACACGAAAAAGAGATGTGTGAGTTCGATCAAAGTACACGGCGGATCATCTTTATCGTAACATTGTCTTTGATTAACTAGTTTCTGGGGTCTATAGCTATCCAGTCATATTTGACATCCAAATTCATGGTTAGCAACCTTCTGCATTCCACACCTGAGACACTCCGTTTTTGACAAGTCGCTTGGTAGTAGCTTCCTCAGTTGGTAGCTCTGGGGTTCGATTTCCCGGCTTGTCTTTTATGACTAAGGCCCCACATCGCGAACGGATCGAGATCGGCTTCAGTGCCGTTATCTTGCTTGCCACCTTCTATGTCGCCCCTGCGCTGGGAATGGACCTTCCGACAGAGGCGACTGGTGTGGCAATTCTGGCAGCGATGACGCTGTTTGGCGATGGTGCCGGTGACATCCTACGTGAGTTCACGGCCACGACCGAGATAGAGTCTGATATGGATTAGCACAAGAATCCATAGATTCGACTCACGTCCTATCTGGTAGCTGGTAGAAAGGCGCTGCTGAATACAAAGCGCGAATGTGGCACGAGCAGAGGGCCGATCAGGTGACTGTCGAAACCTCGTTATCGTTCTTGGAGATAGATTTCGTCCGGTTTCACGAGTACTTCGAACCCTTCGTACTCGAAGCGGACAGTTATATTGTTCCCGCTCTCAACGAGAGCGTCAAGCGCATCTGCATCTACTGTATGGTATAACGGAGGGAGTTCCTCGGGAGGGATATCCAGAACCGCTGCCACGGCTTCTACTACTTCTACCGTAGTGGATCCGTCTTTTCCAGTTCCACGAATCGGGAACTTCGGATTCATAATTAAAGTACGTTCTCCGTAGTAATAACTCAGAGTCTGACTCCTGTTCTATGAGAATCATCCGCATGGGTGGCTATTTTAGTTCTCAATGTTAGCAGTATTAATCTGTTTATTCGGACACTATAGAAAGCGACTTCTCGGTGGTGTTACCGAAGGCGTGATCTACCAAGGAGATCTTCCTGTCCTCGTTGTTCCGTCTTTTGACCAGCCAATTGAAACGGACATCGGCTACTCACGTCTTCTCTTCCCAACTGACGGAAGCAAAAACTCAGACATTGCGATAGAACACGTAATCGAGATTGCGAAACACTTCGACGCGGTCATTCACGTGGTGAATGTCGTTGATCTACAAGCAGCAGGTGGTGTATTCAACGCAGGCGGCCTCGAAAACACGTTTGTTAAACGACTCGAAACAGCTGGAAAGAATGTCCTCGATTCCGTCGAAGCTGAAATCACTGAAACGACTCCTGAATTAGATGTAGAGCCAGTAGTTGTCCATACGTCCTCATTCGAAGGGGTTGCCGCAGGCATCCGCGAATATGTCTCTGAACATGATTTCGATCTTATTGTCATGGGGTCACATGGACGGTCAAATATCAAACGCCAACTTATTGGAAGTGTTGCATCAACTGTGTTACGGACGGTCGATATTCCTGTCCTCGTAATCAAGCGGCCAGCTCAACAGGCCCAATAAGTCGACCGCCGGAACGCTCATAAGTGAACCAGCCTTGCAGAGTGGGTTTTCAAGGACGAATGCTGCGAAAATGAATTACCGATCAGGTGGGAGCCTGATACCGGTAACCAGGTGTAGATGGACAGTGCTGAGTGGCGGTGTCACGTTGGGCCGAACGCGACACCTGTGGTTCGAGGTGGATGCATTATCAATCTCTTGCTGATTCCTACTGACTTGAAATGATGTCACAGTGCCAGACATCTCGTACAGTTTCGACTGTTGGTGAACGACCGCCGGGCAATTGGCCGGCCTGAGCTGCGCGTTGCCGTCCTTCGCCCGTTTCCGTCCGGAGGACATCGCCCTCACAGAGATGCAAGGAGGAAGCCCACGGCTTTAGCCGTGGGAGGAATCCGATAAGGCTCAAACCAGCTCACAAGTGATAGCAGCCGACTCCCCCGGATTACAACGCGAGTAAGAACATCGCTCGCAAACTCTTGAAGAAACTCCACTCGGGGCAGAAGTCTTCGAGTGGAGGCGCACCCTGTCAGTGTGCGCTAACGTCAGGAACGCTGAACCTGAATGGCGAGTACCACGCCTCCGTCAGTTCGACGGTAGAAGGGGAATCCACTGACAAGCCCACGACTGAAGTCGTGGGTTACTGACCCTCAGCCTTGTATATTCGACCGTGCGGTGTGTTTCCGGTTGCTATCCACTAGCCGACAAAGAGGGAGACGTCGTCGGCGCGTTCGGCGTGTCCGGTGGCGCTGTCGAACAGGACTGGGAAGTTGCGCAAGTTGGCGTCAGCCGCTGGGAAGAAATCCGAGGTGAATGATCAATATCAACTCAACTGCTCCAGAGGATGGATTACTTGTCTGTGACGCTTCGGGATCGAGTCGAGGGCGCGGTCTTTGAAAGCGTGAGAAGACCGAACGCAGAGACACCGAGGGCGAGGGCAGCGATGCCGGCGATGAGGAGCGTATTGGGATAGCCGACGATCGAGGCGACAGCAACGAACACTGGCGGACCGAGGGTCGTTCCGAACTGAAGCACGCTCGTTCGGATACTCATAATCCCGCCACGGAATGCATCAGGCGTGAGTGTGTTCAATGCTGTATCGGTGATCGGTTCTGCGAATCCCTGCCCGATACCGAATAGGAACAATGCGCCGGCAAGGACGGGGATCGAAGGGGCGAGTGCAGCGAGTGTCATCCCGATACCGTAGGTCACAAAACCGAGTGTAATGAGCCGTGGGGGCGAGAGATGGCGCATGAGACGGGATGACTGTGAGGACGTCAACCCCATCGTCACCGCCGGAAGTCCGAGCAAGAGACCGATCGCTCCGGAGGAGAGGCCGTAGGATTCATCGAGAATGAATGGGATGACCGTGAGCTGTGCGCCATAGAGAATAAAGAAAATACCGAAAATAGCGATGTACAACCCGAGAGCCAACCGAGTTGGTACTGATCGTGCTGCATTAGCAACGTATGAGAGTCCGGACGAACCCATGCTACTCTGGGGTTCAGGAAGCACTGCAGAGCCGGCAACGGCAACNGATCGTGCTGCATTAGCAACGTATGAGAGTCCGGACGAACCCATGCTACTCTGGGGTTCAGGAAGCACTGCAGAGCCGGCAACGGCAACAACAATACCCAGGCCAAAGCAGACGAACGGCGCGGCCCACGAGAGCAGTGCAAGGCCACCGCCTAGTAAGGGGTAGCCAGCCGCGCCGATGGCAAGTATTGCTGCGTTCAGTCCAATGAGACGACTCTGCTGTTCCCCCGAAAACAGGTCACCGAGCAATGTCACGGTGAGACTCATGATAGCACTGCCAGCAGTTCCTTGTACGACGCGGAGACCGAGAAGCGTTGTGAATCCGTCGACAAATACGACTACAATGCCACTCACGCCAAACAAGAAGAGTGAGGGAACGAGCACACGCTTGCGACCAACGCGGTCAGCGATGAGTCCGATGAATGGCGTGAGAACAATACCGGGCAAGGTAAATGCCGAGATGAGGAGACTCGCTTGACTCGCTGAAATGTTCCAGGCCGCCTGAATCGTTGGCAGCGCTGGGCTGATAAGGGAGACACCCATCACACTCACGAGCGTACTCGCAAAGATAATGAGGACTGTCTGTGATTGTTTGATGCCTGTGAGTGGGTTGGATAGNAGGGAGACACCCATCACACTCACGAGCGTACTCGCAAAGATAATGAGGACTGTCTGTGATTGTTTGATGCCTGTGAGTGGGTTGGATAGAGATGTTCTCATGGATGTTGTCGTTCGAAATTTGCTTGCCGAAACCGCGTCGAATAGTGCTGTATATGGTAGTAGGGTGTGAGTGAGATACCGCCGAGGCAGCGGTTCGCGTTATCAGGTCCACAATCAACATACCGGCGGACCAACAGAAACCGCGAACCAACTCAGTTGCATACCCACGGCACCGTACTTTCTCTAGAATTGGTCAGGGAAAGTTTCAAGCTTACGCACCGCCCTCGTAGCCGCGGAGTCGTCTTCACGGGCTTCGTATACCTCGGAGCTGACGGAAGACTGGCATCTCCTACTGTCGGATGGCCCATCTGTACATGCAGATCTTGAACCTGAAAACCCGCCGACAATATTGAAAACTTCTTCCCACACATCTTGCCAATATTGTCTTGATCGGATTCATTTATAACGAGGGAATACCAGCACCAATATGCAGATAGATCCATCCCGGATTGAATCGGTGGTCGTTGATTCGTACAGTACCCTTGTAGATGTTGAGTCGTCTCGAAAGGCGCTTGAAGCCTATACTCCTGAGGCCACAGCACTTGCTCGAGTATGGCAACTTCGCACGCGTGAATATGCGATGGTTGGAAACGAAATCAACGTTTATCGGCCAGCAGTAGATCGACACCGGCTCGCACTCAAACATGCCCTCGATGTCTTCGATGTGGACCTGACCGACGATGAAATCGAGGAAGTTCTCTCCGTGTATCATGAGTTGGACATATTCGATGATGTTCGAGGAGGGCTCAAGACCATCCGCGATGCCGGGTACGACATCCATATTCTCTCCAATGGTGATCCAGCGCTGCTCGATTCTTTGATCGACCACACTAACCTTGCGGACGTCATCACCAGTGTAATTAGCGCCGATGACATCCATCTGTATAAGCCAGCACGGGAGTTATACGAATACACAGCCGAACGCATTGGCATCCCCCTCGGAAACCTCGTTCACGTAACCGCAAGTTGGAGTGACGTGAATGGGGCGCTGAATGCCGGGATGCAAGGCGTCTGGCTCAATCGAAAAGGCCGAGCGTGGGAACCATACGGGAGAGAACCAGATCTGATCATCGAGAGCTTTCATGAACTGGCAGAGTCGCTGACGACAGAGAACACAGAGAAATAAATACCCAACGTGTTTAAGTGCATTTCTTTCCATGATTAGTTGTTCTGTTTTTATATATACTGATTCGGCAAATCACCGTAGAGCTGATTGTAATCAACACTATGAGTGAACAGTCACATGGAACGACTATTACTCGAGTGTGGGATGCAATGACCGAACTCGGTGACAGAGATCTCGAAGAGCGGACACGACAAGTGAGTCCAAAACAACCTGCAAAGCAGATTCTGGCGATGAGCCTCGAGACCGCGACTGGATTGCTCGAGAAGCACTACTGTCATCTGGATCTCCTCGAGGACGGCACTCCGAATGCTGGCGGTGTCATACCCGTTGTACGGAGGGTGTCATAGAACTCTTCTCACACCGTGATGATCGTGCTTCCCGGATTGTCTCCACGTTCGTAGTTGGTGATAGCGACGACGAGACGAAGGCACAGTGCGAGGAACACCTGCGCTCGTGCGTGGACGCGGCCTCGGGCGCACTCACGTCCGAGGCCGCAATCCTTGACTGATTCGTTGGTTCGTTCAACTCGGGTACGGCGGTTGTACGTCTCGTCTAGCATCGGTTGCTTCAGCTGAACATCCTCGCTGTGTTTCTCGATGCGATCTTCGACCCTGTACTCAATATTGAAACACCTTCTCTCCGGCCATAGACTCATGAGCAACGGGTCCAATGATTTAGTAGGACTATGGCTAGTCAAATGAGTAAAGAAGTGAAAGACTTGCCGCCGAGCGCGAAGCTCGTATTTTTTGTTCTCAAAGAGCATGACTCACTTACGCAAAAGCAGCTCAGTGAGGAATCACTGTTACCGAGTCGAACAGTACGATATGCAATCACACAACTGCAGGAAATAGATGCGATCGAAACACAGGTCTCATTTCGAGATGCGCGACAACAGGTCTATTCACTTTCCGAGACAGGTACGGAAGTCGCAAACTCCTTCACTTAATTCCCGATCAGATACTCGTCTTGCCAGCAGCTACCGGATATAGTTGGATTGACGTCGGCCTCTTCAGTCAGTCTAGCTGGGATACTTGAATATCGCCAGCTCCAGAGACAACAACATTGTATCCTGTATACGCAAAAGAGATCGACTCTAGACCAGAACTTCGTCCGGAGCTAACCAGATCATTCAGTGCCTCTGGGTTGATCGCGTTGCTAAGGGGTGGCAGCTCGAGCGGATCCATTCCAGCAGCATCGGCAACTGCAGAAACGACAGCAACAACAGGCGTCATCTCCTGGTTCAGGCTCTGTTCCGGCGCGGAATCGGCACTTATCTGCTGAACAGGCGTGTTTGGCATAGCACGGACTCCCAGATCCTTGTACAAATTGCTTCTCAAACGGTTGACCCGTTCTCAGTGATTATTTATCGAGGTTTGGCACCCCGGTTCAAAACCATGGCTCCCGAGTGGATGATTACTCATCGATCGGACACCGTACCGAGTCAATAGGAATGAGCAAAGGGTTGATAATGTTTCCACCTCGAATCTCGAGTGTTGCGTCCCACACAACGCGACAAAGTCATTCATCACTCCCCCCTGCACCTGGCTACCGGCATCAGCTCCCCACCTGACCGGTGGCCCGTTTGCAACTCGTTCTGCTCTTTCCCGAAGGCATCTCCACAGAGAACCTAACTCAACTACTGCAACAAAGAGAGGAACTAATGGAAGCGCCCTCAAATGAGAATCTAATGCCAAGCGATTCGGGTCCGTCTCGAGAACATACATTTGGATCCCCAATTGATCTGCCTTCAACGCTCGAGGCACTCAACATCCAGTATCTGGACGTCAATGAAACCCGTGCGCTCGTCATCTACCAGACTGCAATCCTCAACCTCGAGGTGATCGAAGGCGAACTCTCGGCTGCAAGCCATATTGAACTCGAAGTGTATGAAGATCCTCGAGAGGAATACTCTACAGACACGGAGAAAAACAGCGGCCCAGTCGTCGGTTCACTCCTTGATCAACTCTCCTCCCGAAAGTAATCCCTCCTTCTCGAGTCAAAATTAAATGAGATGATACTACTTTTTCTCGATAATTGTAGCGGAAGGCTGACTATGTATACGAGATGAATAACAATAGTCTGGTCCAAGGATAAGTCACCATGGACGACCTTACAGGTTTCCAGCGAGACCTCCTGTACGTTATCGCAGGCGCCGATAAGCCATCCGGGCAGGACATCAAAGACGAGATTGAAACCTACTACAGTACCGAGATCAACCACGGGCGGCTATACCCAAATCTCGATACCCTCGTCAATAAGGAGCACGTGGAGAAGGGCGAACTCGATCGACGAACGAACTACTATGCGCTCGCCGATGCAGGGGACGAAGCCATTCAGGAGCGCCGAGAGTGGGAATCACAGTACGTCGATCTCTAATTCGGACGTCTCAGCGAGCAATATACACGACGAACGCCCAATAGACGATTCTTCCAAATATGCATCGGAGCTCTCGCTAGCAGACCTGTGAGTCCTAATTAACTCAGCGACCTGTTTACTTCTCAAACTAGCCCAATGATAAAATGTTATACTTTGGATTGGCGTGGAGCCACAGCTTTGACATCCCCTCGCCATCCCTGAAAGACAGGGTTTCTCTTTGGCTTTCTGTAGAGGGTGTCATAGGACTATGCTCATGGGGTTGTTTTCATCCTTATTTCGGTGAACCAACCGCTACGTAGAGAAGCGAATACAGCATAGATCTCCCTTATCTCCTTCTCTTCTCGTATCGTTCCTGTTGTACCTGCTGGAGACGATAGTTGATCGCCCATATGACCCAAGCAAGGAGGATTCCCGTTCCGACAATAGATTCTAACCGTATGATTTGCTCGTCAAGGATATAAGCAGAACCGAATAGGATGAGAGACCAGAACAGAATGACGTAGACAATTTGATCGAGCGAGTCCGGCCCCAAAAGCTCCCGAAAAGACATGGTTCTACGTTAGCAAACCTCTCCCATAAATCCCCTAGTAGTCTTATAAAGACTGGCGCACAAAGTGACTGATCTTAGCGATCGGTATATACTCTGTACATAGCAGATTGGCCCCGATCACAAGATCGGCTACTTAACCAACAGTGAATGCAATAGAGGGGCTCCTGTTGGTTAATTACATATGGTAGTTTATCGGATAGAAGTGGCTCAGTTTTGCTATGGAATTATGTGAGAAAGTGATTGTTACTTGAACGGAAAGCTTATCTGAACCGTCCGGTCGTTCTTGATGGATTCTGTTGTTGTGAGTGTAGCTGCTAGTCGCATTCATGGACCGACCATCGGATGCGCGAGTAATGGTGATGGATCCGGTGGCCAAAATAGCGTACTCGCAAGTAGGTCGTTGGGGTCACCGTAGCGATCTGCCGGGAGAATCGTCTCGAGCAATGCATCAGCCGCGTCGAGGAGCGTCTGATTCTCCTCGAGAACGGTCTGAACAACGGGCCGCGTCGCTCAGTGGTAGTCTGAAACGACAACGCCAGCCGATATCCGTTCTCGTCGACGCAGATGAGAGCGAGTGCCTCGAGGATCTCCTGGTTGTTGCGTAGTGACTATGCCGGGTCTTGCTCCGCGATGCGAAGGGGTTGGATTCCGACGGGCCGATGGGCGAGGACTGACTAACGGAGTGACGCGCCTCCTCCCGCGCCTAAAGTCGCGGATATCTACGCTGTGGTATCTATGACTCACTGTTCACCCCGGCCAAGTAGGAAGCGAGGGCGTCCCATTCTCCCATCGGATCGCCTCTACCGCTGTTGTGAACTGCTGTAGTCGGTCATCGAGGACGGTGAGTGGATGCGCATCGAGAAACGTCGTGCGATGCCGATCGACAGGCGTATCTTCGTAATTAAGTTGGATGTGGCAGGGCCCGAGATCTGGATGATCGGCGTCCTGATGGAAGCCAAGCATCAGGTTCCGCCCTGGTTCGACCCAGTTGATGCGATAATATTCGTGGTCAACGCCGGCAGGGTACCAGAAGCGAATCTCCAGTCGTGCAGTCTTCGCGTTGTAGGAGTTACTCAGGAACGTGGTCGGATCAACATCCGCGATGACGTACCGCGGTCGTCGTCGAGACGGGCGATACCGCACGTTCTCACACCCAGCCTGCCTCGTCAACCGATCGTGAATGTCGCAAAGAAGGGTTCGCTGTGTATAGCGGTCGCGGCCGGCAAGAAAGATCATTCTGTGTAAGGAGAGGATTAGCTCGTGGCGCGGCCGGCCACGTCGGTCATCTGTTCGCGAGCGGCTTCAACGTCGGAGTAGAGTTCCAGTGCGTGCTTGATGAGTCGGCGATCCTCCTCGTTCTCGCGCCAGAACGCGATGACGTCGCGGCGTTCGCGGAGCTCGGCACTTCCAAGGTCACCGTCGGCAAGCGACTGCTCAAGTTCCTCCCACGTCTCGACATCGTAGGTCACCTGCCACTCCTCGATCTCCTCGGTGATCGCAGCCAATTCGTTACGAAGCTCCTCGCGCGTGTTCTCCTCGATGAGCGTGCGGATTTCCTCGAAGAGCAGTTGCGTATAATCCGGCTGATAGAGCGTCGTCTCACCAGCCTCGACGCGGCGCAGCTGCCCCTGCTCAACGAGATCCTGGAGTTCCTCATTGGTCGTACTCCAGGCGGCGTCCGCCTGCTCACTGATCCAGTTGATCGAACGGGGTTCGCGAAGCGTCTCGGCAACGGCCCGAATGCGTTCACGGGCGCTCATCGACTCGGACCATGACTGAACCCCATTGCGCGGAGACTCGGACATACTGAACACCTCTATCAGCAACGTTCACGCTCTGTTCTCATATATGTTTGCACACTCTTGTATAGTCAAGAGGTAGTCGCGAGTGTAGGCATCCGGACGTTGAAATGCGATACCCAGAAGCTACGAGCTAACCGATGCACAACCGATATTCTGATCGTAAGGAACTGCCACCGATCGAGAGGCGTCCCACGTTTCGGACGCGAAATTCAATGGAGGGGTGTGACGGCAAGCCTCAGCGACAGCGCGTCGCGACGACCACAGGGGGGTACCCTGACGAATCGGTGACCATCGAAGGCGAGTGCCGGTCTTGTGGGACGTTGATCACGACTGGCCAGACGAAATGCCGGTTCTGTCTCACCAACCATCTCGATGACGACGCCACCGAGCTCTCTCGAATATCCTGTAGTGTAGCGAAGCTAATCGTTCCCGCTACTCGATGGAGGTCTTCTGAACCAGACTTCTCTGGATGGTCACACCCGTTGTGAGGGAACTTGTGAGCCCAACCGCCGAATCTGTGTTATTTAGACTGCTACTACTACTAAACCGGGAGGCTTCTTCTCGTAGTTGTCACTAGAAGAGACAGCGACGTCGACCGGTGAGTCGACGACCAACTCCGTTCGTGTCCGTCTTCCTCTCTTATTGTGGCCTATCTTGTCGTTCTCACGCGGTTCCGGTTGTTGGCTGTGTCACAACAGGTGTGACACCGCCAGCACTCGGTGCACCGTCCTCGAGCAGATCCAGATGGCAGTACCGATTCTCGAGCAGTCCGGTTGCGGTCTCGAGGCTCATCGTCAGGATCTCCTTTGCGGGTTGCTTCGGACTCACCTGTCGCGTCCGCTCTTCGAGATCCGATCCACCGAGATCTCGCATCGCTTCCCAGACGCGCGTGATGGTCGTCCCATGTGGCTGTTCGCCCATGATCGCAGTTAGAGCCTGGCGCACGTCCTCACGGGTGAAGAAGACGCCGTCACTGGTCGTGCGCTTGGTCGCGAACTCCTCCCAGCGTTTGGTGACCAGTAGTGCTCGGTAGGTGTTCTGCTCGCTGCGGTCGTCGACAAAGCGTTGCTTGACCTTGTGCTGGCGGCAGTTCGCGAAGAAGTCCAGTGGACTCGTCGAGGGCTCGACGTCACCGGGCAGCTGTGTCGTCTCGTTGGTTGTGTCATCGCTTTCGCTCTCCTCGAGTGTCGCCTCGACCTGGCAGGCTTTCGCGCTGGCAGAGCGGGCGATCTCCTTTGCTTCCTCGGCCGTTGACTTGGCCTGGGTAGCGTTTTTCGCGAGGTCCTTGCGGGTCTGATCGTTCTTGTCGACCCGCTCCTCGAGTTCGTCGATACGCTCGGACTGCGTTTCGACCTGCCGTTCGAGTACGTCCGTTTCGGTCTCGAGTTCGTCGACTCTCGAGCGGAGTGTGCGCAGCTCCTCGGTTAGCGTCTGGAGAGTCGTCGACTGTGCGTCGCTGTCGGGAGTAGTGTGGTCGGAAGACATCGTGGCTTCGTGATCGTGAAAAATCGCTGTGCGAACGATACGCGTCGCTGTGTCCGCTGTCGTCGGTCGACTTGTCTGGGAGAACTCCGGAAACGGTGGAGTCTCCACACTCGTGGGCTGCTGGTGGAATGACCGACATCGAGTGCCGGGCTCAGTCAGCGCGGCTGTCGGACGTGCGGAGACGCGGCGGCAGCGTCTCGATCTCGACCCCCTCTGTCTCCAACGACTGAGTCACCGAGGCTGGGTCGGTGTCCTCGTCGGTCTCGAGTGCGGACTGGCTCTCGGCGGGTTCGCTTGCGTCTTGGAGTTTGGGCTCGAGAACGACCAGCTCGGTTTGCTGAGCGGCGAGATCTGCTCGAGTGCCGAGTCGACACCGAGCCAGTAGCTCCGTACAGCCAAGTGTCGGACCGGCGATCGCGGAGGGGTCACAGCTGGCGCAGTAGGCACGGTGGACTATCCAGCAGTCGGCATCGGCTGGGCGGGAGATGAGGACAGTGGCAGTGTCGCCCTCGTAGAATTCGTAGTCACACCACTGACAGTGGGTGCTGCCTTGGGTGCCAACGGAGAGACCCTCGAGCAGTTGCGTGGGGGTGGCCTCGAGCAACATTAGTCGTTCCCTCCGTAGAAGCGCGTGACCAGTTCGAGGCGGGCCCGTGGAACTGGCGCGATGACGAGTTCCGAAATACTGGGGGCTGTTGGGTTGGGGTAGGCGACCCGGAGGATTTCGCTGGTGGGGTCGTACTCGGGGTGGACGTCGGCACTGGTCGCGGGTCCCATCCCGATCGGGTACTCGTTGGCGGGGATCTCCGTGTGCTCGAGGACGAGCAGCGTCTGGGTAGGCATCTCGCGATCGCGGACGTGATCACCGACGCGCAGACGCGGGCGATCGTCCGGCGTGGAGGTCGTGGCCATCTAGATCGCCTACTCCGCGTTAAGTGAGTCCGCGAGCGTTTTGTAGAGGTGCTGGGTCGTGAAGCCCCGTTGGTTCTGGACGTAATCGATCCAGTCGTTGATTGATCGCTCGAGGGTCTCGAGGTCGTAGCGGTAGGTGCGGTCGACGTCGTGGATGACGTGGACCGTTTCGTCGGTTGTTCGGTAGACGTGGTGTGCGTCCTCGCTGTCGATGCCGATAAGGAGGTAGTCTGGTCGGTGCTCGGTGCGACTGCGAGCCGAAACGGTTTCGGGTGTGCGTGGTTGAATTGACATTGCTTCTGTAGCACCAGAAGCGCAGGTCGGGTGCTGGAACACCCGGCCAAGAGTTTTCCCGGCCATCCTACGCTTCCATTCCATGGTATCCCAGCTGGTTACTTAGGTGTTTTGCATACTGCCAAGTGGGTGCGGCTTGTCGATAGCGCATGCCGTTGCGCAAAAAGATATTTGTCGGTTCGCAATGTACAATTGACTGGGTGATGCACCAGTGCGTATGGCAATCCAGTACACCGAATCAATGAACGCTCTTCTCGACTGGTTCAACGAGCAGCCTTGTTCGTGCGCTACGATCGGCCATATTGAGAACGAACTCGATTGGTCTCGTGAGACGATCCGGAACAATTTGAAGCAACTCGTGGCCGGAAACTACGCTGAAATCCGATACCAGCCAACCGGCGAATACCGACTGATCGAAGATCCTCGAGAGGTAGACCACTAATTTCGGATGCGGAAAGACATTAGCAGTTCTCCGTTTAATTACCAACGAATGCTCTCGTCAAGCAATCTAGTACTGGATACGCTAAACTAAACGGTACCACGATAACTCTAGACCGTGTCCGCTGTACCTTACATTTGGTCGGGTGAAATGACGGCTGAGACGGTATTTCGACGAGCGCGTCAGCTTCAATCGAATGTGACATACATTCGTCGAGAGGAGCTGTTTGCATGAATACCAATATAATCTTCGTAAGAAATTATTTTCTCTAGCCAAGTAAACGCCAGAACCAGACGGACGACTGCTTTTCATATCTGCTTTGATACATGAATATCAATTCTCCAACGTACAAATCTGAGTAGAGTAGATGACTTTCTATAGGGTGATACAGTGGACATTCGTAAATTTCTAATAGGATCCGTCTGCTGTGTTATTTAATGATTTACGAGAATCTGGATGCAGATCTGGTTAATGAACTCCTCGAGGATGGGCGTGCAAGTCTTCGAAGTCTTGCTGAAGAGCTCGATGTGTCCGTCACGACAGTCTCGAATCATCTTTCCAATCTCGAGGACGACGGTGTGATCCAGGGATACACACCGATCGTTGATTACGATGCTGTCGGATACGACGTGACGGCAGTGATGCAGCTCAAAGTCGAGGGAAGTGCACTGGGTGAGATCACAGAAACACTCCAGGACCATGATCAGATGATGTCTGTTTACGAAGTCACTGGTGACTACGATATCATCGCGATTGGCAAGTTCACAGACACCGACGATATGAACGACCAGATCAAAGCCCTCGTGACTGATCCCGACATCAAGCAGTCGAACACCAGTATCGTTCTGAATAGTGTCGCCGAAAACGAGCAGTTCGAACTCGAAGCTGAAGACGAAGTGTGAGTGGTCGGATTCGTCGGCATTCAACCCCTCGAGAAATGAGTCATAATTAGTACATGGACGCTTGTAGTTGTCCGTCTCTCCCACCAAGCGATCGGTTCTGAACAGTTTTTCCTTCTTCTTTTCTTTATTTAACTCTCCTCAGAATCTATATCGGAGGACTGTCCTTCGAGTGGGTTTTAAGCGAGTGACGGGTGTATATCTGATATGTACGATTTGACCGCGTTCCAGCGCGACCTGCTCTCTGTGGTCGCTGGATTAGATGAACCGCATGGACTTGGGATCAAAGAAGAACTCGAGGACTATTACGAGAAAGAGGTCCATCACGGCCGTCTGTANTTAGATGAACCGCATGGACTTGGGATCAAAGAAGAACTCGAGGACTATTACGAGAAAGAGGTCCATCACGGCCGTCTGTATCCGAATCTAGATACGGTCGTCGACAAAGGACTCATCGATAAAGGACACCTCGATCGTCGGACAAACATCTATTCCCTCACGCAGCGTGGACAACGTGAACTCGAAGCCCGCCGCGAGTGGGAAGACGAATACGTTGGTGAGATATTCGACTGAAACGCGGTCTTTTCTTTAAGTGATTCTGATCACAAGGTAGAGATATAGCAGGGGAGTCGTTTTTGTCGTGTTTCTCAATTCGGTAGCGGAGGTTGGCGCCATTGCTCAATGTCAGTGATAGCCGTACCGACGAGGTCACCGAATTAGTCGAGTAGGTCGACAAGCAGCGGGGGTTGAGCATTATCGTGAACGCGGGGAGCGTCTGACCGGCCAAGTGGTCGTCTCTACTCGAGTAAAGTTTTCTCTTCTGAAAAGGACGTAGAAAAGCCATTTAGTAGGATAGTTACTATAGTTGTCATTCGCCGGACTAAAGGTGCTGCTTACGAGTCTGGTAACGAAGAACGAGTACTCATGGAAATTTCTGAAAAGATACTGTGTGTATTTAGCGCTACGGTTGAGGAACAAGACGATTCGTACGTAATTGAAGTCCCAAAACGCGAGTTTAGCGATGGCGATGTACAGTTAGAAGAGGTGTATCGGACAGCACTCCTTCGGTCTCTCTCGTCGAATTCAGATGACCAGCCAGAGCAGACTCGAGAGTCATCCGCGACCTCGCCTCCTGAGCCACCGGTTGCAGAAGACGAAATACGGACTGTCGAGATCGAAAACACCGGAGAACAAGGCGATGGTATCGCTCGTGTCGAGCGTGGCTACGTGATTATTGTGCCCGAAACGGCACCGAGAGATCGTGTGAAAGTCAAAGTTACCGGCGCTCGGGAGAACGTCGCCTTCGCTGAGGTCATTGAGCGTGAGGATACATAGCGCCCTCAATCCTCATAGAGTCTCCTCGAGCACTCAGTGCTGAGAGTTCCTGAGAGGTCCTTGATTTTGCATCGGTCTCGAAATATGACCCCGGAATAAGCATCTTCACTAATACGGTAGTTTCTACCATTAACAATACTGAGCGTTTTCTAGGATTGCACTGTAGCAGATCGGTTTGAGTCCTCGCTACTGTTCTCAAGGGCAGCACATAGCCGATCTGGAACCTACTCTCCCTGATTGATGGATGCTACGTTGTTCTGCTCTCCACGTAGTGGAACAAGCCCATCTCAACCAGACGTGGCATCTAGTGAGTACGAACAGACGCCACTGGTAACGGCTGATAACACGCTCACGCTGTTGAAGAAAGAGACCGGAATCGGATGAAAAGCTGCTCTATCTGTATGAGAGAGCTGTTTTTGAGTGGCGACATTGGAAGCTAGCCCAGTTGATGGATGATACGTCTGCAGTTGAAACGTCCTGGTCTGATGGAGAGCCCAGGTCAAGATTGAAGGCCAGTCCTGATAACGGATTGTTGAAGTGAGAAGAAGGGAGAGTGGCCGCGAAGGTCATAGACAGAATGCACTTGGTACAGTAAAACCGTTCGCGGCAGCTCTACACACCTTTTTCCAACACAGCTAACCCCACTGATTGACCATATTGGTCACGAATGAACCTCGAGTTCGACGACGGAACGCTTCTGCTCCGCGACGCACCCGAAGAAGTCCCTTACGTAGAGTGGGACGACCGCATTGACGAGTTTCGAACTCAGGCCTATCGCTATCGTTTGCTTCTCGAGTAGGCTGGTGAGTGGCACAACGACTCCAGTGACGCTGGTCAATCAACTCTCCAGCAGAATGCCGGTCGATCCCATTCTCTCGATCTCGAGGACAGCGCCCGTTCCTATTCCGATCTCGCTCTCACATCGACAATCCAAGTTGACCCTCGTCACTACCAGCAGGCCGCTCTCGAGGCCTGGCGCGAGCATGACCGCCGAGGGAGTGTCGTACTGCCGACAGGCAGCGGGAAGACCTTCCTCGGACTGCAAGCGATCATGGACGCTGGCGTCGCGACACTCGTGGTCGTGCCGACAATCGATCTCATGAACCAGTGGCATGCCACACTGACCAATGCCTTCGGTGACCAACTATCGAATGGTGTCGGCGTACTCGGCGGCGGGTCTCACAAAATCACTGCCGTGACCGTCACGACCTACGACAGCGCCTATCGCTACGTCAACGAGTACGGTGATCAGTTCGGTCTCCTTATCGTCGACGAGGTGCATCGCCTACCGGCTCCGACCTACCGCCAAATTCCCGAAATGATGATCGCTCCGTACCGACTCGGACTCACCGCTACCTACGAACGGGCTGACGACAAACCCAGTAGTTGAAACTGCGTCGCCCAATGCATATGGATTGGCATTCGCTTCGCTACCTCGTTTCAGTGATCCTTCACGGGAAGAGCCGCCACAGAGGGAATGCGAATAGAATGGCGTTCAGGCGTTTGTGTATCGTTCTTGAATAATATCAAACGCCATCCTGAGAATAACGTAACCAGCTGCCACTACAACTAGAAATCCGATATCGAGGTTGCCCTCCCAGTACTGGAATGCTGCGAGGACGAGCAGGCCTATGAATGCACCCTTGATGTGATATTCGAGACGTTCCGCAGTCTGGTCCATAGGTGTCGTGTTCTGTCAAAGATATTAATTTTTGTGCTCGTTCTTTCCTCGACCTATACAGAGCATCACATCTTCTCAAACAGTCTGTGGTGAGGAGCAGTAGTTGTTACATAGATCTGCAAACGTAACAATGAGAGTGAAAGGCAACCATTACAGTTAAGACTTCTAATCAGTACTATTATCACTACGACATATCTACACTGAGGAAATGTCCATTAGATGTTATCTGTTGGGTCATGCAGAATCGAAATATTTTGAGAGAAAAAAAGAAAAAGGAAAAGTCCGAATTAGAGTCTGTTCTCGATGTGTGAAGACGTTCTCTAAAACAGTCACCGACGAGTCTGGATCAATACATACTATCGAAATTTATAGGGATCTATTAGTAAACCCAGTATGGTCTCCGCAGGATACTTAATTTATTTCACAGGAGTGTGGCAGGGGACTCTCTATAAGAGCCGATTCAGCGCTAACGACTCTCAACTCGAGGGGGGAGACAGTAGTTGAGACTGTGTTACTTGGTTCGCTCACGAAGCCCACAACTCCGTTGACGAATTCATTTGTGAACTCCCGTTGAAATACGCTAATTTTTAACTCCACATGAGCAGTTGACGAGCCAGCAATGTACGAAATGCGCATCTGCTACGGGGAGTTTCTTCTGTGCCAATCACTCTCTGATCCCGAGTTGCGGAGATTGCGAGACCGATTCAATCGTCAGCCGTGTAGGCTCCACTTCGATGTTCGATCCGGTGAACTTCGAGCACGAGTGTCTCGTGATTAGGAACACATGCGAGTCGGTACTGCCCGACTCGGAGTTTCTCGAAGGGGCCACCGCTGAGAGGTTCGAGATAATCGTCTGGATCGCGCCATGGGTCGTCAACGATTTCGTCGAGTTTTGAGACGAGTCGGTCCTAAACATGGTGTTCGAGGTTATCAAATTGCTTGGCAGCTCTGGGGGCGAACTTCCATGTCCACTTTTCGTCGTCACTCGCCATCCGTGTCGTCGTCCATCATCGCGGTAACTTCCTCGCGGGATACGAGTTCCTCCTCGCCAGTACGGAGTTCGTGTTCGCTCGCGGCGATCTGTTTCCATCCTTCACGCGAGAATTCGGGGTGTTTGACTGCGTCTCGAGCTGCATAGCGAAGAAACTCACTCCGCGAATTGAAGCCTTGTTCTTCCCAGGTTGTGTCGATATCGTCAAGGAACGCCTGTGTGAGGCGGAGATTGATTTGGACGGTCTCCGGTCCATTGTCCCCGGACGAGGTTTCAGCGTCGGACATGATATACTAGTGCTTTACGTGCGTATATCAGATAAGCGTTTCCCGAGTGTCAGACATACCTGTGTACTGTTGCCACCAAATTATGGCCGCGACGACCTCGAAGAACTTTGTCCTGGGTTCTTTACTTCGCGTTCGCATGCCTGTTGTACTCGATCTGACGAGCTGTCGATCTACTCGTACAGATCGAGTTGACTGGCGAGTACGAACAGGCACCACTCGTAACGGCAGAGAACACGCTCACGCTGTTGAAGAAGGAGACGGGAGTCGGGTGAAAAGTCACTCTACCCGCACGAAAGAGCTGTTTCTGAGTGGTGACACTGGAGGCAGTAGTTGAGACTGCGTCGCCCAATGCATATGGATCGGCATTCGCTTCGCTATTTCGTTTCAGCGATCCTTCACGGAAAGAGCCGCTACAGAGAGAATGCGAACCGATCACTGATAAATACTGGAACAAGTTCCCCTGCCTTTGCTTGCCACACATTTGATACGCTTGCCCGTATATGTCTACCATGTCCGAATTTGATCGTCATCTCTGGGCAATTGAGCATGTACAGCGCCGTCGTTTGTTAACTAATTTACTGAACAAATCTCAATTTCAGATACGTGATTTAGATATAGATGAGGAAGAAGAGGAGATGCTTCTCTCCGAAGTGAAACATGCTCACCTTCAAAACTTAGACAGGGAGGAGTTAATCAATTGGAATCCAGATGATAATATGGTCGAGAGGGGGTCTAAATTTGAGGAAATCAGATCCCTTATCGAACTCATACACAATAACCAGGATGAGATTCCTGATGGTTGGTTGTAGGATTTACTACCATATCGCGAAAATTCTTCGGATTGCGACGTGCTTCCACTGTATCTATCACTTCGATCACTTCGAAGAGGACGAGAAGTTCTATGACACGCTCTTCCATTCGCCTGTCTGTTGTACTCGATTTGGAGAGTTGTTGGAGAGTGTCATAGAATAGTTGTCATGGTCGGTATGAGGAGAGTAATTGGCTGGCTAAATGCGAAAAATAGTGTCCAAAGCTGGTACTGCTTTCACAGAGATCGCTATACGGCAGGTGTGTGAACTCATCTATGACACCCTCGAGCTGTTGATCTGCTCGTACAGATTGAGTTGACTGGTGAGTACGAGCAGACGCCACTCATAACGGCTGAGAACACGCTCACGGGCCGTGTTGAATCGCCATAAGGCAGTGGAATTCATTGCTTCACGGCTCGCTTGATGTTATAGACGACACACATCACAGTGATTTCTCGGAACTCACGGAACCAAGACCGCGCTCGCTCGGCTTCGCCGTGCGAGCGCTTGACAGACGAGTTTACAGTTTCGGTCATGGAGCGCTGATTGTAGCGGGTATCGTCAATTCTGGCGTTGTGCGCGTGGTCGTAGGAGGCGAAGATACGATGTTTGATCAGGGGTCTAATGTCGAGTTCACGGAGGGCTTTGCGGAGTGATTGCTTGTCATAGCCCTTATCGGCGGCAAGAGACCGCAGATCGCCCGCGTTTCGGCGGGCGATCTGTTCGGCGAGGTCTGCGTCGCTTCCTTCCCGGTTTGTCGAGCAGTGAACGTCAAGGACGGCCTGCGACTCTGTATCGACGAGTTTCGTGACTTTTAGCTTCTGGACACGATAGCTAGTTCGTTGACAGTAGTGACGGGTCGCAGCTGACCGTTCATAGAACGTCGCATCGATCGCGCCGTGTTTCGAGAGATTGTGTAGCTGCGCCGACTGGCGCAGCAACACTCGACAAACGCTCATGTTGATCCGGTCGAACGCTTTACACAATGTGGATGGGGAGGGGAGATCGGCTGCGCTGAGGCCGATCTCCCCGGTTATTTGTGGCATCTCTTTCAGTAGATCAATCGTCATCCGGTAGGACGTATCGAGGTAAATCCGCAGACAGTGCAGAGAAACGAGGGCATAGTCGGCGAATCCGCCGCCACCTTCCGGGGCGGCGGATTCGTCTCCATCGCCAGTAACATTTTGAGCAACCGGCACAACTTCCCCAATGAAGCGGGAGATTTGTGTCATAGACACCGCAGACCTCCCGCTTCAACTCCTTTGATTTAGCGACCTATCCCGGCGCCGTCTAGTGATTCAACACAGCCCGTACAACCCAACGCGACAGTATCGTTCAGCACTCCCAACCCACACACAGGACCACTGGCATCAGCTCCCCACCTGACCGGTGGACTGTTTCCACACGCGTTCTTACAGACCTCGTCATAAGGCTTGTCTCAGCTCTGGTAACGAAGAGAAGAGACTATTGGAACAGAACAGAGATGAAAATCTAATGCCAAGCGACTCGGAGTCGTCTCGAAAACAGACCTTTCCATCCTCAGTTGACCTCTTGTCGACACTCGAGGCCTGCAACATCCAATATCTGGATATCGACGAGACTCGTGCACTCGTGATCTACCAGACTGCAATTCTCAACCTCGAGGGTGAACTCGCCGCTGCGAGCAATATTGAACTCGAGATCTATGCAGACCCGCGTGAGGACTTTTCTACAGAATCAGACGAGCAGGACAGTTCGGTCATTGACTCACTCCTTGGGCAACTTGCCTCCGAAGACGATCGGTCACTCCCAGATCGAAACTAACGGAGAAATACTGCTCTTTCCGAGATCAGTAGCCTAAGACTGTCTATTGCATACGTTGGATATAACAATATACAGGAACAAGAACCAGTCACCATGGACGACCTGACAGGCTTCCAGCGAGACCTCCTGTACGTGATCTCAGACGCCGATCAACCATCCGGGCAGGACATCAAAGACGAGATTGAATCCTACTATAGTAGCGAAATCAACCACGGACGGCTATACCCAAATCTCGATACACTCGTCAATAAGGAGCACGTTGAGAAAGGTGAACTCGATCGACGGACAAACTACTATGCGATTACCGAGAAAGGAGATCAGACTCTCGAAGAGCGCCGCGAGTGGGAATCACAGTATGTGAACCTTGGTTAGAATCTCTCACTTTGGACCCTGATCATCGGATTTCCTGCTCGCTCTTACCTCTACTTCTGCGGTTGGTTGTAGATGGTGTTCTACAGCGGTTGATGAGGTTTGTGGAGTGTACTGTTCTCCCCTTGAATGGGCAGTTTTAGCGATTCTAGGAGTGAAGTTGATCACTCAGGCGATTTCCTTCAATTACCTAACTACAATCTACAGCTGTCCCAAAACCGATAGACTAAGTTATCGTTCACCCGGACCCTGCTGCTCCTCAATCGGCAACCGCAGAAGTAGAGTTACGCAAAGCTACGGAAAAGTCAGTGCATCCCGCCGGCGTATGGCGGATATATCTCACAGCCAGCCAGCCTTCGGCGGGATGCTCCGGAACTTAATCGACGACGGTATCTTAGAGCTTCGGACCGAGCCGCTCGACGCCCTCGTCGAGCGGCGTCTCAAACACCTCTGGGAGCATACACCGTGTCCTCGGTGCGGAAATCGGTCGATCAGAACGTGGAAGAATGTTGATCGTGTCTGGTGCCGGAGCTGCCAGTTCAAACCCGCCTATACCTACGGCACACCCTTCAGCGAGAAGGACCTCGCCTGCGGAGAGGGCCTTCTCGCGTTCATTCTTTACGCCGATACTCTGCTCAGTATCAATCAAATTGTGATTGTGTTCGATCGCGCGTACAACACCATTCATACAGCTGTTCGTGACCTGGAAGCCGCGCTCGAGCGCGGCTTCCCGATTGTCTGGAATCGCCTCAAACAGCCATACAGCGGCCCGTTACAGGTCGACGAGAGTGGAAAAGTGTGCTCGGGATACAAAGGTCAAGACCCGCCGCGAGCCCGTCCGGGCCGCGGCGGGTCGTCTCAGAGTGGGCGAACACGATGGCAGGGACGTCACGGCGACCAATTGACGCTCGTCGCGGCCTGCCGTGACGAGCTCACTGTCATTCGTGCAAAGAAAGGAATCCGCTACGAGGGAGATCTTGAGCCGGTGATTACAGAGTCTGAAGACCACTCCCAGCGGCTGAGAGAGGTCTGGACCGATGGACTGCAGGCATTCGGTGGATGGAATACAATCACCGGACGGTCATCCACAAGGAGCAGTACATTTCGCCGGACGGCGTCCATATTAACCAGGTTGAGTGTCTCTGGTCACTCTTGCATCCGTGGCTGCGGAAGTTCCGCGGCCTGTCCAAGCACGGCTTAGAACAGGCCGCTCACACCTTTGGCTGCGTCTGGTCATTGAATAACATTGGCGCGTCGCTCCTCGCACTCATCGATTGCTTCGCCCTGTCTCGTTTCCGTAGCTTTGCGTAAGAGCGTACTCGTAGTCGAGATAGGAGCTATTCGAGGGGGAGCTCCAATAAGAGACATTCAATCGACCAGCAGAGAGATTCATGAGGATATTTAACTGGCCAGTCTGTGTCTTGACTGAACCCGTGTACGGTTCATTCGTTTTTGCGATAGAGTCACCGTGATGCTACTTCTGTGAACCAATCATTGTTAAGGGAGTATATGTTTTGTCTCGCATCCATGAATGATATTTCCGAGGTAACGAGGTTATCTTCTCCGAGTTGTTTTAATGCATAGCGGATCGTTCGCGCGGGTAACATTGTTTCCTCCACAAGTTGAGACTGCGTGAGAGAGCCCTCGTGTGCAATGACTGTCAGCACAAGTTTGGCGCTCGGCGGAGCATCGGTGGCGGCTTTAGGAGCGTTGTCCGTTATCAAACCGCGCTGACCGTTCATATATATATATATATATATATATATATATATATTTATTGATCCGAAGTGACTTCAATGATTCTCTGCAATGCATCAGTCATACACAGACGTAACGGTGATTCGATCCCGTGAACTATGGACAGCCACCGCAAGACCGACCTACTGGCGAACCAGGAAAACGAGGACGACATGTTCATCGCCAGTCGGTGGAACTCCCGCGAAGACGCCATGGCGTTCTTCCGTAGTGACGCCTTCTCCGAGACCGTCGAATTCGGCCGCGGCGTCCTCGCCGATCGACCGCGCCACGTCTTCTTCGCCTGATCTCCCGGTCGATTCTGTGGCATTGACCCGTTCCGTTTCGGTGCTGGCTGTCGATCGCTTTCGGTGAGACGCCGATCACTGCTGTGGTATCAATTCACGCATCTGTATTCGATCCAGATTCTACCTTCTGCTCCAGTTATATTACACCGAATGTTGCCATAGAAAAACATTATTGCCGCGTTCATGGGCATTTGGAATGGGCTTACCGGCCCGGAGCAACCCATGCCAGAAGTACACTTCGAGGTGGACGTCGACGCACCACCCGACGAACAGCCAGGGGCAAACCCGTTTAACCGTTGGCATCCAGACATCGAGTCCGTTGTCACGGTCGAACCCGGCGAGACAATCCGACTCGAGTGTCTCGACTGGACTGGCGGACAGATACAGGACAACGACAACGCGAACGAGGTCCGAGATGTCGATCTCAATCAGGTCCACTACCTGAGCGGCCCCGTGGAAGTGAGCGGTGCGGAGTCGGGGGACCTGCTGAAGACGACGCTCCTCGATATTGGGCCGTTGAACGAGCGATCGGAATTCGGATTTACCGGAATCTTTTCCCAACAAAACGGCGGCGGATTTCTTACCGATCACTTCCCGGACGCGGCGAAGGCGATCTGGGACCTCGACGGGACGTACGTCTCCTCGAGACACATTCAGGACATCTACTACGAAGGGATGATTCATCCGGGGCTGATCGGGACTGCACCGTCCCAGGAACTGCTCGAGGAGTGGAACGAGCGCGAACAGGAACTAATCGAGAAACACGAAGAGGATCCCGAGTCAATCCAGAATCACCCGACTGGCGAGTCGGAACCGCCCGTCGCGTCGCCGCCAACCACTGACGGCGCGCTTCCCGGCGAAGCGACCGGCGACGCCGCCGACAGAATTGCCGAAGAAGGGGCCCGGACGGTTCCGCCCCGAGAGCACGGCGGCAACTGCGACATCAAGGACCTCTCACTCGGGTCGACGATCTACTTCCCGGTGTTCGTCGACGGCGCGAAGTTCGGCATTGGCGACATCCACGCTTCACAGGGCGACGGCGAGATCACGTTCTGTGGCGCGATCGAGATGGCCGGCTACGTGGACTTGAAGTTCGAACTCGTCAAAGACGGGATGAACAAGTATGGCATCGACCACCCCATCTTCGAACCGGGACACCGGGGTCCGAACTTCTCAGACTACGTCGTCTTCGAGGGCTACTCCGTGACCGAAGAGGGCGAACAGCGGTACATGGACGCACACGTCGCGTACCGCCGCGCCGCACTCGAGGCGATCGAGTACCTGACCAAGTTCGGCTACACGCGCGAACAGGCGTACATGATCCTCGGTACCGTCCCGATCGAGGGGCGACAGAGCGGTATCGTCGACATTCCAAACGCGTGCTCGACGATCGCCGTGCCAAAGGGCGTCTTCGAGTTCAACATCAGCCCCGATGCACTCGACGAACACGAGAGCCACGGGCAGATCCCGATCACCGACGATCCGCTCGGCTGAACGGTCGAACACGGATTCTCTCGGTTTTTAGGTCGTTTCCCCGTCGACCCGGTCGATCGCTCCGTCATCGTCGAGGACTGATCGAACGACGCCGGTCAGCGCCTGTAGTTGCTCCTCGTCGACGGATTCGAGTTCGTCAGTGAGTTCGTCGGTCTCACCCGTCGCGAGGGCGTGGTACTGGCTCGCGCCGACAAGCGCGATCCGCATGACGTCGTTCGTCGTGAACAGTCGCTCGCCGACGCGATCGTTGAGTTCCTCTTGAGTCGCCCGTAGCCGTTCACGAGTCTCCATCGACATCGTCAGCGAGACCTGAAACTGGTGGGGGACGTCTTCGTGGAACCGGGTCGCGGCGGACGCGATGTCGTCGTCGTCCATACCGTTCCGCACCAGAGACACGGGGGTAAGTGTTCGGGAGGCACCCATCGCAATCGTCTCGCTCGCCATTGAAACGCCACAGTAGCTTTTTGGTCGCAGTCGGTGAGAGCCACATCCGCACGCTCCATGACAGAAAGTATCAACCCGTATCGGGTTCTCTCAAAGGGTGACGGGATGCAAGGACTGGACGGCCGCGACGCACAGGCGGACAACATCGCGGCTGCCAGGGCGCTTTCAGAAGCGGTCAAGACGACGCTCGGACCGAAGGGGCTGGACAAACTCCTCGTCAGTTCGGACGGAACGATCGTCGTGACTAACGACGGTGCGAGTATCGTCGATCGGATGGAGATCGTCCACCCCGCTGCGGACTCGATCGTCGACGTGGCGGCCCAGCAGGATTCGCAGGTCGGCGACGGGACGACGTCGACGATCGTCCTCGCAGGCGCGTTGCTCGCCGAAGCCGAGTCGCTTCTCGAAACCGGGCTCCACCAGACGACGATCGCCCGCGGATACACGCTCGCTGCCGATCGCGTCCGCGAGACACTTTCTGAGCTGGCGATTTCGGTCGATCCCGACGACGACGAACAGCTTCGAGCCGTTGCCAGGACGGCGATTACGGGCAAATGGGACCGAGAGGCGAGCGAGTTTCTCGCCGAAAAGACGGTTGCAGCCGTCCGTGCGATCGAACGGGATGAGGTCGTCGATCTGAAACGGCTCACGCGGAAGGTGATACCGGGCAGTTCATACTACGAGACGGAGGTCGTCGATGGTCTCGTCATCGACATGGATTCGTCGTCGACGACGCCGGTCTCCCCCGATCCCGATAGTCCCGACACGTTCGAGGACGCCACCGTTGCGCTGATCGACGACCAGCTCACGATTGAGACGGCCAGCGGCCAGGGGACGGTCAGCCTCGAGTCCCCGGACGATCGACACGAGTTCAGAAAGTACGAACGCGAGGTCTACGACCGGTACGTCGGTCGAATCACCGACGCAGGCACGGACGTCGTGTTCTGCCAGAAGTCGATCGACGACACGGTTCGACACCTGCTGGCGAAGGCCGGCGTCCTCGCGGTCGAACGGACCCGACAGGACGAACTCGAGAAGCTCGGGCGCTCGACGGGCGCGACACCGGTCGGGACGGTCGACGACCTGACCGACGCGGATACCGGAGTGGCCCACCGAGTCGAGCGCCGCGACCTTGGGGCGACCGAGGTAGCAATCGTTGACGGCGGGCCGGGCGTCGATCAGGCGTCCCTACTCCTCCGCGGGGGCACACAGCAAGTCGCCGACGAAGCCAAACGGGTCGTCGACGGCTGTTTCCACGTCCTCTCACGAACGATCGGGGAGGGTGTCGTCGTCCCAGGTGGCGGCGCAACGGAGGTTGCCCTCGCCCAGGATCTCCGCGAGTACGAGACGGACGTTTCCGGAAGGGAGCAACTCGCGATCGAATCGTTCGCCGATGCCCTGGAGGAGATCCCCAGAACCCTCGCCGCCTCCGGCGGACTCGACCCGATCGACACCATCGTCGAGTTGCGAGCGAGCCACCACGACGGCGAGCAGACGACGGGGTTACGCCTCGAGTCGGAGTCGGCCCGGATCGGTGACGTCGTCGAGGCAGGCGTTCTCCAGCCATCTGCAGTTACCGAGCGGGCGATCGCGAGTGCGACCGAGGCAGCGAACCTGCTTGTCCGCGTCGACGAAGTCGTCGCGGTGACTCGCAAGGACGACGACCACGGCCATGACCACGATCACGATCACAGTCACGGCCACGGGGGCGTGGTCGAGGGAACCGATGGCTACCCCTGGGCGCTCGGCCACTAGCTGAGATGGTATTATCGTCCGACAGGCACCGACGAACGGAAAATCGTCGGAACGGATCGACGGTGACTCAGGACGGCTTCGCGACATCGCCTTTGTCGCTGGAGTCGTACTCGTCGGTGAGCGTATCCGGATCGATGTCGATATCGAATGCCTCGTTAGGAACCGACACCGTCACGCAGGTGTTCGGCAGGTCGACGATGCCCGCGATGCGGCTTTCGACCGGAACCGTACTGAGGAGGATATAGGCCTGTTCTCGCGTGTAGCCGAAGTTAGTCAGGTACTCGATCGCGTCCAGGCAGGCCCGACGCATGCCAACGTTCGCGTTCTTGTAGTGCTGGGTGCCGTCCTCGTCGACGGAGTACCCCTCGAAGACCACGTAGTTCGAGAAGTCCGGGTCCTGGTAGCCGGGTTTGAACATCGCGTAGTCGGTTCCGAGCCGTTCCATCCCGTCTTTGATGACGTCGACGCGCATGTCTATCCAGCCAGCGATCTCGATCGCGCCACAGAACGTGATCTCGCCGTCACCCTGTGAGAAGTGCAGGTCGCCGGTGATGAAGTTGGCACCGTCGACGAAGACGGGCAGATAGACCCGGGAGCCGCGACCGAGGTTCTTAATGTCGCAGTTGCCGGCGTTCTCTCGGGGCGGGATCGTCCGTGCAGCCTCTTCGGCCGCTTCCTCGACGTCTTCGTCGTCCATATCTCCGAGCAGGACTTCGTTGGGCTCTGGCGGCAGCGCAAGGGGCGGGTCGTCCTCTCGGGTTTCGTGATTGACGGCCGTCTCGGCCTCCGGCCCCCGTTCGATGAGCGCCTGTTCGCGCTCGTTCCACTCCTCGAGCAGTTCGTGTGAGGGGGCGGTGCCGACGATACCAGGGTGGACACAACCCGGGAACCGAACGTCCTCGATGTGTCGTGAGTGGGTCATGACGCCGTCGACGTCCCAGATCGTCTTCCGGGCTTCCGGGAAGTGATCAGTGAGGAACCCGCCGCCGTTGTCCAACTCGAAGATTCCAGTAAATCCCCACTCGTTGTCGGGAAACGGCCCCAGATCGAGAATGTCGATGACGAGCATGTCGCCCGGTTCGGCACCCTCGACCTCGAAAGGGCCGCTCAGGTGGTGGTTCGGGTCCAGGCGTATATCCCGGATATCGTTGGCGCTATCGTCGTTTTTCACCTGATTTCCCGTCCAGTCGAGACACTCGATCCTGACCTTTTCACCGGGTTCGATCGTCGCCGCTGGCGGCACGTCCGGATGCCACCGGTTGACGACCGGGTCTGGCTGTTCGTCGGGTGGTGCGTCGACGTCCACCTCGTATATTGTTTCAGGCATGACACGAGTCAACGTCCCACATACGTGCATTTATAGCTATTTCACAACGCGAACCACACTTATGATTACAATCCTTATCGAGGGGACATTTACCCTACACGTCGACCGACGCCGCTCGGGAGCGACGGCTGCGTCTGATCGTCGAACACCCCGACAACATTTTTAGTCCGAACGTTGCCGAGTACGGTACTGGTTCGATGGCGACGCTCGATTCACTGCCGGCGATCGATGACTGTCTCGAGACGTATCTCACCGCACACGCCGTGTTCGGTGACGGGTCGTTCTCGGCGGGTGCGCTCGAAGACCACGACGGCACAGTCGAATCAACGACTCCTGGCCTCGAGCACCGACTCGCGTTGCTGGTCGCATACGGTCTCCTCGAGCAGCTAGACGACGATCGATACCGCGTTCGCTGCTCGCCCGAGGGCGGCCCCGAACAGTGGCGAGAGCGGGCCACTGAGCGGGCCGAGACGCTCCATCGACTGGTCTCGGACCTGGCGGCCGATCGACAAGGCTCTGCGGAGAGTGACGACGCGGACTTGGAGCTGTTGGAATGGAACGGCGAGTCGTTCGCCAGCGTCTTCGTCTCCGAAAGCGACGACAGTGAGTCCGTCGCTACGAGGGCGGCAACTGTACTCGTACGCACAGAGTCCGCGGGAATCGTGCTCCGGACCTCAGGAGCGCGCGCAGACCGCGCCCAGCAGATCGCAGATCAACTCTGCAGTGACGCTATCGTCGACGACACGGCACTCGATCGCCCGTTCGAGAAGGAAGGATCTGATGTCGTCGGCGACTCGAAGGACGACCTCGATTTTCGCGCGTTCCTCCGGCCAGCCTGATCCGACGGGACTGCGTTGTCACACCCAGTCGAAGCGGTCAACGGACGGCTCTCACCCCTCGAAAAATAATCCACAGTCCTTTGAGAGTCAGTCTTCGGCATCACCGGGCCCGACCCACCAGAGTTCCTCGTGAACGGCCCAGCCACCGGTCTGAAGATTCTGTGAGAGGGTGATGCGCTCGTCGTTCAGCCCACTGAGCGTCACGGAATACCTGTCTGTCTCGACGACTTCATAGGACTCCTCCCGATCGTTGAACGTAATCTCGTCACCGACGCTGACTGCGTCGACGCGGTCCGTGAGTGATTTCGGTGCCAGCCGGTTTCGATCGACGATGGAGGGTGTCTCGTCCGCCGTCATCTGTGGATGTCCCAACCATCCCCTGCAACATAACCGTTGTACGTGCGCTCTCGGGACCCACGCCACGGGTCGGCTGCTGTACCTATCGAATGTTCGTTCATTGATCGTTTCATGACCATAATCGATCAGTGATATTTCACACGACCTGTGGTGAGAGTTATTACCCCGTTCACTGAAGCAAACTTTGCGTGTTATTAACACGCAGCATTCGGACTACACACAATCAGGTGAACACCAATGTCACTGTACATGATCCTGGGTATGGGGCTGATCTTCGTTGGTATGGTGCTGGTCGTCAATGGGATCTGGCTGCTCGGGCGTGGCAATCACCGAGATGTGGCGATATTCAACATCTTCGTCGGAGCATTACTGTTTTTGATGGCGATCTGGTGGGCGTTCGGCGAACTGTGGGCGTTCGGCGAGTACGAGTCCGGCGACGCGTTCGTCGCCGCGGGGACGTTGCTGTTTTCGTTTACATACCTTTGGATCGGAGCGAACGCAATCCGCGACATCGGCGATCAGCGATCGTTCGGGTGGTACTGCATCCTCGTTACCGCCGTTGCCATCCCGACGGGCTACCTCGTGTTCCTCGATGGTGACCTTGGACTCGCCGGACTCTGGTGGATCTGGGCGGTCCTCTGGGCCACGTTCTGGGTGCTGTTAGGACTCCAGTTGGATGAGTACACGGTTCCCATCGCCTGGTTCACGACACTGGTCGGTATCGTTACAGGCGTTGCCGGATACCTGATGGCAGCCGGGTTTTGGCCGTGGGCACCTTGATTGTACTTCTTTTCCCCCAGCGAGCCCACGTTTGTGGGCGCTCGGTTCCGAAGCGGCCTCCGAAGGCCGGCAGTCACTATCCCACGAGGATCCAGGCGATTCCGATCGCTGCGACCGAAACCAGAATATTGCTGGTCGCATAGACGATCGCGGTCCGGAGCTTCCCCTCTTCGATGAGTCCAACCGTGTCGACGGAAAACGTCGAGAACGTGGTAAACGAGCCGCAGACGCCGACACCGGCGAACAGCTGGATCGACTCTCCCATGTCCGCAAAGAAAACGAGACCCAGCAGGAAGCTGCCGACGACGTTCACCAGAAACGTCGACAGCGGGAATGCATCCGATTCGATGAGTGCCGCGACCGTGTACCGGCCGAGTGCGCCGACAACGCCGCCGAGACCGACGAGAGTCATCTGCTCAATCACGTGGACTCACCCCCGATCCGGAGTGCGACCCAGCGACCGAGGACGACGCCAGCGAAGCCGAACGCGTAACTGGCGGCGACGTTGAGGACACCGAGTGCGGGTCCGGCCGCCACCGTTTCGTACGCGAACGTGCTGTAGGTCGTGTACGACGAAATAAAGCCAGTCGAGACGAGCAACCGACTCCGCTCGGTGAGATAGTCGGTGTGCATCGCTTATGCGTGGAGCAACGAGATAGTCTCTCGAGTCGGTCGCAGATTCTTGAACTGCAGAATTCGCGTCGCAGCCGATGCGTAGGCGGTTCGATCGACCGTCGAAAG
The DNA here is from genome assembly GCF_000337695.1 of Natronococcus jeotgali DSM 18795. GTDB lineage: Archaea > Halobacteriota > Halobacteria > Halobacteriales > Natrialbaceae > Natronococcus > Natronococcus jeotgali. The sequence continues at coordinate 44,573 of NZ_AOIA01000045.1, forward strand.
GGAGACGAGGACCGCGAATTCGGGAGCATCCTCAGCGAGCGCTGCTGGCGTCTCGAGCGATTGCTCGAGCTTGGGACGGAGTCGGTAGATATCTTCACCACGAACGACGACGGAGCCGATGAGCGTTCCCAGCGGGTCGTTGGCGTCGACTGTTGGTGACAGCGCACTCTGGCGTTTTTCCTCTCGAGACTCGAACAACTGGCGATAGCAGGCGAACGCACCGTATTTCGACTGAATTGCCGTTGCAATGCTGATTGTGGTCGCGAGTTCGTTCAGTGAGTTCGTATCGAGCCCGGACGGGACTCGAAGTTCGCGAACGACGTCGATCCCGAGAGCATCGAAGAGATGCACAATCGAGCCAGCAAGCCCGTGAGCCGACCGCATGATCGATCCACGAAACCGATCGCGATCCTCGTACTCGCCGGCCGAAAGCTTCGCCGTGAGATCCTCGAGATCGGTACCCCACTCGATGAACGCTTCACGGAGTGCTTCGGGATCCTCGAGGGCTTCATCAGAGAGTCCACCGATACACCGAGCATCCCGAAGAATCGCAGGCAGATCCTCCAGGGACTCGAGGCGGCTGTCGGTGAGCGCTCGGTTGATCAAACGAGGAGAGGCTAACGCTGTCGCGAGACTCACCACGTACTGCAGGGGCCCACTCGTCCGAACAGCAACCACGGCTTCCTCCCGATCGCCGTCAAAGCCCACATACCGAGTGTGGTCCGGAGCGTCTGTTTGGTCGTCGAACGGTGCATCGACGAGGGTGATGTCGCCGGCCTCTCCACAGCCGACGGCGCCGACGTGGCCTGAATGGTCGAGGTAGGCCGTTCGGTTGGGGTTACTGTTGTCGCTATAAGATCGAATACGTCCATGAACCAACGGCATTCTGGCATCTTGTCGACGATCCACGTGAAGAATAATCAAGACGGACATCTCCAGACGTATCTCGGGCTCCGAGAGAACCTACCGGCGAACGAAGGAGTACGCAACTTTCTCTATGACTCTCAGCGGGACCGGTAGGACACGTTCATCGAGATCATATCCGTGGTCTCTCCATTGGATAAGTTGAGACTACGTCGTTGAACGCATATGGATCGACATTTGCTTCGTTACTTCGTTTCGGCGAGAAATCTGAGTATAGTAGATGACTTTCTATAGGGTGGTATCGTGGACATTCGTAAATTTCTAATAGGATACGTCCGCTGTATTATTTAATGACTTACGAGCATCTGGATGCAGATCTGGTCAATGAACTTCTCACGGATGGACGTGCGAGCCTTCGAAGTCTTGCTAAAGAACTCGATGTGTCCGTCACGACAGTCTCGAATCACCTTTCTAATCTCGAGGAAGACGGTGTGATCCAGGGGTACACACCGATCGTCGATTACGATGCTATCGGATACGATGTAACGGCAGTGATGCAGCTCAAGGTCGAGGGAAGTGCACTCGGTGAGATCACAAAAACACTCCAGGATCATGATCAGATGATGTCTGTTTACGAAGTCACTGGTGACTACGATATCATCGCGATTGGCAAGTTCACAGACACTGATGATATGAACGACCAGATCAAAGCCCTCGTAACTGATCCCGACATCAAGCAGTCGAACACCAGTATCGTTCTGAATAGCGTTGCCGAAAACGAGCAGTTCGAACTCGAAGCCGAAGACGAAGTCTGAGTGGTCGAATTCGCCGGTATTTAACCCTCGAGCAATGAATCACAAGTAGGCAATGGCGCGTTTGTAGCTGTCCGTCTCTCCCACCAAACAATCGGTTCTGAACAGCTTCTCCTTCTTCTCTTCGTTATTGAATTCTGCCCAGAGTCTATATCGGAGTACTGTCCTTCGAGTGGGTTTTAAGCGAGTAACGGGTGTAGATCTGATATGTACGATTTGACCGCATTCCAGCGCGATCTGCTCTATATTGTCGCCGGATTAGATGACCCGCATGGACTTGCAATCAAAGAAGAACTCGAGGACTATTACGAGAAAGAAGTCCATCACGGCCGTCTGTATCCAAATCTGGATACGATCGTCGACAAAGGACTGATCGATAAAGGCCACCTCGATCAGCGGACAAACATCTATTCCCTCACGCAGCGTGGACGACGTGAACTCGAAGCGCGCCGCAAGTGGGAAGACGAATACGCTGGTGAGGAATTCGACTAAAGCGCAGTCTCTTCTTTAAGTGGTTCTGATCACAAGGTAGAGATATGGCAGGGGAGTCGTTCTTTTCGTGTTTCTCAATTCGGTAGCGTAGATTGTCGCCATTGCTCAAGATCAGTGATAGCCGTACCGACGAAGTCACCGAATTAGGTCAACGAGCCCGGGGCATGAGCAGTATCGCGAACGCAGGAAGTTACTATAGTTGTCATTCGCCGGACTAAAGGTGTTGCTCACGAGTCTGGTAACGAAGAACGAGCACTCATGGAAATTTCTGAAAAGCTACTATGTGTATTTAGCGCTACGGTCGAAGAACAAGACGGTTCGTACGTAATTGAAGTCCCAAAACGCGAGTTTAACGATGGTGATATACAGTTAGAAGAGGTGTATCAGACAGCACTCCTTCCGGCTCTCTCGTCGAATTCAGACGACCAACCAGAGCAAACTCGAGAGTCATCCGAGACCTCACCTCCTGAGCCACCGGTTACAGAAGACGAAATACGGACTGTCGAGATCGAAAACACCGGAGAACAAGGCGATGGTATCGCTCGTGTCGAGCGTGGCTATGTGATTATCGTACCCGAAACGGAACCGGGAGATCATGTGAAAGTCAAAGTTACCGGCGTTCGGGAGAACGTCGCCTTCGCTGAGGTCATTGAGCGTGAGGATACATAGCGCCCTCAATTCTCATAGAGACTCCCCTCGAGGATTCAGTACTCGAGAGGTCCTTGGTTTTGCCTCGATCCCGAAATATAACCCCGGAATAGGTCTATTCACTAATACGGTAATTCAGACCACTAACAATACCTGGCTCTTTCTATAATTGTACTACGCTCATCTCGATATATTGTAACATGAGGGTGTCATAGAACGAGTAGCACACCAAAGAGCAGGGTGAACGCTGAGGTGGATGAGTTCAGCGACCCTGCAAGATGATCCTTCGG
>NZ_AOIA01000046.1 GCF_000337695.1 Natronococcus jeotgali DSM 18795
GCCTTCGCCTCGTCGTCGCTATCACCAACTACGAGCGTGGAGACAATCCGGGAAGTACGATCATCACGGTGTGACAAGAGTTCTATGACACCCTCGTCGCCGCTTTACCAGAGACAGGGGCTTCTCTGGATTCCGTTACATGGATACTGCTGTGGTTGCATGCTTTGAGAAGATAGATTTTAGATTTGAGGGTCATTCACGTTCGACTATGACCACGGTCGCCATGGAGGACTACCTCAAAGCAATCTACCATGGCCAACAGGAGACTGACGGGCGAGTTCAAACATCAGCGGTTGCTGCTCACCTCGGCGTTTCTTTGCCCAGCGTCTCGGCGATGTTTCGCAGGCTTGAACACCGAGGACTCGTCGAGCATCAGAAATACAGAGGGGTGACATTGACAGCAGAAGGACAGCAAATCGCCGTTGAAACTGTTCGACATTGTCTCCTCTTGGAGGCATATCTCACGAAATTTCTTGATCACCCGGACCAAGCGGCTCACAAAGAAGCGGATCAGTTAGAACACCACATCAGCGAGAAATTTGCCGAGCAGATTAGGGACGCACTCGACGATCAATAAATAATTTTTGCGAACAATGATATTTTTGCGTAGTTCGTTGTCTGATCGACAACAATCCAGTCGCCAATTTCGAAGGGGCGAGAGAACATCAGAATGAGTCCCGCAATAACCGAACCAAGTGTCTCCTGTGCGGCAAATCCAAGAATCACCCCGATCACACCAGCACCAACAATAGTCCAGAAACATCGAAATTCCACAGTGTGAGGATGAATAATACTGCTGTGATGAGAATGGTAATTTGTATAACACGTTTAATGATTTCTCGATCATGGCGATCGATACTTGATGTGTTCGAGGAGAGAGAATCCATCCATGACGAAATTGCCAATCCGCTGACGTACGCAATAATTAGGACAGCACCGCTTCCGAGTATCCGTGAGAGGGTCGGCCACATTGTAGTGAGTATTCCGACTGTGTACCAGACCGGCGACTCGTACCCCCACAAATGGAGTAGACCAATGGCTCCACCGACTATCACAGTTAACTGCCCGAGTCGAACAAACGCGTGGATGAAGTGGGTGAGCGGGAGGTAGCTATCGAGTGTGTCACCCCAGTCTTGTTGCGTTCTTTTCTCGAGTATTGTACCCAAAAACCGCAGTCCCCATGGGAGTAATAGTAGGGCCAGCGAGACCCCGATAAGGAGCGTAGCCGTTAGAACAAAGGGGTGTTCCTCTATTACAAGGAGTAGTGAGTATAAGACTGCCTCTTCAAATATTGTATGACCGCTGTGTTTCATTGTCGCCGATAGTGTTCACAGCCCAAGACATCTACTGAAGATCAGTAGCTGGATTAAGATCAGTTCTACAGGTGAAAAGGCAAATTTTTGAAGACACACCTCGAACGATTTACCATGGACTCCGTTAGAGCTATATAAATGATTAGTTGAATTTTAACTAAAGTGATGCCTGTCAGCGGCTTAATTCTGAGGCTTTTATATAGGAGTTCAGAAAGAATTGGTATCAGTCATTCGGACGTCTGACTAAGCTTCAAATAGTGGTATATTGTCATTCCCCACTGATGGAACGGACTCTGCTCCCATGACGGTGAAACGATACGCACTAAATAGATTGAATAATATCAACTCTTCTTTACTCTTAGCTGGAATTGTCGCTACTACCACATGGGCTGGACTATTTCTATTCTTTGGGATAGTATTTATTTTGAGGGTGTCATAGAAGAGTTCTCACACCGTGATCACGGTACTTCCCAGACTGTCTCCACGTTCGTAGTTGGTGATCGCGTGCCTTGTTAAATGTGAACTACCCCACCCTACCGCTCGCCTGACGGCTCGCGCTTGAGGGTGGGGCTTCCTGTTTCAACGACGCGCTTTGCAGATACGGACGTATCCACAGGGAGCGCAGTCTCCACAGGCGTTGACGAGAGCGGAGCTCTCGTCCGCACATCAGAATCGCAAGGCGATTCTGAGGACATTGATTCGGAGCGTCCCGCTCCTAACCGCTTCTTGATACCGCGAGAAAGAATGTTCCACGCCGCGTTCGCGTCCCTGTCCGCCTCGAACCCGCAGGCGGGACAGGAGTGTTCACGGACCCACAGCGGCTTGTCCGTCGAGACACCGCAGGACGCGCATTCTTTGGTCGTCCCTCTCGGGTTGACCGCTACGAAGTGTGTTCCTTCGCGTTCGCACTTGTATTCGAGCATCCGAAGGAACGTTCCCCACGCCGCTCCTGCGCGGTTGCGTGAGTTTCCCGGCAGTTCGACCAACCCCTTCGCGTCGAGGTCTTCGACTGCCACAAAGTCGTACTCCCGCGCGTAGTGGTTCGACAACTTGTGGAGGAAGTCCCGCCGCTTTCGCTTGAGGTCGGCGTGACGCTCGGCCACGACACGGCGCTGTTTCTCCCAATTCGCAGACCCGTGCTGTTTCCGCGAGAGGTCGCGCTGTGCGCGTTCCAAGCGGTCACGCTCGTCGGACAAGTTGAGCGATTCGACGGCGGTTCCGTCGGTGTCGTGAGCGTACTTGAGAATCCCCACGTCGATGCCGACGCACTTCTCGGGATTCTCCGGCTTCTCCGGCGGGTCGTCCGGGGTTTCGACGCCAAGGATGGCGTACCACTTGCCGGTTGGTTCGTGTTTGACCGTGACGGTCTTGATTTCGGTGTCGTCGGGCAGGTGGCGGTGGAAGGTGAGGGGTATGTCACCGATTTTCGAGAGCCACAATCGAGTCCGACCGCCCGTGTTCTTGAGCTTGAAGCCGGATTGACTGTAGGTGAAACTGCGGTACTCGCCCGGAGCCTTCCACTTGAGCGTCCCGACGCGGTAGCCATTCTCTTTGCGACCGCGAAGCGTCGAGAGGTTGTCGTACAACCGCTGAACGACTTTCTGTAGGACTTTCGAGTGAACGCTTTTCAGGTCGTTCCACCTCTTCTTGAGGCTCGGCAGGAGTTTCTGCTCACTGTATACCGAGGTATCGTCGGTGCGGTTGAGTCGGTGGAGGAAGTGGTTGTAGACCTGCCTACAGGTATCGACAGTCCACGCTAACTGCTGTTCGAGAGCGTCGGACGGTCGAAGTCGATACCTGTAGTTGTAGTTCATCGGAGGTGCTACTCGTCGGGTTCGGTGGTTCGGATGACTTTCACGTCTGCGCCACGCCACCGTTTCGGGACGAGGACGTGAGCGCCGTTGCCGGTGGCTTTGGCCGTCCCGTCGATGACTTCGTGGCCTTCGATTTCATGTCTATCCATCACCTGTGTTTATACCTCGTTTTAACATAAAGGTGGCGGGGGGCCTGTGGACCGAGCGTCGAACGTGTATGAAAACTGTGCGGCGCTGTATCCCCTCCCTACTTGCTCCTTTCGGTCGCTCGTTGAGGAAGGGGCCTTAGCGCCTCAATTCAGTAAGAACAGCGGGCATCTCGTTAAGGTAGTCTTCAGTGTCACGGAGACTCTTTTCCAGTTCGACGCGGAACAGAATCAATGCGATCTGTGTTCACTCGGCGTACCCGTCCGCGCCATCCGGCGCGGCGGGTACACCCGGATCGTCGACGTGCTGTTTGGCAAGGTCTCGACACATCCGCGCTCGCCGTCTGAGCGGCTACGGCCCGCTATATGTACTGACACTGCTTGCTCGTAGGAGCGAGCGGCCGCTGCTGTCGTTCTGTAGCCATTGTTCGATGTGTATCCTATTAACCAGGTCACAAATGTCACCCATGTACTCTTCAATGATAGGTGGAAAACATAAGCATTACTGTTACTTCTATATATGAGCACATATTTTTGATATCTATTACAAAGTTAGTTGTGCGATTCTACACAACCAGTCCTAAGGCGGTAGAAACCCAGAACGTGGGTGAACTTCTCGAGGTCTTCCAGCGGATCGTCGCGGTCGCTGACAAGGAGGTTACGGCCAGGAGCCGCGAGCTGCTGTTCAGCGGGATCGCTGCCGGGTTCGCGATCACGATCACGTTCCTACTGTGTGCTTCGCTGTACGGGCTTGACTGACGGCACCCTGTCCTGAGCGCTCTGCTATGTCCGCTAGGGTTCAACTGCAATTACATCGACTGTGAGGAGAATCATACTGATCTCTTCCTCGATATAGCCGTCAATATCACTCATAGCAATTGCCTTTTTGACGGGAAATAACCCATCCAGTGATGGCCTGCACGACAATCCGCGATGAGCGAGAAAGAACTCAACAGCAGCTTTTGCGTGTACTGTCAGATCAGTGCCGTCGGTCCGTGTTGTATATCCTGTCTCACTGGCGAATAGCAGGCCTCTCTGAACTAGCCAACACGATTGCAGTACAGGAGAAAGAAAGGCCACTCACACAGATCTCTTCGGATGAAGTCCAGAAAGTTTTGATCGATCTCTATCACTCCCAGATTCCACGTCTTGTTGAGACAGGATTGCTCTGCTACACGGATAGCCAAGAGAACGTAGCGCTCACTAATCAAGGAGAGCAGGCTCTAAACCGGCTTGGTACCGCCCTTGAGAAGGATCACTCTTCTGAAGCACGTTGTTGGTGAGTCAGAGAACGATTCGAACAATTTCTTTGAGGGCTTCTTGACCGGGTATCGAGGCCGCCACGACCGTAAGTGACATCGTCGGGAAGCGCAAAGAGATCGAGCGGGCGAAACGAGAGACCGAGCGGCGTCTCGAGAACGGCTACTATCAGGGGCGGCCACCCTACGGACTCACGTTTGACGACGCCGGCGAGCGCCTCGTTCCTGGAGAGCAGTTCGGTGTCGCCATTCGGGTTCTTGAGTTCCGGGACGCCGGCCACTCCTATCGGGAGATCGCCGACGTGCTCGAGCCCAGTAAGTCGACCGTCGGCCGTATTATTGACCGGCGGGAGCAGTACGAGAAATTCCGGTAAACCTCGGGCGACGATATTTCTTTTCGCGGGTCCCGTTCGGTAGTGACTGCTTGTCTTAACCAGTGCGCCCCCGAGAGTTGCCCGACGTTGAGGGTATCAGAGAAGTCTACCCATAGTGTTGATTACAATCACGCCGACTGTGAATTATCTGATAAGTGGGTGTGCAAACGTAACGCCGTCTCTTCCATCAACTAATAGAGATGTTGAGAGAGAGGGCAGTGTCTAATCATCGGTTCATCCCTTCCTCGACGGGAGTTCGATTCTCGAGCGCTTGATTCGGTCGTTGCTGGTTGTAGTAGTGGACGAAGGCGGTGAGCCAGCACTGGGCGCTGGCTCGCCGCCTTCATCCACGTCTGATGAAACCGATCGATCCGCATCGCGAGCGTCTGGAACCATCTCTCGATCAGACTCCGGTCGACGTAATCCAGGTGGCCGCGGAGATCGCACCGCGCGAGGGCGGTCAGGTAGCCCATACCGTCGACGAGAAACGTCGCCTCCGAAAGGTCGTGATTCTCGGCCAGCCGGCCGAGAAACTCGACCGCTGGATCCGTTCCTCGTCGAGGAGAGAGCCAGACATTCAGTAGAAGTTTTGACTCAACATCGATAGCGGCGTACAGCCAGTGTCGCTCGGTTCCGATCGTTACCACGGTTTCGTCGACGGTGACCCGCGACGGCTTCGCCGTCGGCGGGTCCGGGGCTTCCGCTGCAACCCAGTGAACCCATTGAAACACCGCTTGATGTGACCGAGTGACGCCAAACAACTCGAGAGCCGCAGCAGTTTCACGAAGCGACAGTCCTGCCGAATGAAGCCGCACCGCGAGCGCCCTCAGAGCGCTCGCGGTGCTTTCCTCAGCCCAACAGTCAAGCGGATCGGGTTCGAGCGTTACAGTGAACGGTTTTGGGTGGGCATGGCAGCCGAATCCAAGAACTGCTCGCTCGTTGACTAGACAGTACCCCGGATCGGTGAATGACCAGTAGACTTAATATTTCTATAGATGACTTTTCATATGTGATGGATAGGGGAGATCTCATTGAACTTGTCAGGCGAGAGCCGGTACTTGACGTGTTACGCGAGGAGGGTCCGATAGACCGGCGAGAATTAGAACAGCGTCTTGACGTCTCTCGGTCGACCGTCCACCGGTTCACTCGATCGCTCAGGGAGAACGGTTTGATTGAACGCACCGATAGTGAATTCGTCCTCACGCCGTTAGGCGAGGTGGCTGCCGAAGAGGTTACCGAGTTTCAGTCGGCTATTGAGACAGCGTGGGAACTCGCACCGATCCTCCGAGCTGCTGCTGCCCACGACATCGAGATCGATATCAAGCTATTCACTGACGCGACCGTGACGAGTGCTGTGCCCGGAGACCCCTATCGGCCGGTGAATCGATTCATGTCGCTGGTCAAATCAACTGATACATTGCGAGGTCTCGATCCAGCCTCGATTAACCCACTGCATATAGACGAACTGTATGACCGCATCCGCAACGGCATGAAGACAGAGGCTGTCTATCCATCGGCAGTAGCCAAAGACCTCCTCACCTCACACCCGAAACGAGCACAAACCATTCTCGAGAGTGGACATCTGACACTTTGGACCCACGATGATCTCCCATTCGGACTGACGCTCTGTGACGACCGGATCGGGGTCGGCATCTACGACGACGAGACCGGTCTGCTCCGCACATACGCCGATACCGATGCGCCGACTGCACGCGAATGGGCCGAGGATGTCTATACTGACTATCGGGCTGACGCGACTCCCCTTACGGAAGAGATTCCCCTCTCTGAATTATCGTCTGATTCAGCAGGATCCATTGACTAGAGCGACCTCGAAATGGGAGTGGCACACTCATTACTGCCTGAAATGCTCAACTACGAGCTGAGTTGCACAAGGCCCCGTTCTGTTCAACCGCGCCGACGGTTTTGCGGTTATCAGTTAGTGAGTGTAGACGACACAATGCTGAGTTCCTATTGGAGTCGCTTGAAGAGGTGACGTCGGAGAGATTGTTTCACCCCCTGAGACGATCCCAGCTCGTGAGATAATCCCACCCAGTTAGTATATTGGACTATCATTCCAATTGACTAGTGTCGGAGAGGAGTCGCCACGGGGCGGATATCCTCGCCGAGACAACAAATGGCAAGCAACACACCAGACGTCGATATCGAGGCGGAGACCGCAGCGGAACCAATAGAGCCGGCTGAAACCGGAACCGGACTCGACGAGAACGTCGCGGGGGCGCTTTCGTATCTGATCGGGTTCGTCTCGGGACTGATCCTCTTTCTCGTCGAGACGGAAAACCAGTTCGTGCGGTTTCACGCCGCCCAGAGTATGGTCTTTACCGGCCTGTTCGTGGTGTCGTATATCGCCCTCAGCATCGTCGGGACCGTCATCTCGACGGTGATGTTCGCGAGCACGAGTACGTTCTTCATCGGCAGCATCGTCTCACTGGTCCTCGGATTGGTCTGGCTCGGCCTCGCGGTCGGCGGGTTCGCCCTCTGGATCTACCTCATGGTCAAGGCCTACCGCGGCGAAACAGTCCGGCTGCCGATCGCCGCCGGGATCGCCGACAAACTGGTCTGAGGTGAGGTGATGCCTACGAACCAGGAGAACGGAACGAACACGGCTGGACCAGCCGATAGTCTACCAGAACGGGCTGTCGACGATGACAGAGGTGGCAACGGTCGCTTGACGGGGCCGAAGGCGTTCGAGACTTACGCAGACGACGCGTACGGCTTCCGACTCGCCTATCCCGCTGACTGGCTCGTCGAAACCGAGCCGGCTGGCGGGGCGTCGTTCACTGACCCACGAAGTTCGGCCGGTGCGACCGTCTCCATTGACGAGGATCTTGACCTTACGTTGGCGGACTACGTCGCGGCGTTCCTCAAGTCTCTTGCCGTCGATGAGCACGTCAGGGTCCTCGAAGCCCTCGACCGCCGAGACGTGGCCCTCGAGGGCGGAGGGACGGGCCGGGCTATCGAGTATAGCTATCTGTCCGATGGCGAGCGCTGGCGGCTCACGTACCTCTTCGTTCGCGCCGGCGAGCGGGGATATGTACTCGGGGTGGACTGGAACGACGACAACGACCTCGACGATCTGGCGGCATGGATCGTCGAGTCGTTCGCTGTCGAGACGACTGACTGACACGGAATCACAACGATATGCACAAATCACGCGGACGAACCCGACGGAACCGGCTTTTGAACATGCGGTTAATCGCCCACCCCCACGTGGTGCTGGCGGTCGTCCTATCAGTCGCCCTGGCGGGTTGTACCGGGATGGGCGGGCTCGGCGATCTCGGCGGCGAAGAGGATGATGGCAACGTGGAAACCGACTCCTCGGACGACTCGGTGAATGAGGCCGTGGACGGCGATAATGACGGGAGTAGCGACGGCGACGTCGGCTTAGATTCGATGCTCGGCGATGGTGCCGGCGCAGACGACGAGTGGTTCAACTTGAGCGCCCCCAGCTACTACGCGTTCGACCTCGCGGGAATGGACGAGGAGACCGGTGAGCAGGTCACTGGCCGACTCGTTTACGATATCGAGGACGCTAGCGGCGAGGAGGTCACGACGAGCGTCGACTACGAGTTCGGAGACGAACAGTACCAGTCAACGACGACCGGACCTACCGACGAAGTGTCGAGTCAGCTGTTCCTCACGCCAGCCCATGCGCCCGTGCTGGCCCTTCAGAGCGCTTCCTTGCTCTACTACTTCGAGATGGGCTTTACGGATCCCTCGGTAGGTAACCGTAAACAGACCTCGGTCGACGGCGAGACCCAGGTCACCGAAGTACTCGAGGAACGCTCCTACGCGGGCGTTGACTGCTATTTCGTCGAAACGACCGTCGACGGCGAACTCGCCCAGCAGAGCTGTCTCCGCGGCGCGGAGGGTGGGATCGCCCCCTACGTAGCAACCTACACTGAAGAGGGCGACCTCGAACTCGAAGTCGAACTCGCCGAGTACGAGTCGCGATGAGAGGCAATTCACCATGAAACCTACCAGATTCGAATCAGGTGGCACGTCCGAGACGTCTGGGACACGTCCGATGGAATTGTACCGCCGATCTGTCATGGGTGCTCTTGTTGGGTGCGTCACTCTGAGCTTGAGTGGTTGCCTTAGCACGGAGGCTGTTACCGATCGAGTTCAAGACGAAGCCATGGATCGGGCGAGTGACGAACTCGGCGAGCGGGTGGGCATCGGTATCGAGATTCCCGATGATCCACCCGAAACCAACGATGACGAGTGGCGACTGTACGAGTTCACGGCGGACGAGTACTACGAATACCGCGTCGAGAGCGAGGAAGACGGCTCCGGGATCTTTCTCTGGAGCGTCAAAGACGCGGGGGAGTACCGTCTTACCGTCGAAACCGAACTGACCTTCGAGGAGGGTGATGAGTTCGCCAAAACGGTAACCGGGACTGAGGACGAAATTTTCTCGGAGCTGATGAGGACTCCGGCCGTGGTCTTCATCGGATCGGGATTGCATTCGCCTCACGTCGCAGCTAACGAGGGGGTGTACGTCGGTTACGAGTGGCGCTTCGCTACTGAAGAAGGGAGCCTCCGGTACGCCGTTTAGGACACCGCCTCCTACGTTGGTAGGGAGTGTTACGTGGCCGTGACCGAGACCGACGAGACGGTCGTTCACGAGAGTTGTCTCGCGCCGGAATTGGCCTTTCCGGCATACGTCGCATACTATGACGACGAGACGGGTGAGACGCTCCTGGAGATGGAGCTGATCGAGTATAGCGGGAGCGAATAACGATCACTGAAATCATGCCAATGAGAACGGAAGACACGGATATCGACGGAGAAACGGTCGAGGAAATTCGGTGTTATACGAAAACGTGGAGACCGGGGGAAGGTCTCCAACGAAGGTAAACGGTAGGTAGGGACGGTGGGGAGTGTCTTCCCTGGACTTCTGGGTTTTGGTGACCTGCCCTTGGATAGTGCTGTATCCAGGGGGTCTCGAATAGCGAGGATTGTTTCCTCGCGTCTTGAAATGTGATACCAGTGTCAAAAGATGTTTGGGTTGCAAATGGCGTTAAAGAATGACGATCAGTGCAGCCTCTCACTCGCGTGCCCAACTTGGTGCTTGAGAAAGTGGACGACCGCTCCCCAGGACCCACCGCTGTAGCTCCACGCACACTTCGAACATCCCACGATTGCTGCATCGTCCGTACTCGTTCTCCTTGCTGGCTCGTATTCGTTGGTCCGCGTCATTACCTATCACCCAGTGACACTTCCTATAACGATAATGGTTATTTCCATGCAGAATCGCCAAACGAACTCAAAGAGAGGTGGCTCTGTGTTTTGGTTGTCTATCCGACGACAGGCAACCAAGATTCAAACCCGTAGTGAAAGGCACGGTCAGGTGGTGGGTTCTTTCATCTCTATTTCAGTGAACCACCCGTTACGTAGATGTGCGCATGTATCGCTGGATTCCTATCAGCCACAGGTGGTGTTTGGAGCGTCGTGCAAGATATACAGCGCGAGTGTGCCACGAGATGAGTGTCAACCTACGAATAACGGTCAATATAGTGGGAATATAAATCAATCCATCGCTGGTTGTTCAATTATTCTGGCGATAGCGACAAACGCCTCAAACTCGGGCGGTTCGCCCTGTATCTGAATGAGTTCTTCGTCTTGATCGTATTTAATAAAATCCACCTCGGCTGACTTCGGCAAGTCATTGTGCTGAAGTTCAACTTTCACCTCTTCAAACTGTTCTAGGTGCGTTTTGGCTGGAGGTGTATCTTCCCACTCCGTTACCGTACCTACCAGATCATTCACAGATACTGGGCCCTCTTGTTCGGTTAGATAGTAGAGCACATAGCGTCGGCTTTCTGAGCTGAGCAAGTCAAAGATCATGTCTAATGACACCATATGTCGTAGTTAGAATCGAACGGTATAAAAAGATGATCGCAACTGATTTGTTTTCTTATATTTGAAGGGAAATAAAGTATGATGATAGTGACAGCATGTCTGTTCGGTCTGAGAAAGATCCACTGCGTTATTTATGTCTGATGATAACATACCACATTTATTGAAAAAGATTCAAACCGAGTCTCAGAGAAAAAATAGATATGAGTAGAGATCGAGAGCCATCAGACTCAGATCCAGACGATGTTTTTCCGTTCGAACGAGAGTTTGACGAGGAAAGCAACATCGCCCTTGCGATTATCGAAGCAGTTGCTTCGATAGAAAATACTACGCCGGCAAAATTGCGGGAAGAACTGGGTGTAGCCCTCTACGATACCATAGATCCTACTGCTCTTGCCGCAATTGTTGGCGACGGAAGTGGCGCCGGTGAGCGTCATGTTGAATTTCCTTTTGTAACTTACCGCATCAGAATCACCGATGGTGGAAAAATTCTCATTTTTGAACGGGAGCGGTAAACTGACCAAGACGAAATATACACTTTCGTTCAGATGTAATATTCTATAAGTTGAGAATTATCGCCATGCCGTGTACAGCTTCTGTATCTTGCACGGGTTTTCTACCAGTCGAGAGACAGATCGTTGCTCCCTGTGTTACGTTGTCTGCCTGTATCTAACGCTCGCCGGGGTCAACACAATCAGTACGCACTCTTCTATGACTGCCTCTCTTGTTCGCTTTTGGGAGTCCACGTGCGGAGGGAGACAGGTTGGCGTGGAGTAGGTCGCAGTGGCGATGTGTAGTGGTGGAGAGGTATCTCTAGAGAGAGTAACGAGAGGCGGGCTCCCCTCTCTGTTTTGCCGAGAATCGAATCTTCACTCAACTGCTTTCGCTATACTATTTTTATCTCCCATTACAGGTTTTGATAGTTTGTCTGTCTTTTATGTTTGGTCGGTACAATACGGTTTGTATGAGCGAGACAGCCAAGATTAGTGTGGCTCAGCAGAAAGGTGGCGTCGGGAAGACGACGGTAGCGATCAACGTTGCTGGCGCGCTTAACCAGCGCGGTCGGGATGTTCTCTTAGTCGATATCGACCCACAGGGGAATGCAACGGAGAATCTGGGGATGCCAGAAGTCTACGATGATGAGCCCCCGACGCTATTCGACTGTCTGACTGATGCGGAGATGCGCTCGCACGTGACGGAGATCGTCCGTGAACACGAGGAGATGGATGTCATTCCCAGCAACATCGACATGACTGCGGTCGAGCCGGAGCTTACGCTTTCGCGTCGCAGCGGAGAGCAGCTCGATGCTGTCCTCGAGTACGTCGCGGATGACTACGACTACGTCATCATCGACTGCCCGCCTAATCTCGGGAACCTCACAGACAACGCATTGTATGCGGCCCAGAATATCCTTGTGCCAGCGCTGGCGGAGTCGACCAGTAAACGTGCGTTCGAACTCCTGTACGATCACGTCGACCTCCTCGAGGCGGATTACGAGATCGAGATCAACGAGGTTGGCGTCGTTGTCAATCGAATTGACGTCCGGAAGAACCAAGCCCAGCAGATGGTCGAGTGGATCAACCAAGCCTACGACGATGTCCCGGTCTGGGAAGTTCGTGAACGGGCGGACATCCAGTACGCTCTCGAGAACGGCAGTTCGATCTTCGAATACAACGATGAAGCCGACGTTTGTGAGGCCTTCCTGAACATCGCAGAGAGTCTCGATTCGCAGTTTGGATTTGCGTCACCGTCTGACTCCGAGGTGGTTCAAGCATGAGTGATCGTGCCAGTCGGCTCCGTGAACGACGGAATCGGTCCAAGGAGAAGGTCCAATCGCAGGCTGAGTCTGAATCGGGTTCAGAAGATCGAGAGCCCGAGGAGTCTGAAGAATCCAAACCATCAAAGACGTCCAAGACAGAAAAGACATCCAAGACGGACGAGACGGATAGCTCGCAGGAATCGACGTCGCTCAAGGACGAGCAGGTCGGTACCTATCTCTACCTCCCAGAGGAGCAGCGAGACGAGATGAACTTTCGCTACAAGATGATCTCTGCAGAGTATGAGCGAGAGTTCGGTGAGAGTCTCGAGAANGAGGAGCAGCGAGACGAGATGAACTTTCGCTACAAGATGATCTCTGCAGAGTATGAGCGAGAGTTCGGTGAGAGTCTCGAGAAGAACCGCCACTACTACCCGCTCGTGATTGAGTACGGCTTGGATCGTCTCGAAGGTGCCACTCCCGAGGAGGTTCAGGAGCTGCTCGAGGGGCTCGACTATTGAGGCAGTGTTGGCATCCCCACGGGAGTAACAAGTCAGAGTCTCCCACAGGTAGCCGGTGAACCATAAGAGGTGATTCAGCTGTTGCTTGTTTCCTCAAGGTCGTCATTGGTGATTGTAGAGAAGGATGCTCCACCACATCGACAGCCATTCCGAGCTCCAATCGGGAGGATTTGTCCATCACCTGTGACTGTGGATGGATATACGCTTCTACAGTCGTCGCAGGTGGCTAAGTGACCTTTCTGTCTTTAATCCGACATAATTCCCTCACTCTACCACACCAACACACTTGAATTCTACAGGCTCAGCACACGTCCTCGCTGGTCACTATACTGCCTGTCTCTCTTCCTTCGACAAGTACGAGAAGTATTCTATGATAGGGTGTTAGAATTGGGATCAGATCTTCCCCACCTTCGTTTCGCTGTCGCTCGGCTCACAGACGACACGCTTTATGCAACTCGAGTTGCCCACCGGTGAGAGCTACCCTGAGTCCTCCCCTTCAGTACCGCTCTCGTTCTCAGTCTTGTCGCTGTCCCTGTGCCTACCGTGATCGGCGTCGTCGCTGTCGTCCTGGAGTCGTCGTCGCGTCCTCGTGCTCGTCGTGACCGCCCCCTCGAGTTGGTCCCGCTGCCGTTGTTTACGTTTTCTGAGATGTTATCTGATATCGCCTGATTCCCTCTATTGGCAGCTGATGTGGTTAGACCAATCTATTGGGCTCTGGTGAATCGCCATAGAGCGCCGGGTTTCGGCTGTTGAGCGTGCATTGCAACTGCCTTTAACGAGGACCAATCGAGGTTGTTGGGGNACTGAGAACGACCACAAGAAATTTTTTCGCCATAATCTCCTGTAGTCTAAGACCCCACTCCTGATGCCGTCTAGTGATTCACCAGAGCCTTTTGTATCGATATCTATTGCAGCGTACAACCAAGACCACTCGCCATTGATCTTGACAGCGGTTTCGTCGACAGCGACCCGCCGACGGCGACGCCGTCGGCGGGTCGCGTTCGCTGTCAGCCAGCCGATGTACCCAATTCCAGACCGCTCCGTGAGAGCTCTCAACGCCTAATTCAGCGAGAATCGTTGTTGTCTCCCGAAGAGAACAACCGGTCTGATGGAGGCGGACGGCGAACGCCCTGACAGGCGTCGCCGTCCGCTCATTCTCCCAAGATTCTTCTAAATCCGTGTCGTAGCTCTCGCTGAGCAGGTCTGCGAGCATTTGATCCAACGAACTCAACGACCTGCTCACTTCTCAAACTGGCTCAACTAGACAGTGCCCAAATGAGTTGTATGCCGTTTGGGGAGGCAGTACGGGCTAGAACGTGATTTGCCTAGCTTCGCCAGTGACCCTCTGCGGATTGTAATGTGGCTCCCGGCTAACCTATTCTCCGTAATGAAGAGCAGGAGCTGGGCACCACGTCACTGCCTCCGGTCGCCGCTGAGACCCCCATCAGTCACACAGTTCTATTCTCTCCCTCCAGAATTATCACATTACCCGTTGATGAAATCCGTGTCATGCTGAGTTCCGTCTGCTTGCCGCTCGCTCAGGATCCTGCGGTACAGCCCGAACTCACGACCGACATTCTCGTCGTGCTGGGCGTCGTCGCGCTCGCACTGATACTCTTTCTCACCGAGCGGCTACCGATTGACGTGACTGCGATTCTGTTGATCGTCATCCTGGTGGTGTTGGAGCCATGGACAGGTGTTGATCCGAGTACCGGCATCTCGGGATTCGCCAACGATGCGACGATCACAGTGTTGGCGATGCTCATCCTGAGCGGCGGCATCGCCCGGACGGGGCTCGTTCAGGCACTCGGTCGCCGGATGGCAGCGTTCGCGGGCGATAGCATCCGGAAGCAGCTATTCGCCACCGTTCTCGCGGCGGGTCCTGTGTCCGGATTTCTTAACAACACGCCTGTCGTGGCTCTGCTCGTTCCCGTCGTGACCGACGTTGCGAACCGAGGGAACACCTCCCCGTCGAAGCTGCTCATCCCACTGTCCTACGCCTCTCAAGTCGGTGGTATGCTTACGCTCATCGGAACCTCCACGAACATCCTCGCCAGCGACATCAGCGCCCGTCTCGGGACTGATTACCCTGAACTCCACCGGTTCTCTATGTTCGAGTTTACACAACTAGGCGCAATTGTCGTTGTTACCGGCTCGCTGTACCTGATCTTCGTCGGTCACTACCTCCTTCCCGAACGGGTACCGCCCCGCGCAGACTACCTCGAAGAGTACGAGGTGGGGGACTACCTTGCCGACGTGGCAATTGTTCCCGACTCGCCGCTCGTCGGTGCAACAGTCGGCGAGGCGACTGGTCGGTTCGGTCCCGAAATCAGCGTCGTGCAGGTCGTCCACGATGAAGACCGTTCGGTTGCGCCCCGGCGAGGAACGTACCTGACAGAGGGCGACGTCCTCGTCGTTCGCACGAACCGAGACGCGATTACGAATCTAGATGACGCCGAGGGCATTGAACTATAGTAGTAGTTAGAAATAGTCACTCACTTTTGGCGTAGAGAGTTGATCGAGAGCTGTATCAATCGCTGTCGTCAGCTCGTCAAGTG
>NZ_AOIA01000047.1 GCF_000337695.1 Natronococcus jeotgali DSM 18795
TCTTGAAGTTCTTTGACGGAGATCTCATCGAGATGGTCCATTACATACGCCAACACCTTCCGAGCGGAAAGTTCTAACGACTACTATAGTCGGCCAGCCGGACACCGTTGCAGAACTGGCCACTGCGGACGAGACGGGAATCATAACGGAATTGATCGTATCACTCGACTCGCGACTAGTCGGCGAACGCCTCAACCCCGAATCGTTTCGCGAGGAGTTCGGGGCCGCTGTACTCGGGCTCCGCCACCATGGCGCGCTCGTCGGCGATCGCATCGTCGGCCGTCGGCTTGACGTCGGTGACACGCTCCTCGTCCAGGCGCCACCCGAAACACTGGATCGTCTCTCGAGACGCGACGACGTGATCGTCGCCCGTGAACCGCCTCGATCGGCGTACCGTCCGGACAAGGCCCCAGTCGCGGTCGCTATTATGATCGGCGTCGTCGCTGTCGCCACCCTCGGGTTATACCCCATCTTGATTTCGGCGCTCGCGGGCGTCGTTGCGATGGTTGTCACCGGTGTCCTCAAACCGAACGAACTGTACGACACCGTCGAGTGGGACATCATCTTCCTGCTAGCAGGCGTCATCCCACTGGGGATCGCCCTCGAACAGACCGGTGCGGCGGCGTACCTCGCATTCCTGATCGTTTCGACTGCCGGCTTCCTCCCGTCACTCGTGGTGCTTTGGCTTTTCTACATCGTAACCGGTCTCATCACAGAACTGATTAGTAACAACGCCAGCGTCGTCCTGCTTATCCCGGTGGCGGCCGCAGTGGCAGCGGGCATCGGTGCGAACCCGCTCTCGTTCGTCTTTGCGGTCATGTTCGCCGCCAGCACGGCGTTTCTGGGCCCGATTGGCTATCAGACGAATCTGTTCGTCTACAGCCCTGGCGGTTATCGGTTCACTGATTACTTCCGGGTCGGCGCGCCACTACAACTGATCCTCTCAATAATTACTGTCCTTCGGCATCGCATTCTTTTGGAGGGTGTAAGCGGATCACTCTGAAAACGGATTGACGGGAGGGCAGCCGAACGACGAGTGCTCCTCAATGAAACCATCACCAATGGATGGATAATATAATACAGAAATAATCAGGTCTGGCGATTCACCAAAGCCCATTATTGATCAGATTATGCTTGTTGGTGAGGAAAACGGAACACGACTCACCACCTGACAGAGGTGGCTTCTCATCGTATTGCCTTGATTTCATCAGCTGTTGTATAATAGCCAGATTCCGGTTGCTGTTCAAGTTCCGCCAGGTGTTGCTCCCGTAGTTCCTCAGCCGAAAGGTCGCCTGCCGCGAGTACCTCGATATATTCAACCAGTTGCTCGGTAGCAAGGAGTTCGGGAACATTGACGTACAGTGCACCACGCTCGAGGAAATCGAGGGCCGTCGACACCGTTCCTGCACGGAGAATTACATCGACGTTGCGACCCTCTGTAAGCATCAGCAACCGATTCGAAAGGGGATCTGACTCGACTGTTGACACGATGAGCTGTGCGTCCTCAATGCCTGCTTTTTCCAAGGTGTACTGTTCCATCGTGTCACCGAAAATGTAGGCGGGACACTCCATATCCAGCACCTCCAGCAAGGTGGGATCGTTCTCGATGACGACGTAGGACCGGTCGATAGCCTCGCATGTCTCGGCGAGCCGCCGGCCTTGCCGACCGTAGCCGACGATGATAACGTGGTCAGAGACGTCGTCTGGTGCAGCGCTTCGTTCGTCGACGTTCTTGTACCGTCTTTTCAGCAGTCCGTAGTCGGCGAGGACTCGGTAGATGCGTTCGTCGTGGTGACGGCTGAGACTGGAGGTAATCATCGTCACTGCTGCTGCGAGGATGATGGCGTTGAACACTGGTTGCGTGAGCATGCCGAGTACCAGCGCCTCGATGGCAATGATAAGCGCGAACTCGCTGACCTGGTCGAGGCTGAGGCTTGTCAGTGTCGCCGGGCGTGCATCGTAACCGGTGTACAAGAGGAGTGCGATGGTGACGGCAGGCTTGACGAACGCCGTCAGAGCAGCGAGGACAGTCGCGACAAGGATTACTTCAACGGTCGGGACAGTCACGAGCGCGCCAAGCGTGGTGAAAAAGATGGCAGTGAAAAAGTCCTTGATGGATTCCAATCCGTTGAGCATCCCGAGGTGCTCGGCGGGATCACGACGGACTCCGAGCCCGGCGATGAACGCCCCGACGACAAGCGAGACGCCGACGAATTCGGCCGCGCTCAAGAACGCGATCAGAAGAGCGATGACCCCGACGAGCATGAGTTCGTCGGAGCCATCCGAGAACCGCTCGAGAAGGCCGAACAGGTGCCGGTTGACGATGATGGCGACTCCGAGCAGCACGACACCGTACCCCAGCTGTGCCGCGATCGAATCGGCAGTGAACGTCTCAGCAGTCAATACGAGGATGATGAGGATTGCCAGCAAGTCCTGAACAAACTGGATGGTTTCGGCGATGCGCCCGTGAACGAGACTGTTTCGAATTTCTGGCTGTAGAAGGCCAGTTCGGCTGTGTTGAATCGCTGTAAGGCGGAGGATTTTACTGTTTGATGGCACGTTTGATGTTGTAAACGACACACATCAGGGCGATTTCAC
>NZ_AOIA01000048.1 GCF_000337695.1 Natronococcus jeotgali DSM 18795
ATTTGCGTCATGGACAACGGAAGCCTCCCGCTTCAACTCCTTTGATTTACCGGCCTATCCCGACGCCGTCTAGTGATTCAACACAGCCGCCAGTTCCGACTATTGTGGAAGAGAGACCCGCCGCGATACCGAGAAAAATCGCTTGGTCGGTTGGCAACCCGATCACGACGCCAGCGGCAATTCCGAGCGTCCCAAGTCCGAACACTTGCCCAAGTGCTACAGCCTCGCTATCAGTAAGCACCGTTCGAATGGCTTCAAACTGGATCTGCACACTGAACGTGAACACGAGGAGGATAATACCGAAGCGGGCGAGTTCAAGCGTGACCGCCTCTTCGATGAAGAAGCCAGCGACGACGCCTGCGATGATGAAGAAGGGGACAGTCGGCAGCCCGAGCCGATGCGCCACGAGAAGGAACGCTCCACCGGTAATGAAGATTACCGAAAGTGCGGTGAGCAGATCACTCATCGAGACCACCCTCCATTTCTTCAGACGTCTGCGGGAACAAGTCGGAACGACTCATCCGCGCGATGTCAGTTTCGATTGCGTCGGTGAACGTCGCACGATCAACGAAGTACGCTTCGAGGTACTCTGCGAGGCGTTCGGCGGTGAGTTGGGGGCTCATCACGACGTAGTGGGCACCATGCGCATAGAGGTCGCGGGCATCGTCGTCCCATTCGGCCTCGACGAAGACCGTCGTTCCCTCGCCCACGTCGCCGAGTAGCGCCTTATTCACGTCAGGTTCGGCAGACGAGGAGAGGACAAAGTCAGCGTGCATCAGTCTGGCCTGTTTCCGAATTTCGGTGTGACGAAAGTCGCCATAGATCACGTCGTAACCGGCATCAGTGAGGATCTCGACATGCGCGATTTGTCGGTCGATGACGACGACCTCGTCGTAGAACTCGTCGAGCACCGGTAAGGTGCCGCGTGTCACCGCATCGTAGCCAATGACGACCGCGTGGTCACGATACTTCTCCTGTTCGATCACTCGCTCGTCATCGCTCTCCCAGAAGCTGATGTAGGGATAGAATCGTTCATAGAGCTGGTGGTTGTACTTGATGACGTAGACGGAGACGCTCATCGTCAGAATGGCAAGCAGGCTCAGAAAGCCGAGAATTGGCTCCTCGATGAAGCCGCCTGTGACTGCGACTGCACCAGCGACGAGCGCGAACTCGCTGACTTGGATCATATTTGCGCTGCCGAGAAACGCGGTTTCGAGGCTGAAGCCCTGCCAGTTGGTGAGTGCGAAGAAGATCAAGAACTTCGCGGGCATCAAGATCATGGCAGCGATAATAGCCTCCTGCCAGTAGATGAAGAGGGCTGCCGCATCCAGCTGAAGCCCGATCGAAACGAAGAAGGTTAAAATGAATAGGTCCGTCAGGGGCGCGATACGCTCCCGGAGCTCGGTACTATAGGGGAGTTGTGCGAGTGCCACGCCAGCGATGAATGCCCCCATCTCAATCGAGAGGTCAAGCTCCTTGGAAACGAAAATAAACAGAAACGCCCAGGCAATCGACACCAGAAAAAACACGTCCTTGTTGTCCGCGATCCGTCGGAATATCTTGGGCAATATGTACCGGGAGGCGGCAGCGGTGACAAGGCCGATGCTGGCGATTAGGCCGAGGATGGTCAAGAGGGTGGTACCAACATCGGCGACGCTGTCGGGCCGCCCGGAAGCCAGCAGCGTCAATAGGATGACGACGACGATGTCCTGAATGATAAGGATACCGACGTCGATCTTACCCGGGAGTGACGTGACTTCGTCCTTATTAGTTAGCATTTTAATAACGACAGCGGTCGAACTATACATCACGACCAACCCGATCAGCAAAGCGTCCCAGATCGAAAAGCCTAGCAACAGTGCGGTGGCCATTCCTGTGAGACACACGAGAACCATCTGCGGGAGAGAGATGGTGACGACCGGCCGGAGAATGTGTTTAATGTCACCGATGCGCATCTTGATACCGAGCAGGAACAGCAGAAACGCGAGGCCGAGTTCGGCCATGGTAGCAGTGGTGTCGCTGGATGTGACGACCCCGAGCACGGCCGGACCGAGCAGCAGCCCGGTGAGGAGATAGGCGACGATCGTCGGTTGGTCAGTCTGTTTCGCGATGAAACTAATGGTTGCTGCTGACATGAGAATGATAGCGAGATCCGTTGCCAAGGCTAGTTGAGGTACCATCTCAAGAGGTACACAGAACTACTGCTGGCCAGAGGATAACCCTGTGGGGACACGATGATGGGGATTTTGACCAGGGAGATTACTATTGTTACGCGTGGAACGGTGGGGTATGCCATGGTAAAGAAGCCGATATATGTATTTGTAATATAGTGAAATTAATCACCTTATATGTTTATACAGACGTTTGAAGACTACCTTTGAACTCCTCTACTGCCACCAGGTGCCGTTGGTCCTCAAAGAATCTATGACGGAGATGATGGATACCCTCTCGTAAATAATTGGACTCTGAGACTTCTGGGGGCAGATTATCTGTACTGACTTCGCGTTTCGTATTCAGCACGGTACCCAACCATCTCAAACTCGGTAGACCGACCAGCAATCAATAAGCAGATCGACTGTTTAGAGCTCCAGTCGGAGCACCGCTAGAGGAACACAGACAAAGTGGTAGATACAGGGCAAGCAGTTACCGAAGCGGCTATCGATCTATCCGAACTATGTCAAAAGCCACCTGCTGAATATAGAGGATGGACCCAGCAAACTGGTTCTGTTTGTTTCTGGAACCCTACGATGAATAAGTCGGTCAAGAAATCTGGGGAGTGACTACTCGATTTCTAACTGACCACTTCCGGCACCATCCTCACCGTCGTTCTCGTCCCATTCGAGTTCGAACTCGATACTTCGTTCAGTCATATTGCCAGCCGGGCCTTCGCGTTCAGCTTTGACCTCGAAGGTTGGTCGGGTAGGGGGATTCAGCGTTACAGACTCGGAGCCTGCTTTCAGGCTGATAGCGTTTCCGCTGTCGAGATTATCCGCGACTTTCCGAAGGTACGATGCAATCTCTTCTCGACTCTGGTTGCTTTCCGATTTGAATAGGACTTCTTCAGGCATAATATACGATACGTTGCCTGCACTGATAAATGAGTCCCCTATACTACCCACTGGCAATCACCTCTGATCGGTACTCTGGAACGCTGACTATGCGCTTTGTATTCATTATGACTCTTCGAACAGATACGCTGATTGGTAGGAACCCTTGCGGTCAATAAGCAGACGTATCAACCGGTTAGTTCATCCCCAGTCTAACGAAAAGAAGGCACGCATCAATTCTATCCTCCGAGGTTGTGGGAAGATGAGACTACAGGCCGTTTAGCAGGCTTGTCGTCGGTGAATTCGGACAAATCAGTCTACCGCCAATCTTTCAGACGCCCTCTCAACCGCTAATTCCTGTTAGTCTTAGAAGGTTTTCGGCGCTCTTCCGAGGTAGCTTCCAGTGTCGCCACTCAAAACTAACTCTCTTATGCGGATAGAGCAGCTGTTCACCCGATTCCGGTCTCCTTCTTCAACAGCGTGAGCGTATTTTCCGCCGTTACGAGTGGTGTCTGTT
Source organism: Natronococcus jeotgali DSM 18795 (assembly GCF_000337695.1). GTDB lineage: Archaea > Halobacteriota > Halobacteria > Halobacteriales > Natrialbaceae > Natronococcus > Natronococcus jeotgali. The sequence continues at coordinate 3,565 of NZ_AOIA01000048.1, forward strand.
CGTACTCGCCAGTCAACTCGATCTGCACGAGCAGATCAACAGCTCGCCAGATCGAGTACAGCAGACAGGCGAAGGCGAAATAGAAGAACCGCAGCACGAAACTTTTCGATGTCGTCGCTGCCATGAACCGCTTGATACTCTTGTAGCCGCTCTCGATCTCCCACCGCGAATTGTAGAAGTGGACTGCTCCTGGGCGGCAGTTCGTCATGAAGACACTGTACTGCGTATAATCGGTGCTCTCAGCGTTTTCCCGTCGCCTGTAGATCAGTGTCGTCTCATGCCATTCGTTCTTCCCCAAGTAGAGTTTCCGGTCAGTGACATAGCGGTCTCGATCCCACCGGAGTAGACGTTTTGCCTGAGCGCGTTCACTCGTGTACATCCGCTTTGGAACAACATACCCGAGACCGCGTTGGTCGATTTCTTCGAGGATGTGCTGACTATCGAACGCCCGATCCATTAACACACGATCGACGTGAACAAGGTCCTGCGCCGAGTCTAGCAAGTCCTCAACGATCTTGCGGCGACTCTCGCCCTTTCGGATCGGCCGAGCGTCCAGTACCAATGGAACAGCTTTCCCAACCAACTGTATCGTCGCCCACTGGCAAGCGTACTCACCATCTTTCGTACCGGGTATCTCGTCCTCGTGGCCCGTTCGATCGCCTGTGAACGGCTTTGCCTCGGTCGTATCGATCGCAACGAGTCCAGCACGATGGAAAGCATCTGTCTCCGACACTCGATCAATAAGTCGCTGCAACGCCTCGTGGTACATCTCACGGATTGACTCGATCGAGAGACCACGGATATGATCTCGATGAGCATGCCCTAACGGAGTTCGCTCCCGCTGCGAGTCATAGAGGAAACTACGTGCTCCTTCGTTCGCTGCTAGGTTCTCCCGAAGCCCCAGATACGTCTGGAGATCCCAGAACGCATTCGGGTGGATCTCACAGCTGTCCCCGCGATTAAGCGAGAACGCTGGATAGGCGATATGACTCACCTGTTCAGTAATTTCATCTGTATGGGTAAGCACTTCGTGATCGGTAAGACGGTTGTCTTCCTGGCTTTCAGAGGTACGGAGCGGGTCTCTAGGGACATTGATGTCTTCCCTGTTGGCGTTGATGAGAACGGTTCGTGCGCTCTTCTGAATCGTCTCCTGGAGATCAGGTGAAAATCGGCAGTGCCACGTCCGCCAGAGTGTTGATTGATCGGGAAGCGTCTCAAAGTCAAGCTGCTGTTGGATCACTGGCTGGTCTTTGAGATACTCAAGGAGTGCTGTTTCGTGATCCCAGCCGTAGGCTTCCTTTAGCAGAAATGCTCGTGTCAGCGTTCGCATTTCGTACGTTGCTGGCTTGTCGTACTGATCATGCGGAGTTAGATCAGCGTATTGTAACGGGAGCTCGCAAATGAACTCGTCAACCGAATTGTGGGCTTCATGAGCAAACCAGGCCGATGCGACAGTTTGGATATCTTCTTCGAGTGCGCCAAGCGAACTTCGGTCGTACAACCCTGTCGTGTCGTACGCTGGCCACTCTCGGTACGAGTCCGTAGCAACCGCTCGAAAGACATCGCGTCGCGAAGCCTGTGTCGAGGCCATCGGGCGAACCCTGCTGACTCGACTGCAAGAGCCTATCTATCCTGCTCAGTATAGGGTGAGCAGTTACCGAAGCGGCTATCGGTCTATAAGATGTATGCCAAAAGTCGTCTGCTGAATACAGAGGGTGGATGCAGCATAATTTGGGTTACGGTAACAAATAACATAGCTCGAGTGGTAAGGGCACTTGTGCTCTCCGTGCTCGGGGCCGCGGGAGGTGAGGTGTAAGGAGAGACACGAGAAACGGAGACCATCATGACAACAACGGCAAAAGACACCGATGAAACAGCCGTCGAGGACTTCCGAGACACGCTCCGGGGCACCCTGCTCCAGACCGATGACGAGGGGTACGACGACGCCCGAGCAGTCTGGAATGATCGACCGGCGGCCTGCCCTGATCGCACAGTGCGCAGGCACCGCCGATGTGATGGCGGCTGTGACGTTCGCACGCGATCACGATCTGCTCATCGCCGTCAGGGGCGGTGGACATAACGTCGCTGGCAACGCCGTCTGTGATGACGGCCTCGTGATCGATCTCTCCCGGATGAACGCGGTTTACGTCGATCCCGATACCAGGACGGCCCGGGTGGATGGGGGAGCGACGCTGGGCGACCTCGACCACGAAGCCCAGGCGTTTGGCCTCGCGACGACCGGTGGAATCGTCTCGACGACCGGGGTGGCCGGGCTCACGCTCGGCGGCAGCCTCGGGTGGTTCGCCCGGAAATACGGTCTCGCCCACGACAACCTCCGATCAGTCGACCTCGTCACAGCTGACGGCGAACTCGTTCGGGCAAGCGACGAGACGAACCCAGACCTGTTCTGGGGAATCCGGGGTAGTGGCGGCAACTTCGGGATCGTCACGAGCTTCGAGTTCGAGCTCCACCAAGTCGGCCCGGAGGTGTGGGCCGGGAGCGTCCACCACCGCCTCGAAGACGCGGAAGCGGCCCTGCGGTTCCTCCGGGACTTCATGCGGGAGGTGCCAGACGAGGTCCAAGCCAACGCGTCGTTTTGGAGGGTGTCGGAAGACCCACGGTTCCTGTCGGACGTCAATGGAGAGACGATTCTGACGATCAACGCCTTTTACGGGGGGACGATCGAGGACGGTGAGGACGCACTCGGGCCGATCGCCGAGTTCGGCGACCCGATCCTCGTGGAATTCACCGAGTGGCGTTACGCGGCGTGGCAGCAGCGGTCGGGTCGTCGACACTACTGGAAATCCCATTACTTCGAGGAACTATCGGACCAGGCAATCGCCGCGATGGTCGAGCACATCACACCGTTTCTGACCCCAGACACGGTGGCGTTCTTCGACTGGATGGGCGGGGCGATTGGCCGAGTCGATCCCGACTTGACCGCCTTCCCGGACCGGGACAAGGAGTACGCGTTGACAGTCGCCCCACGATGGGACAACCCGACCGACGACGCTTCGTGCATCGAGTGGGCGAGGGCGTTTCACGACTCGATGCGTCAGCACGCGGCTGAGGGCGAATACGCCAATTACCTCAACGCGGACGACGAGGCGATGATTGAGGCCGCATACCACGGACAGCTCGACAGGCTCGTCGCCCTCAAGAACGAGTGGGATTCGGACAACCGTTTCCGGATGAACCAGAACATCGAACCCTCAGTCTGAGAACGCAGCCGGTCACTCCACGTACCAACGATTTCTGGTCAGAATTGATGAATATGCGTGTCGGTTACAGGGAACTATTTCGACCCGCGCTCCCGGAATCGACACAGACAGAGTACCAAGAGACACCGATCGACGGTCAAGCCACGTCCTGTACTGAGTACCCGTTCGTTCAGATCAAGAGCAGAACGGATGACCGATATGCGCGCGGTATGCATCGCCGTTGGTGGAAACTACCGATACCCATGACGATTGTGCTGCTGAATGGAGAGTATATTTTGCGGGACAGCGACGCGCTCCGCGGATGTCAGGTGTCATCAGGTGGGGGGACGGTGCCGGCCACGGTATACCCCGTTATCGAACAGAAGAGCCGGTCGTCGGCTCCGGCACGACGGACCGCTTCCAGCCAATCGTCGGCCTGGTCACGGGACAGGACGTCTGCATCCTGCATCGCTTCGAGCCGGCCGTCGAAGTACAACACTTCACTCGCGAGCTCGAAATCAGTAAATACGACCGTGGTTGGGTCGATCTCGATTTCCGTTAGTCCCTCGTCTCTGGCGAGTGCATAGAGCTGTCGCCCGATGTGTGGATTCAGGGTGTCTGCCCACTCGCCCGCAGTCACCGCGGCTGTAACCTCCGGGTCGGCGTCCGGGGCGGCTACGATGCACGTCTCCCAGTCCGGGTCGGCCACGGCGATTCTGCCACCCGGTCGCGTGACGCGGCACAGCTCAGCCACTGCGCCTCTGGGATCGGGGAGGTGTTGAAGGACGCGGTTCGCGCGACTCGCGTCGAACGTCCCGTCCGCGAAGGAGAGGTTCATGATATCCCCGGTTTGGAATTCGACGGTCGTCGTCCCGTCGGCACGCGCGTTCGCTTCCTCAATCAGTGACTGGCTTTTATCGATTCCCACGACGTCCCCCTCAGGGCCGACGAGATCGCCGAACAAGAGCGCGTCATCCCCCGTTCCGCACCCGGCATCGAGAATCTGGCTGCCTGGTTCGGCATGGAGGAGTTCATAGTCCCGACGGCTGGACGCCTGGATCGCATCAAGCCTGGTCACCGTATCGAGATAGTCTCTGGCCTGGTCGGCATCAGCATCGACGTTTTCCCAGCCCGGTCTCCGACCATCAGCGGTCATGAAACAACCACCATCGGAAGGCGCCGATCTGTAGGGTTCCACTGGACTGTCTTGGATCGATCTTCCTGGATTCTCCGGTACTCGATTGCTGGCATCAACGCGATGGATGGCTGATTGGACATCTGACTCGCCTGACCGGCTTTTCAAGCCACCTTCCCTATCGAAGCCATCCGTAATAGTTTGTGATGTCGGTGCTACCGACCGTTTGACAGTGAGGCGGCAGGGATACGGAAGGAGGATCCCACGAATATGACTCGGTGATCGAGTCTGTCGACACAATACCGAGAAATGACTCCGGATATCGCTTGATTTACGTCGTGAATACAGCGACACCGTCTCGTTCTCTCCGCTATCCGATAGATGCCCGGAGCGAGATATAGAGGTTGGATTCAGCACACGGATCAGTCGACAGAAACCCGATCGATTCCGTCGTGACGGTCGTGGATCGACACGTGCCCGTGCCCCAGCGTCGATGCCTTCTCCTCGAATTGGTGGATGAGTTCCTCGCTCGGCCGTCCGTACACGTCGATAGCCTCGAGGTCGATGAACTCACCAATCGGGGGGAACTTCGGGCCCGCAACCTCCATGTGATACGCCAGTGATGCCGAGTCAGCGTGCGTGTGCACGACGGCCATTCGGGTGCCGTCATCACTGAAGTAGACGTCGTACGATAGGATGTCCGGTTCGTTGGCGTCGACGAAATCCACCAGATCAGACATCGCTTCCTTGAGTTCGTCCAGTTTTCCATCACGTACTGTCGACTGGTCGACGTACACAATCACGTCAGATACCCCTCTCCGTTGTGGTTAGCTCCATTGTTCTCGGTTCTCTATACGCCGGCAGACTATGTGACCATTTTGCATGCTACGTAGAGTCGGGAGCCAAACAAGATACGCGCCCTGTATTCAGCACGCGATACTAAATCGGAGAGATCGTATTTTTCGTCGAGTCGATGCAGAAACGCAGCTGCCGAATCGGTGCCATGTCGACCAAATAATGCGACATCGAGTATTAGCTTCGTCTCGGTGTCTATTGCAGCGTACAACCAAGACCACTCGCCGTTGATCTTGACAGCAGTCTCGTCAACCGCGACCCGCTCCGGCCGCGCCTCAGGCGGGTCGCATCCGCTGTCAGCCAGCCGATGCATCCAATTCCAAACCGCTTCATGCGAGCGTTTAACGCTTAATTCCGCCAAGATCGTTGTTGTCTCACGGAGCGAACAACCGGTTTCGTGAAGGCGGACGGTGAACGCCCTGACGGGCGTCGCCGTCCGTTCGTTCTCCTAAGATTCTTCTAAATCCGCGTCATAGCACTCGCTGAGCAGGTTTGCAAGCATTCTAGTCCAATTCACTCAACGACCTGCTTGTTCCTCAAACTGGCTCAACTAGACAGTGCCGATGAATATATTTCAGTTCTCTGTCCAAGACTCGTTTAGCTTGTCACGGAGAGCAAGTGGGATCAAAGCGGCCGCACCGAAGAACGCGAGCAAGTACCCACCCATGGCTAAGATGTTATAACTCCAATAATAACCCGTCATCACGAAGAGAGCTACTCCAGATAACGTGACGAGGCTAAGCACGAAGATTGAACGAGAGATGTCCATACTAGCACGGAAGTTATAGGCGCTAAAGTGTCTTTTCTCTCTCTGCCACATATAGTATTTCAATACTGCTACTCCTGCATAAGAGGCCTCATTAGCCGCGTATAATCGGGTTTTGATCAATTCTAAACTTTGGCCGGTGCACTGAAAGTCCTCGGCTAACCTAGAGGTCACTCACACGACTGTGCCTATATATGCATTGAGACAAGCGGTCTCAACTATTCCGGTCTTGGTCGGTATCACTATCCGGACGAAGACCAGCGAAATCGAGACAGTCGGAGAGAGGCGTGATAATCGTACTAACGGTGAGCGTCAAAAGTACATTTCTGCGATCCATTATCAGTAGTTGGTAAGACCGTTTATTACTTCAGTTTCTTTATGGATATGTTACTTAAGAGTTGTTCATGGAGGGTAGAAACCAAACACCTCCGAACAATGTAGGATCGACAGTATCAGGTACGACTCTGGAAATACCCTCGAGATCTGAGATCGGCGACCAGACCATTGACTGTTTCATTGATCCACTCTCAACAGCGGCTCACTTCGATATCAAAATGACTCGAAGTGGGTGCCCGAGACCACTGGATGATTTGGGTGATACTACTCAAGTAGACCGAGGTCCTCGAGACGTTCGACAATTACATCGATAGCGTGTCTCGCGTCATCAACGTCCTTCCCACCAGTGACAACCAGCTTCCCAGAACCGAAGAGGAGAGTCACAACATCAGGTTCATCGAGTCGATAGACCAGGCCCGGAAACTGCTCTGGTTCATACTCGATACTCTCGAGACCAAGACCAATGGCGATCGCATTGAGATTGAGACTTCGACCGAGATCCGCACTACTGACAATATTCTGGACGACGATTTCCGGATCCGCTTCAACCTCGATCTGGAGATCACGAAGCTTTTCGAAAACGATCCTCATACTCTCTTGGACGCCCTCGATGCTTTTGGCACCAGTACAGACGATCTTTCCCGAACGGAAGATTAGGGCAGCAGCTTTAGGGTCTGTCGTACGGTAGACGAGACCCGGAAACTGTTCCGGGTCGTAGTCAGCCCCTGGAAGATCCATTGCGAGACTCTCGAGTGCAAGCTCTTGTCCAATCCCGGAAGAGGCGACTACGTTTTCGATCGTAATAGAGTCCTGTGGGCCTGCCATCTGCTACCAAAGTCGTGTGAAGATATTATAAAGATCAATGGTTCTACGGGAGAAGGTTGAGCTCTATGTAGTTCGCGGCTGTCCAGGAATACCCTCAATGACCGCACTTGAGTGATGACTCATTGAGATAGGAGCGGTCAATTTCTGGAAACTAGATCAGAAGAGGCAGACGAAACTTACAGCACCATATTCTTGTCGTCATCGCTTCGGATCAACCGGACGGATATATTCTGATTTGATTTTTTCGCCCTCTCGCCACTGCCAGTAGTAGTACCGATTCCCGTTGATCTCCTTCGTGGCCAACGTCGCGTTGGATGGTGCGTCGTCGCGATCGAGATCCTTTGGCCGATCGTCAATCTCCTTCTCCTCGAGTTCTGTCTCGAACTGGCGCTCTTTGTTGTCCGCCATCTCGGCAGCAATCTTTGCGATCTCTCGGAGTGTCTCTGGTGACTGCTTTTCGAGGCCCTCGAGGATGTATTTCGGCGGATCGAACATCGTGTTGATTAACCAACGTCGGGATTTTTCTTAGCTTTGTTGGTTAACTTACCACGCTCTTATGTAGAGCTGTGGAATGCCCCCATAGCAAGGCAGTCGATGACGCTGAGGAGGGATGCGCCGGCGAGATTCAACGAACGGAT
>NZ_AOIA01000049.1 GCF_000337695.1 Natronococcus jeotgali DSM 18795
CTCAACCGATCAACCAAAACAGCAATCAGCTGTGACCTCTCAATTGAGGCTACCAGAGGGAAACTCTAGACTGCTTTGCGACGCGACCAAAGAGTTACGGGTGAACGAGGCGAATCCGCCGCCCCGCAGGGCGGCGGCGGATTCGCCGACTATGCCCTCGTTTCGCTGCATTGTCTCCGGATTTATCTCGATACGTCCTACCGGATGACAATCGATCTGTTGAAGGAGATGCCGCAAATAACAGGGGAGATCGGCCTTGACGAGGCCGATCTCCCCGCGCCTTCCACGCTGTGTAAGGCGTTTGATCGGATCGAGATGAGCGTCTGTCGAGTGCTGCTGCGCCAGTCGGCGCAGCTGCACGATCCCTCTGAGCACGCTGCAATCGATGCAACATTCTATGAACGAGACCGTGCCAGCCGCCATTACTGCCACCGAACAAACTATCGCGTTCAGACGCTCAAAGTGACAAAACTCGTCGATACAGCAACGCAAGCTGTGCTTGATCTTCATTGCTCGACGACGTTAGAAGGCAGTGACGCGGATCTCTGTGAGCAGATCGCCCGCCGAAATGCGGGCGATCTGCGGTCTCTGGCCGCTGATAAGGGCTATGACAAGCAACAACTCCGCGAACGACTCCGTGACCTCGACATTCGTCCGCTGATCAAACACCGCATCTTCGCGCCGTACGATCACGCGCACAACGCCCGCATTGACGAAGATCGGTACGCTCAGCGGTCAATGACCGAAACCGTCAACTCCGCCGTCAAGCGCTCGCTCGGCTACGCCGTGCGAGCGCGTAGCTGGTATCGAGAGTTCCGTGAAATTGCTCTGATGTGTGTCGTCTACAACATCAAACGTGCCGTCAAACAGTGAAATCCACCGCCTTACAGCGATTCAACAAAGCCACTCACAGTGATTACTCAACTCAAAGCGTGTCGTTCAAACTGACGGAGCCGCTGCTTGTCAGACTGCCTCGACAGCCTCGATGAGTTCATCGTAGTCTGGTTCGTTCGTCGGATCTTCAGCTACCCACCTGTAGGTCACAGTCCGATCTTCGTCAAGGACGATCACAGCCCGGTTGGCGACACCGTACAGGCCTAAGTCCGGGATGTCGATTGAAAGGTCGTATTCCGGAATCGCTTCGCCCCCCATATCACTGATGAGGTCGAACTCGAGATCGTACTCGTCTGCGAACGCTCCAAGGGAGAATGATGAATCGGCGCTGATGCCGAAGAGTGTCGCTCCCGCATCTTGAAGTTCATCGAGACGCTCTTGGAGGGCTACCATCTCGTTCGAACACGGCGGTGTAAACGCCCCGGGGAAGAANGTCGCTCCCGCATCTTGAAGTTCATCGAGACGCTCTTGGAGGGCTACCATCTCGTTCGAACACGGCGGTGTAAACGCCCCGGGGAAGAACGCTAGTACGGTGGGGCCATCGCCGAGATGCTCGTCGAGTTTGAACGTCTCATGTTCGCTTCCTCGGTACGTCGCTGTGAAACTCGGCGCAGTATCTCCTGTTGAAAGCATAGCGGATCTATTTAAGTTCGGAAGCGCCCTAAACCCTTGGCCGAACGATTTCAAGAACACATACCGAACCCATCTCTGAACCTCAGATTGTGCGCTATACGGGCAATAATACGACTAGGTCGGGGGAAGTTCAATCCCAGGTAAATCCCGCAATTCGCTTTGAATTGACGGATACAGCCATTTCTAAAATACCCCATCATCAAGAAATCCGACTCGATGGCGAGCCCGGTTTCGCTCAGCATCGGTCAATCTGTACGCTGGTAACTCATTCACGAGTGACCCCAACTGACTTCGTCGCTCCTGGTGACATTTGAGGAAATCAGCTATGTTCTCTGCCGCGATATCCTTGAGTTCACCACTCAATAACGATCCATCACGATATTCCTGGGCAATTCGTTCCAGCCGCTCGTCATCCGTTTCGAAGAAATACGAGAGAAACTGGAACGACGTGTGTCTCTCTCGGGATCTCCGCCCTGTTCTCGATGTTCGTCGACGGTAGACTGACCACCGGAATACGCGTGGGTCCGGATCTTCTCGAACACGGTCTCTCTGTCGTCAGAGAGGAGAATACTGGGCGCGTCGTCCGAAGAGCTCATCTTGCCTGGCCCTGCGAGGCTCGGAAGGAATTTCGAGAGCAACGCGCTCGGTTTATCGACGTCGTATCGCTGCTTGTCCGCAATGTCCCGACAGATGCGGATATGGGGGTCTTGATCGATTGCGATCGGAACGAGCGTCGGATGACGGCCCTCGACGAGTTGCGGCAGGAGGAGATGTGTCGCCTGCACTGCGGGATAGAATGACAGACCAATATTCGCAGGTTCTCCGTACGTTGCCTCGATAGTCGACTGGGTCCCCGCCTTTGCAAATGCGGTTGCGAGGGGATACACCACGTCTCCATCCGCTGTATCCACGATGATACGCGTCCGATCTGGATCAAATCCTACTGCGAGCAGATCGAGTAAGTTCTCACGAGTGTGAGCGCCGATTACTTCGAGAGACATCTCTTTGAGGAAGTATTTCTCGTCATCGGACACTGGAATGTAGACGAGAGCATTTGTCTGCTCTTGTAGGTACTTGGCGAAGTAGAACGGGAGGACGTGACCGATATGCATCGGCCCTGATGGGCCACGGCCCGTAACAATAGAGTGTGGTTTCCCTGCGTTAACAGCGGAGAGGAACCTGTCTATGTCGCGTTCTGCGTAGAACACCCTTCGATGAACTAGCGGATGGGCTGGGTCGGGGAAGGCTGTGATCTGGTCGTCCGAGAGCTGGTCAGCCATCCGTTCTAGTTTAGTGACTGGCTGAGACGGGGATCGTGCCGAAATTGTGTCGAGTCTGACCGCAATCATACCGAGGTAGCTACTG
>NZ_AOIA01000050.1 GCF_000337695.1 Natronococcus jeotgali DSM 18795
GAGTGAACAGGAAATAGAATCCACGGATGAGGAGAAGTGAAGTAAGAAGGCTGAGATACGCTGTTCTAGGCGAATGCTGTTGCTCACCAAGAGCTTGCCCAAGGCCGCGGGCTGGCATCAGCCCGCGGCCGGCGCGTATGCTTCTGGTACACCTGTTCCGTTCATCTCAATCTCCCAACTCCGCTCTAACTCTTCCTCTAATGCATGTCTGATCCAGTCAGAGAACGTCTTGAACGTGAATTCCTCGGGCAGGTCGCGCCCGCCCCGCCGGGGGCGGGCGACGACCGCCCATCGAAGCACAAGCCAGAGGTTCTCCAACAGGAATCCAACCAGGACAAACGCGAAGCGGATGATTGGGTCTTGTGTCGTCGTTACCACTCGTGCTTGGCGAAATACACGGTAGCTCGTTTCGATCGCTGACCGTTTCCGATAGAGCCGTTCGACTTGTTTCGGCGTGTGATCGGCCAGATCACACGCCACATAGCCTCGAACGACTTCGCCGCTTTTCCCGCGATCTCCGGCGCGATAGGAGACAGCGACCGCGAGCGGGAATTCCAGTTCCCGCTCGCGGCCTTTGTACATCCGATAGGTCGTCATGTACGAGCAGTGCGTATCCAGCTTCTTCCTCATGCGCTTGCCCTTCTTTTGGACGGGAACGACAGTCGCAGCAATCTCCCGCGAACGGCGCAGGATACGTTCGTTGTAGAAGCCACGATCAGCCAAGAGCAGCTCTATCTCGAAGGGATAGTGCCTTGTTGAACGCAAGACAGCGTCGGGATGGGGTTGGTCATACACGGTTTTACGGCGTCAGAGGCCGGTTCTTGGAG
>NZ_AOIA01000051.1 GCF_000337695.1 Natronococcus jeotgali DSM 18795
ATCTTTCCGAAAGCTGGCTGAGACATATTCCACCAATATCAGCCACTATAGTGTAACTACGGGGCGTTCCGCAGCTCTACATAAGAGCGGACGGGCTTAACCAACACACCCCAGGAGAGCCGTCCCGCCGTTGGTTAAGATCAGCCGCTCTTATGTAGAGCTGTGGAATGCCCCCATAGCAAGGCAGTCGATGACGCTGAGGAGGGATGCGCCGGCGAGATTCAACGAACGGACGAGTCCAAATGTGTGAGCGGCCTGTTCCAAGCCGTGCTTGGACAGGCCGCGAAATTTCCGTAGCCATGGTTTGACAAGCGAAAAGAGGCACTCAACCTGGTTGATATGGACACCGTCGGGCGAAACATACGTCTCGTCGTGTACGACGATCTGGTGAGTGTACTCCATCTGTCGATA
>NZ_AOIA01000052.1 GCF_000337695.1 Natronococcus jeotgali DSM 18795
ACAACAGTTAGACCTTGATCTTTCGCGAACGCCCGGGCATCCCCGTCATCGGTCAGCAGCCGCCCGTCGTGTGCGTCTGCGAGGGCAAACGCCTGTGCTTCACCGGGATCAAGATGGCTAGTGACAACCGCCTCTCTATTTGCGACTGTATCCGAAATCGTGGCGACTGGAATCTCATCGTTGAGTGTATCGAGTGCTGACTGAAGATACGGGGGATCATCAACGCCGTTTTCGAGTTCTTCGCGAACGACTGGAACTGCACAGATTCCAGAGAGTCCGGCAACCACCCACAACTGGTCGATATAAGCAAAGTTCGAGAGGACAGTCGTGTTCAAGACACTCGGGTTCGCTGGAATATCGTCACCTGTCATTTCGCACGTGACTCTTCGTCGTCCGAGTTCTCATCACCGAATTCCAGTTCGCTCGCTGCCTCTACCTCGTAGGCTGCGTCGTCTTCGTCAGCGAGTCCAAGGCGGAGTTCAACATCGTGCTCACGGAGGATATCACGCATCGTCCAGCGGTCGNCCTCGTAGGCTGCGTCGTCTTCGTCAGCGAGTCCAAGGCGGAGTTCAACATCGTGCTCACGGAGGATATCACGCATCGTCCAGCGGTCGACATCAGCAAGTCTCGCAGCATCACCGAGCGTGATACGCTCGCGTTCGTAGAGGGCGACTGCAGCTGCAATGCGCTCGTTTTCGTGGTCCTCGAAATATTCACGCACGAACTCTCGCAACGCATCNCCAGCCTCGACAGCACCCTCAATGAGGAGGTCAAGATCGTCTGGATACGACCCGGTGATTCGTGCCATCGTTCTACTCCAGACTACGTCTTCATACTATTTATGAACTACGCCAGGATCGGTATGCATTGGACGACAAGGTCTCAACTTCTGCAGGAGACCGGAAGATGAGACTACAGGCCGTTTAGCAGGTTTGTTGTCGTTGAATTCAGACAAATCAGCCTATCGCCGATCTTTCAGACCCCCCCTCAGCCGCTAATTCCTGTCAATTAAAGAGTGAGTTCGGCGATTTTCTGAGACTCCCCTCCGGTGTCGCCACCCAGAAACAGCTCTTTCGTTCGGGTAGAGTGACTTTTCCCCCGATTCCGGTCTCCTTCTTCAACAGCGTGAGCGTGTTCTCCGCCGTTATGAGTGGTGCCTGTCCGTACTCGCCAGTCAACTCGATCTGCACAAGCAGATCGACAGTTCTCCAAATCAAGTACACCAGACAGGCGAACACGAAAATCAGAGACGCATGTTCTCGGGCACGTAGAATGTCGGCCACCTTCAACTCCAACGCACTTGGTTCATCGTCCTGAGGCTTAAACAGGATTCTCATGAAGTCAGAACAATCAGAAGTAGAACTCAATTCCGAGAGCAGAAGAGAATCACTCGGCTGGGTCGCGGTATTGTGGTGGGATCGGGCCCTGCTTCTCAACTATCACAGGATCGCTATCAAGCGATTCCTCGCGTGACTCTTCGACTGTAATGATATGCTCCCAGCTGTCGCCGAAGTCGAACTCGTAATAGAGCCACTTCAGTACCTCTGGATTCAGCTCGCCGATGGTCGTCTCGCTGGCGTTGCCCTCCTCGGGGGGGTTCTGACGGAGTTCACGGAATCGCTCTTTGGCCCCCTCGGGCTCATTGTCAGCACCGACCTGAGAGATGGCACGTTCGATTTGTTCGGGTTCCATCGCCGGCCAACTTGGCCCACCCTCGTACTGTTCTGGCATCGCATAGCTCCGAGTGGCGATGCCGTCTGCGTCGTAGGTCATGAATTCGTACATATGAGCATCCCACCGATCGAATGCTTCGAAGATCACCTCATGTAATTCCTCTAGCGTATGCGTTTCATCGACCTCAATGTCACACCAGACCTCCTCGCCCTCATCAGGATCAAACATCGGCGGGTTCGGCGCGAGTTCGACACGAAGCGTGTAGACGGTCATACAGGAATTCCATCGCGATAGCGGTTAATTCTTCTCCCGCATTCCACAGTCGTCTTTCAAAATAGTGCATTTTTATCGTTTCTCGACGTTGTACGAGTGAGGCGTTCGATGCACTCCAGTAAAGCCGAGTTCGCGGAGGTAATCACCTCGGGCGACCCGGATCGCGTGAACGATGCGATCGAAGAGGGGCGAGAAGGAGAAACCGCCGAACGAGCCCATCTGTTCGTAAGTAGTGTCACGGAATTCTCCCAGTACTATTACGTTGATGATGGATACCAGCGGCTCTCAGCCGTCCGATTTCTGCGCCAACTCTACGTGCCACACATTCCTGACAAGTACCGAGATATCTTTTGGAATCTATTGTGCGATGCGCTTGTCGACGACGATGGGCGAGTGCGACAGGCAGCCGAGAAAGCAATTGACAAATTAATCATATTTACTGCATATCGTGAGGAGCCTGTCAAGCCGCTGCGTGTCGAACTTGCAGAGGTCGCCGACACGCAGGTGCCAACTTACTCCGAAATCCATTCGGCACTCAGCNAGGAGCCTGTCAAGCCGCTGCGTGTCGAACTTGCAGAGGTCGCCGACACGCAGGTGCCAACTTACTCCGAAATCCATTCGGCACTCAGCACCGCCGAGAAATACACTGCAGAGTCGCTGGAGTGAGTACCTCGATCTCACGCCTGCGAAGCCGCCGTCACTCACACGGAGTCCAGTTCACCGTACTCAGTGGCCGCCCGTTCGAGGTCAAATTGGATCATGTCGTTGAACTGCTGGAGTCGCTTCGGATGGATATTCTCGCCGAGCACCCGAAGGAGTTGTTCGATAGCGTCGGCGGATAGCGGGCCCGGTGAGTTCAGTTCGTCTGTTGGCTCCCAGTACCGGGGCATTTGCGGGAACGGCTCGTCGAGGATACGCTGCATCCCCTCGACGTGGTGGAGATCTTCCATCGTGTCCAGAGACTGGAGGATGCGCTCGTAGAGGTCGATCGCGTCGTGGGCATCGGCGAAGATAGCGTGTTTGAGTACCGACGAGGCCCAATACTCGTCGTCGGCTTCGGCGCGAGCGAGCGTGCGATCCGCGACGGCTACTTCGTCGTGGCCGATGCCCCAGCCGAACGCACCCGACTCTTCCCACGCAGCGTCTTTGTCATTCTCCATCGTGATCCGTCCAAGGTAGTCGAGCGCCCATGTCGGAATCGCGTCCACGTCGTGGCGGATGCGAGTGCGAATGACGCACCGGCCAAGGATGTTTGCGATCAGCACTGTACAGTGATGGTCGCCCTCTGCGGGCGGATACGCCTCAGCGCAGTCCTGTAAAAACTCCCAGTCCGGCTCGTCTTCGACGACGGCGGCGGAGGCGACGAGTTCGATCGTCTCTTCAAGATAGTCCCAGAACGCGTCACGAAAGCGGTCGCCACTTTGCTCCAGCGCGTTTGCCATCGACGTGTTCCAGTTGACGAGCAGCGTGTAGATGTCTGCTTGATCCCCTTCTGTCGTCCCTTCAAGCGCCTGCCGTAGAGGCGCAATATCGCGTGTCATCGATACTGTCTTGGTTACGCTCGTCGGGAGAAAAACAATTCTGTCGAGTAGGCCCGACGTTCAAATCTTCGTCACGAAGATTGACAGCCTCCAACGGGTTTCGACTAGGTGCTTTGAAGAAAGGACAATACGAAAGACAATGTGGAATGCAAGATAACGCCGTCATAGAAATTTTGATGTTTACTTTTCCACCGGTGAGCGTGTCATAGAATTTTTCTCGCTCCCTTCAAAGTGACCGAAGTGATAGATACAGGACAAGCAAGTAATGAATTGCCACCGTCACGGAATCATATCGAGAGCGAATTCGGATTATCAGAGTCCTCGTCGACATTGAGCAGTGGCCGAACCTCATCGAACCGTGGACCCTTTACAACCGTCCCTTGCTCACGGTCCCAGTCGATAAAGCCTGTATCGTCGAGTCTCGGGAGATGGTTGTGATAGAGGACAATCTCGAACGACTCAGATGGCTCCTCGTAGATGCCGGACTTGTCGGGTAGTGCGTCAAGGTCGATTGGCGAGTCACACTCGTGTAGGACCTCCAATCCCCGGCGCCGGGTGGCATTGGACAAGGCCCTAAAGGCCTCGTCGTTCATTCTGTTATACGTTCACAGGCAGCAGGATACACTGTGAGCCTGCAACTGCCCATGTAAGAGTACTTTTCCTTGGAGACAGCTTCTCTTCATCCACTTTCAGAGATCCCCCGCCAGTACATTATCATAAATTGTGTCATTCATTTCTGGTGTTTTTCTCCGGTTGTTACTATCCGATCTATTCGCACGCTCACTCTACCAGCTGGTTCGTTAAAGGTCAGGGTGAAAACAATCCTGTAGGGATGATTCTATGACACGCTCACCGGTAGCTACGCTCTATCGGTAGATTCTGAGACCGGCCAACTCTATTTTAGTTGATTTGTTCAGTGGTTAAAATATTAATTTCACAAGATTAATCAGAAAATTCTCAAGTCCGAACATAGCAAGGATGCCCGGCATCTCGCTCAGATAGTTATCGAACTGTCGGAGCGGCTTGTTGACTTCCTCTTTGAGCAAGAGCAACGCAATCTTCGTGGATTTGTCGTCCCCTCCTCGCCGACGGCGACGACGGGTACGTCTGGCTCTTCTACGTGAGCCGTAGCGAACTCGTGAAACGTCTGTGCGAGGTTCCTGAGACGGTCCATATTGCCAGACGGCGTCCAAATCCCCTGAGATCAGCGATACAATCCGCAGAGGGCGTCGGCGTTCAACAGAGCAGTTTCAACATCGTTATTGACAGGACAATATCGTAGATATTTTCAGATGAACAGCTCCTTCGCGAGTATTTATCCCTATTNCAACAGAGCAGTTTCAACATCGTTATTGACAGGACAATATCGTAGATATTTTCAGATGAACAGCTCCTTCGCGAGTATTTATCCCTATTACCAGCGAAGACCGCTGGTATGGACCGCGAATCCGTCTCATCATCTCTGCTCGACAGCGTCGGATACGATCCGAACGAGCAGGTCTTGGAAGTGGAACTCCAGGACGGAAGCGTCTATCAGTACATCGACGTGCCAGAAGAGACATATCGCGGGTTGATGGATGCAGACTCTCTTGGCCGGGATTTCAATGCCTACATTCGTGGTCACAACTATCACCGAATCCGATGACGATGCCAGTGGCCAAGCACAGTCATCCGGGGGGCAGTCACGAGGGCACCGTGATCACCATCTCCGACAGTGCGCCTCAATTGAAATCTGAGATCTCTGACGGGACGTGAAGCGCATGCTCCTCCGCTACCTCTACAAGATCGTAGACGTGGATCCCCGTTTTGAACCACAGCACACGGTCGCTTGCCTCACCGAACTCATCGCGAGCGCAGTCCAGATTTTCGGAGACAGCAACGATCAGGTTCTCGGCATCTGCCTGGCGAATCTTCTCGAGCTTTGATTCGAGGTACTCGGGCGTCCAGAATCCCATAATCTCGAGAATCGCTCGCCGGCCATCGGGATGTTCGATCGCAAAATCCGGAATCAACACTTCCTCGCCGATATCGAGGACGTCGTCTTCGCGAACTAGCTCCCAGTCGGTCGTCGCCCGCTCCCACTTCTGGGCCAGTGTTCGCTCGAGATCACTGTCGAACTGTTTGCCAGCACTATAGTGAGACTCCATTCCGTCTGTCTGATCGAGTGTGAACCGGTGCGTTTCGCCTGTCGTGTCGTCGACGAGAATTGCTGCGTCCATCTCCCAGCGATCACACAGCGGTAACGCTGGCAAGAAGTTCGCCATTCGGATGCCGTACTTCTGAGATTTGGAGAACAACGAGGCAGGCCCGTCCAGCACTGCTTCATAGCCGTCAGCGAGATCAGTGCTTGCTACACGGCATCCATCGCTGTCGATTGGATAAATCCGGTGCATCAACCCGAACAACTTCACGTAGCTGAATACCGTCCCGAAGTGATCCCAGACGCGGATGCGCATACGCGTTGCGTCGTAGAGAACCGCCTGTGCGAGTGCGAGATTGTAGCGGGNCTCCACAGTGAGCGCTGTATCCTGGTAGGCTTCGTCACTGCTGCCAGTCAGGTTTGTCGTCGATGGTGTCTCGTCACCCGTCTCCTGTGCTGTACTCTCGTCAGCGGTACGCTCTCCCAGCCGAACGAGACGCTTGTTCTCCTCAAGGTCTGCGTACATCCCTTGGTGACACTCGGCAAGAGAGATGCCCAGCTCGTCGGCGACGGTGCTGTACACGTCGAGCTTCTGGGTATCCTCACCGAGTGTTGGCTGGCGAACGATTGGATACTGGTCGTTCGCGTACTCGAAGAGGTGGNTGCTGTACACGTCGAGCTTCTGGGTATCCTCACCGAGTGTTGGCTGGCGAACGATTGGATACTGGTCGTTCGCGTACTCGAAGAGGTGGTGGCGAATCATTTCGGGTTCGATCGGCGCGTGTACCTCGAACTCGCACTCGTCCATGAGGAGTTTAGCTAGCCCTTGGATGATCTTGTACTCCGTATCGTCGATCGTGAGTTCGCTGATCGCCGCCTCAAGGTCGCCTTTAGGCTTGCCCAAGTGGGCCTCGAACAGCTCGATGAGCTCTCGAGCGGTCTCCCGGAAGCGTTCTTCAGTGGGATCAATGAACAGAGGAACGACTTCTCCGCCAGTCGTTCGTGAGCGAGCGAGATCAGCTGTCAGCACTGGAATTCCCCCCCTGGCGGCGTTGCTGAGAGACGTACCGTTCCTTCGTGTTCGCGGCGATAATCTCGTACAGTCGTGCGGGCTGTCGATCGTCTGTTGGGCGGAGAATTCGGCCAAGGCGTTGAGCGTACTGGCGTTTTGAGGCACTTCCGGAGAGAATGAGTCCTACATTGGCCGCGGGGACGTCGATTCCTTCGTCCAGGACCTGCGACGTCACGAGCATCGAATACTCGCCAGTCCGGAAGCGCTCGAGAAGGTCGGTTCGTTCGTCAGTCGGTGTTTGGTGGGTAATGCAGGGAACGATGAACTCTTGAGAGATGTCGTAGGCAAAGTCGTTGTTGGCGGTAAAGATGATGACACGGTCGTCGTAATGTTGTTTGATGAGCGTATCGAGGGTATCGAGCTTTTTGTGGGCTGTTCGGGCAATCTCCTCGGCGCGCTGTTTGGCGATCAGTGCCCGTCGGCCCTCTGGATCGTAGGACGAGCGTCTGAGAAACTCCTGATACCCTCGTTCCTTCCAAATGTCGAACTCGTGGCTGTCGACGTACTCACGATAGATCTCGTACTCTGTATCGTACTGCTGGCGTTCCTCGGGTGTGAGTTCGACCTCGAGGTGGATGGTTTCGTACTCGCTGAGGAACTCGCCAGCGAGCGCATCCACGTTCTCTTCGTAGACGACTGGACCGAGCAACTCGTCGAGCGTCTCGTGTTTGTCGTCAGCCCGTTCGTAGGTGGCGGTGAGTCCGAGTCGGTACGGAGCGATCATCATTTCGGGGATCTGGCGATAGGTCGGAGCCGGGAGGTGATGCACCTCGTCGACGATAAGGAGACCGAACTGATCACCGTATTCGTTGACGTAGCGATAGGCGCTGTCGTAGGTCGTGACGGTCACGGAAGTGATTTCGTGAGACCCACCACCGAGTACGCCGACACCATTCGACAGTTGGTCACCGAAGGCATTGGTCAGTGTGGCGTGCCACTGGTTCATGAGATCGATTGTCGGGACGACCACGAGTGTCGCGACGCCAGCGTCCGTGATCGCTTGCAGTCCGAGGAAGGTCTTCCCGCTGCCGGTCGGCAGCACGACACTCCCTCGGCGTTCGTGCTCGCGCCAGGCCTCGAGAGCGGCCTGCTGATAATGGCGAGGGTCAACTTGAATGGTTGGTGTGAGTGCGAGNCTCCCTCGGCGTTCGTGCTCGCGCCAGGCCTCGAGAGCGGCCTGCTGATAATGGCGAGGGTCAACTTGAATGGTTGGTGTGAGTGCGAGATCGGGATAGGAGCGAGCGGTGTCTTCGAGGTCGAGAGAGTGAGATCGATGGGTGCTCTGCTGGAGGGTCGATTGGCTATCGTCACTGGACTCGGTCTTCCCCTCGTCAGCCCAGTCAAGAAGCGACCGATAGCGATAGGCCTGAGTTCGAAATTCGTCGACGCGGTCATCCCATTCTGCGTAGGGGACTTCCTCAGGTGCGTCGTGGAGCAGGAGCGTTCCGTCGTCGAACTCGAGGTTCATTCGTAACCAATATCGTCGATCAGTGCGGTTAGCTGTGTTGGAAAAGGTGCGATAGAGCGGCCATGAACGGTTTTACTGTCCCAAGTGCATATGTCATCCATGACCTTCGCGTCCACGTGGAATAATTTGCTCTCCGAGTGTGAAGCGCTTGAAGACGATGCGACACTCATCACGCTGTTGTCCGAGCAGCGGTTTCGAATTACGGACGTCCAAGAGCATCGTATCATCGTCGAGTTTGTTGGCTCAGAGGAGTCACGCCCGCTCCAGCGAGAGCAGTTCGAACGCTCGTCGACCGGGTTCGGAGCGGTAGAGCTGCCTTCGAACTCGATCGCCTTCCTCCAGAAGCTGATCCGTATCCAGCGGTAGTGAGTCTCCACCCCCGTTTCGAGATCAACAAGCAGGCCGGAACGTTCCGCGAAACCGATGAGCCAACGCTGTCTCAGTTCGTTCGAGGTGGCTCTTCTTCTGACAGTGACGAGGAACGGATGGAACCTGACCTCGCGGTTTACTCTGACGCACTGCTACTGATCGATGCCCTCGAGCGCTACGACGTCTCCGAACTCGAGGATATGGAAACCGCCTTACTGGTCAACCTCTATACGCTGCTTTCGGACGTCCAACGAGATGCCGACGATCTCCGTGGGGACGTTGCGAACATCCTCCTGGATCGCGTTCATCATGATCAGCCCGTTCACAGGCAGTTCGGCTCCGTCCAGCGGACCGATCGAACGTATCGGTCGCTCCGGGACGAAGAGGAGGTCCTCGAAACGCTCGAGGACGCCGGCATTCCACGTGAGCGGGTCACCAGCGTCGACTCGACGAAAGTCGACGAGGCACTCGAGGTGACCGAGGTAGGACGGACGTCTACGAGATCGAAGAGCGCGAGTACGTCCGTAAGGCCGAGGTCGACGAAGAGGAGAAGGAGATGCGACTCCAAGGTCTCAAAGACCGATTGGCTGCGACGGAGGACGACGAGGCCGAGGAACTTCGCGAGGAGATCGAGGAGCTGGAAGGACGGATCAACGCCCTCACGAGCTTCCGATCCGGTGCGGGGGTGTAATCTCGCGAAAAAGGAACTATACCTGTCACACGCGAATCTACCCGATATGAAGCGACAGCCAGTCTCATCCTCTCTACTCGAAACAGTCGGCTACGATCCTGAGACGGAGACACTCGAGGCCGAACTCGAGAACGGACGCGTCTACCAGTATCGAGACGTACCTGAATCGACGTACAACAAGTTGCTCGAAGCCGACTCGATTGGTCGGTATTTTAACCAATATATCCGTGATCTGAGTCACACTCGAATCGAGTGACACCGATTCGAACCGGGCAGTAGGTTCTTTTTGGGCCGGATACGTAGTCGCGCGTATGAACGATGACGAAGTGAAAGACGAGTACTCCGACGAACGCCTCGACGAAATACTCGTCCGGGGGGGCGAATGGGTCGATGCGTTTTCCCGGAGTGCGTACTTCGAGACGTTGACTGAGGACCAGCAGCGCGAGACCGAGTTCGTCCTGATGACGTTCGCGGAGTTGATGTACGGATACGAACTCCTCCCACCGGAGGCGTGGGACGAGGAGAGCTTGGAACGGATCTGTACGGAGATCTATCCCGCAAAGGTCAGCGCCGACACAGACCACTTTCGAGCGGTTGTACCCGTTCTTTCGGCGTTTTTCGCTTTCCTCAACGACCGGGATGAACTCGAAAATGCGTCCTCGCTCGGGATGCGCGTTCAGGGACTCGAGGACGAGATTGTCGAGCGAGCGTCCGACCCGAAAAATTGGGGGATGGCCAAATCGATGCTCATGGACGCGTCTGATGCTACAGGCACTCCCCTCGAGGATCTCGAGACGCTCGACGAGATCGAAGCGGCGTTCGAAGCAGCCGGCATCGAACAGCTCGAAATTCCGGAACCGGAGCGCGATCCGTCGATGCTCGACGAAGAGCGCGAGCAACGGTTTCTCGAACTTTACGGTCGATTACTCGTCTACGTGAACGATCGCTTCGACGTGATCGAAGAAATAGAGACCTACGAGGAGTTCGAACAACGCTTCACGGACGAACTGGTCCCGATTCGGGATACGCTCTACGAGGAAGACACAGACGCGATCATCTCGGAATTCGTTGAGGAGAATCCCACCGATCTCTCGAATACGGACCTGGCCCAAGTCGAGGCGTGGACCGACTACAAACACGGCGACTTCGCCGTCGTCGAGCATCGCGAGACGGACACGGNCTCGAATACGGACCTGGCCCAAGTCGAGGCGTGGACCGACTACAAACACGGCGACTTCGCCGTCGTCGAGCATCGCGAGACGGACACGGTGTTTTTAGATCCAGACGAACCTCGAGCGTTCGGGGTAAAGTCACTTCTCTTCCCGTTTTTCGAGTATCTGCCAGCAGAAGAGCTTCCACTTCCCGTTGCAGATGTCGTCCTGCTCCCCTTCGAAGACGTAATCGTCAGCGATGGCTGGCTCAGACACGACCTGATGGGATCGATGGTCTGGCACGCGATGGGAATGGACATTGATGCTGCCTACGAGGAGGCCGAACACCGCTTCGGAATTGTCGAGTCGCTCCCGCCAACCGACGGGCCCGAGAAATCCGATGCCGAACGGCTCCGGTTTTTCACCAAGAACAAGCGAAACCGCGAGCGATACGCCGACGAAATTGCCGAACTCAAAGACCAGAGCGAGGAACTCGCCCGTATCTACCATCAACAGCTGGGGAAAGCTCGAGCCCGTAGTCTCGGACGCACGTTCCGGGAGTTGAGACTGGAAGAAGCGTACGTCGCGATCTACGACGAACAAGTCGTTGCCACCGCACCGACGGAAGCGAAACTTCAGGAGACGCTCGAGGCGATTATGCCCGATGGACGGGAAGACCATCCCTACATCTACCACTACGATCCTTGACCGCGATAGGCAAAACGGGAATCGGGTAACGATTCCCAGCCGTTTATTTTCCACTCGATGTAATCCTCACCGGGAATCGATTGTGAGTCACCTCGAGCGCTATCAACGATTTCGAGAACAGGGACGTGAACTCCACTCGAAGATCTTCGACGTGTACCTCGATCGCGATATCATCGACGAAACGTCACAACTGCTCGATCTCGACAGGGACGGTGATGCTCTGCTGTACGACACCGAGGAAGAACAGAGCGTCCATATGGATTTCATCCTCCACGAGTACCATCAGAACGGGACGACCTTCGTCGAACGCTACCGCGACGAAGAGGGAGGCGATTCCGAACTCGAGCGGGAGCTACTCGACGCGATGGTTCGAGCCGAGACGTCGTTGTTTCGCGTGACTGAGATCGATTCGTCTGCCTCTCAAGTCGTTCTCGAGGACGTATTAGGCGATGAGACTGGGATTGAACTCACCGACAGAAACTTCAGTCGAACAGCGCCACCCGACATACTGCTCTTCCTCAGACTCGTTCGGCTCGAGGATATCACTATGACGTCCGGGCTGTCGTTCGCGTTCCGGCCATCGACGGAAGAGCACCTGGTTTCGGTCTACGATCAAGTCCTTGAACGAACGAATCGGCCCGAATCAATGAGTCGGTTCATTATCTTCCACAAGCTGAACCGAAAGTACGGACTCGACGTCCACCAAGTGTGACCATCCAGTTCGTGAGAGAACTGTTCTCAAGCGATACATCGGACGCTCTTGTGAAGGCGATTGTTGATAGCGAACTCGTAGCTTGGACCTGCCCAGTAGAACCATTGTCTCAGGTTGCTCTGTTGAACGCCGACGCCCTCTGCGGATTGTATCGCTGATAGTACCGTGTTGAATAGCGATTGAATCAGCCGATATCACGGGTTAGAAGGGTGAAGCCGAGGAAATCGGTTCTTGGTTATGGAAGTCGATCTCCTCGACTTCGTTCAGGAGTGCAAACGGCTAGCCAAACAAGCGTTGGGGAGGCATGCGGGCGAGCCCACCAGCGGCGGGTTCGCCCGCTGGATCCACGTAGTGCTTCACTGTTTCCGATTCGAAGAGGCGCATAGATTCCGTGAAACACCGAATCGGCTGAAGTACATGGCCGAGATTCGTGACGTTCTCGAGCTTGATCAGACCGGTTTGCCAGACTACACCACGATCCACAAATCGTTCGACCGGCTCAAAATGTGGGTGTAGCGGGCGTTGCTGCGCATTTCAGCGCAGCAATACCCGCAGTCTGGACACGCAGCACTCGACAGCAC
The DNA here is from genome assembly GCF_000337695.1 of Natronococcus jeotgali DSM 18795. GTDB lineage: Archaea > Halobacteriota > Halobacteria > Halobacteriales > Natrialbaceae > Natronococcus > Natronococcus jeotgali. Next base: position 12,381 of record NZ_AOIA01000052.1, read on the forward strand.
GTTCTTCGACCACTTGGACGCACAGAGCGAGGATTTCCTCGAGCGCACGTGTTTACCCCGCAGGCTCGACAACCGGCGCAGCCTGATCTCGTGAGATCATCTTGTTGTCGCGGACAACTCGCGTGAGTTCATCATAGGGGTTGCGTCCCTGCTGGCGCCCCGTCGCCAGCAGGGACAAGATCGTCTCGTGAACGAACATCCCCCGGTCGTTCCGGAGTGTCCCGATGATCTTCCGCAATACGACCGGTTCACGAAGTGCGTTCTCTGCGGCGTTATTCGTCGGTGAGACCGCTGGCTCACCGACGAAGGTGAGCCAGTGGTCGAGTCCTCCCTCAAGCTTCCCGAGAAGTGTTGCCACTGGTCCGTCGGGCACTGACTGGTCAATCACTTCTTCTAGCCCTCTGCATCCTATCCGGTGGATTTCTGCTCTCTCACGCTGCGACAGGTCGGTCTCCAGCCGAGTCTGGAGACCGACGTACAGCTGTTTGAGATCACGGTAGATCGGGACCGCCTCGTCCTGCTTCGTGGCCGCGTCTTCAGCTTCTCGGAGAATATGTGCCCAGCACCGCTGGAGATTGCTGCTGAAGGCCGGATAGGCCGTCCATCCATCACAAATGACCGTTCCCGCGAAGTCCTCACCGAGGACTTCCGCGGGAACATCCCTCCCACGACTCTCTCTGACCGCGTACAACGTGTGCTGGGCGGTCCTAAACGTCCAGATCCATGCTTGCTCACCGTTGCGTTTGACGCCTGTTTCGTCAATGTGAACTACGTCAGCGTCTTGTATCTCTCGACGGATTTGCTCATACTCACAGCGACCGGCGCGCGCAGCGCGCTCGGTCGCGTGCCACGCGGATGCGCCCGAGAGTTCCAGTCCGTGCAGTTGCTCGAAGCGATCAGCGATCTTCCGGTAGGGAAGGCGGTGATCATACCGAGAAAGTGCTGATTGGGCGATGACGTTCACCCCGAACTGCCCCTCATCGGGGCAGTCGGGGTGTGTAGCAACCGTCTCGGTGCCACAGGAATGGCACTGGTAGCAGTGGCGGTTGTACTGGGTAACCTCTGGAGGCTGCGGGTCCGGGATTTCCTCGACGAGTCGGGGGCTGACGCCCACCGACTCGTCGAAGTGTTCGCCACACTCAGGACAACAGTCACAGGTGACCTCAATTTCTTCGTCGGGATCAGCCGTAGAACGCCACGCTGGGTCGTGACCGTCCTTACGGCCGGGAGTGCCACCGTCAGTTCGGATATCATCGTCTCCGTCGTCCTGCGAGGTCGGGGACTCGTCGGTCCCCGACCGTCGCTTACTAGGCGGCGTATGCGGATTTTCGTACTTGCGAAGCCGTGCTTCGAGTTCATCAATCCGCTCGTCCTTCTCTTGCAACTGCTCTCGGAGTTGTGTGTTCTCTTGTTCAACCTCTTCGACTCGTTGTTCAAGTTACAAAAAGCGCGAGAGCAGCTCTTCCTTGGTGAGATCATCTCCATTCACAGATCCCCCCTCCCAGCGCGGACAGCAGAGGCGACGGGATGGGCTCCGCCGCGGAGCCCATCCCTGAGGATCACCACAAAACTCTGCTGCCAGTCCATACAGCTCGACTTTTGCGCCACCTACGAGATAGTGGCGAAATCAGCTCGGGCTAAACACATACCCTCGAGCAAATCCCGCTCTAACCATGAACCCCGGAGAACATATCCAGATGGACCAAAAGAACATACTCGATAAACAGGAATTCCCGAGTGCAGGCGTCTACACAGTCGTTGCAGCAATCGAGAACTGCNATATCCAGATGGACCAAAAGAACATACTCGATAAACAGGAATTCCCGAGTGCAGGCGTCTACACAGTCGTTGCAGCAATCGAGAACTGCACCCCGTTGGACCTTCCACCACTCGCGGAAGTGATTGACCCAGATGCACTCGATGCGCTCCTTACGGAAGACACTAGAACAGACGAAGTCTCGTTCAAGTACTGTGGGTACACAGTGACAGTTACTTCTGACGAAAT
>NZ_AOIA01000053.1 GCF_000337695.1 Natronococcus jeotgali DSM 18795
CCGCGGCGATCATTTACGAGACCAACAATACAGTCATGGGGGACGGAACAGTCCACCGTAGCGCGCGACAAGCAGTTGCCCGACTCATAGAATCACTCCTCTCATTTGGTTTCCCCAGCGTCTTCCGATGGACGGAGAATAGACGGCCCGATCGAGAGCGTTCGCTTGGCGAGGGTTGTAAGCCGAAAGATGTAGGCGGCCAGCAATAACAGTGGCAGCGCCGTAATCGTGAACGCGCCACTCACGATCCACGTTACATTGTCGATTCCCAGCATCGTCCCGGGAAACATCCCTGCATCGGCGAAGAATCCCATNAGAGGATCTGCCGAGAGAGGTTCACAAGGTCCGCCTCGAAGTACAGCGACTTGATGTGTTCACGAGTGGGGGCGAAAAACTGGAGTACAGCATGTAATTCGTCCAACGCCACCTGTTGCTTGTCGGTGAGGGCATCGGCATGCTCTTTTCGAATTCGACGAAGTTCGTAAATATGCCACGAATAGTTGTAATCCAGTGCCGCTTGCATAATGTCGAAATTCCCGAACTGCACGTCACGTAGCTGTTCGTTCACGAGTTCTGCGTTCGCCACCAGATTCTTGACGTACTGTTGTACATCCCCACGGAGTTCGTCGTCGCCGTTCGCAACAGCGTCGCCGAGCCGTTCTGCCTTATCGCGGCTCAATTCAACGAGTACGCGTAAGAACGCATTCGGTTCGGGAGGACTGGCCGTCCCGAGGAACTCCTCGACGTCTTCACGGAACACTCGTTCGCCGTCCATCCGTTCGCGCTGATCGCCGAGTGGACCGAGTTCCTGCGCGAGAACGAGCTGACTGATCGTGACAACGAGCGTTACCGAGGTCGTGATCGAAAGCAGCATCGTCTGAAAGGCTGGTCGGACCAGTCCGTTGGACCCCATCAGTTCACCCAACGACACGTCGCCGAGCGTACTCATCCCGATGAGAGCGCTGAACAGCCCGAGCGCCAAGCCAGCTGTCAGCACATACCGGTTCAGATTGAGCAGGAATTTGAGACGGAGGCGATCGTAGCGACTGTCGATCCGCTCATACATCCTGTTGTCTGGCTCCGAGTCNCCCTCGTAGGAAGTCTTGTCTCTCGCTTTTGTACAAACCCAACCGTAATCGAGTCACATTGGTGCAGTTGTTGTCATACGCAACAAGTCCAGTCGCACAGGTCGAATAGATGGATCGGGAGTACCGGACACCAATGTGCCTAAGGTAAGTCTATGTGTTGATGGCCCGAATCAGCCGATAAGTGCGCACACCTACTTATCAGATGGTTCACCGCAGAGGTAACTGTAATCAACACCACGAGATGACTTCTANGGCCCGAATCAGCCGATAAGTGCGCACACCTACTTATCAGATGGTTCACCGCAGAGGTAACTGTAATCAACACCACGAGATGACTTCTATGACATCCTCGAGCAAAAGTTATCTTAGTCATTACCGAGGGACTCCGAGTCCTCAGTCGTCTTCCAAGATTTCTACTGTCCCCCGAGTACCGTCAATCCGCACCCGCTGCCCAGTCTTGATACGGCGCGTTGCTTCCGGTACTGACACTACTGCTGGAAGCCCGTATTCACGGGCAACGAGCGCGCCATGACTCATTCGGCCACCAACTTCCACGACCATACCTGCTGCATTCAGGAATAGTGGTGTCCAGCCAGGATCAGAAGACGGCGCAATGAGAATCTCACCCCCATCCGTCTTTAGCTAAGCGAANCCTGCTGCATTCAGGAATAGTGGTGTCCAGCCAGGATCAGAAGACGGCGCAATGAGAATCTCACCCCCATCCGTCTTTAGCTAAGCGAAGAACCACGTGACAGCGGCGGCTTATCGAGGCTGCTTTGCGAGAGGAATGAGGAGGCGGCAAGTGTGCACCAAGACGCCTCCTCACCTCGGATTATGCGTCGGCTCACTACACTGTTTCCCTCCAAGTTCCTCGAAGAGCACGCCGAGGAACTCGGCGTGGTCGAGCGAGAGGGCAAGCTCCAGATTCCCGTCCTCGTGTGGGCGCTCGTGTTCGGCTTCGCCGCAGGCGAAAGCCGAACACTCGCTGGGTTCAGACGCTGCTACAACTCGACGGCTGATGAGACGATCTCTCCTGGTGGCTTCTATCACCGGCTGACCCCGTCACTCGCAGAGTACCTCCGCGACCTCGTCGAGCGTGGCCTCGACGAGGTCGCTGTTCCCAACGCTGTTGACGCTGATATCGACCGATTCAGAGACGTGATGATTGCTGATGGAACGGTGCTGCGATTGCACGAGTTCCTTTCCGACGAGTTCCAAGCCCGCCACGAGGAGCAGGCTGGAGCGAAGCTCCACCTGCTCCACAATGCCACCGACAAGACGATTGAACAGCTAGACGTGACCGACGAGAAAACGCACGACAGCACGTTGTTCAAGACAGGCTCGTGGCTACAAGGGCGGCTGGTTCTGTTTGATCTAGCGTACTTCAAGTACCGGCGCTTCGCGTTGATCGACGAGAACGACGGCTACTTCGTGAGTCGGCTGAAGAAGAGCGCGAATCCGGNTCTAGCGTACTTCAAGTACCGGCGCTTCGCGTTGATCGACGAGAACGACGGCTACTTCGTGAGTCGGCTGAAGAAGAGCGCGAATCCGGTGATAACGGAGGAGTTACGGGAATGGCGCGGCCGCGCCATTCCCTTGGAAGGCAAGCAGATTCACGATGTGGTCGATAACCTCTCGCGGAAGTACATCGACGTGGAGGTCGAAGCAGAGTTCAAGCGAGGCCAGTACGAGGGGACTCGTTCAGTGGACACGAAGCAGTTCCGCGTCGTCGGCGTCCGCAACGAGGACGCCGACGACTACCATCTGTACATCACGAACTTGCAGAGAAAGGAGTTCCTGCCGGCAGATCTAGCAACGCTGTATCGGTGTCGATGGGAGGTAGAGACGTTGTTTCGTGAGCTGAAGACGCAGTACGAACTGGACGAATTCGACACAAGCAACCCTGTTGTCGTGGAAATTTTGCTGTACGCGGCGTTGCTGTCGCTGCTGGTGAGTCGTGATCTGTTGGATCTGGTCACCGAGCAGGCTGACGATGAGCTCGTCTTTCCGCCGGAACGCTGGGCGGCGACCTTCCGGTCGCACGCCCAGCTCATCCTCCACGAACTCGGTGAATACCTTGGCTACTCGCCCCCGCCGCTGTTGGAACGGCTGATCGAAGATGCACAAAAGATCCATCAGCAACGACCGATACTGCAAGAGACGCTCGCTACCGCTACGCAACCGAGGTGTGAGGCTTAGCTAAAGACGGATGATCTCACCCCTTTCGATTGTCTCTTTAGAGGGGTCATGAACGACACGAGCAGTCCCTTCGACGACGCCACTCGAAACGCCAGTTCCAACGAGTGCGCCATCAGGGATGTCCTCATGTTCGATGGCCGCACTCGGTGCNGCAGTCCCTTCGACGACGCCACTCGAAACGCCAGTTCCAACGAGTGCGCCATCAGGGATGTCCTCATGTTCGATGGCCGCACTCGGTGCTTCCCCTTCGCTTGTCAATACCGGAGGCGCAGCCATCGCTGCGTAGCGCTCAAACTCGGCACGCCGGTTCGGGATATCGACATCAATGGAACCCCCATCCAGTGCGGCGAAGAGTTCATCTCTCCGAAGGAACCAGACATCATCGATCTCGTTTAATTGTCCTTTAACGACGAGCACCTCGCCAGCGTCACGGAGTGCTTCATGCCATGCTGCGAATAGGTATGCCGTACTATGTTTGGGGTCTTCACGCGTCTGGATATAGCCGCGGTACGTTCGGATGAGTTGTCGGACAAATCGTTTACGCAGAGGTCCAAGAATCCCCCGACCAGCCCGGTGTTCGAGTCGCTTAGCTGCTGCGTTCGCCTCTCGTTCTAATTGAGAGATGTGTTCTCGATGTTCGCCTTTCTCATCGTGTTCGAGGTTGGCTCGAACCGTTGCGAGCAGTCCAGAGGGATCCTCGTGCCATCGAGGGCGGCTGACGTCTAGTTCGCCAGTCGCGCGATGACCAAATTCGATGAGAAAGTTGTCAAGTGCATCCCGAAATTCCCTTCCGCCCTCGTGCGATTCGATCTCAGTAATCGATGCGCTCTCTCGCAACGCATCAGCGACCGCTGGATAGTCACGTGCTACGTCGGCGAGGTCACCCAGTCCGAGGTTGATCCGCGTCACCAGTTCATCCGGGAAGCCCCGACCTACATCGTTCAACTCCTCGGGAACATCGGAGAACAACTGCTGAAGGATTCCTTCAGCCACCATGGCAGCATACAACGGCCCGATGCGCGGAAAATTGATGAGTGCACTATTATCAGTGTCAAAGGCAGCACGAACACGTTCAGTAGGTGTCTCCGGTGTACGCACGTATTCTGCTGCATTCTGACCCCATATGTTCCACCGATATCTCTCACGCTCTGGGGTCGGCTCTCCGATGAACGCGCCGAGAAATCCACCTATCATTGCCGAAATCATCGGTCGTGCTTGTGTCCGAACCGTACCAGCGACCCGCTGCAGTAGTGTAAGTGTCTCACGAGCAGTCCGCTTCGATTGGAACTCTTCGCCACGCCGGGCCACCAAATCCTCGACAGCAGCAGCGAGCGGTTCGCTCGTTGCGGATAGCCACTTCGGAAATCCACGCCGAAGAG
>NZ_AOIA01000054.1 GCF_000337695.1 Natronococcus jeotgali DSM 18795
GGTCGTCGTCTGGCAGCGGCGATGGGAGAGGGAATAGTGATGTAATCGGGCGAGACTGAACGACATACAATTCTCCCTCGTCAAGACACCACTCGATGTCTTGGGGATTCTCGAATAGTGCTCCGATTTTCTCGCCGAGGTCCACGAGGGTCTGAATCTGCTCAACTGTGAGTACACGTGATGTGCGGTCAGTCGAGTCTAGTTCGACCGTCTCAGTTCCCCCTTCTGGAGTTGCTCGAACTGCGCTCTGTTGGTCTCCAACCTCATATTCGAGAATCTCACCAGTTCGCGTCTCCACGCGAATATTATCTGCGGTC
>NZ_AOIA01000055.1 GCF_000337695.1 Natronococcus jeotgali DSM 18795
GAAGAAGATTCCAGAGACGTCGGGCTCGACCATTTGTTGGACGACGACAGCGAGCGAAACCTCATCGTGGGGGACGTCGTTCGTCGCTCGATACGCGATTGCGCGATCAGTATATAGACTCGCCATGCAGGCGCGAACCCGATCGATGATTTCGTCTGCACCGCGGACGTTAAGGAACGTTTCCTGTTGGCCCGCAAACGACGCCTCCTGGAGGTCTTCGGCTGTCGCGCTTGATCGAACCGCATACGCCTGTTCTGGGTCTCTCGCCATCTCGTTGAGATCGGTCTCGATGGCATCTCGGATCTCTTCTGGTACACTGCGTTCTTGGATTCGAGTGCGCAACGTGCTTCCCACCTCTGCAATTGCCGCTGTGTCTGACGGATCGAGATCGGAGAACTCGTCGATTGCTGCTTTGATGGCTGGATCGTCGGTTAATTCCTCATACGCAGCAGTCGTCACACAGAATCCCGCAGGCACCGGCAGGTCAGCTTCGATAAGTTGAGCGAGATTCGCGCCCTTACCACCGACGAGTGCTCGATTCGTTGCCTGGGCGTTATCGAGCGAGATAACGTATGTACCGGCCGCACGGGCATCTTCAATCTCATTCATGTCTATCCCCCGCAGAATCAGTTCCGTTGGTTAGCCCATCTGCAACAGCGGTGATGAGCGCGTCCCGGATCGCCGGGCAATGGTCCTTACCAATATCTTCCTTATGGTGCGTAATGTATCCTACCGATTCAATCGTACGCGCGTTCATCTTTGGTGGCGTGGTGGATCTTTGGGTTTGAAGCCGGGAATTATGGGTCTCACTGAATGGATAGCGATGTCCTTTTCGATTAAATAGCGTTTGTCATAGTTAGTTCCATCTGATTATTTTCTATCAGGAAGCGGGCGATGATATTGATTAACACTAATCTGTTGGTCTCAGTTCCCTTAGACCGGTGGGCTCGTTATCAGTTCACTCCTCTTTGCTACCTACTCGATTAATTCGGTGACCTCGTCGGTACGGTTATCACTGACCTTGAGAAATGGCGACAACCTACGCTACCGAATTGAGAAACACGACAAGAACGACTCCCCCTGCTATATCTCTACCTTGTGATCAGAACCACTTAAAGAAGAGACTGCGCTTCAGTCGAATGCCTCACCAACGTATTCGTCTTCCC
>NZ_AOIA01000056.1:0-20079 GCF_000337695.1 Natronococcus jeotgali DSM 18795
TACAGACGGCCGTGATGGACCTCTTTCTCGTAATAGTCCTCGAGTTCTTCTTTGATCCCAAGTCCATGCGGTTCATCTAATCCAGCGACAACATAGAGCAGATCGCGCTGGAACGCAGTCAAATCGTACATATCAGATCTGCACCCGTTACTCGCTTAAAACCCACTCGAAGGACAGTACACCGATATAGATTCTGAGCAGGCTTCAATAACGAAGAGAAGAAGGGGCGAACTATTCAGAACCGATCGTTTGGTGGGAGAGAGACGGACAACTACGAACGATCCATTGCCTACTTGTGATTCATTGCTCGAGGGATTGAATGCTGACGAATCCGATCACTCAGTTTCAGTACCTCACAAAGCTCGCAAGTTGAAGGAGTCCGCTTGCTGAGTTGTGTCCAAGCAAGCAGAGCAAGCGGACAGTGAAATCCACGAGGACCAACTCCTTAACTTCCTCGTCAACCGGCTTGACGAGGAAGTTTCTCTGAACCTCGCCAACAACGCTGAAATCGATCCAGAAGACATCTACGAGGTCCTCGTCGGCGCAACCGCCGACGGGACCTCGATCTCGACGCTGTGTAACTCCAGCGAGGATTCTCTCTCTGCGAACACGATCCTCTACCACCTTCGGACGAAGTTCGAGCCGGAACGGCTCGAACGAGTCGCTAACACGCTTCTTCGGCGAGATATCGTCGAACTGCTTCCCGAGCAGGTGGAGGTCTGCGCAGACCTCCACCTGCGGCCCTACTACGGTGACGAGGACGATACAGACGCTCTCTACCACTCCGAAGCCAAGCGTGGAACCACTTCGTTCCACGCCTACGCCACACTCTACGCGCGTGTGAAGAACAAACGCTACACGCTGGCGGTGCGCCGTCTCGAAGACGGCGACACCGCCAGCAGTGTCCTCGCTGAGTTCCTCGGTATTCTCGACGGCCTTGACACCGAGGTCAAGGCCGTCTATCTTGATCGCGGATTTTACGACAGCAAGTGTCTCACGCTGCTCCAAGCGCACAACTACGCCTACGTTGTCCCGATCATCCGGTGGGGTGAGGCGATTCAGCAGGAACTCTCGGAAGGATGGAGTCGCGTCATCCAGCACGACCTGACAGGGAAACTCGACGGTCACAGCTGGACCGTCGAGTTTCCCGTCTACATCGACTGTACGTACCTGAACGGAAAGTATGACGAGCACGGCGTAGCGCGTCACGGCTACGCCGCTGACGCGCCGTTCATCGAGACGCCACGCGACGCTCGATACCACTACAGCAAACGCTTCGGTATCGAATCGAGCTATCGCTTGTCCGAGCAAGCGATAGCGACGACAACGACGCGAGACGCGACGGGGAGGTTGCTGTACGTCGTGGTGAGTCTGCTCTTGCAGAATGCGTGGCGGTATCTTCACTACGAATACGTGGCGACGCCCCGCCGAGGCGGGCGTCGCCTCTGGTGGTGGCCGTACAAGGAGTTCGTCAATATGGTTCGGCGGGCTGCGTGGACGGCCCTCGCGGTGCGTCGGGCCGTCCCCGCAAATCGACCACCTGACGACCGGTTCCACCGGTAACAACGACCGAGCAAGCGTCTTCGCAAGTGGCAACGCTGTCGCGTCGGCGGCTGACCGCCGCCGACAGCGATAGCTCCGCCTTCGATCAGCGTTGCTCAACCGTGATCGACGACTCACCTCAACAGAATAGATGGCTCAGATCACGCTAACTGGCGATGCTTTGTGAGGTACTGAGTCTTATGCGAAGTGGCTGGGTTCTCACTCGTGTCGGATCTAGTGCTGGACATACTATCGATCCGACTTCTAGTCTAGTTAAAGTGACTATTTCAGAAGCTAGTGACCACACCGCGATAGGTTGGAGCTAATTTTGAAACCGTGCAACGGGCTATGCAAAGCTGAGTCAATTACAGGAGTATGCGGGAATCTTATCTATCAGCCCATCTGGATCGATTCGGTCACCGGATATATACTGGGAGAAGTCAGAAAGACAGCAAAGCATCGCTTCACACGACCCACCTTCGTCGGCCAATACTGCTGTCAACTCGTGTCCACAGGGATGGGAAATACAGATGAGGCAAACCGCGACCACGCCCGCGAAACTTGGATTACCCGGTATTTTTGAGGCCATACAGGGTATTTTGCACTTCAGACAGGTGTCGATCGTCAGGATACATGATGTTGAATTTGTAACACAGTATGCGACATCTCTTCCTACCCCCGCTGTCTGAACGAGTTGATTCGAAGACTGACCAAACGTTTCTGTCCTGTTCTCAACTACTGCGTCTCTGTCTTGGGAGACTCTATATACGTTGATTTTCTCCCCAGTCGATAGTGATGCGGGTGTTAGCTCTGATTTGGCTTTGTCAGCGGCGTCACGGTCTACTGCCGTGTAACCGTTTTCAAGAGATGAACTGTACATGAACAGATCTTCACTGTCTTTTGACAGCGCAGTGGCGATCTCCTCTCGTTCTTTCTCAGTCACACTACGCATTACCTCTACTTGGTCGTCGCTAATCATCACCGTGACCTCATCGACGGACGCATCAGGGAGGGGTTCCGGTCCAAAACCATGTCGCATTTGATTCTTTCCGTTCTTGTTAACGTCCACCATTAGTGCCACCACGTACTCTCCCATTAACATGATACTTACCCCGCCGATATGGCTCGGAATGTGTACAACACGCATCTGTGTTCGGTTAAGGCCAGATCACCGTCTTGAAGGCTTGAGCCACTCGTTTGTTCAAGGTGAGGCGTGATCTCTCTGGTTGGCGAGCCTCACGACGCACCAGTTCAGGAAGATTCGGTGGTGGATGGCCCAGAGCAAGTCCGAGATCTGCAAGCACTGGCTGGGCGACCGACCGAAAGGTCGTCGCCCAGCGTTCTTCTGGATACTCTACGTCCGGTTCAATCTCCTGAAACACCGCTAACAAGGCTCTGCTGACCACAAGTGTCAGCAGAGCCGCCGTTACGAGCAACTCTGCAATCGCTTCATCACCTGTCTCGAACTTTTCCAGTCCGTACCGCGACTTCAACTCCCGGAACAACAACTCAACCTTCCATCGCAGGCTGTACAAGGCTGCTACTTGTTCTGGGGTGAACTCGTCCGGGAGGTTCGTCACGTAGAGGTGGTAGTCGTCGGTGTCCTCGTTGCGGACACCGACGACGCGAAACTCAACGATATCCTGTGACTGCCTCTCACCATACTTCCGGCGCTTAAACTCGAACTCACCGGTCACATCAATGTGCTCGCGCGTGAGCTTCGAGAGTCGGTCTTGGAGATGAGTTCCAGTCAAGGAAATGGCGCGCCCGCGCCATTTCCGTCGCTCGCCTACGATTCGCGGATTCGCGTTTGTCTTCAACCGGCTCACGAAGAACCCATCGTTCTCGTCGATCAACGCGAAGCGGCGGGAGCTGTAAAAGCCGAGATCGAACAGAAAGAGCCGTCCACGCAGCCAGTTCCCCGTGCGGAACTGGCTGCTCTCATGTGTTCGTTCGCCAGTGAGTTTGAACTGTGCGAGGGTCTGTCTCGTGACGTTGTAGACGAGATACAGCTGCGCTCCGGACTGATCTTCGTGAGTTGCTGGAAATGCCGTAAGGAGCCGATGCAACCTGAACACGGTTGCATCGGCGATCATCGTATCGCGGAACTGGGTGAGTTGCGGAGCGATGGTGTGCGGAACCGCGACCTCCTCGAGCGCGTGCGCGAGGAGGTCGCTCAGGAGGGCACGGAGTTCTGGCGTGAATCGGTCATAGAAGCTGGAACGAGCCACGGTTTGGTTAGTCGCAGTCTGGTAGGCCCGCTGAAACGCGGCGATAGAGCGGGTTTCGCCGTCTACGGCGAAGCCCAAGATGAGCGACCAGACGAGCATCGTGATGTCGATCGTTCGATGGCGTTGGACGGCATCGCGCTCGCGCGCGATGCCTTCGACGAGGTCTACGGGAAAGAGGGAAGTCAGCCGGCGGCGTATGAGTGTTGGAGAGAGTTCAGGTAGCACAACCTCTCTCTACGCGGTTTCTGAAGATAAGCTCATCAAGACGCTGGCGTCTGTCGGTTTTGCTCCTTAACCGAACACGGATGGTACAACACGGTAGCCCGAAGATTCCTCACCACTTCGACTAAGCGTAATATCAACTTGTTCGGCTTGTTCCGTTCTGAAATCGATAGAACGGAACTCCTCCTGGAGTCGTTGAACTGTCGTAGTATCTAATAGGGATTGTATTAAATTCTGCTCAACTCTATTCGCAGACGTGATATTGATACTTGCGAGACTGACCGATCCAACGCCTGCAGTACCGATTGATCTAATGATATCCCTTCTTCTCATACATCTATGGCTAAAAACTCAAATGATATATGTTTAACTCTGGTATTCAGCTACAACAATAAATAAGAGTAATATCTTGACCGGAGTCATATATCGTATTAGAAACCGATATAGAAGTTAACAATCGTTTTCTTTTTTCTTGAGAGACCCCCTCCGATATAGATACCAAAATGGAACAACTACACCGATGAGGGGAAGTCTCGCAGTTAATGTGGGCAGCTGTTTTATTTTCTGATCCGTATATCCTATCCGTCGAATGTCAATACGGAGGAGAAAATACCCGATATATTGAACCATAATTGCTACCACTATAATAGACAATAATATCCGCTCCATTTGAGTTCTAATTAGGCATTGATGTAAAAAAACCTATCGGAGAACTAGATCTGGTCATATCTAATACCATGTACGCTCATCCCGAGACATTGTAACATAGGAGTTTCTCGAACCAGATGTCTGGTTCGTTGAGTTTCAGCTCAAGGAAATTGAGATATCGTTGAAGATGATGTTTTGAGACCCCCCTGAACTTTGCCAGCCACTGGCGAAGGGAACTGTGGCGGTTCTCACAGGTGTTCGTGTGGGCATCGCCGATGACGTAGGTATCGGAGTGGGTGACGGCCAGATGGCCGGCCACCCCTCCTTCTCCTCGATCTCGTCGTAGATTGTGTAATCATCGGTACAGAGGATGACGCTTCCATCACCGTATTCAGCGATGTCTTCGTCGGCGTCTTGGAGATCCTTGCATACGAGAAACCGAACTCGTCCGTCATCCCGACGGACGAGTGTCAACACCGGTGGTTTGTCTGATTCGAATCGTCCTCGTCCCTTTTTTGAGTCCGCGCTCGCGCGGACTCTCATCCTCGTCTTCGATCCCTTTCTCACCGGCTGTCACGTAGATTTCGTCAGCTTCACAGACACCGTACAGCTCAAATTCATCGATCTCCCCGCTCACGTCCTGGACTTTATGAACGAAGTTGAGAACAGCTTCGTAGTCTCGGCCAAGGTCACGAGCGATCTGAGCGGTCGGCTCAGATCGCATCTCCTTGACGATGTAGAACATCTCTTGCCTTGTTTTGCCGCCGATTGACGGCAACTTCAGACGTTCTCACAGGAAGGTTCCGTCAGATTAACCGGGAAATGGACGCCGTCTGGCGATATGGCATCGCTCAGACGGCTAGCGCGAATGTGTCGAGACCTTGCCAAACAGCACGTTGACAATCCGGACGTACCCGCCGCGCCGGATGGCGCGGACGGGGACGCCAAGTGGACACAGATCGCGTTAATTCTGTTCCGCGTCGAACTGGAGAAGAGCCTCTGTGAGACTGAAGACTACCTCAACGAGATGCCAGGTGTTCTTGCTGTGTTCGATCTCGACGAGGCACCGCACTACAGCTCGTTCTGTCGGTGGGAGCAGGAGTATCAGATGCGTGAACTGCGCCGCCTGCTCCGCGCTTCGGCGGAGCAGGCGGGCTGGAGTGGTGAAGCTGCGATTGATGCAAGTGGCTTCCAGCGCGATCAAACCAGCTACCACTACCGCGACCGAGCGAACAACTCATTCCAGTCGATGAAGACAACGATCTTGATCGACGTGAACTCACTGGCGATCAAGGACGTTCATTTTACGACGCAGAAGGCCTGGGACGGCCACATCGGGATACAGGTCTTCTGCCGGAACGCGGAAGACCTGCGTGTGTTGTCTGCTGACGCGAACTACTCGTGGAGCGACCTCCGTGAGGAGTGTCGCTCCGAGTCAACGCGACCGTTGATCAAGCACAGGGAACAGACACCGTTGCAGAAGGCCCACAACGCACGAATGAACGATGACTACAACCAGCGCTGGATGAGTGAAACCGGCTTCTCGCAGCTGAAGCAAGACGACGGCGAGAAGCTCCGCTCCCGGAGCTGGCNCGATGACTACAACCAGCGCTGGATGAGTGAAACCGGCTTCTCGCAGCTGAAGCAAGACGACGGCGAGAAGCTCCGCTCCCGGAGCTGGCACGGCCAGTTCCGGGAGCTGACTCGCAAGTGCATCGTGCATAACCTAACGCAGGCGGCGAGTTAAGGGCTCGCCGCCTGCTCCCCTTCTCCGGACGTATCCGGGAGAGGCATCGCCGTCGTCACCGGAACAACGGAGCAAGGTACCATAGTTTTGACTCATCAGCAATCGCTGTGACTGACAGCTACTGCATCTTCTGAGGTCGAAAAGCCGTCTCTAACGCCGTGAAATTGTAGATCAGCAACCCCACCCCGATGCCGTCTTGCGTTCAACAAGGCAGAGTGGTGCCAACATTGGTGTCGTTCTACAGGTAGTAGGTAGTCTCTTGCTTATTGTGCCGAGTGGATATCTCCTAGTTAGAGGTTCCNTTGGTGTCGTTCTACAGGTAGTAGGTAGTCTCTTGCTTATTGTGCCGAGTGGATATCTCCTAGTTAGAGGTTCCAACACTGAGCAGATACCGTCTCTTCTGGCTTGGGTAGTTTTCTTCGGAGCCGTCTTGTCTCTTGGTAGCGTTCTAATCAGCATTTTATAGTTTGGCTGCTATGGAATATTACGATTTTAAATTAATGTGATAGAAGGGTTGCTGGTCACTAAGCACTTTCTCTGTATCGGCTCTCTCGGTGAAGATTCGCCGAAACGAAGTGCCGGAACCGGTGACAATTCCATATGAAGTTGGTNCACTAAGCACTTTCTCTGTATCGGCTCTCTCGGTGAAGATTCGCCGAAACGAAGTGCCGGAACCGGTGACAATTCCATATGAAGTTGGTTGACGCAGTCTCAACTTCTGCGAATGCTGCGTGAAAATCGATTACCGATCAGGTGGGGGCCTGATACCGGTAACCAGGTGCAGAGTGACAGTACGGGTGACGCTGTCGCGTTGGGCTGAACGCGACACCTAGTGTTNGTGGGGGCCTGATACCGGTAACCAGGTGCAGAGTGACAGTACGGGTGACGCTGTCGCGTTGGGCTGAACGCGACACCTAGTGTTTGAGGTGGATACGTTATCAATCTCTTGCTGGTTCCTACTGACTCGAAACGATGTCCCGACTCGTAGACGATTCCTGGTAGAGTACGGTGTTGACTCGATGGAAACACTGCTACGAAACGACTGACCGCTTCCAAACCGGCTACTCGGTGGCTGCGAGTTCGCCGAGAACACGATCACCGAACACAAAATCGTGAATCACTGCTTGGGGATAGAATACCGGCGAATTCGACCACTCAGACTTCGTCTTCGGCTTCGAGTTCGAACTNCCGAACACAAAATCGTGAATCACTGCTTGGGGATAGAATACCGGCGAATTCGACCACTCAGACTTCGTCTTCGGCTTCGAGTTCGAACTGCTCGTTTTCGGCAACGCTATTCAGAACGATACTAGTGTTCGACTGCTTGATGTCGGGATCAGTCACGAGGGCTTTGATCTGGTCGTTCATATCATCGGTGTCCGTGAACTTGCCAATCGCGATGATATCGTAGTCACCGGTGACTTCGTAAACAGACATCATCTGATCATGATCCTGGAGTGTTTCTGTGATCTCACCAAGTGCACTTCCCTCGACTTTGAGCTGCATCACTGCCGTCACGTCGTACCCGACAGCATCGTAATCGACGATCGGTGTGTATCCCTGGATTACACCGTCTTCNACCGTCTTCCTCGAGATCGGAAAGGTGATTCGAGACTGTCGTGACGGACACATCGAGCTCTTCAGCTAGACTCCGAAGGCTCGCACGTCCATCCGTGAGAAGTTCATTGACCAATTCAGCATCCAGATTCTGGTAAGTCATTAAATAACACAGCAGACGTATCCTATTAGAAATTTACGAATGTCCACGATGTCACCATATAGAAGGCCATCTACTATACACAGATTTCTCGCCGAAACGAAGTAGCGAAGCGAATGCCGATCCATATGCATTGGGTGACGCAGTCTCAACTTCTGCTGTACTTTGGAAGATGAGACTACAGTAGGTTTAGCAGGCTTGTTGTCGGTGAATTCGGACAAATCAGTCTATCGGCGATCTTTCGGACCCCCTCTCAGCCACTAATTCATGTTAGTCTTAGAAGGGTTCCAGCGCTCTTCAGAGGTAGCTTCCAGTGTCGCCACTCAAAACCAACTCTTCCACGCGGGTAGAGTGGCTCTTTNAGTCTTAGAAGGGTTCCAGCGCTCTTCAGAGGTAGCTTCCAGTGTCGCCACTCAAAACCAACTCTTCCACGCGGGTAGAGTGGCTCTTTACCCGATTCCAGTCTCCTTCTTCAACAGCGTGAGCGTATTCTCTGCCGTTACGAGTGGTGTCTGTTCGTACTCGCCGGTCAATTCAATCTGCACGAGCAGATCAGCAACTCGCCAGATTCAGTAAGCAGACTCACACGAATAGTAACTCTCTTGGGTGTTGCACAGAATCATGCAACCATAGAATGTACGAAGCGTGTGGTGAGAAGGAACTCAAGGTTATCCTCGCGCTCGACCCAGGCGATACCATTTCGGGTGTCGCGCGGAAGGTCGACGAAAATCGGGAGACAATCCGTCGCGTCGTGAACCGTATCGAGGAAGCGGGATACGTCGTGTACGATGATGGCCTCCAGCTTGTCGACCAAACGATCCAAGACGCTGGTCTCGAGCTCCTAATGGCGGCAGCAGACATCTCACCACCGTCAATTTCAGAAGCGTATGTCCTCCCACAATTCGCGGGTATGGACTATGCATATACTGCCATCGATGCGGTCTACGTCTGGACCCACGGCGGTTACCAGGTCGCTCGCAACCCAGAGGACTATCCGCTGTTCATCGCCGTCCGCGAGTCCGACCTCGACGCCTGGACGGAGTTCTTCGATCGGTTCGGAATCCCGACTGCCGAGGAACGCCAGCCCGCTGAAGACCTCGATGGCGCCATCCAGGTCGTCCTCGAGCCACGACCACAGATCGAGGTTGAGATGGTTGATGGACGACCCGTCATCCCACTCCAGGAAACCGTGGCGTTCGCAAACGAGTACTATGCGACCTTCGAGTCCGCACTCGACATGCTCGGTCGCATGTACGACGACATCGACACTGACACGAGCTACCGTATGGAGCCAGCCTAAATATGAGCCAGGAAGACCGCAGTGAGGCACTCATCGAAGTGCTCGAAGAGCTAGAGCAGTCTGATATCGGGTTCATCCTCGTTGGTGGATACGCGATCAGTCAGTTCGAAACGCGATTCTCGACTGATCTCGACCTCGTCATCGCCCCGGATGACTACGATGAAGCCGTTGCATTTCTCGAAGCGCGCGGCTTCGAACGTCAGTCTGACCTCGAAGTGCCACCGGAGGAGACAATCTACAATCGTGAAATCGAACTCTTCGAACGAACCGAGGGACTACCTCACCCGGTTGGTGTAGATCTCCTTGTGAACGGCCTCGGTTGCCGACAAACCAAGGCAGAGTGGTCGTTCGACTATCTGCGCAAATATAGTTCCCCGACGACAATTTCAGGCGGAACTCGGTCGACGACCGCACGAGCAGCTGATGGAGAAGTGCTTGCCGCGGCCAAGCTCCACAGTGGTCGGAAAACGGATCTCGCTGATGTCCTTGCTGCAATTCCGTCAATCGACCTCGACATGGTCGAGACGCATCTGTATCGCGGCGATATTGGTGCTCTTCGGGAACAGCTCAGTGATGCACAAGCGTTCATCGAAGAGGGTGGGCTCGATCATCGGTTCAAGAGTATGTTCGGCCAATCAGCAGCTTCGGCCGAGGATATCGAGGCGCTCCTCGAGTTTCTCAAGCGACAGCAGACGTGAATTCGTCCGCTACTGCCTGTCAAACTCTATAGTACTCTCCGGAAGTCTTTGCTCATAGCTACCGGTAAACCAATAATGACCGACAGATAGCGGCTGGTTCTGTTGGTCCGTAGGATGAAGATTTCCAGACTCTACTAGAATCTGTACTAGCCTACTGTGAAACAAGAACCATCGTTCTCCGAGAGGACTGCCGGTCCTATGCCTCCGATTTACTCAGGTTGAACGACCTCAATATCGCCAGCGCCGGAGACAACGACATCGTAGCCAGCATACTCAAAAGAGATCGACTCCAGACCGGGGCTCCTCTCAGCGCCGACCAGATCGTTCAACGCCTCCGGATTAATGGCGTTGCCGAGGGGTGGCAACTCAAGTGGATCTGTTCCAGCAGCATCAGCAACTGCGGAAACGACTGCAACAACGGGTGTCGTCTCATGGTAGGGTCTCTGTTCCGACGATGGAGCACCACTTGTCTGCTGAACAGGTGAATTTGGCATAGCACGGACTGCCACATCCCTGTATAAATTGCTTCGTAAACAGCCGACCCGTTCTCAGTGATCGTTTATCGGGGTTGAGTACGTCAGCCCGGCGTTCACAGCTAACACGTCGGGGGCCAACCCCAAATATCGCTTCGAGCCCGTAGGGCAAGCAAGAGATTGATAATGACTCCAACGAGTATTCCGAGTGTCGCGCACCNCGGGGGCCAACCCCAAATATCGCTTCGAGCCCGTAGGGCAAGCAAGAGATTGATAATGACTCCAACGAGTATTCCGAGTGTCGCGCACCACCCAACGCGACACCGCTGCTCAGCACCCCACCCTGCACCTGGCCACCGGCATCAGCTCCCCACCTGACCGGTGGCCCGTTTGCAACTCCTTCCATCCTTTCCGAAGACGTCTCCACAGGCAACCTAATTCAGCGACTGCAACAAAGAGAGGGTCTATTTGTACAGGCCTCAAATGAGAATCCGATGTCAAGCGATTCGGATCCGTCTCGAGAATATCCCTTTGGGTCCCCAATTGATCTGCCTTCAACGTTCGAGGGGCTCAGCATCCAGTATCTGGACGTCAATGAGACCCGTGCGCTCGTGATCTACCAGACTGCAATCCTCAATCTCGAGGTCCTCGAGGGCGGACTCTCGGCTGCAAGTCGTATCGAACTCGAAGTCTACGAAGAGCCTCGAGAGGACTACTCTGCAGACACGGAGAAAAGCAGTGACTCAGTCGTCGACTCCCTTCTCGACCAGCTTACTTCTGTGACTAACTCATCGCTTTCAAATAGAAACTAAACCAGAGGATACAGTTCCTCTCAGAATTGTAGCTCGAGGCTGGCAGTCGCATACGACAGGGATAACAATATACAGGTACAAGGATACGTCACCATGGACGATCTTACAGGATTCCAGCGAGACCTGCTGTACGTCATCGCAGGCGCCGATCAGCCATCCGGCCAGGACATCAAAGACGAGGTTGAGACCTACTATAGCACCGAGATCAACCACGGGCGGCTATACCCAAATCTCGATACCCTCGTCAACAAAGAACTCGTCGAGAAAGGCGAGCTCGATCGGCGAACGAACTACTATGCACTCGCAGATGAAGGGGAGGAAGCCATTGAGGAACGCCGTGAGTGGGAATCACAGTACGTCGACCTCTAACTCGGCCGTTGTCCAATCAACATACCTGGTTGTGTAGATACCTACCCATCCGAATTAACCGGAATAGCAGAGGAATCTCGAGAAGTCCAGACTTGAGGGGAGAGTACACGTCACCTCGGGTATCGTGTGGTTTCACCTAAGGGTTTCAATCAGCTCTTGTGCCGTCTGACTGATTCGGTCGAGTCGGCTCGTAATCGCCTCTGCATCGTCACCGTTCCACGCCGCGAGATAGAACGCCGACCCGCTCATATCTAACTCAAAATACCGGCCGACGACGTAGGCGACAGCTTCAGCTTCGACCTCGCGTTTCGATCGTTCGGTGTCGTCTTCGACGTCGAAATGGAGCAGTGCATGAGCGTACTCGTGGATGAGCGTGCTCGCGAGGTCAGCCTGATTCTCTCGGTCTTTCACCTCGACTTTCGGCTGCATCGTCATGAGACTGCGCTGTTTGCAGACTCCCTTTGCTTCTCCGTAGTTCCATTCTTCAGGAGCAACGATCCGAGTCTCGACACCCAGCGAATCTGCGCTGTCGAGGAGGGCTGGCACCAGTTCCCCGGGATCACCAGCTGCTTCGGTCTCGAGGTCGGGCAAGGGTTCTCCCTCGGTCTGGGAGATATCGAAGACAGACGCAGGTTTGAACCCAACAAGGCCTTTCGACCACTCTTCCGGCGGTGTCTCGTCATACTCACAGTCACTATTATCGTGGTAGCTCGGCGAGTTTTCGCACTGGGGGCACTGCTTCGTGATGATAGGTACCCAGATCCAGATCGCGCTTTCGCCTTCCCGGACGTGTCGATCGAACTCGTTCCGCCACGTGTTGTATCCCGCAACTCGACTCGCCTCTGGACACTGGAGTTTGATCAGCAGAGTGTTGCGGTGGGAATAGCCGTGGAAGCGACTCTGGACGTCGAGCCACTCCTGGAACTTTACGCTGGCCGCTGCCTCCTCGACGTCATCGGAAAGGTCGGCAATCCATGCTTCGATCGTGCCGTTCATCTCGTCGCTTCGTGTCTCTGTTTCGCTGAACGAGACTGTCGCCTCTGTGTTCACAGACATTGGAATCACGCTCTTGACGCTCTCGCCTGCTCGAAAGCGCCTCNGTCTCTGTTTCGCTGAACGAGACTGTCGCCTCTGTGTTCACAGACATTGGAATCACGCTCTTGACGCTCTCGCCTGCTCGAAAGCGCCTCACCCCTCTCAGGGGCACAACAACACCACCGGGTGGTGCACACCACATTTCGAGTGAACTCCGGCCCACGGTGGGGGAAAGGCGCTCCACTCATCAACGATATCTTCGAGCCGGTTCCGCATCCGGTGCTCGAGGTCGCATTCGTGCGAGCAACATGAACCTGCAGGGCCGTGTTAGTGGGCGGCCCAACCGAAGAAGAGCCAGACGTCACCGTATTTGCCTTCGAGGCCGTGCTGTTCACGATACCGTTTGGCGGTCTCCGTCCCGGAACAGTTGATCGCTCCGGCGGGACCACGCTTGCGTTGAATCCGTTGATCTGCTTGGTCGATCAGTTTACGAGCGACCGTCAGTTTCTGGCGGCCCCTGTGCTCGCTCTCAGGGATAACTGTGAACGAGGATTTCTCAGCGATCGTTCCCGTATACCCAGCGTGACCGTGCATGTGCTTCGCATCCTCGACGGCGTTGCTGAACGCCTCGTCGGCGGTTTTGCCGAGCGCGAGCGTTTCGAAGGTAACGGCCCCCATCAGTGGTCCCCCATCTCGCGTTCAATCCGGGCCTCGCAGTGGCAATCAGGATCAACGGGCAGTTTAGGCTCATCAGGCACGCAGTCTGCTGGACGGACGCCCGGTGGCAAATTGTCAAGCATCAGTTCTCGCCTCCGCTCACGGTCTGTGCTGTCTTTTCTAACTGTAATCCCATCTCTGAAATCCTCCACCCCTCGCAGAAGGAATACCAACACTACTGACGTCTGATCAGGGATCCATAGTTTTCCATGCCTATGGACGGTACAGACACCGTTCGCACTCGAGGACCTGCTCTCCGTTCTTATTGAATCGGCCGGTTAGCACGGCTGCTTCACAGCGCGGATACATATCGCCGTGAGTGGACTCACCACAGACTGGCGGATCAGGAGTCGCTACAACCAACGCAAGGACGCGTGTTCTTGCATTCAACCAGGTTGTGGTTCGTTCGAGAGGGGGAGGTGAGGGCCCTCAGACGGATCACTCATTGTTCTCCTTGGGAGCCTCAAAAAGGAACTGTGCGCTTGCGTCCTCGCCTGTGAGCGTCTGCTGATCGGCAGCTGTATCCGCAAACAACGATGCCTGATCAGTGTCGCTACCCTCCAACTGACGAACTTCAACGCGGTCGTCAACGCCGAACTCTGTAGCGGCGGGGCGATCAAGACGGGGCTCGACGTCACGATGGCTGACATCGGCACCGAAATCCTCGAGCGAGGTTTCGACGCTCTCTTCGGTCAGTTCGAGTTCACCGTCGTCGGTAAACGCGGCTTGGTGCTGGGTCGTGATCTCGGGTCGATCAGTCATGTGAACGAATCCTCCATCCCTCTCGGGGATCGACCAACACCATCGTACGCAAGCTACTGAGGGCTGCAGGACTTGCTGGTTACTGTTCCTCGCCGGCGAGACGAATGATCGAAGAACGATCCAACCACGCAATCTTCAATCCGCGTGTCATTCCGGTTTCAGGAAAGAACAGGAAAAATCCTCTCCAAACTCACCAGTCAAGCGTCATTCGAGAAGCCCGAGATCGGTCAAACGCATCTGAACGGACTCAATCGCGTCTTCAGCATCACTATGCTGGGTTCCACCAGTGATGACAAGTTTGCCACTCCCAAACAACAAGACGACCGCATCCAAGTCATCGGGTCGATAGACTAGCCCTGGGAACTGTTCAGGTTCGTACTCGACGGCCTCCAAGCCCAGTCCGATTGCGATCGCGTTGAGGTTGAGTCGCGTTCCGAGATCGCCACTGGTCACCATATTCTGAAGGGTCACCCCCGGATCGGCAGGAACCTGGAGCCCGAGTTCACGAAGTTTGTCAAGCGTCAGTTCGACTGATTCAGTCAAATCCTCAACAGAGGACGCACCTGTACAGACGACCTTCCCCGAGCGAAAAATCAGTGAGGTCGCTTTCGGGTTTGTTGTTCGCGAGACCAGTCCCGGGAATTGGTCCGGATTATATGAGACTCTATCAAGATCGTCGGCAAGTGATTCGAGGTCGAGTTCTTGTTCGAGGCTCGTTGATCCGACGACATTTTCGACCGACAGCGTCTCTGTCAGATCTCCCATCCCTTAGTTTGCGATTGTACTAAATTGATACATAATTCTACTGTTTCCTATTTTATGCGGAGCTCTCGCAGCGGGCAGCTCTATCAGATCACTCCATTGCGGTCTGGAATCGGTCCCGAAGTGCTTCTTCGCGGGTTTCGAACTGTTCGACGTCGGCCTGGATATCCGCCGTCGCCTGCTCGATCCGAGCCAGCCCGCACTCGCCTTCGAGTGCTTTTTGCTCGCCTTCCGCGTTCTCTTGGTTTGTCTCATAAGCGTGTTCGACCTGTTCGATTGTTCCCTGAGGGTTGAACAGGATATCGTTCGCTGTTCGCACGTACGCGTCGAGAGAGCCGCCCTCACGGCCACGGAAGAAGTGTGTGAGCGCGTAGGTTGCCCCCGAGTGTAGCGTCCACAAGTCGATGATGAACGGATCAGTAGCGTTCGCTAGCGCATCATCTGCGGCTCGCTCGGCGAGGTAGTCGGGAAACTCCAACAGTGTGTAGAACTCCTCAATGGTGAACGGCAGGTCAGTAAAGTCGAGGTCAATCTCCTGGGCGTCCTTGATGAACCGCACGAGGTCGTCGGCAACCAGTTCAAGCTGGGTGAGGATCTGTTCCCACCAGTCTTCGAAATCGCGAACATCGCCGACGTGTTTGACGATCTGCTTGTCCGTGAGCGCCCGCATCGAGTTCGAGCACTTGCCGTCCTGGGCGAATCCCTCAACGTACACCGCATGGCCACCGAAGAAGTCATATCCGGAAGTGACGCCCATCGTGATCGGTTCACGATCGGCTCCAGGGAGGGTCGCTTCGAGACCGTCGAACATGATGTCCATATGGACTTCGCCGCCAGCTCGGTACTGGCGAATCTCGCCGAAGATTATGTCCACAAACGGCGTCCCGTCGAGTTCCGAGTCTCGAAGGAGCGGTTCGAGGGGAGTGTAGACCGTCTGTGGGTTGAGGATGGTATAAGAGTCAGTGGGCACGTGGAACAGGGGATCGACCTGCCCCGAATCCGATCCAGGCATGGAACCGCCGTCAGCCCGTGTACAGTCACCGAGTCGCGATGGTTCAACAATGGCGTTAAACCGGTCAGTTTCGACCCACTGCCCGGTAACGGGGTTCTTGTAGGCAACCTCGGTATCNCCGAGTCGCGATGGTTCAACAATGGCGTTAAACCGGTCAGTTTCGACCCACTGCCCGGTAACGGGGTTCTTGTAGGCAACCTCGGTATCGATCGCTTGCGGAAGGTCGCGGATGGCTTCGGCGAACGACGGGGGACTGTCACTGACGTCGTGACTGCTTGCGTACCAGTCGGGAAGCTGTGTGTCTGCTCGGCCGTCAAGCCCTGCGAAGACCGTAGTGGTGTCTGGCTGAGTCATTGAAACTACCTCGCGATTATGAATCGACGCTCGCCGACTACTCTCAATCTCCCTACATCCCTCTCGGGGGGTGATCAAACACCACAGGCGGGAGAGGAGTAAGCTATTTAACGGCCAGAAACGAGAAGAGGGGGTTAGAAGGGGTTCACCGCGACTGCGAGTCGGCTGGTTCGCTGTCGGGATTCGGGCCGTGCTGGGGTATCTGACACCGGGTACACTCCCAGATCGGGGTGTCGTTGAACTCGGGGTGAGGGACTTCGTTCCAACCGGCAAACCTGTGTCGTGTCGCCTCACCGCAGTCCAGACACGCGAGCGTCCGGCGTGTGCGTCCCTCACGGGATGGATTGGAAGGCTCTGATCGAGAGACCTGCTCGAGGGCAATTGCGGGGACGATCCAGGTCGGCGCCGGCCCGTCACTGGCGTCGATCGTATCCCACTCGAGGCGAGTCCGGTCGAGCGTGCCTCCGGCGATCAGCTGGCCGACTTCTTCAATGTCGGTGATCGGCTCGCCGTCGGCGTCGAACAAGACGGGATCGAGCGTCGGGCGGTTGTTCTCGGTGTGGCCGTCTTTCGCTCGGAGATAGTCGTGGCCGGCGTTCTGTCGGATGGTGTCGAGTTGACGTTGGCCGGGGATCGAGTCGATTGGGGCAGCAGCGGGCAGCTGCCCCCACTTACGAGCGAAGCGATCTACGAGATCATCATCGAGGCCGGCGACGAGTTCGCACTCATCGATGTCGTCGATCAACGGCGTGGACGAGTCCTCGGCGATATCCTCGAACACGGTTTTGGCGATACAGACGGCGTTGGCTTCGCTGCTGGCGTCGATGAGGACGTGAATAACGCCCGTGGCCTCACGATCGGTGTCGGTGTCGGCCGCCTTCTCGTACTCGACCTCCTTGGTGAGACAGAAGTCGCATTTCGTTCTGCCAGGATCGAGCGGGGCACCACACGCACAGCGGTGTTCGGTTGATTTTTCATCGTGGGGTCCCGGGCCGGGCGTATCCGGGTAGCCCATATGGTCGTCCACGAGTGTATCATCACCGCGCTCGTAGCCGCCGGTATCGATAGCGGTCGAGTTCGTTGGATCGGGCTCGATTCGGCCTTCGCCTTCGGGGTCGAACTCCCAGCGGTCGTCGTCGTAGTAACTCATAGGATATGCTTCGTGTTGGAGTCTAGTTAATCTCTGGAAATCATAGTGGAAGTGAAAGCACACCAATCATTATTGGGAAGTTACATATAGTTACTCCACGCACCGCAAATTGTCTCCCTCGTGGGGTAACGGCATAATGCGACGATGGCCTTTGAGAATCGGCGTGCTGTCGAGAGATATTGTTCAGTCTACCTCAAAGGAGGAGAGCGTTTGCGGACTATTCGGATTCTCAGTTGCGTTCGGCTGTTGGGCGCGTTGGCATCCTGGAGGCCGTCCGTCGGCGCCGGACGAGCAGGGCAGTTCGGGAAGAACATCCGAATCAAACGTCTCCTATCTCGTCAAGCGTGGCTTCGATCGTTACCGGGTTTGTATCGAAGGGAACGTCGTCGGGGATGGTCGAACGAGCGCAGATGACGGCGGGGTCTGTCCATCGAAATGTCCTCCTCTCAAGAGGAGCGATCATCACACAGGAGTCACTACAGCCGGTGTGCCTGTAGCTACGGGAGTGAGGCGAGAAACTCGCTGAGTGCACGTAGGAGGCTTTGCTCTAGTTCATCCTGGCTAGAGTCCTCGTTACCCTCCCATTCGAATAACTGGTTGCGGCGATCGACGAGGAGCATATAGTGGGCCATCATTCCGTCAAACGGTTCGTCTTTTGGATCGAGCTGTGGGTACCTCCGTTTCAAGATGTACGTTTTCTCGCGGTATTCTCGGTGATCAAGATATCCTGCCTCCCACTCGTGTCCGCCATCAGCGTGCTCGAAGACGCCAACAATGTGCGTCGCTCGATCAGCATAGATTTTGAAATGCGTGGTCCAGTTCTCCCATGCCTCGAGCGTGTCGTCGAGAAGGAAGGCATACCCATCATTATAGAGGAACTCGACCGTTTTGTCGAGTCGGGAGCGTTCTTCGGAATTGTAGCTTCCAAGAACAAAAAAGGACTGTTCAGCGGCGATGACGTCGAGAACGTCCGTATGGAGAGCGCGGCGGAGGGAGCGGTACTCCTCGATACTGAGTTCGTCTTCGTCTTTCTCCGAGTACGTGAGTGTATCTTCGATAAGGTGGTGAAGGTGAGTCTTCGACATGATGAGGTGAGTGTGAAAGAGTATTAGTCTAACAGTTCCATCGCCTCAGTCCTGATCTGGGCGTGGGGCTGCTTCTGCCTCTTGAATCTCCTCGGGTTTCTCAACACGATCGTAGATCTCTTTCCAATGGTCCTCGATAAAGACGTTATTCTGATCGAAGATCTGTCGAGCCGTATCGCTGATCGCGTAGAACTTGCTCGGTTGGCCCTTCGTCCGCTGACCAGGAGGGATTTCAACTGGTTCAACGATTCCTCCGTCGATAAGTGCCTCAAGATGCTGGTGAATCGTCGTCCGGTGTAGCCCAGTTGTGAATTCTAACTCCTTCATCGATGGAAGCCCCTCTGGGTGGGCGACGATATCTGCCACGATATCCCGCCGTGATTCTTCTGCCAGGGTTTCGGCGACGGCGAAGAACTGTTGAGCGTCCTGCCCTTCAGTCGCCGGTGGTGTGTGGGACATTTTCGCTCGGATCTTGGTTCTCCAGCTCTATAACAATGTGGGTAGAGAGCAACATCGTCCTTCTTGGGGAACGCTTGATACCATGATCGGGATGCAATTCGTCTATTTTTATCCGCCTTTACCCCTCTCAGGGAAGAAAACAACATCACCTGCGTGCGGTCACGTCGGACTGGACGGCCCGTGGCTATCTGGATTGTCACACGAACAGCCGATCGCGGCGATATCGCCACACTCAGGACACTCATAGATCGGGATTACGTCCAAGCCCCGCTGGGGCAGCGGTCCTTCTTTCGGCCCCTTGTAGCCACACCTGGAACAGTGAGATCGACTCATTGCTCTCGACGCGTTTCCTCGCGGACCCAGTGGGCCGCCTGCTGGTGGTCGGCAACCAGTTCGTGCGGTGTGGTTTTTCCGGTGAGCAGCCGACCCGTTTCCACATCGGTCACGACGTCGGAGCGAGCGGCTGAAGCCATCGTTGCCGCCCACTGATGGGAGTAGGCGTCGTGTTCGTGGTCGGGGGCATCTTTGGGAAGACGGTCAGCCTCGAGCTCAGTCAGACGTAGGAGCGCCCGCGCACTCCAGCAGCCGAACGTAGTGGCGGTGAACCGATCCGACTGGTGAACCTCGGCGTGGAGCTGCTCGGCGCGGTCACGGATGCTCGCGGCGGGGTCCACCTCGTCGCTCTTGGTAGCAGGCTGTTCACCGTCCGATTCGGCATCAGTTGTCGGTTGTGTGCTCATTGTCACTGGAGACGGTGGTATCGTTTTCAGAGTGTTGTACGTCTTCGTCGACGGTTCGCTGGTAGACTTCAAGCAGTGGCATTGGGACTCTCCTGGGGACGAATGACTGTCTTCAGCTCGCCTCCCGCCCCCCTCTGGGGGCTAACCAACACCATTGAGCGGTGCGGACTCGCTGGCGGCCGTCTACAGAGTTACTCCACATTGTCTAGACGTGATCGAAGCGTGGGGTAACTCATGAGAGAGG
>NZ_AOIA01000056.1:20084-26419 GCF_000337695.1 Natronococcus jeotgali DSM 18795
GATGATACGAATGTCGCCATCCATATCGTACCGTTCAGCGATATCGAGGAGATCGAAGAGGCCGCTGTCAGCGTCTTGATCTAGCACGAGGATTAGATATCCCTGAGAGAGGATCCACCCGTCTTAGACGAGTGCAAGCGACTGGAACTGCTCGAGCGCTTTCCCCGGATTGTCTGAAGAGCCCATCGGTGTGTGTTTTCGATATCTACCGCCAAGCAGGTTAATTTTTGAGGCCAGCGGTGGCTCCGTCGTAGCGATCTGTCTGACTCCGGCAGTGGGGACAGGGATGGAGCGTGCCCTGGTTGTCAGCGAACACGAGTTTGTACTGGTCACTGACGTGACCGCCGCAGTTCTCACAGTTAGCCATCAGTACCATCCGTCCCGGTGAGCTGGTCGTAGAGAGCGCGCGTCGTCGAGAGTTCGCCGATTGCCTCGGTGAGAGTCAACGGCTCGGCTAGGTGTTCCTCGAGCGTTTCGCAGATTAGCCAGTGCTGCTTCGAGTTCGGCCTGTATCTGCTCGTCAGACCGGCTATTGGACTTACTCATCGCGACTCACGCTCCGGGCAGTCGGGTGCATGCGGTAGGTTCTTCCGTCCACCGAGTTCGACCAAGAGCTCGCGCCTGCAGTGGGTACATCGGACGTACTGTTTCCCGCCTTGTTCTGGCGGCTCGATGTGTCGTGTGTACGTCTGTTCTTCTCGCTCTCGAACCGGACTAGCGCTGTCGGCGATGAATCCGCCGACGGTGATGGTCTGGTCTTCCTCAGCAGCACCATGAACGCGAGCTTCCGCACGCAAGCGCCGTTTGCGGGCTGCTTCGGTTTCGCAATGTTCTGCTCGCTGTACAATCTGCTCTAGCTCTCTGAATCGATTCATCTGTCAAACCCTCCACCCCTCTCGAGGGGACAACAACACCACCGTACGGAGAGCTGGGTGTCTTCGTGTCTGATTCAGTTCTCGTCAGTCTTTGCGTTCGTCTCNCCCCTCTCGAGGGGACAACAACACCACCGTACGGAGAGCTGGGTGTCTTCGTGTCTGATTCAGTTCTCGTCAGTCTTTGCGTTCGTCTCTCGATCCCACGCTGGCTCCCACTCGCTCTCGTATCCGTCAACGTGGTCTGCATACGCCGAAAACCAGTAGCGATCGTAGCCACGAGACTCGGCCCCAAGCCACTTGCCCGACGCGAGCGCGCCGTACTCATCAGTCTCGGGAATCGGCTCAGCCTCTTCGACGGACCACGTGTACCGGCTGTCGAACTCGGCGATGAAGCCCTGATCGCCAGACGGTTCACGCAACGTACACCGAGTGTTGCAGGTCGCACAGAATACACCCTGATAGACAAGGTGTGTCCATTCGTCGGAGCCACAGACAGGACACTTCACTGTGTCGAACGCACCAGCATACCGCTCTTCAGTGTCGACGATCGCCATCACTCGTCACCTCTCTCTGGACCGATCCGCGTCACACGACCGATCCTGACGTGGGCACCAACCAGTACCAGCGAAACGTGCTCGAGCATCGAGATATCGGTCACGATCGTCTCCCCATCTTTCTGGAGGACAGCGACACCGCTGTCATGGACCCAGACAGAGATGCCGATGCCCCAATGATGCCATCGGTCAGCCGAAAGTTCTCTCGACGGAAGTGAGAGACTCTCGTCACCACGATCGATCGCCGCCTGGCCGCCCTGGCGAAGCGCCCACGCTTGCGACTCGGTGAGCGTGTCCTCAGGTGTATCACTCTCGTCGATGTACGTCAGCAGATCGACCACCATCAGACCTCACCTCCGATGATTCGGTCGATCTCAGCCAGTTCGCGCGCTTCAGCAGCCTCGTCCGTATATCCGACGTCGGTGGCATAGCGCTCGAGGACGGTCACGGCTCCATCGTCGTCCGTGGCTGCTCGTTCGAACAGCTCTTCAAGGACAGCGACGACCACGCGGTCGGCAACCTGGCGGCCGGCATCAACTGCCTCGCTCTCGATACGGCCAAGCCGCGGCTCCGGATATGCATAGGTTTTCGAGGGCCTGGACTTCAGGCTCGAACAGTAGACGACATCGAACACGCGATCGTCTTCGGCTGCGCCGAATCGAGAATTTCTATAGTTATCTAACAAATTGTAATTATTTGCCTCAGACCACTCAGCTACGGTTTGGCCAGTATCGGTGACCACGTGCACTGGTCGCCCTTGTGCGAGATCCAAACAGACGTCGCCAAGTTTGATCGACTGCTCGCTCATTACTCCTCCCCCCCGTCGTCACTGAGAGTGCGAGCAAGCGTTGCGGCCGGCTGCTCGATCGACTCGTGGTGGGCGTGTTTGACATTCAGAAGAGCGAGGTGCGCTCCATGCCCCCACAGCTCTGCCCGGGAAAGTTCGTCAGCGAATTCCTTGAGAACATCGTCGGTCGTCTGACGACCATCGGTGAGCGCGTTGATTCGGCTTGCAATCCGGTGAGGGATTGTATCTCGACAAGAAAGATCTCGTCCTGTGTAGTCGACCATCGTCTCGACGAGCCCTGCGAACGCTTCAATACGTCCGTCGACCGTGGCGTCCCACGCTTCGAAGTCGTCCTCGTCGACAGCGTACGTCACAGCGTCGGGTTCCTGTCTCTCGAGAAGAACCTCGAGAGCCGCTTGCTTCCAGCTGCGGAGATCACGGAAGTCCCAGAACGTCGCGAACTCTTCTAGCGTTTCGATGGAGTGCTCAATTGCGATTTCAGCGCGAACATGCTCAGTCGTTTCGTTACCGTGGTCAGTGATCCGGGTAACCGGCCCGCTAGCAGTCGCGAGGAACCGTCGTGGAAGCGGCGTCGTCTCACCGGTAGACTGCGCTTCATCGGGTGTCTCCGCTGGCTGTGCTGTCGTCTCGTCTGCTCGTGACATCTGTGAAACCCTCCATCCCTCCTCGAGGGGACAACAACACCACGTGCGGTACGTTCGTACCGACGCTAGTCAGTCCAGCAGAGTTACCCCATGCGTGAAACCAAGTCCGATAGCGTGGGCTTACTCACGGCGCCGGTGGGTTCGCCGTGGCCTGCACCCCGCTGGCCTCGAGTTCGCGAATTCGCTGTGCGTGGCATGCAGCCTCGAAAACGGGCGTTCGGATCGCGACTGCAACCCGATGCTTGCATGCACCCCGGTGGTGTACGTCTGCTGGACACGGACAGCTGTGAGGTAAGTCGTCCTCGATCGTGACCAGATACTCGTGGTCCGCGGGATTTGCGTGGCTGGCGTTGCGAACGAGAACGCCTTGCGCGACAAGTTCGAACTCGAAGGCTTCGTACTGGGCGCGTCGGAGCGTCCGCTGGGTCGATTCAAGTCGCTCGAGTGGGTGTAATGATGGTGATGTTGACATAGATCAGTGTAATACCGCTAGACTGATCGATCGTCTCGAGTTACGCGCTCTCGCAGTCGGAGCAGATCAGTTGAACGCCGAGATCACAGGCAGTTTCACAACTCTGCGTCGGAACAAATCAAACTTCCCGCAGAAATCACAGCTCGTGTTAGTGTGCTCAGGGGCGTCGAATACGCCGAAGCGGGAATGCTCGACGGTCGAATCGGACTCGATAGTGAACTCAACGGCGAGTGGGGTTGTGATCCGGCTAACAGTTTGCATCGTCTTTGATTCCTCTACTCCTCGTGAGGGACGAACAACGCCACCGGCTGTCTAGAGTGAGCATCACGCAACGGGGAAGCCGGCAGCGCAACGAGCGAAACCACATCCATTTCAACCCGGCAGCGCAGCGACCAGAGAGCGAGCAGCCCGGAATGGGCGGTCGCGAGCGACGCGGACGGAGGGAAGGTGAGCGGGACGTGCCGTCTCGTTCACACGGGTCAAGGAATATCAAAGCACCCCCACGTTCGGCTCCCCTAGTGGGCTTCGAAAGGGCGAGGCCGTCTCGGTCGTCCCCCGCCGACGCAAGCACCGTAACGACCGAGCGCTGCGAGCGAGTGAGGCGCGCAGCGAGGCGCGGGATGCTGAGCGGCCGAGGGCTTTCGGAGATGATGCTATCGGTCACCCCTCACAGTCAAGATCTTTAGAAACTAGCCAGCGGTCATCCCGAGACGAACACCGTTGACCACCACGCAATCGGGAGCTTCTTAGTCATCTCTCTGAAGTCGTATGGAGCGTCGGACCCAGTCGTGATCTGGTCAGTTGCTATCGAGTGTCGGCTGGAGAATGGAGATACGTCTCCAGCTCGTCGATGACGGTCTGGACGAACGATTCGTCGAGACGACCCTGCCGACGGATGAGTGCAGCATGCTTCGGTGACGCAACCGACCAGGGCGAGGCGTAGCTCTGGCGTGGCATCCCGCCCTCCACCCAGTCGGAATCCTCGATTGGGACCGTTTCGTCGTGGGGGGTAGTCGTCAGCGTGACCGTCATGTACTGTTCGTCGCCGAACGGATGCGTGTCGTTGTTCAGGATTAGCCACGGACGCGGGTTCTCACTTGATTTGAACGGATCCGGTCCCCAGACGACATCCCCGCGTTGATGACTCATTCAGTTGCCTCGTCCGCGTCGTCGACAGCGTGCTCCAACCACTCGTCCATGTCTTCTTCACCGAAGCGGTCGTTGGCCGCCCGCGTACTCTCGAGCATGCTGGTGTACGCCGCGACGTCGTCATCCTCACCGAGCGCCCAGTAGTTGCCCTTGTGCCGAACGAGTCCCCGATCCTCAAGTCGGGAGAGGACGACGCTGATGCTCCCAGCGTTGACGTCGGTCGCATCCCGAATCTCGCTCTGCGTGAACGCCTGGTCTGGATGTGCAGCGAGGAATCGCATCACGCGATCAGCGTTCGTCTCCCTGGAGTGCTGGAGCCGATCCGGTGCCGATGACTCGAACGTCTCGATATCGATGGGCATATGTATTGCTTTGTCGCCGTATGTATTAGATGTATCGGCGTATTTCTGAGCGGTTCAATCTTGCTGATTTCCGAAGGCACAGCTGGAGAGCGTCTGCTGCATCACTCGTCCGCCTCACCAGCATCGTAGGCAGCTTTGATCGATTCCCAGTCCGGATTTGCGTTCGGATAGGTGGCCACTTGGTACGTGTCACCGAAGCGATCAGGCCAGCTCGACGATAACTGGTACACCGCTGTCGGTGCGACCGTCACCTCCATTGGCGTCGAGAACACTACCTTGCTCACCTCGTCCGCGATGAACCGAACCAACGAGAGCACACACTGCCGTCGGCCCAGGGCCCACGGACGCACGTTCCCCTGCTCATAATTCCATGCCGGGAATCGCTCCTCAATGCTCTCCGACATCTCAAGCGCCTGTGTGGTCGTCAGTCGACTGACTAATTCGCGTATCGACATCTCTTGAACCCTCTACCCCTCTCAGAGGGGCGAACAACACCACCGGGCCGATGCGTTGTCGTGTCCTTCCCGTTCGTCGAACCCGCCGTGAACCGTGCCATCGGTCTCACCTACACTCCGAGCAAACGAGGTCGGTATCCCGGATTGTGGCTTCCTCGCATGCTACCGTTGGCACCAGACCGTATATTTCCCAGCTGTCGCAGCTCGCTCCAGAACGGACTGCAAGAGCCTGCACTTCACCGTGAGGATCGTGATCGGGTTTCTTGAACAGCGGATCGTCCCTGGGTTTGAACTCAACATGCCTTGTTGAACGCAAGACAGCGTCGGGGTGGGGTTGATCATACACGGTTTTACGGCGTCAGAGGCCGGTTCTTGGAGTCAGAAGATGCAGTAGCTGTCGCTAGCGGTGTTTGTCGAAGGGTCAGGATTANCCATATCGCCAGACGGCGTCCATTTCAGGGTGAATGTGACGGAAGCTTCCTGCGAGAGCGTCTGAAGTTGTCGTCAATCGGCGGCAAAACAAGGCAAGGGATAGGCTTCGACGCGGTCGAGGACGCGCTCGACCGCGTCGGCCTCTTTCTCATCACTCAGCTTTGCACGCTAGCCTCGGTTGTTGAGTGAATGCCTTGTTGAACGCAAGACAGCGTCGGGATGGGGTTGATCATACACGGTTTTACGGCGTCAGAGGCCGGTTCTTGGAGTCAGAAGATGCAGTAGCTGTCGCTAGCGGTGTTTGCCGAAGGGTCAGGATTATGGTATCTTGCGTCATTGTTCCAGTGACGACGGCGATGCCTCTCCCAGATACGTCCGGAGAAGGGGAGCAGGCGGCGAGCCCTAACTCGCCGCCTGCGTCAGGTTATGGATAATACACTTCCGTGTCAGCTCCCGGAACTGGCCGTGCCAGCTCCGGGAGCGGAGCTTCTCGCTGTCGTCTTCCTTCAACTGCGAGAAGCCGGTTTCACTCATCCAGCGCTGGTTGTAGTCTTCGTTCATTCGGGCGTTGTGGGCCTTTTGCA
>NZ_AOIA01000056.1:26426-59752 GCF_000337695.1 Natronococcus jeotgali DSM 18795
TCCACGAGTAATTCGCATCAGCGGACAGTACACGCAGGTCTTCCGCGTTCCGGCGGAAGACCTGCATCCCAATGTGGCCGTCCCACGCCTTCTGCGTCGTGTAGTGAACGTCCTTGATCGCTAGTGAGTTCACGTCGATCAAGATCGTCGTCTTCAGCGACTGGAACGAGTAGTTCGCGCGGTCGCGGTAGTGGTAGCTGGTTTGATCGCGCTGGAAGCCACTCGCGTCAATTGCGGCTTCNCATCCGATACTCTTGCTCCCACCGGCACAGCGAGCTGTAGTGCGGTGCCTCGTTAAGTCCGAACACGGCGAGAACTCCGGGCATCTCGTTGAGATAGTCTTCAGTTTCACGGAGACTCTTCTCCAGTTCGACACGGTATAGAATCAACGCGATCTGTACCCATTTGGCGTACCCGCCCGCGCCGTCCGGCGCGGCGGGTACGTCCGGATCGTCAACGTGCTGTTTGGCAAGATCCCGACACATCTGTGCGAGCCGTCTGAGCGATNCCAGACGGCGTCCATTTCAGGGTGAATGTGACGGAAGCTTCCTGCGAGAGCGTCTGAAGTTGTCGTCAATCGGCGGCAAAACAAGGCAACTCAACAACAATCGTCTCTGATTGGCTGTCTGTCACTGTTATCTCTATCTCTCTACCCCTCTGGGGGTCGAACAACGCCACAGGTGTGAGCTTCGAACTTAGCGGTATCACCTCAAGTGGTCCTATCTACCGTCTTCGCTGCTGTGGGTGCTGTCCGACTGGATGGCTCCAACGAGGGTCTCCGAGTTGCATCACTAGTGACGCGCAATGAATGGCTCACAGTAGCGCGCAAAGCACGCAAGGGATGAGCAACGTGACCGTAGGGACCGAAGCGAGGAGGCTGGGGAGGACGCGAGCGAAGCAAGCGTGTGGTCGGACACACAAAAGGAAAGCGAGCGGGGCGAGCCGCCACTCGAGCGTATCCAACCGATGACAATGACCAGTCGATCAGCCCATGTGGGTGGGGATCGAAAGGGACTGAGACGTTCGAGAAATCTCACCGACGCAAGCACCGCAACTGGTGAGGAGCGCAGCGAGATGCAGGCATCGAGCGTGCCAGGGGCTTTCACAATCTCACTCAGTTGTTCCTTTCCACATCCGGCGATCTTTCAAGGGGGAGAGAGACGGAGAGGACATTCTCAGCAGTGAAATTTGATAATTTGGTGCGGCGATAGAACTATTGGTGTATACCACGTACAGTGATCCATGAGCGACTCCAACTGGGTCCGGACGTGGAAGGAGAACGCGAGCGCATTCGACCGAGTACGCTCAACCGCGATGACGGTAAGTGAACCTCAAACAGCAGTCTGGATTGCTGAGCACGCGAGAGTCGCAGAAACGACTGCCCGAGATCATCTCGTTCGGCTCGTCGATATCGGGATGCTCGTCACGAACGATGCTGGAGGCGTAACGACATATACCCCAGACCCTGCCTATGTTCGATTTCGTGAGCTCCGAGAACTCGTCAACGAGCATTCGAATGCCGACCTTGCCGAGTTTGCTGCAGATATCAAAGAAGAGCTCGAAGCACTCGAGGCCGAATACGACGTCGAGTCGCCCCGTGCGCTTCGAGAGAAGGCTACTGACGCCGACGTCTCGGCGAGCGACACACGAGACCTGCTCCAAGTTGCAAGCGACTGGGAACATTACACCTACCGGCTCTCACTGCTTACAGAAGCGCTCGAACGCTACAACGAGTACACTGGTCAGCCATCAGTGGCGTCGAGCTAATCGATGCGGCTCGTGACTGATGGAGGGCATGGATCGAGTGATCGACACCGTATCCTTCGTGATCTCCTCGGCGAACTTAGCCAGCATCCAATTGTTACGAGAGCTCGCGGGTATCCACCGAGTACGTTTACAGAAATTCGCGCCGAGCTTGCCCCTGAACGATGGGGATGTCTCGTCGACGACGCAACACTCCGGATCACGTGGTATCCAGGGGATCACCCGCAGTTCACATTTCATTACAGCGATTCGACTGGGTTCGACTGCGGGTGGCATCGTGAACCAAATCCACACGTCGACGGGTGGACACATTACCAGGAGCGCGAGAACAGTACCGAACCATATTCGTATGAAGCGGTCACATTCGAGGCGGAGACGCCAACGACGCTGGTCTGGGAGGTCCTTGAACGGCTTCGGGGCCGATTAGAAGCATGTGCAGAAAAATGATCATGCTTAGCAACAATAAGTCGGAGAACAGCAACAACGTGTCTCACCTGCGAATTCGTTCACAGCGAGAACGCAGTACTCCTCTCACGGTTTTCCTGTAGCGTTGACAGAATGTGCCGCCCATTGAACGTGGCACATACCATGACGACGTGTTCGACGCGTTAGATTCCAGCCGTCACTGGCGTCGAACCTCGGCGAGCACATCCTCAGGTGTCCTAATCTTCTCAATCTCTCTTCCTTCCCATCACGATTTGGTCGGTGGACGTCAGTCGTTCAATTACCTCATCATTACCAGAAGTTGTTTCAATCTTCTCGATACGGATATGACGCTCCTCACGCCATCCGGATGTCCAGTATTGCCGATGCACCTCAATCTGCTCGTCTGCCTCTACATCGAAGACGGCTGTATCGAGCGAGGTCTATGTCGGCGGTTCTGGTCCAATCTTCAGCGTGATCTTCGAGCCACACCCAGGGCACGTCATGGCAATGCCAATTATTCAAATTGTCAGAGGAAAACCATCCCCTCCATGGTGTACCCAGACACACCTGCAGAAAGCATTTATACTAATCGCTGATAAGAGAGACGTATGCAGTGGATGCCGTTGGTCGGAAGGGCACGCTCCCAGTAAGCGGTTCGCGCGACTTGCCCCCAGGGCCGTAGCGGGCTGCGTCTCTGGTAGCGTGGAACTATCCATGGACGACGCAGAACTACTCCGTCGGGAACTCCGTGCAACGCGTGAAGAATTGGTCCGCAAGCGGTCCCAGCAGACCGAGGCGGAGAGTCGCTTGCCGCTCATGCCGGATCGTGACAAGGGGTTCCTCCGCTTAGCGTTGATGAGCGTTGATGATCTCGAAACGCACGTCGAACGGCTCGAACGCGATTTAGAGGATCTCAAAGATGGCCTCAGCATGCCAGATGAATGAGCCTGCAGCACCCGCGTAGTCATCGGCGAACATTCAATCTAGCTATGGATAAATTTCCGTCAATCCCACGAGTCGGGAACGCACCTGATCAGCTCTTCCACGAGGGACATTTGTGGCTTCTCGAAAAGGTTGACGGTGCGAATTTTCGCTTCCAGCTCCAACAGTCGGGACTCCTTCGGTTCGGTGATCGGAATCGTGTCTACAACGACCCTGCTGCCGTTCCCGAGCCATATCAACACGCTGTCCGGCATATCCGCGAGAACCTTGATCGTACTGTGCTCCAGAACGTTGTCGATGATGTGGAGAACGTTGTCTTCTTCGGTGAAGCAATGCACCACCACACGATCGAGTACGACTGGGAATGCACACCCCCATTTCTCGGCTTCGATGTCTGGTCTGTCGAGACACAGTCGTTCCGACCACCAGACGCTGTTGAGCAGATTTTTGAGCAGCNCACACCCCCATTTCTCGGCTTCGATGTCTGGTCTGTCGAGACACAGTCGTTCCGACCACCAGACGCTGTTGAGCAGATTTTTGAGCAGCTGGGCATCCAGCCGGTAAACGTCTTCGAACGGGAACGTCGTGCACGGGATTTCAATCCTAATTCGTACACTGTCCCACAGTCAAAATGGTATGACGGTCCTGCCGAAGGCGTCATTATCCGGAACAAACGAGACCAGCGTGCGAAGCTGCTGCATCCCGACTTTCGTGAGCTCGATGAGACGGTCCCGATCGACGGCTCGGCCAAGGAACTAGCAGCAAAATACGCGACTGAGCAGCGATTCGAGAAACTCGCAGCAAAACTCGAAGATCGTGGACAGCCCGCGGTGTTCGAGACACTATACGAGCCCGTCCTCGAAGATATCGTCCGCGAAGAGCACAAACAGCTACATCACGGTGACAGTGCCACCAATATGGAAAAATTCCGCTCGGAGGTCGCTGTATTAACGCGAAAGTTCCTCGATGACCGAAACAGTAGTGTGTGATAGCACACGTGGAAACGATTTTTATTTCGGTGGTCCTACGTATGGTGGTCACTGTGCGGAGCGCTGGTGCTGTCTCCGAGCGGAAGCGGTGGCGCGCGCAGAACGCGCGAGGGACGAGCGACGCGACCGAAGGGAGCGAAGCGAGGCGGCTGGGGAGGGCGCGAGCGAAGCGAGCGTGTGGTCATACACATAAAAAGAGTGGCTGCTCAGCTATTACCGGTTCCACCACTGCCCGCGCTTAGGGAACTCGATCCGGCTCCAGCCGGTCACGGCCAGATTACAGCACTCGTTGTGCCAGTTTTTCTTTACGTTCCGCAACCGGACGGTCTCTCCCTCGCTCACCTTCGTCTGGTAGGAGTTCTTCCAGACCGTGAACTTGATTTTCTCCGTGTCGTCTGCGATCAGCCCGACCTGTTGGATCGAGGGCGTTGAGGGCTCCCACAGTTCGATGATCTCACCTTCCACGTCCACTTCGCCCGTCTCCACCTCGGGGACATCCGCGATGTCCACGATCGTCCCCGCCTCAGCCTTGACTTCATCCATCTGCTCGAGGGTCGCGTCGATCATCGACTTCCCCTTCTCGATCTTCTCGGCCAGCCCACGGCTCACCGCTGCCCGACTTGGTCCCCCGCGCACGCTCTCCGTGATCCGCATCGCCTGCGTGTTGACCTCTGCAACCTCCGCTTGCTCCAACTCCGATCGGGGGTCAACCCGCTCGACCCGCCGCACACGGCGTTGCTCGACGACCACTTCACGGGTGCGCTCCTCACGCCCGTCCTGCTGGCCGAACGCTGCTTTCGCACTGATCCGCTCGAGCTCTTCCTCCCGAGCCCGGATTTCCTCTTCCTGAGCCAACGGCAGGTGGCCGTACTCGTTCTCCTCCCGTCCGACCACCGTCTCCGGGTGCTCGGTCTCGACCTTCGTGTGCACCTCCTGATCGAC
Organism: Natronococcus jeotgali DSM 18795; assembly: GCF_000337695.1. GTDB lineage: Archaea > Halobacteriota > Halobacteria > Halobacteriales > Natrialbaceae > Natronococcus > Natronococcus jeotgali. The sequence continues at coordinate 31,490 of NZ_AOIA01000056.1, forward strand.
CGATGCCTCGAACTCCGGCGTCTCATCGACGACCTCGAACCCGTCCTCATCGACCGCTCGTCCGCCCTTCTGTTCATCCGCCTGTTCATCGACCGAAACCTCCTTGCTGCTTGAGTTTGTACTAGACATTGGATCTCACCGATCCTGAAGGCGCTCACGCGCCCGACACCGCGATGCCACTACATCGCGGTTTTCAACTGACGTCACCGCCCGACAGACTCGTCTGCGCGCTCTCGCTTGCGCCTTCGCGAGCGCCCCCTGGGCGCGAGCGAGAGCGCGCCTTAGGAGGGGACCCAGCCAGCACCGCGCGCCGACCCGCCCGGAGCGAGCGGCCAGCGCATTCCCCGTTCGCCGCGACGCAACCACGTCCGTCGCGGTCGGCTTTGCCGAGGTCCACAGGACCCGAACGGGTGAAGCGCTGGCGTCGAGGGCACATACACTTTAGCCCGGAACGGGCGCGAGCGGTGCGGAGAGCGCCCGCATGCCCGGAATGGTCGGTCGCGAGCGACGCGGAGGGCGGCACGCGGCGCGCGGGGAGTGCCGGTACGAACCACCTGTCCAGCCGGTCACGTTGCTTGGCAACACAGCCGCCATCCTGGTGGACTCAGAAAGGGCGAGGCCGTCTCGGTCGTCCCCCGACCCCGCAAGCACCGCAGGCACGAGGAGCGCAGCGGCGGTCGCGGGATACCGAGCGGCCGAGGGCTTTCAGGGAGTGTCTCGGATGTCGACCGCGTTACCGGCTACGGGTTCGGTGGAATGGACTCCTCGTCGATCAGGACGTCGACGCTCTCCGGTGTCACCGCAAGCCGAACGCCCTCCACTGTGAACTGTACTTCTGCGGCCTCGGTGGACGAGTTCAAAAGCTGCTCGAGCGCCTCGACATCGATGGAGTCGTACATCTGGTACTCATCTTGACCCACCCCACACGCTTCGAGCGTCTCGATGATGTCGACCAAGAGGTCAGCCGATTCCCCAGGCCCGGTCGTTGATGAGCGATCCATTGTAACGNCCCCACACGCTTCGAGCGTCTCGATGATGTCGACCAAGAGGTCAGCCGATTCCCCAGGCCCGGTCGTTGATGAGCGATCCATTGTAACGTCTAACGCTTAGGATGGGTGGTGGTTAAAAGGTTGGGAGTCAACTATAGTTGCTTATAGCTTCTTTAGTTTACTTAACGCGTTTGAGATAGCGTCGGCGCAACCAGAGATAATTATGCGCTTTGACGCCGACTGGATGTCACGCGCCGATGATCGCATTCTGGAGCATCTTGCTGAAGAGGGCCCTGATACCCCGAAAGAAATGGCTGACAGGGACCGCGTCCGCTTCTCTCGACAGCACATCAACGCCCGCTGTAAAACACTCGTCACCTACGGTCTCCTCGTTCATTTCGGGAACGGTGTCTACAATATCACCCGTGAAGGGAAACAGTATCTCGCCGGCGAGCTCGACGCACATGACCTCGAGGGCGAATGAACCTGGCTAGCGACAACCCGAGAGCCAAAACCAACTAATCGCCAGCCAAGCTCTTCGACGGACGTTTCGAGTTGCTCCGAGTTAAATCGTTCCTCGAAAGTCAAGTACAAGTGGACTGCATCGTCGAAATCCTCCCCCGCTGGAATTGTCTGCAGCTTGTGTAAGCTGGAATTTGTACGTGATTTGGAGTTCAATCGGGCTGATCTCGAGTTATCTCTCGGCGAATCTGACTGTAAGGAGCCCTGTGCTCCCGGGTCTCTATTGACAACTTGAAAGTCCGTTCACGATGAAATGTAGTCGGTCAACTGGCTCACCACATCCTCGGTGCGGTCGTCGACGAGCGATGTGAGATGAAACCTATGAAAATCCTGCAAGCGAATTTTCCACTTGATCGGTGATAGTTGTTCGGGTGGGCGCTACGCTCACCCGAACAAGAGGTGAGAACCGCTGGAAAGCAGTGACTTCGAGAAGTGAAACACCCGGCAGGCGGGGGACTTCTTGTTTGCGGTGCCGTTGCTGTTGAGAGCGCGAGCAGGTCGCGCCTGAGATGCTGGCCGCCTCTCAGGCGCTCACCCCCGGTGGATCGTACATTTCCTTTCGTGTGAGCATGTAGAAGATTGAGACAAGCATTTTCCGAGCTGTTGCAACAATCGCTACCTGGTGGTTCTTCCGTTGTTTTAGCCGAGTATAGAAGTTCCCGAAGTAGTCATCACACCGTACTGCGATGTTTGCACACTGAACGAGGGCCCAGCGCAACGGCGCTGAGCCCTCTTTACTGATGCTGCCGCGTATTTCCTTGTCGCCAGACTGGTGAACCATTGGATCAAGTCCGGCATAGCTCACGAGTTGCTTATCGTTGTCGAAGCGATCGACCTCACCGACTTCAGCAACGATAACAGCGGCAGTATACTGTCCAACTCCCGGAATCGACAGCAGCCGCTGGGCTGCTGGCGATTCCAGAACCTCTTGTTCGATCTTCTCTTCAACTGCCTCGATCTGTTCGTCGTAGGCGTCGATCACCGAGAGGTGTGCCTCAATGATTGTCCGATCGGGATGACTAAGCGAGAGTTCCGCGAGGAACTCTCGCCCAGTTGGACCGAATAGCTCGCTATCGTACGTGTTGTCCGTACGCGTGAGGACTGCTCTGACGCGGTTTTTCTCGGCAGTCCGTGATTCGACGAGAGACTTGCGTGTCCGGACGAGATCCCGCAGTGTGCGGATCTCGTCCGGTGGAACGTAACTTTCAGCGAGCATATCTGCACGAAGCATCTGAGCAAGTCGCTTAGCGTCGACGCGATCGGTCTTGACCGTCGCGTCGGCGATGATCCGGTTCTTAGAAGGATTCACAAGGGTAACGTCGAGATGCTCGTCGAGCATCTCGTAGATCGGGCGATAATTGCCCGACGCTTCAATAGCAGCTTCACCACCAGAATACTGTTCGGCGAGTTCGGCAAGACGGTCGTTTGGCAAGCGAATCTCGTCTTGCAGGTTGCCGTCGCCGTCAACGACGGCAACCTGCGAATACCGTTTGTGGGTGTCGATTCCAAGGTACATTGAACGCCTCCGTTGGGGCTGATAGCGCGTGAATCGGAAAGGCACCTATACGTGCTCTGTGGCACAGTGTTCTTCTTCCTTCCACGGGCTAGGACCGGTCATTCTAGCGTGCTTGTTGCACTCCATCTCATTCGGTCTCTGCCAACCCCTGTTGTCCTGATTCACGCACAGGGGCTTCAAAGCAGGATTTTCATAGAGTCATTCTATGTCTGCAGCACTGTTGAGGGTCACGAGCGACCACGGGAGGACGTGACTACGTTCCCCGAGTGGGTCGCCCTGGTAGTCGTCCTCTCGGAGTGTGAGTGCCTCCTCGTGGTAGGTCTTTGTGGAAAGCAGGACCGTAATGAGTTGTATCCCGTGGTTCGGGAATCGAGGAGTTCCTAGAACGAGCAAGGGACGACTTTCTCCGAGAGCGGATCAATCCCCCAGACGATGTCGCCGCGTTCCAGTTCCTCGAATGCAGTCACTGGACTTGCTCCATCCCGTCGGTCTGAAGCTCTTCGAGACGCTCCTCACCGTACTGTTCGTCAGCAGCCTCGTGGTGTCGGTGTAGCCGGTAGGCAGATTGGAGTCGTTCCTCGTCGTCCGTGATCGCCCAGTACGGGCGCTTGTGACGGAGAAGACCGCGTCCCTTCAATCGCGAGAGGATTGCATTGACAGCGTCCGTATCAAGGTCCAGTCGCTCGGCGATCGTCGCCGCCTTCCACGCACGGTCATCGTGCTCATCGAGGAACAGCACGATCCGCTCGGTGTCATTCCGTTCTTCGAATTCGTCGGCGTCAGCGTTCTCGAATTCGTCGATATCTATGGTGCCACTCGACATACACTAGTGTTGGGACTGTTGGAACATAGCTGTTTGGAGTGTTTGGTACTTTGGATTGAGGATCACGCCTGAAATGTGGGAGGAGTCACTCCACCGACGTCGCGACGACGTGTTCCTCGAGGTCCAATGCTCCGTTGAATGGCCCTTCCCTCTGCGGGTTTTATCGCTGACTTCAGGGGATTTGGACGCCGTCTGGCGATATGGGTCGTCTCAGGAACCTTGCACAGACGTTTCACGAGTTCGTCACGGACCACGTAGATGAACTGGATGTACCCGTCGTCGCCGACGGCGACGACGGGTACGATACGTCAACGAAAATCGCACTCCTCCTGCTCAAAGAGGAGGTCAACAAACCGCTCCGACAGTTTGAGGACTATCTGAACGAGATGCCAGGAATCCTTGACGTGTTTGGCCTTAAGAAATCTCCTGATTTCACGTCTTTCAGCGTGTGGGACGATGAATTTCCGATGCAAGAGTTGCGCCGCCTGCTCCGCCGGTCAGCGGAGCAGGCGGGGCTCTCGGGGACTGCGTCGATTGACGCTAGCGGCTTCCAGCGAGATCAGGCAAGCTCACACTATCGAAATCGTGTCGGCTACTCGTTCAATGCCATGAAAACGACGCTGCTCGTCGATACGGAGTCACTTGCCATCATGGATGCTCATTTCACGACAAAGAAAGCTTATGACGGCCATATTGGGCTGCAGGTCTTTCGGCGCAACGCCGAAGACCTGCAGGCATTGCTGGCCGACAAGATGTACTCGTGGAGCGATCTCCGGGAAGCCTGCGGTGAGGCGTCAACGCGACCAGTGATTAAACACTGTGAGCAAAACGCACTCAAGAAGGCACACAATGCCAGAATTGACGACGATATCTACAATCAGCGGTCAATGAGCGAGACAGTGTTTGCGATGCTGAAAGACGATGGCGATGAACTTCGCTCCCGGAGTTGGCACGGCCAATTCCGGGAGCTCACACGGAAGTGCATCGTACATAACCTCGCGCAGGCGGCGAGTTAGGGCTCGCCGCCTGCTCTCCTTCTCTGGACGTATTCGAGAGAGGCATCGCCATCGTCCATCTCACACTTCACGTGGTATCTTGTGAAACTGACGTTTTGATCACCAAGCAAGTCGGCTGAAATCGAATCGTCTGATCTCAGAATCTACCGATAGAGCGTCGGTACTGGTGGAAAATTGAATGTCACAATTTCGATGCTGCCGCTGTCTTGCGTTCAACACTGCAAGGTCCAACGCTTCCTCGGCTTCAGCTCTCCTGGTGGACTTCAAAAGGCGAGGCCGTCTCGGTCGTCCCCGACCCCGTAAGCACCGAACGCAGTGAGGCGCACAGCGGTGGTCGCGGGATGCCGAGCGGCCGAGGGCTTTCGGGGAATGTGTATACTCCACTTGCTCCTGTTGCTCTGCTTGGTCCTCCCACGTCTAGAGTGGAGTCCGGCTTGCTGTCGTGCCGACGTCGTCGTCCCCACATCCCTCGTTCCACATTCACTCCTCCGTGATCACGATCAGTCCAGATCTGACGTCCCGGTGATTTTCCCACGAACGTACCTCGCTATCGTCCACGGCCCCCTCTCGTTAACCCTGTCCCCGCTGATCGGGGGCAACGCCTGTCGTCGAGTGAGATGAACAAGGATCCGAACAGAACCGATCTGGAACGTTGGGGAAAGCCCGGCAGCGCAGCGACCGACTCCGGAGGGAGCGAGCAGCCCGGACCCTGGAGGTGGGTGGGGGTTCGTGGGTGGGTGGTGCTGTGCGGGGCGTCCTGTCTCGTCTCGAAGGCACCGATCTCGCCTCTGCGTTACGCCTCGGTCTCGTCGTAACGCTCTACAACCTCGGATGTGACCAAGTCACCAGATACCACAGTCTTAGTCGACACGGTCTGAGTGTGGTCTGCAAAATGGCCTGTCAGTCATGCAGCTGACGGCGTTTTTACACCGCTCACCGTCCGCTGTCATCGCTTCGCATCGATCGTTGATCTTTGCGTCGTCCTTCCGGTCGGGATTCTCATCACTGATGCCTGAAAGGATGGTCCGTTCCTACCGCTGCACCACGTCTCGTTTCTGTCGCTCATGGATGATCTCTTGTCTCGAGTGGGTCTACCCCTACCCACCGACTCCTAGGGCATGTATCCGCAGCGCTGGCACTGGTACGCGACCGGAGCTTCCTCTCCACGAGCAATTGGACACGCGACAGTCCGAACGTCCCCACTGCCACAGTTCTCACACGTCTCTGTACTCTCTGAGGATGGACTGATCATGGTCATCGGTAGAGACAGGACCTTGCAGTCGAATTGCTTTCCTCGAGTCAGTTTCTAAAGGGGCGGCGAGCGAAATCACTCACCGAGCCGAGCCACGCCCGTACTTGCACCCGGATCGCCCGCCGTAGGTCCTGCTTGAGGACTTCGACCTCCGAGTAGTACCCTCGGGCGCCTTGGGGCAGTTCGTGGAACCGTTTCTTGCACCCAAGACACGTGTACTCGAACTCTGCGCGAACCCGATTCTGATGATGCTCGAGATCACCGCCTTCGTTGTAGTGGAACTCTTCGTAGACGAGTTTCTTTGAGACGAACTCCCGACTGTCACAGCGGGGACACTGCGTCATCTGCAGTGGCTCGTCTGCCACATCCCGTTGTCGTGGCTCCTGCCCTCCTACACTGTCGTCTGTGGTTGACTTCGTCTGACCTCTTGGTCCGAGTTCATCTCCGTTCCGAACCCACTCGTCGAACTCCTCACCCAGTGCCCCCTCTTGCTCGTTCTCCTCAGCTGTGTCGTCGGACTTGTGTCGGTCGCTCCAACTCATGATTCCTCTCCCCCGTCTCGGGGAACGAACAACACCACCGTGCGAGTGTACAACCCGAAGCCTGCGACCTCACCAGCCCCCGCCTCGAAGCGCTTTCCTCGAGCCTACGCCTCCAGCCTGTTTCTCGAGCCTACCCTTCACCCTGTCCCCCTCGAGCCCGTCATCCGTCCGCTCTCTCACCCGCTGTGCCACCCCTACTCTCCCACTCTACTCCTCCCCTTTTCACCCTATGCGATCTGACACATCCACCGCTAACACCCCCCGTTTCTGTCGTCCTCCTCACTCTGCCTCTTCTCCAGTATAATGCCACTCTCCACCCCCCTCTCACCCCCCGCCCTGATCATCCTGTTCTCCCAGTTGACCACCACCCTGTTTACCCCTCTCTTTGCCCACCTTCTCCCCCCTCATCTCAGCCCNCCCCCCGCCCTGATCATCCTGTTCTCCCAGTTGACCACCACCCTGTTTACCCCTCTCTTTGCCCACCTTCTCCCCCCTCATCTCAGCCCCTTTCTGATCACCCGCCTCTCCTCACTCCCATCCTATTCTGTCTTACGCGTACTGACACATCCTCTTCCTCCACCTCTCCCACCGTCCGCTGTTCGCACCCCGTCGCGCACACTTCTGTTTCTGCATAAAGGCCCATTCCTTTGGACGATTCTCCTTTGTGCAAAGCTGACTTAACGGATACAGAATAGATTAGAGGGGCGTGGGCGTTTTCTGAGGGCGTTTCAAAACGATTCACGAGAGAGAAAAATGATTCACGAGCCAGTGTCTTTCTCAAAGTGCTGCTATCGTTGCTCTTAGAGGTTCAAATTGAATTTCTCATTCCGCTCCCAATTATTCCACATTAGATACAAATCAATTTAATATGGAGGTTGAGGGGATGTATTTAGAAAATTAGCTGAGAAGGGACTTCATAGCGGTTTCAAGCCTCAAAAAACGATTCACGAGATTATATATTTTTAAATGGTTCGTAATAATATAGTACCAAATTATATAGTTGTATCTTTGAGCCGGAGTGGAGATATCAGCTCAAACATAGAATATCTGGGAGAGTAGTAGAGAAATCTGATTCAGGAATTGGATTTTGATTCTCTTTTTAGTGTGTTAATTATTATCTCATAGAAAGTCGCATATACCATTGAAGGGTCACAAATTGGAGACGAGATCTACAGTCGAATGAATTAGACTGCCGATCTCAAAACCAGTCCTCGTTTCCACCTAGCTGATCGTACATATCGTCGGGAAACGGGAGGCTGCCGTAGATCGTGTAGGGGCATTGGTCCTGTCCGATACAGTACCGTTGCATNCCTAGCTGATCGTACATATCGTCGGGAAACGGGAGGCTGCCGTAGATCGTGTAGGGGCATTGGTCCTGTCCGATACAGTACCGTTGCATGTCGTCGTTATCGCAGTTCATCGGGAGCGGTGTTGTGCCTTCGGGACCAATCCCACGCTCTCCACGACGGGCTTCATATTTGATCTGGTACTCGGTGATCTCGGGATCATGCCACGGCCACCGGCTAAAGAGATCCTGGAGATCATCGATGGTTTCCTCGAGAGATGCGTCCTGATACTGGGGGAGCCACATCACCATCCGGACGATGTTGAAGAGATCTTTCCGAACTGGTTTCTCTTCGTGCAGGCGTTCATCCAGGGCAGCCAGACACGGCAGTTCAAACAGGTCTTCGAGGTCATCGACTTCGACCGGGCGTGCTCCGCTACTCGAGTGAGCGATCTGGTAGGTGTTGACTCGGCCACTCCGGTCGATCGTAATAGATTGGTGGGACTCGTTGTTCGCCATGGTTTTCGCGACACTCCGGTGGTTTGAGAGCTGCCGGAGTTGTGCTTCCTCGCCGTTGGTCTCGGGGTCGTACGCTTCGAGAGCGTCGTAGAGTTCTCTCGAGGTGTGAAACTCGCCAATCTGGGTGTTCGGACTCGCACTAATAGCAGATTGAAGGAGCCGCACTAGACGCTGTCCCTGGTTCCAGTTTTGCCAGAGCTTGTCGTAGTGGCCGCCGCGAATGGCTCGTTCGATCCGGTCGCTGATCGCTGTTTCATTGGCTGTGAGCCAACTGCGTTCGTCCTCGCCCAGTTCGTCTTCTTGGGCCGAGCGCAAGCGGGCAAACCCAGTTTCGGCGTACTCCTGGTAGTCCCCCTCGAAATCTTTGATCGGGATGTAGAGGCTGTTGTTCGCGAGCTGTGTCCGGATCTCGCCCGTTTCCTCGGCACTGATTGCTTCGTCGGTTGTTCGGGTAAGGCAGGCCCGTGAGGCGGCTGCCATCGGAATCTCGATATAGAGGGTGTCCTCCTCGAATTCGTCGGTATCGAACTCGGGCATAGTCGTGACGTCAGTACAGACCCGTCCCGGATGTGGCCCGTCTTCGCTCGGCGGTTTCCCGTAGAGAACTTCCGCAATGTCTTGATAGAGCGTGGGATCATCGTACTCGCGGATGAGTGAGAGGAGGTTGTTCGCGAACAGTTCGCGGATATGGTGGATGACTTGGTTCCGTCGAATAGGCGTGTTTTCGAAACGGGAGTGCTCCATGACGCAGATCGTCCCAACGGTCGCAACCAAAACGAGTGTCGCGGGCCGATCGACGAACGATCGCTCGAGGGTTCGTTCGCGTTGGGCCGGTTCAAACGCACCGGTCACGAACCGCTCGGCGTCCGAAAGCACCGTCTCGGGATCGGGTTCGCCATCGACGAGGTAACGATCGTAGCCACGGGCGAACAGCTGGACGATCTCGCTCGTTGTGTACTCGGTTGGAACGGCAGCGACCAGGTAGGCGTCTCGTTCGGAGTTACGTGGGTCAACCATTCTGATCACTCGAGGAACTGCGGTCGGGCGTCCGTCTGTGGATCGAACGCGGGGCTGTCGATCGGTTGAACGACTCGACACACCTCCGCGTGCAGCGAGTAGGGGACCCGGAGCAGCCGGCTTCGGTCGGCAGTCACAACGGGATCAATCGGAATCCCGTAACGATCGATCAGGAAATCATTGAGCACTTCGCGACTCTGTTCATCGTAGTCGTGTTCGGAGTCGTCATTGAGCAGATAGACGTGGACGCCCTGCCCGGAGTAGACGACCATCGTTTCGTCGGCGTCGAACTCAGTTTCGAAGATATCGCGCGTTTCAAATCCGTACTCGATGGTACGCTCGAGGTCCTCGAACGCGTAGGGATAGCCAGCGGGATCGGCCACTTGGATGCCCGATTCTGTGAGCAGGATTTCGGTGTGGGAGCGATCGTCGTGATGGGCGTCGATTTCCGCTTCCTCGAGTTCTCGGTCGGCCCGTGCTATGGCGATGTCTTTCGCGTCGATATCGACAGCGATCACCCAGGGGCGCTCCCAGTTATCCAACCCGTAGTAGACGCCTTCTGACACGGGATCGGATTTCACGAGAAGGTCGGGATCGGCGAGGGCGTACTCGCTGTCCCTGTACGGATCGTTGTGTGCAGGAGCTTGAATGAACGAGCGGACGTCCTCGAACCCGTCGAAATGTTGTGCTATCCGCTCGCCAGTCGAGTCCGTCCGCCACGTTGCCCGTCGGATAAAGTCTCGATCGGGGCGGTCGTCTTTGCAGATCGGGTGGCGATCCCGAAAACTGAGGCCGAACTCTTTCGGCCCAGTTGCTGTGATAAACCCTGGAAGCTGATCCGTGTACTCGGGGAACTCCTGGTCATAGTAGGCGAAAATCTCGTCTCGGGTCGCTTCTCTCCAGGTCATGGTCTTGTTCTTGCGAAGTGGGGAACGTTGATCGCGACGATCAACGCCAGGAGCGCACCAACACTGATTAGGATGCCGTCTTCACGTCTTGAACTCGGCGTCCAACTCGAGATAGAGATCGGCCCCGCAATAAGACTCAGGGGTAAGTCAGGGGGCATTATTCTTTCACTTCCCGGTTCAATTTTCTGAACGTTTGGACAGTCGTCATTCCCTCTGCATCAAGCTCGGCGACCGACTCTTGCATACGGGAGAGTTCACGAGCTGCACGACCGGTCACTGGTTTAGGTACTCGCCCTTCGTCAACAAGAAGTTCGATTGTGTCTCGAGCCTCGCTTAGAGTCGGGAATACCCAGACCACATCCACCTCAACAGCCGCCATCTTGTCATAATCAGAGACGATCGCCTGAGGATTGTTCGACGCCATTTCGACCTCCCCAACCCATATGAGATCGCCCTCAGCATCGAATCCAGCGACGTCGAATATCGCTTCGGGATCCTGCTGGTAATACCGCTCAGCGCGCTCGACGTCTTCTTGCTCACTCAGCCACTGAAACAGCAGTTCTACACCGACCTTATGGGGTGTCTTCTCTCCGAGATCGCCGACGCCGGCTTCAGCAGTGATCGTCTGGCCCAGCAGTTCCCGACCCTCCGGAAGCACTGTGTAATACGGTCGCCGGTCTACTTTCGATTTCTCGAGGAGGTTCTGTTCGATCAAGACAGGGGGGTCGAGCCCATCAAGCCCCTCTTTGAGCTCGTTCATCCCAGTTAACAGAGAGTAATCATCTAACTCCCGGTTCATCGCATCCAGAACGCGTTTCAGGAACGTTGCGTCATCGCGAGAGAGGCCCCGTGCTCGAAGCGTCTCGTCGTCGATCGGGCTGATATCTGTCCCCTCCTCGTTGCCGCCGAAGAACGAACTCCCCGCTGCCTCATCCAGTGACTCGCCGTCGCTCTCGGTATCCTCTCTCGAGTCGGCATCGTCGCCGTCTTCGATCGCCTCGAACGTTGCCTGTTCGGGAGGGTCGTCCGTCTCATCACCTGCGTCTTCGGCCGTCGACAAAGCTGCCGGCGTGTCTGGCTCGGAACCCGGCTCTGCATCGAGTCCCGGTGTCCCCGCTTGCTCTGTCTCCGACTGTGGGCTTGCCTCCGGTGTCGATTCTGATCTCGATCCTGACCCCGCATCTGGTGCTGGCGGCGACCCAACACTGCGTTCGGCCCCGGAATCGCCCCATTGCGACCACTCGAGCGTATCCTCGTGCGTTGGAACGTCTAAGCCGTACTCCTCATCAGTCCGTTCGATGGTCTCCGGCAGGATCTCCTCTTCGAAGCGTTCCTGCTCGGCCTCCGACAGTGGATCATCACTCTCTGGATGGCCGCTGATGATCGGTAGCGAGTGTAACGTCAGTGGCGCTGGTCGCTCCTCGCCGAACTGGGGGCTCGCGAGCTTCGTGAACCACTCGCCCGACGCGATCCGATTGTTCCGGTTCCGAACATCCTCAACGGACAGATCGTCGTGGGTGAACGTTTTCGCGAACCGATCCGTAATTGAGATGTCCCCGACCATTTTCGTATGCCCCTCTGTCAGCAACTCTTTGTACGCTCCGTTGCCGTTGTCCCAGCTTTTGACCTGTTCCGGATACTGCATCACGAATCCCAGGCTCAACCCCACTGACCGACCCTGTGGAAGGAGTTGATCGGCGACTAACTCCGTCGCGATGAACGGCGCCGCCTCCTCGAGAATCACGTTCACCACGTGGTCCGACGACGCCCGCCGTCGGTGCTGAATCGCGTGCCACAGGTTACTCAACAGGATCGTCGTCAACCCGCGTTGAGCGTCGAGCGTGAGGTCCCCGAGATCGAACAGGATCGTCACGTCTTCCTCAAGGATATCGCGGAAATCGAAATGGACGTCCTGATCGTGGAAGCCGTAGAGACTGTCGCCAGCCGCATCCCGTCCGGGCTTATGTCGCAGCATCCAGTGCAGATGGCGATCCTCTTTCAGGCGGTTGAGCCGGTTGAGCACGGCTCCCATCGTCGTGTGGAACTGGTGATCTTCTTTGGCGAACTGGCTGGCTAACGATTCGTGGATATCATCATTGATTCCCGAGACGTCCGGGAGCTCTCGATTCCGCTGCATCCGTGTTGCAGCCTCGACCAGATCGTCCAGCCCGAACACGTCGTCGCCGTGAACAGGATCGAACAGTGCGTGGATGAGGAACGTCAGGATCTCATTGGCGACGAACGCCTGCTCGTGCTGGTCAGATCCCATAATCATCCGCATCAGTGCGTGGAAGTGGTCGGCTTTCTCTTTGACCGCTGTCTCGCGATCGTGTCCGGCGTCAAGCGCGGGTCGGAGGTCAAAAAACGAGACGGCGGGCAGCGTCTCGGGTTCACGGAAGTAGTAGACATTATCGAGTGAGCCATGCCGCTTGTAGTGACCCATGAGGTAGTTGGTACACATCCCGTCACCTTTCGGCTCGAAGAGTATGTTCGGTCCCGGTGTTGTCTCGGTGAGCGAGAGAAGCATTCGATTGATGACCTGGCTTTTCCCGCTCCCGGTGGTCCCACAGACGAGCCAGTGGCGCGTCTGTTGATCCTGCGGCAATCGAAGCGGGCCATCAACGGAACTGATGGGGTCCTCGCCAAGTGCCATCCCCGTGGTGTACTGGCGGCGCTGGGCGGCGTCCAGGCCGGGGAGTGTGGTCCGGCTTTCGGGATTCGCGTGGGTTTCCTTGGTGGCCTCGTCGGTAAGATGCTCGGTACTCGGCACGATGATCATGTTACAGAGTTCGTTCGGATCGAGATGGAGGTCGGGCGTCGAGCGGCCAAGTCGCTTGCCTGTGACGATCTTGCGATCGAGAAGCCGGTTGAAACAGCGCCGCGAGTACGTCTGGCTGCGGCGGGCAACTAACCCCTTGTCGTACAGGTTCTCGCTCTCGATCGAATAGAACTCGCCCTCGAGTGGGTCGAACACCGTGCTGATGGTTCGGAGCGACTGTTTGAGTTCGGACGTATCGCTGCTAGCCGAGTTCGGTGGGACGGTCACCGCTCGCAGGTTGACCGTGAACGTATGGCCCCAATCTTCGTCCTTGAGGTTCTCGATGAGATCACGGTCGACTTCGGGAATCGGCTGAGATTGCCGGCGGCGGCGCTCCTGTTCGGGTTCAGGGCCGTAGATGGCGTCGTTGATACCCCGGTTGATTTTTTCCCCCCACGTCTCGCGCTCGCCTCTAATCCGTTCGATACGCTGGTTCCCGCGACGAGTCGCATCCGGCTCACCTTCGAAAGCAGCCTGGAAGACGATGGGGTGGTCGGTCGTTGCGAAGTGGTCGATCAGTACCGTCAGCGGCGCGTGGGAGCTCTCTTTCGTGAAATCTTCGTCGCCGAGTTCCTCGTCGAAGAGTTTGATCGGCGTCATCGGATCGCCGCTGCCCGTCCATCGGATGCTGTAGGGTTCGACCTCGTCCGGGTGAGGGCGGGCAAGCACGCCCTCGCCGGTATCAACGGGCGTCTCGAGTTCAAACATGAGCGAGCCGGGGTCGCCGCTTTCCTCCTGTTCGCGCGGTCTGAGTGCGCCAAGGTCGACGCTGGGAAGTTGCCGACCGAGCGGGGCGTCGACTTCGGACTCCGTGCTGTCGGTGGTGGTTCCCCCGTCGGCTGCGAGCGGCTGATCGCGGTGAACCCGTGTGATCGCTTCGACCTCCTCGACCGACGTCTGTAGGGCTCCCTTTTCGAGTGCCGTTTCGAACTCCTCGTAGCTGTATTCCTCCGGAGCGACGAGTTTTTCGGCGAGGTCAACGGTTACTCGTTCGATCTCGACGGTATCCGAATAGACGGAGTTGAGCCGATCGTAAAGTGTTAATAGGTGTTGGTCACATGAATAGTAGAACTCGATCGGTGCGTCCGTGCCGTTGCTGTAGATGATAAATTCGAACGCCAGCGGGCTAGGGCCGGCAAATGGATTGACCTTCTGCCAGAAAGATTCCTCGGCCGGATCTAGGCTATGCAGTGGACGAATTTGGTTCACGATCTCGGAGGGCGCTCGCTGGCCTGCCGAGGGGGTAACGCGGACATACTCCTGTTTTCGGTCGAGGGGAGAGTGATCCGACGCGTCGAGGGCGAGAACGATCGAATGGAGGTCTTTCGGATTGACAATTCCTTTACAGGTCACTTTGGGGATCTCGAGTTCGACCGTCTGAAACGTGATCGTGCCGTACGAGAGCAGGCGGCCAACAAGCGATTGGTGACGCGTTGTCTCGACGACGCGCTCGAGTGAGAGTTTCGTGAACCCATCCGTTCGGATGCCGCGTCTGCGAACGTAGAGAACCTCCGAGGTGAGAACGTATTCGGTCCGAACTGAGCGAAAGACAGGGAGCAAGCCGACGACAAATCCTGTGCTTCCGAGGATGACTGGAACAGCTCCGAGCCACCACAGCGGGATTACAACCGACGTCAGTATCAGTCCGATCTCGGTCGGCGCGAGTCCAACGAGGTTCGGCCCGGTTGGGTAACCAGCAAAATTGTTGGTTGCGAGTGCGACTGCAAGCCCACCAAGAAGAACCCCGACTGCGTACGCGCGCAGGCCGCTCCGAACCAGCGGAGAGCCAGCCCACTGAACGTCGAGGTCGGCAACATCGGTCACTCGCTCGTCTTCTGCAACGATCCACTCGAGTGATGCAGCGTCTAGTGCGGGTTCGCTCTCGGCCACAGACGTTGCAACATCTGTCCCGGAAGCAGTGTCTGTCATACCTGGGCTCGGTCGGTCGTCATCTGCTGAAACAGTCATGGATGGAGCACCCCCGTGTTGGCGAGTTGCTGAACGACATCCCCCGTCCAGCCGGCGGTCTTAGTCGTCATCAACCCCCTCCACGATTTCGTTCGGTGAGTTAGCACTGGAAGCTGACTGGTCAGTGGAGTCAGTGGTGGCTCGCTCGCGAGCAGCATCGACCCACTTCTCTAGAAGCGTCGAGGCGATGGGCACCTCCTCCTCGAGGGTGGAAAGGTCGGCTGCTGCAAGATCCCCTATCGTTTCGATACCGACCTCACGAAGCGTACTGCCATAGGATTCTCCGATTCCAGTAATCGTAGTGAGGTCCTCGCTCTCATCCTCGTTTGTCCAGTCGTTCTTGATCGCTTTGTCCCCCCTCTCGTCCTCGTCACCTGTGTCTGTAGTCGCCGTCTCGGACGGGTTCTCTGTTTTAGAGGCTGCTTCAGCCTTGCCGGGAGTACTGTCGGCTATCCGGCTGGGTGACTGACCATCCCACTGAATTGCTGCAAGAGCCGACTCAAGCGGGACAGAGCCCTCACCTGCCTCTTCGGCCTCGTTCTCATCCGTTGCCTGATCAGTGCTTGCCTCGTCGTCGATCTGATCCGTTCGGTTGTCGGGGTTCTGGCTGTCCACTTCTTCGCTCTCCCTCTCGTTCGCCGCCTGGTGAGTGCGCTCCTCGTCGGATCCTGTGAAAACCCGATCAAAGGCAGCGGGATCACTCACATACGAGCGGATATACTGCTGGAACGCACCGTGCTTGTCGGGGTCGTAACTCAACAGTGCGTCCTCAAACGGTCCGGAAGACACCTCGAACGTGTACCACTCTTCCTCATCGCTGAAGCCGACGATTCCAGTCGAATAGCCTACATCGGCCTGTCCCGTCACCGCCTCGCTAGTGACGAAATTGTATTGGCTCTTGTTCAGGCCGAACGTGTCAGCGACCGTTCGATCAAGATCCTTCAAGCGGAAAAACTCGGTCGTCGTACATTGTCCTCTGATTGCATCTTTGTGTCCGGCTTCGTCCTCATCGCCGCTGATAAACTCGTCCGGACGGTGCGAGAGGAACCACAATCCAGCGTCGTAGTGTCGCCAGTGACGAGCGGCCTGTTGCAGCCACGGCAGCATCTCCTCGCTGTGTAAGAGGTAGTGGGCCTCGTCAATGAGGAAAATCGTCTCTTCGGGGGCACGCTTCACCATTTCGTAGACGTTGCGCAACAGGAGTTGGAGCATCGTTGATTTGTCTGCCGTCCCGAGCGCTTCGATCTGCTGCAAGTCCAGATAGTTGACCTCTCCCTCCTCGAGCGTTACCTCGCTCTGCCCGATCAAGTGCTGATACCGGCCATGCGTCTTGAACCCAACCAGTTTTCGGAGGAACTGCCGCACCTCCTGTTTGACCTCTTCCCCCTCGACAGTGTGGCCTGAAAGGGTGTACTCCGTCGGGTTCTCGAGCATCGTCGTCGTCTGCTCGATGAAATCGTCCATTGTTGGGCTCTCCCGACTGTGCGTTTCCGGCCGGCCAGGGTAGATCCCGGCTTCTCGGTAGGTCTCCGTGACGATCTCGCTAACCAAGTGTTTGAAATCATCCGGATCGCCACCTTGGGCTTTGACGATCGAGAGAACCCAACTCACCGCTGAGTCGCGGGCCATTCCGAACGGATCAACGTCTTTCGTTTCCATCACCGTCTCGGGGGTTTCCTGGATTAGCAGCGGATTGATCGTCGTGTTGCCGTCGACGACGATTCGGTTGCCGTTGACGGCCTCCGTGTGCTGATAAAATCCACCCATCGTATCCAAGAAGATCACCGTCCGATCCTCCTCGGCGAGCCACCAGCGAAGCGCTTGCTTTCCCGCGTGGTACGTCTTCCCAGACCCCGAGTCCGCCAGCGTGAGCTTGTGACCGGCCCCGCCTCTTGCAAACTGGCTTGCGATGATCTTCCGCCCGTGGTGCTGTGATCGGCCGTACTCGACCCCATCTTCGTCCTGAACGGTCGAACGCGCGAACGGAAACAGTGTACCGAGCGCCCCGTCAAGGACCATCGTATAGTGATCCTTCCAAGACAATTCGTTGTAATGGTCGCGTGCGCCCGGACCACCCGATTTAAATAATTCGTCGGCTCTCGATGATGAGATGGGTGTCAGTTCAGCTGGCGTGTCTTCGACCGCGTTTAGTACGCGTTCTTCGGCTTCTTCGAGCGCCCGCCGTTTCGCAACGTCGAGGGGAAGCGTCTCCGGGGATTCGTAGCCCTGCTCGATCTGTGTCTCCGCGAGATCAAGCGCCCGCTTCGATCCAACCCGAACCGTGAGATAGCCATTGAGTTCGAACGGTCGGACTGTCGTCTGCTTCAGCAGTTTGTACATCCCCTGATAGTAGTGGATGTCTTCGGTCATCACCGACGACTCGATATCGTGGACCTGCTGTCTGTCGCTGATATCGGCGTCAATATCCTGGATCTTCGGTTTGAGTCGGTCGATTGCATCAGCCTTCTCAACCGGGCGTGCGCGGAGTCGCAAGTCGAAATCAACCCCTGCGAGCGTTTGCAACGATTTGAGGAAATTCGCCGATGGGCGCTTACGCCAGCCCGTCAGCCAGTACGTGCGGGCGTACTGATCGCCGACCTCGACATAATCACCGTGAACGTCGAACGTCCCAGGGGAAAGAGCGTCCTGAAGGGGCGAAGACTCCACGTCACGGTCGCTCCCCGCCTCTGCATCCGAGAGGGGATGGAACAACCCTTCTCGAATCCGGGCGAGTGTGGACGTCTGCGATGCTGTCTCTGTGTCGTCGAACACCTCGTCGGCAGGTCCTGCCTCAGTGGGCGATTGGAGCAGCTGCCTGACGACGTTGTCTGTGGGTTCGAGGCCAGTCGCTCCGCCGTCACCCGCGACCTCGACCTCTTCGACGCCTGCAACTACATCGAGAGAAATCCGTTCATCAGATTCTTTATCGACGTTATCCGCTTCGAGAGTTGTCTCTACACTGGCGCGAGCCTGCTCATCGAGATGGGCGTCGACCGCTCCCGGTCGATGGCTGTCTAACTTCGCCTCTTCAGACTCATGGGCGTCCGATTCAGTGGATTCGATATCAGGCCATACCGCGAGGTTCGTCGTCTGCGATGCCGAGTCAGTAGTGAACTGTCGATGCTCGACACCAGCCCAGTATTTCGCAAGGAGAAGGGCGTGTTCGGCTGGATCAACTAATTCACCCGAACAGCCGCTCACCGAACCCGCGACCGCCTTCGCTGAAGCAACCCGATCGCGCAATCGCCGTCGCATCTGCTTGCGCTGGCGTGCGTCTGGGCCGCCCTCTCCGCCAAACGATAAGAACGAGCCACTGTCCGATTGAGAGCGCTCGTCGAAATCCCTCGGATCAACCTCGACAACGATATACGATCGCAGTTCGCGAGCATCCCACGTCTCATCTTCGGTCTCTTCGTAGCGTATGTAATCCTCGAGGAGATCACGAGCGATGATCCACTCGTCGCCACCGAATCGCTTGCTGTGGAGTTGTTCACGGTACTTGTTCGTGATCTCGTCGACATCGGTATCGAACGTTGTCACGAAGAAATCGAACGCCCCCTCCATCTCGCGGCGGATCGCGAACGTCAAATCCTGTACCATGTCGTTTGCATCCGAGCGAGACTGCCGCTCGGTATGGCGACCATCAACGCGCACAAGCGCGATGTAGCGTCCGTCCTCCATCTCGGCGAAGCCATTGGCGAAAATGCGCTTGAAACCGTGAATCGGCTCGATCGATGACTCAAGATGAGCCTTCGGATACTGCCAGTGGAGAGCAATCGACCGAAGGCCCGCACGAGCACGGTCGATCCCGGTGGTCTCCTCGTAATCCGTGCTGTAGGAGACAGCCATTCCGAGTACGGCTAGGGGGAGGCCGATAGCGGCTGTCACCCAAAAGAGGCCAGAACCACTGGTGAACGGTGAGGCGAAAATCCCAAAGAAAAATAGGACTCCACCGGGGGCACCGTAGAATACGTGTTTGAGCTTGTACCCTCGGACTTTGATCGACGAATCGATATATGGAAGCGCCAGCTGCGACGGGTCTCGGTCAGTCGTATCCGACTCAGTTGGTGATGATTGGGTTTCCATAGTGGTAGTGTTGTTATGAGTTGACTTTTCGATCGATCCGATCTTTCTCTATTTCACTGAATTTCCTGTTCTCGTGCAACGGAATGGGCTGCTTGCGGTTCTCCCGGCTGGAATCACCATACTGCGTGGACTCATCAGCGGGCTCGCTGGACCCGCCACTGCTCTTGCTGGGAGTGCTGTCACCACTCTGGCTAGATCCGCCGTTCCCACCCTTGCCCCTGGATCCGCTACTGGCCTCGCTCGATGCACTACTACTCCCGCTGGACCCACCGCCGGTGGCACCACCAGAACTACCGACAGGGAGCCGCTGTCCGGCTCTGTCGTGGAACTCCCGAGTGATGCGTTTCACCTCGCCCGGTGCTCGCTGCATTGCGCGCTCGGTTGGCTCCCGTCCAAGCTTGAGTGCGGCGGCGACTTGTGCCTTCTCCAACAGCTTCCAAGGAAGGTAGACGAGAGCAAATCCAATCCCAAAGATGATTAATACGATCGAACCAGCGGTCCCAGCGATCGATTCGCCAAGCGGCAAGTACACGAGGAATCGCAAGATAAGAGACTGGATGATCGACAGTGCGAGGAGGACCCCGAAAATATACAATCCGAAACTACCGTACGCACGTGCCTGTCCGTGAGACGCCCACGCTGCCCAGCTGAGCGGCCAAAACAATATGGAGAGGTATGTCAGCAAATGCATTGCGATGACAGCGATCAGTGCCGCGACGACAACGATACCTTTGAACACGAGCAGCCCAGCTAAAAGAAAGACACCAAGGCCGAATCGGACCGCACCTTCGGGGGTTACAAATTGCTCACCGTCGGGATAGATCTCCGCAGCTAACTCGGCAAACAAATGCAAAAGNCCATCAAGCCTGCAAAGGCAACACGTTTCCATCCTCGACGGCGTTTTTCGGCGCTCTCGTACGAGAACGAAATACCGAACTGCGCGATCAACCACATAACCGCGATGACGATCGGCCACGAAATTACCGCAAAGACCGTCTGCCACTGCTCGCTCTCAGGGTTGGTCCAACTCGAGGGATCCGTTGGCTCGCCCGGTGCCGGAACCTGAACAGCGATTGCGTGAATCGCATTGATCACAGCGATTAATTCATTCAACAGGGCCGAGGTGACATACACCACTCCAGAGTGGATCCACTCACCTGCTGACTGGCGCATCCCACTGGCACCGTCAGACATTACGTCCTCTGCGACCTGTGCTGAGTCATAGATGTCACCAACTCTTTCGGCTCCAGGGAGCTGCTCTTCAGCAAAATCCCGTCCTTGGCTAAGAGCTTCATCTCTAGCATTTTCGACTCCATCCATCGAGGGGGTGATTTCTCCACTCTCCTCCTGGGTCAGGGGTGGTGTTTCATTTTCAACATCTTCGCCATCTTCTTCTGCTGAATCATCGGTGAGAGTCTCATTCGAACTAACACCGAACCCATCATCAGAGACGTTGGGCTGACTATCGGCAGCTACCTCCTCGCCAAAATCGACCGTTACATTCGACTCCCCGCTAGGATCAGCTCTAAATCCATCGTGCTCAGTCTCGTTGTTGTCGTGCTCTNCCTCCTCGCCAAAATCGACCGTTACATTCGACTCCCCGCTAGGATCAGCTCTAAATCCATCGTGCTCAGTCTCGTTGTTGTCGTGCTCTTGGGCGTCAACAATTCCGATACCCACACCACCAAATAAAGGAACACACAGCAGTACAACGCCTAAAACCGCGACCAGTAACCATCTTCGATCGACTGGAAACTGGAGTCTCATGCCGGGCGGTCAGAAGACGAAGGGCATGATGACCAGTATTTCCCCACCCTGGAGGCAGCCGTCAATGTTGATCCCCAGGTAGTCAAGAATTGCGCCCATACTTCCCAGGAACAACCCTCCAAGGAGCGTGATGAACCCGTTGACTACCGTGTTGCGCTCGCCTCGACGACCACCGCCACGACCGGTCCCAAGGAAGCCGATCGCAACTTGGGCCAACCCGACTAGGATAAGAATCAGCGTCAACATCCCAAAACCGAGGAAAATCGCCTGTCCAAGCGCGCCCGCACAGGCGACATCGCCGGCTTCCTCGAGTGCCGACTGGGCAACAACTGGCTGAACCAGTAGCAACACCGCCGCAACGAATACCGTGATCTGAGCTGCTGCGGCACTCTGACAGCCCAGAACTCGATTCGCTGCTTGGATCACTTTTTCCAGGCCATTGTCATTCGGTACCATGCGAGAATTACTCTATCTAATTGCATAAATAATTTAGGCTATTTTCAAATGTTTTAATATTTTAATATGGCCTAGCAATTAATAAGGGTGTTCTGTATATGCATTAATTGACAAAACTATCTACAGTTCTTGATGTTTAGTTTCGGTATATTATTTGTTTCATCGTCCTATATGAGTAAAAATGGGGAAATATAAAACATATAGCAGAGGGAACTTGCTAGTGCCCTAAGAGGTGGTATCGTATGACAATCCCCAAGCTGGCTCGTCGAAAATTCCTAACAGGGATTGGGATCACAGCAGGTACAGCGGCGCTCGCTGGCTGTGGTGGACAAACCAACTCAGTGTCAGTCGGCGGNCGAAAATTCCTAACAGGGATTGGGATCACAGCAGGTACAGCGGCGCTCGCTGGCTGTGGTGGACAAACCAACTCAGTGTCAGTCGGCGGTGAAAATATCCCTACTGCACTCCCACCTGATCAGTATGCTCACCGGTTTTCGGAGGTGGTCAATCTCGTTGACGATTATGGTGCAGATCCCTCCGGAGACCAACCGATCGACGCCCCACTTAGGCAAGCTTGGGATAACGACCGGCTGATTGTGGTTCCGAAGGGAGAGTACAAAATGAATCGACCGTTTCGACGGACGAATACGTCGAACGTTGGGCTAATCGGTCAGAATGCGATTATCCGTCACGGTAGTGTCGAGGCGATCAATAGTCACTCAGTCAACCGTGGAGAGTATAGTGGAGGTACGATGATGTTCCGCATTGGGACCCCGACTAGCCCACATGGGGATCTCGTCTTTGGTGGATTCATTTTTGATTGGAGTTGGCACGAAAACGCCGGGATGCAGGGTCTCAACGCGTTTATCGACGGGGAAGTGGAAATCCGAAATATCCGATTTGAGGGGATCCACTCGTTGGGTACCCACGGCAATATGCGGGTTGCCACGGCTACATCAGACTCAGTCGCGCTCATCGAGTCCATCGATATGAGCGGTGGCGGGCTCCATTTCAGAGACACGATCAACACGCGCACAACCCGCCGCTACGGAGGGGATACGGATGAACTCGATTTCGGTCAATCTTGGTCTACGACCGGGATGACTGGTCATCCAAATCAACAGGGGACAACCATCTTCCGCAACGTGATTTCTGGGCCGTGGCCCGATAATGCGATCTACGTTCGCGGGGGAACCGGGCGAAAGATCGTCTCGAACTGTGTTGCGTGGAACGGCGGCGGCTGTCAGATTCGGACTAATGGAGGGAATGATTGGGAGCCGGTCGGATGGTTGGACGGTACCGAAGACAAGGAGGAAGCTCTCAATGGAGAGTATCCCGGCTCTGTTGTCGAAAACAGCCGTTGTATCGTTGAAAAGAAACCAGAAGGGGTCTACGTTACTCCGCGCGGGCTGTTGCTTCAGGATGGACCCCAAACTGTGCGCAACTGCGAAATTGAGATTGGATACGCTGAGGGAGGGGGAGCTGGTGGGACATATGGACTGGGCACTCGGGGCGAAGAAGGGGATGCCCCTGCTGGCCCAGCTGTGTTCGAGAATTGTACGATCACGCTCCATGAGCGAACTGATGCCGTCTATGTCTCCCCATATTCGAACACTATCGAGCTGCGCGATATCGATATTAACACAGTTGGTTGGGAAAGTGGACTGGATCGGCTCGTTGGAGGGCAAGGTGCCGATCGTCTCGAGAACGTCATCGTGAACACTGCCTAAGAGAGATGACCGTGAGTTAGCCAACAGCAACCGACGCAAGGATTTCCTCTGCTAACTGCGCGTAATCGTCATCATATATTGACCGCGAAATAATGATGGAAGTCCAGTACTGGTTACCATTCGCTTGCGCGATAAGTTCGTGAGCGAAGATGGGGTTGGTTTCGCTGTCGGTCATCTCGATGATGAAACGATGGCCCGCCTCACCACTCGAGAGTGTCACTGAGTCGTCTGCATGGATATTAACATCTGAGCGTGGCTCGAAGTTCTCACGGAAATTTCGGACTTCCAGCTCAAGATCGATGCGAACTTCTCCGATTTCGATCCAGATCCACACAGTCTCATCCTCATTGAGAATTTGAACGTAATCTTCGTTCGACGCATCAACCTTCCAGTTGACAGGATAGTCGACTTGGTAGGAGAGTTTCTCGTCCGTGTACTGCTTGAAGCGACCGACACCATTGCCTTCTTTGGTACTGGAGTCCTGTTGGTCGCTTTCAGAGTCATTATCGCCCGTCTCGTTCTCTGGTTCCTCAGATTGCTGGTCATCATCGCTTAGCCTAAGACATCCCGTAGTTCCGCTGAGGAATACAATACTCCCAGCGCCAAAAAAATCCCGCCGCGTTACGATATCGGCCTGGTCTGACGGGGAACTACGTTCCATTATTAATCATTATTATTACTGTTGCTATTGTTGTCGTCGTCTCCGCCGTTATCAGCTTGGTCAGGGACCTCGATCGTGTCTTCAATCCGATCGCCATCCTCTTCATCGGAAATTTCGCCGGCATAATACGCCCGAGCCCATTCACCTTCAATAGAGTATGACCTTTGCTCAACGTCGTTGTGATCCAAGATTGTAACGCGAAGCCCCTCTGTCTGTTCCTTGAATACACCCTCATATTCTTCAGACATTTCGTTTTGAAGAATATCATCATATGCGGTGTAGTGTTCAGCAAAATCAGTTATCTCAGCAAACACCTCACCACGATCTTCTGCATATGACCGATATTCAATATAAATAATCCCCTCCTCCATTCTTCCATCCGTGATTTCGTACCCCTCATTTATCAACATCTCTTGAAACGCCTTATGTGTGTTCTCTTCCCTCTCCTCTTCCGATATATCCTCCTCTGAACTACTATTGTCAAGGAACGATCTCTCGCCAAACCCATCGGTCCCAATGCCATCCGCATCATCTCCATCGTCCTCGTCATCGACAGCTGGTGAATTGTCACGCTCGACCCCAGTGTCATCCTCGGTCGACACATCAGAGCTGTCGCCGTTGTCAGCTAGCACTATGAACGGTGCGACACTGAGGCTTGCTATTACCGAAATCGTCACCAACAGTGCAACGAATGTCACCGCTGCTGGTTTCGCTCCCCCTCCAGGAGCGAACCCTGGCGTATCCCGCATCGCGAGTCGATCCGAAATCTGATTATAATTTGCGAAAACTGCATACGAGAGGATGAATGGCACCAATGGAAAGCAGACGAGGTACACCACGGACACAATGAGATTGCGCAGTGTCCGGCCCGGTATCATTCCTGGGATGAACGTTGTGAGTGTCATTGTCACTCTAGCGGTTCTATTATACTAGATACTTCTTAGCAATAAAATTTTCCCCGAATCTGAACCGACGAGCTACCGGATCCCTTGTAGATGGCCTCGCCAGATTGCCCATATCCCAATCAGAACCGGCGGCCATACTATTACGGCCAGCACCAGCAGTTCGGGACCCAACCCAAACCCCTGCACCATCAGCACTGTCAGTCCTGCTGCACCCAGTCCGAGTACCATCGTGGCGAACCGCGGCTTTAGAAGAAGGAATACTAACACCATTACTGTCGGGATGCCGATCCAGACCGCTTCGTCCTCGAGCGAGTCAAGCTGAGTGCCTTCCCCATAGGCTATCAAGCGAACAAACAGCCCAATCCATACCGACATGATAAGAGCGGCCAAAACCCCTCGCAGGCTCGCTCGTACCGATCCGATCGTATACACCTTCGGTCCGTCGCTGATCCAATCGTCCCCGAAGATATCGTGCTCGTGGCTGTTCTGGTGGCAGGGGTCGCATAATGTCTCGAGATTCGACAGTCGATTCAACCCGCCGTCTGCGTGCGCGACTATGTGGTGGGCGTGCAGCCGTTCGCCGTCGTCACCAGCGTGAGGCCCGCTCTTTCGCCCGCAGTTCTGGCATGTCCAGTCATCGCGTCTGTAGACGGTCTTGCGTCGAGCCTCCCAATCCGGTGGGTTCCGTCCCGAATAGTTCTCTGGGTCGTCGTAGCGGAGGCTGATCTGCGATTCGTACTGAGTCATTCGATTTCAGCGTCTACGAGCTGTGTCTCCTCGAAATACCACACATACGAATCGCGTGATAGCTCGCCCTCAAACTTGACCGTGAGGGTCGCGTGATGCTCTGTCTCGGGAAACGTCGCGACAACCAACGTTGCCTCGATCTTCTCGCCCGCCCACTCCGCAACCTCGTCCTCAGTGTAGCTCTCGTCAGGGAACGCAAATGGAAGGTACACGGTTACGGCACTCGTCGTCTCATCAACTCCAACGACTACATCATCGATCGCCGACACCATCCCATACCGGTCATCGTTAATCGGAATGAGTCTCGCTCCATTCGGTGTCGAACTGTCACGGTCCGGCGGACCTACTCGTGGGTTCGGGACGTTCTCGCCACCCACGCCCGATTCGAAGAGGATCCCCGGGGCGTTCCCCACGTTTTCGAGTTCGATCGCTGGTGCTGTCGATGAAGCTCCACGCAGGTCAGTGAACGGTCCTGAGCTGGGATCCTGTCCAACCTCCGTCTCTCCGAAAATAGCGATATCGGTGAGTTCGACAGCTGGCTCGAATGCAATCGATCGCTCGTGGCGTTCGTCATCGCCGTCTACGGCCACGAGCGTGTACTCGTCTCCCGGAATGTAGGTCGTTTGAACCTCACCGAAGTTGTGCTCGACGAGCGGAATCGAGACTCGACGCTGTCCCAATTCGAGGGATCTACCAGTGAATACATCGCCGTCGGGAGTCACAAGGCTGAGTTCTTCGATCTGCGATCCTTCGACGAACGTGACCTCAAGGTCCCAACTCGACGCCGTGATCGCTTCGAAGACACTCTCCTCGGACCCTGAACCGAGGCAGCCCGCCGCTCCTAAGCCGGCGAGTGAAGCACCTGAGGCGGTGAGCAACCGCCGCCGATACATGCTCCTACATATTATGTTATTCTACATAAGAGTTCGGCAGAGATAAAGCAACTAAGTCAGGCGAAGCTCAGATGAGGTTTTACAACATTGTAGCCTTGTAGAGGGTAGATGTTTTACATTCTTATCGTTATCGTTCCGGATCTACCGGTCGAATATACTCTGATTTGATTTTCTTACCCTCTCTCCACTGCCAGTAGTAGTACTGGTTTCCACTGATTTTCTTCGCAGTTAACGTCGCCCTTGATGGTGCATTGTCGCGAGCGAGNCCCTCTCTCCACTGCCAGTAGTAGTACTGGTTTCCACTGATTTTCTTCGCAGTTAACGTCGCCCTTGATGGTGCATTGTCGCGAGCGAGGTTATCAGGCTCATCGTCAATCTCCTGCTCCCCAAGTTCTGCTTCGAGCTGACGCTCTTTTTCGTCTGCCATCTCGGTAGCGATTTGAGCGATCTCTCGCAGCGTCTCTGGGGGCTGCTTTTCGAGGCTCTTGAGGATGTACATTGGCAGATCAGACATCTGTTGGTTAACTCGCCACGCTCTTATGTAGAGCTGCGGAATGCCCCGTAGTTACACTATAGTGGCTGATCTTGGAGAAATATGTCTCAGCCAGCTTTCGGAAAGATGCTGCAACAACTCGTTGGGCTTGGAGTAATTGAGTTGCGGACAGAGCCGCTCGATGCCCGCATCGAGCGGCGACTCAAAAAATTCTGGGAGCGTACTCCCTGTCCAGAATGCGGTGATCCAAGCATCCGAACGTGGCCTTCATCCGATCGGATCATTTGCCGAAGTTGCGGGTTCAAGCCGGTCTATACCTATGGAACGCCCTTTCACGAGAAGCACCTCACCGCTGGAGAGGTGCTTCTCGCGTTCATTCTCTATGCTGATACATTGTTGAGTATCTCGAAAATCGCGACACTGCTCGATCGAGCGTACAAAACCGTGTACTACGCCATTCGAGAGGTGGAAGCCGCGGTTCATCGAGGCTTCCCAGCTGTCTGGAACCAATTTCAACAGATAATCGATGGACCGGTACAAATCGACGAGTCAAGTAGCGTCTGCTCGGGGTACAAAGGCCAAGACNGGTTTGTGGTGGAGTCATTATCAAGCTATGGGCCGCTCTTCGGATTTCTCGAGACCGCCAACAACCACGTACTAGGACTACATACGTGACCGTTGGCGATCTTGTCGACCGAACGCGAGTAACCAACGCCGCCGCGAAGCTCCAGGACGACGCCACAAGGACGCTGATCTCGCTCTTATGTAGAGCTGCGGAATGCCCCGTAGTTACACTGTAGTGGCTGATCTTGGAGAAATATGTCTCAGCCAGCTTTCGGAAAGATGCTGCAACAACTCGTTGGGCTTGGAGTAATTGAATTGCGGACAGAGCCGCTCGATGCCCGCATCGAGCGGCGACTCAAGAAATTCTGGGAGCGTACTCCCTGTCCAGAATGCGGTGATCCAAGCATCCGAACGTGGCCTTCATCCGATCGGATTATTTGCCGAAGCTGTGGGTTCAAGCCGGTCTATACCTATGGAACGCCCTTTCACGAGAAGCACCTCTCCAGCGGGGAGGTGCTTCTCGCGTTCATTCTCTATGCTGATACACTGCTGAGCATCTCGAAAATCGCGACACTGCTCGACCGAGCGTACAAAACCGTGTACTACGCCATTCGAGAGGTGGAAGCCGCAGTTCATCGAGGCTTCCCAGCTGTCTGGAACCAATTTCAACAGATAATCGATGGACCGGTGCAAATTGACGAGTCAAGTAGCGTCTGCTCGGGGTACAAAGGCCAAGACCCGCCGCGGGACAGCCGTCACCGCGGCGGGTCGTCTCGGTCGGGACGC
>NZ_AOIA01000057.1 GCF_000337695.1 Natronococcus jeotgali DSM 18795
GCTACAGACCTCTCCCAGCCTCTGGGAGAGGTCTGGACTGACGGCCTCCAAGCGTATCGACAGATGGAGTACACTCACCAGATCGTCGTGCACGACGAGACGTATGTCTCGCCCGACGGCGTCCATATCAACCAGGTTGAATGCCTCTTTTCGCTTGTCAAACCATGGCTACGGAAATTTCGCGGCCTGTCCAAGCACGGCTTGGAACAGGCCGCTCACACATTTGGACTCATCCGCTCATTGAATCTCGCCGGCGCATCCCTCCTCAGCGTCATCGACTGCCTTGCTATGGGGGCATTCCACAGCTCTACATAAGAGCGACTCGCCATACTCTCAAGGATGCACGATTTCCATTCAGAGTAGATTCAGATCCACTCCAAAATACGCCCTTTAAACATCAGGAGGACAACATTATAGATCATATGGCTGGCTAACCGTTAAATACCTACCTTCGAATCAATTGTCTCCCCCTATGGGAACAAGCCAGCATACTCAAGAGCAATCACCGCCCAAGCAAGCAACCCTCTCTGTCAGTAATATTGGCGGCATCGACGAAACAGAGGTGGCGTTCGAACAGGGAGTGACCGTTCTCTCCGGTCGCAACGCAACAAATCGAACGTCCCTACTCCAAGGGATCATGGCGGCACTCGGCAGCGATCAAGCAAGCCTCAAAGCAGACAGCAAAGAGGGACAAGCTGTTCTCGAGTTCGGTGAAGAAACCTACCAGCAGACGCTCCACCGACGGAACGGCACAAGCGTTACTGAAGGCGACCCGTATCTCGATGATCCGGAGATCGCGGATCTGTTTGCATTCCTACTCGAGTCAAACGAAGCTCGCCAAGCTGTTGCTCGCGGCGATGACCTGCGTGATCTGATCATGCGGCCGGTCGATACCGATGCGATCAAAGCTGAAATCCAACAACTCGAGCAGCGGAAAAACCAGATCGACAATGAACTCGACGAACTCGATAATCTCGAGAATCAACTTCCCGACCTCGAAGCTAAGCGAACCCGGCTGATTGACGAAATCGAAGAACTTCACGACGAACTCGAAACTGCCGAGGAAGAACTCGAGGCCGCGAATACCGACGTCGAAACCCGGCGTGAGGAACAATCCGAACTCGATGAGAAACTCAATGAGCTTCGGGACACGCGTTCGGAACTCGAACGAGTTCGCAACCGAATCGAGACCGAACGCGAGAGTATCGAGGCACTAGAAAACGAGCACGAGGATGTCGAAGCCGACCTCGAGGAGCTGCAGGCAGGTGGAGAAGCGAATCTCGGTCGTCTCGAAGCTGAAATCGAGACGCTCCAGACGGAGAAAAACGAACTCAACGAAGAAATTTCGCAGCTTCAGCGGACGATCCAATTCAACGAACAGCTGCTGGAGGATCCCGGAGAGTTCCTTGGCGGCGAGGCGGACAACAACGACGGTCCTGTCACCGATCAGCTACTCTCCGATGCCGATTCGGGGACCGTCACGTGTTGGACCTGTGGTTCTTCGGTCGCCACCGACCAAATCGAAACTACGATCGAGCAGCTCCAGTCTGTATACGAGGACCGGCTCAACGAGCGGTCGGAAATCAACGACGACCTCGAGGAGAAACGAGCGACGCTTAACGAAATCGAGGAGAATCGCTCCGAGTATCAGCGAGCCAATCGCCGTCTCGAGTCGATCGATGAGGAAATCGAACGCCGGCGTGACCGCGTCGAAGATCTCACAGATGATCGAGAGGCCTTCACAGAAGAGATTACTGAACTCGAGACTGAGATCGATGACCTCGAGACCGATGACTCCGAAGACATTCTCGAGCAACACCGCGAAGTCAACCAGCTCGAGTTCGAGATCGAACGAAAGGAAAGCGAACGCGATGATGTCGAAGACAAAATCGCGTCAATCGAAGAACGGCTCGATGACCGCGAGGGGCTTCAGGATCGTCGTGAAAAGACAACCGAAGAGTTAGCCGATCTTCGAACCCGTATCGATCAAATCGAAGACAGTGCGGTCGAGGAATTCAACGAGCACATGGAGAGCCTGTTGGAGATTCTCGAGTATAGTAATCTCGAGCGGATCTGGATCGATCAGACAACACGTGACGTTCGCGAAGGCCGACGCAAGGTAACGAAATCGTCGTTCGATCTCAAGATTGTCCGTAGTACTGAGGGGAGAACAGCCTACGAAGATTCGATCAACCACCTCAGCGAAAGCGAGCGTGAAGTTACTGGACTTGTCTTTGCGCTTGCAGGATATCTGGTTCACGACGTCTACGAGACGGTTCCGTTCATGCTGCTGGATTCGCTCGAGGCAATTGATTCCGAACGCATCGCAACCGTTGTGGAATACTTTGAATCGTATGCACCGTATCTTACTGTTGCGCTACTTGACGAAGACGCACAAGCCCTCGAGGACAGACATAAGATGATAACTGAAATTTGAATTCAAGTAGATAAATTAGCAGCTTCAGACACACCTCTATCGATTTGTTGTGTGAGAAGCACCCAATCATTGGAGTCACCCCTATCGATTTGTTCCCAGGTTCGAGAGGATAGGACTCCCACACACACCCACCTCTATCGATTTGTTCCGAGGGGAGTTATTGCTATAGCTGGGTGTTTACCACTGCACGAAGCTCCTCGTCATGTACGTCATCAAGACGTGAGTCTTCTCGCAGTGTTTCGATAATTGTGTTTGGATTTTCACCAAACGTGAACTCGAGATAACTTCCAGAATGGGGCCCCTGACTCTTCCGCTCTGTCTCAACTAGAGAATATGTTGTGAGTTCTTTCATTTTGTTCACATACGTCTCTTGGTGATACTGGTCAGAACTGAGAGTGCCCGTAAGATACTGATATACTCGATACCCATGCGGACTCTTAGCAGCTCCAGTTCCAGTTTCGCGAGCAACTGCAGCCGTCGCAAAGAGACACAACTTTTTCTGAGTACTGATTCCACGAGTCACTTCTAAAACGCGATTCTTTTCGACCTTGTCCTGAGCCTTCCGAATATGTTCCTCACGAACCTGGTCTGCGCTCGCTTTTTCCGCGATGGATCCGGCTGTTCGCACGAGGTCGATTGCTTTCCGTGCGTCTCCGTTGGTCTGTGCGGCGAAGGCTGCTGCTAGAGGGATTACGTCGTCACTGAGCGCGCCTTCATGAAAGGCGTCCTCCCGGGCACGAAGGATTGCCCGAAGCTGATTGGCATCATAATCACTAAAGTGGACGTCCTCAGGCGTGAAGGAGCTCAGTGCTCGGCTACCTACGTTTTCCATCATTTTTGTGTCGTTAGTGATGGCAGTCACAGACACCTGAGCTGAGATTTCGTTTGTGCTATTGGCGCGAGAAAGCTGGTAGAGAAGGCGAGAAAAAGCAGGTTCATCCTTGTCTCGACGACCGACAAGCATATCGAGCTCATCAAGTATGAAGACAACAGTATCATAGTGTTCATTGATCAAACGATAGAGTTCACGCCACTTTTTCTTGTTCGGAATTCCATGCTCTGGGACCTCAACAGTTGCTTCAGCATCGTTTGCAACTTTTCGGGCTAATTCGTAGACAGCAGATCCAAGAGTGCCAATGTTCTGGCAATTCATCTGAATTACACCAAATCTAATATCACGGCTTTCGCAGAGTTCGACGATGTTCGAACAGACTGCATTGATAATAAGCGATTTTCCGGTCCCGGATGGGCCATAGAGAAGGAGATTTGGCGGACGCTCGTTCCTTATAGCGACACGGAGATGCTGAGTGATGTCGGTGAGTTGGGAATCACGGCCGACGATACGCTCTTCGTCAACGATCTCGTTTGGTTCGAGAAGAGATCGGTTCTTGATGAGCGTTGCAGATTCTTCTTGCTCGAGGATTAAATCTTTGATAGAACCCGTAGACTCGGATGTTTCTTTGGGACCGGGATCTGTGGGCATATTCAATGACACTCAATCCCAGTACTAAAATATTCCCCTGTCGATTTCTTTTCTATAGCTATAGGGCTTAAAGGCTGGAAACTAGGATGATCCAGTTATTGCTCAGTGAACCTCTGACGATTTGTTGTATGGTGCTTTGTTGTATTGTTCGTAGAGATAACAAGACACCCTCACACCGCTATCGATTTGTTTTCTTCTAAGAGTGGGTAGGGGTGTCGACCTCCTTCTATCGTCTCTCTGCCAATGATTCTATAGTATCATCAATCTCTGCTACTTACTTCTAGTTCTAGTTACTAGACTAGCTAGAAGAACACACCCCTATCGATTTGTTTTAGTAGGACGAAGTCTGCTGATTTGCCTTCCTTTTGTGGTTTAATAGCTATCGAACCGCGTATCGCAACTGGAGTTGTTGTCGTTTACTACTTCTCTAATGTCTCTCCAGATTCAGGCAGACCCCTCTATCGATTTGTTCTATCTCAACGCTTGCTCTGGAAAGATGATGAGTATAGGTACATAAATGGATACAGCACGAGGCGTCAGACCTCTCTCCTCTCTATGAAATTTATTGTTTTCTCACATCCCCATCTCCTTATCCAGCGTAGAACAAATCGATAGCGGTGTGGGTGTGGTCTAAATAGTATCTGAAAATCATTTCTATCCTATCTCATCCTACAGCCGTATGGTCTTCCGGGTAGAACAAATCGATAGAGGTGTCTCTGTCTTCGGGGAAGGATCTATTGCGGCATGATCAGATTATAGAAATCATGATTTCCGAAATCACGATTTCCAAAATTCTGCTTTCCAAAACCAGGATACTATATACTCTACACGAATGAATCCATACTATGGACTCGTTCGTTGATCGAGAACAGGAACTTGAGGAACTGACGAGCCGATACAATTTGGACCGCGCTGAATTCGTTGTCCTATACGGGCGACGTCGACTCGGTAAGAGCGAGCTCGTCCGTCAGTCGATTGCTGACCGGGATGATGCAGTCTACTACCAGGCGATC
Source organism: Natronococcus jeotgali DSM 18795 (assembly GCF_000337695.1). GTDB lineage: Archaea > Halobacteriota > Halobacteria > Halobacteriales > Natrialbaceae > Natronococcus > Natronococcus jeotgali. The sequence continues at coordinate 4,934 of NZ_AOIA01000057.1, forward strand.
GAGTCGACTGCACAAAATCAACTCGAGCAGTTTGTTGACGTAGTTACAGACCAATTTCCTTCCCTCGAAAATATTCGCCGAGACTGGGAAGCACTACTCGGTGCATTAGGTGATCAGAATGCAGTCGTCGTTATCGACGAGTTTCCGTTTCTCCTCGAGGAAGATGATTCACTTCCTTCACGGATTCAGCGAGTCTGGGACACGCAACTTCAGGAGACAGGAATAACGCTCGTACTTGTCGGTTCCTCAATTAGCGTAATGGAGGATGAAGTGCTTGCTGGCAACAGTCCATTGTATGGCCGTCGAACAGCAACTATTGACCTGAAACCTCTCTCTGTCGGGAACACAAAGGAGTTCTACCCACAGTACGACGATGAAGCCGTTGTTATAGCGTGGGCGATCTACGGTGGAACGCCATACTATCTTCAGACCATTGACCCCACTGAGGCACTTGCAGCAAATGTCCAGCAGTCTATTCTCTCAGAACGTGGTCTCCTGTACTCTGAGCCGGAATTTCTCCTTCGAACAGAGCTTCGACAACCGAATACCTACTTCAGTATTCTCCGAGCCTTGGCGCATGGCCGCCGAACCCCCAACGAAATCGCTGGAATGGCTGGCGTCGAGTCCCAGTCACTGAGTACGTATCTTCAGAAACTACGTCGGCTTCGGCTTGTTGAACGTCACATCCCGGTAACTGAATCACCGACATCGTCAAAGCGAGGTCGATATCGGCTCTCTGCGCCACTGTTCAGATTCTGGTTTCGGTTCGTCTATGGGAATCAGGATCGGCTTCGGTTATTAGACGACGACGCATACGACGAGCTCGTTGCTCCTGAGCTATCGGATTATGTTAGCCCACTTTTTGAACGACTTTGCCAGCGAGCCCTCCCTAATCTGATCGACCGCCGATTCCATACTGTCGGTCAATGGTGGTTCAAAGAGCACGAATTGGACGTCCTCGGATTGACTGACGACGGACTAGTCGCTGGTGAGTGTAAGTTCACGTCATCTCCTGTCAGTGAGGGTGTTCTTGCAGACCTAGAGCGAACTGCCGGACACGTTCGTTGGTCAGGCGAGCCAGCGGATGCGACGGTACAGTATGTTCTGTTTAGCCGATCTGGATATACTGATGATCTTCGCCAGCAGGCCACGACTCGAGATGATGTTGTGCTCTACGACCTTGCTGACGTTGTGGGTGCTTCTGCTGAGTGAGATGTTCGGTTTGGTAATTAACCTGGACAACTTCGAGACGATTCGCACAGGTCGCTCTTACGCAAAGCTACGGAAAAGTCAGTGCATCCCGCCGACGTATGGCGGATATGTCTCACACCCAGCCAGCCTTCGGCGGGATGCTTCGGAACTTAATCGATGACGGTATCTTAGAGCTTCGGACCGAGCCGCTCGACGCCCTCGTCGAGCGGCGTCTCAAACATCTCTGGGAGCATACACCGTGTCCTCAATGCGGAAATCGGTCGATCAGAACGTGGGAGAACGTTGATCGTGTCTGGTGCCGGAGCTGCCAGTTCAAACCCGCCTACACCTACGGCACACCCTTCAGTGAGAAGGACCTCACCTGCGGGGAGGTCCTTCTCGCGTTCATTCTCTACGCTGATACGCTACTCAGCATCAATCAAATCGCGATTGTGCTTGATCGCGCGTACAACACGATTCACACCGCTATCCGTGACCTGGAAGCCGCGCTCGAGCGCGGCTTCCCGGTTGTCTGGAACCGACTCAAACAGCCATACAGCGGCCCGTTACAGGTCGACGAGAGTGGAAAAGTGTGCTCGGGATACAAAGGTCAAGACCCGCCGCGGCCCGGACGGGCTCGCGGCGGGTCGTCTCGGAGTGGGCGAACACGATGGCAAGGACGTCACGGCGACCAATTGACGCTCGTCGCGGCCTGCCGCGACGAGCTCACTGTCATTCGTGCAAAGAAAGGAATCCGCTACGAGGGTGATCTTGAGCCGCTGATTACGGAGGCTGAAGACCTCTCCCAGCCGCTGGGAGAGGTCTGGACCGATGGACTGCAGGCATATCGGTGGATGGAATACGATCACCGGACGGTCATCCACAAAGAGCAGTACATTTCGCCGGACGGCGTCCATATTAACCAGGTTGAGTGTCTCTGGTCACTCTTGCATCCGTGGCTGCGGAAGTTTCGCGGCCTGTCCAAGCACGGCTTGGAACAGGCCGCTCACACCTTTGGCTGCGTCTGGTCATTGAACAACATCGGCGCGTCGCTCTTCGCACTCATCGATTGCTTCACCCCCGGTCGTTTCCGTAGCTTTGCGTAAGAGCGGCACAGGTTAACCAACACGCTACGAGATCTCATCCGTGTTGGTTAATTTGCATGCGCTACTTGGATCCGGTGATCTGATCCCTAATATGGATATTCGCTTCTAGAGCCTGTAACAGATGTCTGTTACAGATAACTGTAGCAGATAGAAAGTACGGAATAAGATAACAGACTTCTGTAACAGACATAAGCAACAGACGTATGTCACGTACTATTGGGACAGGCATGTATTATGTACATTTGTTAGTAGTATCTGTCTCTATAATCTGCCCCAAATGTCTGACACAGATTTAAGTAATGAGTGACTGTACCTGGTACTGATGATAACAGCAGTCGTCTATTCAGAGTCAGGCGGAACGTTCAAAACAACGACGACAGCTAACCTCGCAGTCAGTTTAGAGCGAATGGGACTGGACGTCTGCGCCATTGACCTCGATCCACAAGAGGGAAATCTCACAACCCTGTTTGACGTTGGCGAACACCGAAGTGATCCGGATGCAGACAATCTCGTAAAGCACGTCCTGGAAATGCCTGATGGGGCATTTGAAGACCTCATTGAAACTTCAGATGAAGGGGTCGATGTAATTCCAAGTCACGATATGCTTGGTGACTTCACGTCTAATCTTGAGCAGAAAATCGCCTATGAGACAGGGATGAAGAACATGACCAAAGAGGAGTTTCCACGGTACGAGTTGCTGTATGATCTGTTATGGAACGAGCAGCAACTACATGAGCAGTACGATGCCGTTCTCATCGATCCAAACGCTCGAGCGGAAGATCTTCTGTACAATGCGATCTATGCTATGCGGACACTGGTTGCACCAGTCAAACCAGCTGGAAAAGGCAATCTGAGTCTCGACGGGCTCGAGGAACTCGTCACGAACATGGAGACGCAACTGGGAATTGAGGTTGGGCTTTCGTGTGTCGTTCCCTCTGGTGTCGGGCAGACCAACGCTCATCAACAGTACTCTAAGCGGTTCAAAAACACAGATAACTATGCGACTCCCGTTGCGATTCCGGACCGCGAGAGTTTGATGGATACGATGTGGGAAGCGCGTGGTTCTGCATACAAGGTTATCGAAGAGCGCTGGAAAACCTTCGAAAAAGATGGAGAGATGGTAAGCGAGCCCGGTCAGCGACGAATTCGCGACCGCGAACTTGAGACAGCTCGGGACATCTATGAACTGGCCGCATTTATCGCAAGCGAGACGTTCGACGCTGAAATTGATTCTGAATTAGTACTTGATATCGAGGGGCACGAGAAAAGAATCTTCGATCTTCATGACGACGTTGAAACAGAGGTGACGGTCTAATGAAGGAAGGATCTGGGAATTTGGATTTCAGCCAAACAAGTGATGATGCCGAAACTGAATCAGAGTCCAAATCGCAGGCCAATGGCGAGAGCAGCGCTGAACAAGTGACGCCCCAGTCCCAGCAGGTACAGAGCACCTCAGAAACGACTAGCAGTCAATCCACATCTGTCACTGATTCTCAGCAGGACCCACAAGGGTACCCATACTTTGTCCGTCGGTCTAACGTTGGAGACGAACGAGACAATCGGCTCGAGGGCCATCTGAGGTCGGAAGTAAGCAATCAAGAGTCCGAATTTCGGAGTGCCCTTGCTAGCGCTCTCGAAACAGACGAAGTTCCAAAAACAGATGCGAGAGAGTTCGCCCTCAAGTACGCATTTGAGAACCCAGAAGATGTTGCTGAACTAATGCGCGATGAGGGATTTGGATTACTCGACTGACTTTTGATAGCGGGCACATCGATTACCATCTTCTTCGCGATCGAACGCCTTAGCCCTGCTAAATCCTGGTTAGCATCTTCTACCACGCTTCTGGGATGTAACGCGTCTACAAACGAATCGCGGTAGAATCAGATGAAATCCGAGGCGAATTCTGTCTAATCTATGCGGCAATCTGTGATTCGGGGAGCAAGATGTGCTGAAAGCCGCGCAACACGCGGTTTTGGGCCCAGAATGCGAGTCCTGCGGCTTGCCGCAGGCGAGCGACGATGAGCGCTCTCAACTCAGCCGCCTTGTCGAAGTGATTGACCGACCGCCCGGACGAACGTCCTGGCGGTCACGACCGGCGGCGACCTGATCTCGCGGTCTGTTCCGACCTTCACCAAATAATCGGTGAGTCTCCAGAGATTATACAACAGTGCTGCGAAGGTGAAGCTAAACAACCGAACACGGTAGTCCTTCGAGGACGTCTTGGGCAGAAACGCCTTCACCGACTTGTACTGGTTCTCAATGTCCCAGCGCCGGCTGTAGCTGTTGGCAACGTGCTTGATCTCGTCGAGAGCGACGTGATCACGGTTGGTCACGAACACGGCATAGCTTCCTTCAGCCTCCTCGTCAGTCGCTGGCACGTACAGAAACTCCGCTGTATGGTGGAGTTCGCCATCAATGGCGAACGGAACATCGTGCTTGACAGCGGCGTCAACTCCTTCTTTGCTCTTGATTTTCCCGATCGACTCGTAGTCTTCTTCGTACTTCGGCACTGGCGTCATGTACACAAGCCCGCGGTCGTGGATCGTCGCGTACACCTCGTTGCTGTAGAATCCCCGGTCCAGGAGCACTTCGTCGAGATCGACGTACTGCTGGGCTCTGTCCAGCAGTACGTCAACTATGTCTGCCTTCGAATCAGCCGGGGCATCTTCCGGTTCCCATCCAGAGCGTTCCTTGACCGGCTCAATACCAAGGATGATGGGGACTTCGTTCCCGACGATCGTGATCGTCGCGAACGTGTATCCGTACTTGATCTCGCCGTCATCTTTGTACCCGCTCACCATGGGAGGATACTCTGCTTTCGGGATTTTTTCGTCCTTGTCGATCCACGGCCAGACGTGATAGGGAACGTGTGTGAAATCGACGGCCGCCACGACGTGGCGGTCGTCGAACGGATCCTCGTGACGAATCGTCTGGAGGATGTTTTCGGTCGCTGCATCGAACGACGTCATTACAGCCTCCCGGTACAGTTCGGTGAATGCGACGATATCTTCGATCTGTAACTCCTGAACGGAGCCAGTTACTTCCTCGTCGGTCGGCGTCGCAAACTGCTTGATGACTCGGAGAAACGTTGAGTCGTCACAAACCTCGTTCTCCTCGAGAAACCAGCCAGCTTCTCCTTCCGAGTGAGCACTGCCTTGTGTGAGACACGCGTTGGCGAACAGATCAAGGATCTGTTCGTCCTCGTAAACCCTGTTTTCAGCCCTGTCAGAGTCGAACTCGGCGAAGCCGTGTCGGCGAGCGAGTTCGACGACTTTGCTGCCGTGCTCGCGCACATGTGCGCGAGATACTGCCGAATCGGTTTCATCGTCGTCAGCTTCTTCTTCGTCTTCGTCCAGGTCGATCGGAACCAGCGCGTCAGAGATAACGTCATGATCGCGGGCTTCAAGCGCTATTCCCTTCGCAGCGGCTTCGAGCGTGGTCTTCGTTTGGTCGCTGAATTGGCTCCAAGCATATGAGAGGTTCTGCTGAGTCGGTACCTTCCTCAAGCCCAGGTGCTTCAGCAGTGCTGGACGGTTCTCAAGGCGATCTGCGACCTCGCTCTGAGCGAGGTCGTAGATCGTTCGGTAGATGTAGATCCGTGCCATCGACTCAGTTCCGAACGTGACCTTGTGCTGTTGACGGGCGTCAGTCAGTCCATCGATGGGAATCGAGACGTCTCCGAGAACACGCCAGAGATGATCAGCTGTTTCACAGACTTTCTCGGCGTGGAGGACGATCGCCCCCGCCAAGGCGGGGGCATCGTCGTCAACGGCGGGCGTGATGTCAGGGTTCATTGGGTTGCTCCGGTGTGATGAAACCGATGAAGGGGCGCCCTATTAGCACCCACACTGGAGCTCACACCGAACAATTATTTTTGCGCGCTCGGCCTTACTCTAAGTATGGTTGAAGAAGGCTCTCTTGCCGGATCACTACCAGACCGCCCTCTCAGGAATACTGAGAGAGACGCACTCGAACGACATGACCGTATCCAGTCAATAATGCCTCAGGACATAAAATTCGATCCAGAACACGGAGAGATAATGGACACTGCACTGTTCATTGGCGACGACTGGGTCACAGCCGTGACCTACGAAGCAGGTCACGGCTGGAAAGTGATCTACAAGAGTGATATGGACGACAATATCCTCGCCGATGGCTATCTTCGAAGCGAGGAGCTCTATGATGAGCATCCAATTCAGCAAGGAATGGATGCTATGAACGCTGTCGCATCTGAAGACGAAGAATAAGAACTTCCTCACAAACGGTTTCTCTCAACCTCTCCGAGGACGATAGTGAGAAGCTTATCAATAGACTGGTGGTTTGTAGAAATCCACATCCCGAACTTGTGGTATCTCCCGGGGAGAGGTAATTTATATATCGGAATATAGTTCACAAATTCTCGTATTGGCTCTTAGTATACTCGAGATGGTCTGAGACGGCAGAATTCCAATTTCTCGAGGGCCTTGGTTAAAGGGCGATTTAACCATGGGAATTTACAAGGGCCGACACTGTACCCCACGTACGAATGTCTACCCCGACTGATCAGCAGGGTTCTGCTATTCGAGAAGTGGTTTCTCGTTATCTCGAGCGCTCGATCAAATCCGACGGCTCGAAGGCGACTATGCGGCCGGCACTCGAGCGATTCACTTCGTTCTGCCAGCGTGAGGAAATTGATGAGATCCGTGAGCTCGAGGCAGGCGACCTTCGGGAGTTCGGGTATACGCTCCGCGAAGATCAGGTCGACGGTAAGATTGCAGCGTCGACAGCGAACACGTACTTCGCATACGTGCGTTCGTTCCTCTCATTCTGTGTTCGGGAGGAACTGCTTGACGCGAACCCAGCGAAGACAAATAAGGCGACTGAGTATCTGCCTGAGGATACGAGCGATTCCTCGAGTCAATTCTGGACGCCGGAACAGCGCCAGGTGATCGTGAATTATGCGACCAAACGCGTCGATATGGCGAATGATGGTACGATCCGAACGGACCCGTTGACGGCCTCGAGGGATCGGACGATCGTGGTGCTGCTCGCTGAGACTGGTGCGCGAGGTGCAGAGTTGTTCGACGACTCGAAGGACGAGAAACGCAACGGTGTTACCTGGGGCGACGTCAACCTCGAGAAACATGTTTTGTCCGTCTTTGGGAAGTCTCGCAATCGTGAAGAGGTCCCACTACCGAAGGCTGCTCGCGATGTGCTTGAGCGCCACCGGAAATACGTCGCCCCGCCGACTGACGAATGGCCGGTGTTCCCAACCGGCCATTTTCAGTCGAAACGCGGTGTTCTTCAGGTTGAGCTCGGTGAAGATCAACTATCAAAGGCGCTTGAGGAGAGAGGCGACGCGTCGAAGACAGACGTCCTCGACGACCTGCTTCGTAAATACGAGATTGCACCGCCGTCAATTTCCAAAGAGGGGGCACGGCGGGTGATGAAACGCCTTACTGACGAGGCGAACATCGAACTTGAGGACAGACACGAGTATCTCAAACCGCACGGAGCACGTCGCGGACTCGGCGCTGAGTTGTACGCGCTTGGCGAGTCCGAAAAGGCCCAACAGGTACTACGGCACAAATCGATCGAAACGACTCACGAGGCCTATAGTGACCTCAAAACGAAAGATCTCGCTCAATCGATCGACGAAATACGGAGAAGGTAAAACCGACTTCGTTACTAACGTACTGCTGTCACACTTGAGAATCATCCAAAGTTCTTTAAAACAGATGCTCCTCAAGCCTGCCGGTAGGAAGAGAAACGGATCATCTGTGAGATAGGTTAAATATTCACAAATCCCAGAATAGACACTATATATAAAATTTAATATGTGGGGGATCGGGATTCTATAATATGTCCATAGAATCTGATCCCTTACTACAGGAAACTCAACGGGTTCTTGAGGACCAGATTCAGATTATTCAGGAGCAGCAGGCTCAGGCCACTCGAATAATTCGTGTTGGATTGACCACAGCAGGTTTGATTTTGACGCTATTATCTATTGCTGCGTCTTCAGGATTTCTTTCTGTTCCATCACTCAGCGAGGCTATAAATGAAATTAGTTCGCCGATAATGTTGACTATAGGTTTCATATCTTTGTTTATGATGCTCATTGTACTGAGAGTTTTCTCTCCGGCTATGGCAGTTCTATCGCCGGAAGCTGCTGAATCATCCATTTACCAGTTCATCACTTGGCGTCCTATATTTAGCCGAGAAAAGACTGCTGTAAGCGAGCTAATTGGCAAGGAATACTCAGATGTTTTTGGAGATCGAATTAGCCTTCGAACTGGACTTGATGCGGACAAGGTTCTAGATATGAGTGGTGGGGACCACTCCCAAGATGACATAATTGAATATCATTCCGGGGGTATTAAAGGGAACGAAGCTATTATAGAAATGAATCGAAGACATTTATCACAAATCTATCGTTCTGCTGCGGTGGCATCATTCTTCCTAGCTGTCGGAGTAGGATATTCTCTATTCATTCCACTGTTTTTTGATATTGCCTAAGAGCTATAGTAATCCTCAGAAATTTCTGTACACGGCTGCCGATGAGATGGTGAAGTTCGACAGATAACCGCTGAGTACGATCGTTTGTACTGCAAAGACTTCCAGATTCTACTATACTACTGGATACGACCTCTATATTTAGCAGGCATCTCTTGACAGATATCGGAGAGACCGGTTTCTGCGCCGTTGTCTGCTTTCCCTATACTGATCATTAGAGGGCCTGGTCGAGATTGTGAACGAGACTTGCAAGAGCGAACTCACGAAATTACGTCCACTAGCGGCGTGATCGACGAATGCACCATATTTCCGCTTGAGTCGATATTCACTGTTTCGCTCTAACTCCGTTGGCCGTAGAGGTCGGTATCCAACCAAGCGTTCCACGCTTTCTGAAGTGAGCCGAACTCATGATGTTTGATGAGTAGACGAATCTCGTTCTCGCGTGCTATTGTGCGAGTCTGCTGATCGTCGTATCCCTTGTCTCCGAGCAAAACCTCGAGTTCAGCTGCGTTGCGGTTGATAAGCAATGGTGCAGTTTGGGTATCGTGTTTTCGGGTCGTTGTGATGTGGAGATCGAGGATCGCGCTTGCTCTCATATCGACTAAGAGCGTGACTTTCAGCTGCTGGATCGTTAACTCCGCCCGTTTCGTGTAGTGCTTTGAGGCATGATTTCGGACGAATCCCGAACTGTCGATCCCCGCAACACCGTTAGTTGGGAGCAGCGAAACAGATAGATTGAGAAGCACCCACCAAGCCGCCATATCGAGTCTATCGAACGCTTTGCACAGCGTTGACGAGGCAGGAAGTTTAGTGAGATTGATCATGTTCCGAATANCCCACCAAGCCGCCATATCGAGTCTATCGAACGCTTTGCACAGCGTTGACGAGGCAGGAAGTTTAGTGAGATTGATCATGTTCCGAATACGGGGCATTTCAATGAGTTTGTCGAGGAGCGTTCGATACATCATATTTTCTGAGCTTGAGATATAGCAGAACAACATGCTGATGAATCGAGTAGGGGCGTTTCGAGAAGTTCGGGGAGTCTTGAGCCACAGCACATCGCGCTAACTGAAATGCACCCTCGGCAAATCGGAGCAAGCGAGACGTTGAGTGGGTCTGTATCTACTCAAACCATCAACCAGACATATGTCTACATAATCATTCTAATAAGCACACAATTCTCAAATGAGAGGACACCTATGAGCAGAACCTCCATTTTTAGAAGGCACCGAATAGGGTCCCTCCGAGCGTGAACATTAACAACTCGAGTAGCCAGGATGCCAATCTATCTCAATCCGAGTGCAGACCTGACTCATTGGGATGGCTCAATTAGACAGAGAACCTAACTGCTCTTGATATTCAAGTCAAGTTTCATCCCACTCTACAGAAAGACGATGAACACAATAGCATCCTATTTAGAGTGCTTGGCACCTATTCATCTTCAGCGTCTGCGGCGTCTCGCCACTGACGCAAGATGTCGTCCGCCCAGTTCCCACTATCAAACTGCAGTTGCTTTCCGGCTAGCACGTCCTCAGCGACTCCCTGTACCTCATCAGCATTGCCCGGCTGCCAGCCTTTTTGACTTACTAACCATGCACGAATCGTAGTTGGATCGAACTGGTGGCCGTTCTGATGAATGATTCTGAACATCTCAATCGCTTTTGAACGATCAGATGATTGAGTAAGGCCCGAAGATACGTTGACCATCATGTGAAGACTCTCAAGGGCTTCCTTGACGACAGGATCAGTAATACGGGGTTGAGTACCACTCGACGTACTCCCAAGCTCTGTAGCTCCCCATTGGTCAATCCAGAATTGAACTTCGTCTCGATTCCAAGGGATAACCAACACGTCGGTGATCCCCCTCATTTCATCGATTTTATTGAGGAGGTCCTTATCGGGATAGAGTGCGAGAGCGGGACCGCTACCTCGACTACTTGCATCGATTCTCTTCGTGACTAAGTGGAGTTCTCCTTCATCAAGTTTGACGTGCTTCGTTTCCTTGAACTGCTTTACTACGTCCTCACCGATAACCTTCGAGATCGTACCGTCCAAGGCTGATTTCGTATTGACTGCGATGATGGCATGTTGATTGTCGTCGCTCTCATCACTGTGCGTTAACAACCATTGAAAAGCACGCTTAATTGCCTCTTCGTCTGGCCCATGTGCGTCAATATACTGCGCCGTCCGTTTAGATTCCATACGTATCCTCCATTCGGATACCACAAATACCTGAGGAAGGGATTTATTATCACGACGGATGATTTCGATCTATGGTATCAGTTCGGTTTGGAGATGTTTCGCACCTGTATTGGCAAGTCGGCAAAGCGATGGATGCTGGACACCCCCCCTCAATCGAGGAAATCCGAGACGCACTTGATTCACGGGACATTACAACGTTCCTCGATCAGTACCCTGAGGTTGATCTCTCTCTGTATGGAAGCCCTCCGATATGCTCGCTAGACGAATTGGATGCGGCTCTTGAACAGTGGAGTGCCGCCAGTGCAACTGATCTGTCTCTCTCTGATGATGCCAACGGGTTAGCCTATCTCGCAGGAGTGATCGTCAACTTGCTCCAAAATGGAAGTTGGAAGGACAACCGTGGCCGGGAGATTGATATAACGAATCTCGAAATGGACGTCAGCATTTAATCGGACCGGCTGCGCTCCAATCATTCAACTGAATGTGAGTGATTAGAGAAAGACGGAGTTAATAGCGAGTACTCTTATTCCTCGTTAGCTTCCACTACGCGTAGAGCGTCGCTGACCGTCCCTGTCTCGAAGTACTCGTTGCTCGCCCACCCCCGGAGGACGGCTGCCGTCGTTGATCCATCGCGGTCTGCGCGCTCTTCGGCACAGATTCGAAAGAGGTTATCTGGGTGTTCTCCGGGCTTTGCAGTCGTTATTTCGACATTCCATTCTTCATAGCGAATTGGGTACCACTCTTCGTCTGCATTGTCGAGATACGACGCGAAAATCCACGAAACAAGGCCGCTGTGGTCATCTTCAAATTCGCTCTCAATGTGGTTCTCTAAATCGGGGGTTGGTGTAAGCGTGATACTGATCTCTTGACGAGCTTGGATGTGCGATCTCACGGTGAACTCACTGGCCTCAACATCACGGTGCGTGATTTCTCCCTCCTTGTAGGCGAACGGTTTCTCAACTGGCCCCTCGGCGGTGAGCAGTAACGTATCAGTGTTGTTTTCGGTGTTCATAGCCCAGCCATCACAGTGTACATACTTAAGATATGAGTTGAATCCGGAGCCTGCTCCAAGGAAGCCCAGCGATAGATATCCTTAATTCCTTCTATGATGCGAATAGACACAGCAGAACATGAGCGAAATTCTCATTTTTACGATTCTGGCTACCATCGCGGCGGTCTACTCGATTCTACCGAAACACAGGCAATTACGACTCGGATACAGTATTGGCGCGAAGCGCCGAACTGCGGTAGCTGGCCTTTCTATTGGGATTTTGCTGCTTTACGTAATTTCTCTTTATTTTGACTACGTCGTTGAACAAGCAACCGTACCCGGAATTGGAGCTTTGGAAGCTTCGACTCTCATGTTCTCTGTCGAGGTCGTACAGCTAGTGTTCGCTATTCTCATCGTCAGTCTGTTCTTGGCCGTGTTCTTTCGAGATTCACCTACGATTCGGAATTCTGGGTTTCTCCGAGAACAGATGCAGCAATTGATGAACGGTACTCAGTACAACACGCTAACTTCGATTATAGAGGACAACTACGATACCCTCATCAAGAAACCCACCACCGCCGAGGAGCAAGTAGCACAGTATACAGAAACCGTACTGTTAGATACCGGATTTTCGGAACACTACGCACTAAACAACCCGCAACTGGGAGTACAGCTCATCACTGACGTCAACCTTGATGAATTCGCCAGGATTGACGCAGTTGATCTCTTCCTTCGGGCGGTTATCAAACACAAATCGAGTATTCTCTATCGAGAGATTCGGAATAACAAGCACCGGATCGATACAGACCGTTATGAAATCCCCGAGGAAAATCAGCTCCTATACGCTCTGCTCAATGAGTGTGACGTTGCTCATCAGCTACGTGCTTACCAAGCGATTGGTGATACCACTCTACACATTCTGGAAGAGCAGGGACGGAAAGATAGGGATGAATACAATCATCGGCGGAAATCGTTCTCTGTGGGTCATGATTCTGATGAGGGGTTCCGAGACCCTGTCTTCGTCGCTATCCGGTTTTTCGACATCATGGTCTCAGAGTCGATTTACCAAGGCATGCAGACCCATATGTGGCTCTATTACTACACTCACTTTACCAATCAGATATGTAGTAATTTCGAGATAACAGACCACAGCAACCCGAACGAGGAATTCGCTAATGACTACTCGTACTTGCTGTACGAGATGTTCTCGACCCTCGAAAACTGGATGAGATTATCGAACAGGAACTCCGACAGCATTACGATGAATATCCAGAACCCGGATGCGGCAGTAGAGAATGGAGATATTCTAAAATCCAGTACTCGGTGTTTCATACAGTGCCATAGAGAAATCCTCACCACGGATGAGATACCGAGTCGGTTCAAGCGGGAACGGACCGAATCTTTGTTTAAGACGTTTTTCAAGCTGGCAGCATCTCAGAACTCAGAAGCCCAGAAATACGGTGAGGCGTTGCTAGCGTATATGGAACAAGAACTGAGGGCACATGGTAATCCACCGTCACCATATCGCAGCGAACTCCAGACCATGTTTTATAGTATCGAGCACGAACTCCGCATTAAAGAACCGATGGATCTGACACTGGTAGACGATATTAAATCTAGGCTCAAGCTCTAACTCACGGCTGTTTGTAATCTGTCTCATGAGTAGAGAAGTCTGCTAGTGGCATTTATACGGTTTTAGAGTCAGGTTCTCAGTAGTGCCACAGACTGAACTCGAAACCGCACTCGCAAACGCATACCCACAGGATCTCGAAAAGCTCGCTGCTGATCTCCTATGCGAGCGTGACTACGATGATGTGGATCCGACGGGAACCAGTGGTGCAGACGGAGGCCTTGATGCGCTCCTCCATGATGGCGACCGTATCGGCGCGCTCCACGTCAGCCGGACGCGAAGCGACCGACTCCGCCAGAAAATAACGTCCGACGCCGACAAGCTCACCGACCACGAGCGGTCATACGACTTCTTGGTGTTTGTCACCACCGCTAACCCATCAGGATCGCTTCGTAGGCGGCTCGAAACTGAAATTCAAGACCCCTACGGCTGGAAGACCAGAATCTGGGCGCGTGAACAACTCCGAAACATGCTCATGACTGAGCACCAAGAGCTAGCACGCGAACACCTTAACGTCGATCCCGGCGTCCAACTTGCTGATCATCAGGACGAAATACTTGACCTCCGAGACAGTCGGTTAGACCGAATTGAAGCTCGCAACAATCTCCCAAATGGCCTCCCCGATGGACCCGCTCTGGTGGTCCACCTTATTCCAAACAATGTGTTCAGTAGAGGCAGCAATACACATCCTAGTGATTTACCTTCACTGCCATTTTTCGGACATTCTAAGCGAGCAGTCGTCAGCGGGAAACCGATTGGGGATGGCGTCGTGGCGTTCAATCTTCGGTTTCGGCAAGAGCATCCCGATTACGTGTACCTCAATGAGAAGGGCTGGATAGAGGCTGTTTCGACCGAGTACTTCCGCGAAGATCCGGCCGGGGCTGGGGGATTCATCGATCCGGAGATTGACCGGGCGATTGGTGCAACAGTAAAAGGGGCTCTGCACAGCTTTGAGGATCTCAGGGTCAGACCGCCAGTTTTCATTTCAGTTGCGTTGCTCAATGTAGATCAGTACGTGATTAGTACAAGCGAGTACCTCCACTTCGAGTCAGGAAATTTCCCAGCCAGGTTTACGACCTCGCTGATGAAACTTCAGGAGATTCGGCCTTCTAAGTTCGAATTAGAACTCTTACGGAGTGTTCTTGATCGAGTCTGGTACCAAGCTGGGCGGTCAAACGGCTCACCACATCTGCCAAATCCTGAGGAGTCGAACAAAGNGTCTGGTACCAAGCTGGGCGGTCAAACGGCTCACCACATCTGCCAAATCCTGAGGAGTCGAACAAAGGCGATCATTAACGGAATGAGGGATATACTTTCAGGAACAGCACTCACAGCATTCTTCTCATCGAAGAGGACAACGTTGGGAAGCGCGTGATCTCGACATCGAAGTATCTGCAGTCAGTGAAATGCGCGACGAGGCCCTCAACCAATTGAACGACGTGGTCGCTACAGTGTACGGCGAGGGGGGTCACTCCCTGTCGGACGAGGGGCTACGCGCGGTCGGGTTGATTTGGGGCGGATCGCGTCTACACTTGCTTACTAGAACAGGTTGATAAACCCCGGAAGAAGTCTGTTTTCGGTGATGCTGCACTTCGGCCCTAGCACCCAAGGACGCTTTGTGAGGTGCTGATCCTCGAGCCGTGCGGCCACACACTCTCGCTCACGATTGTCCCAGATCTTCAAGGCGTCGAGTAGCGCCGGACCCCGTAAGCAGGCACTTGTCCGCTTACAGGCTGCAAGCGAGTATCGTTCTTTAAATGTACAAGCTGAGTGAAAGATGGTGTAACTGAGGATAGATCACGCGACCTACATTCAAGCGAGTACTGATGAACAGACGGACCCACACCAACGAGAGAGTATCGATGAGTGGCTCCAAGACGTCGACCACTATGCCGACCTCGGAGAGTCCGGCGCGAGCGACGACCGAGAGCAGTTCGGCGATTCACCAGAGCCGTATTATCCGGTCAGTAGGGTGGCAGCTCTTCAGAACGGTACACTATCTCTGTTTCAATCATATCCTTGATCGTCTGTACATTATCCGGTGACCATTCGACCTCCCATGCGTCCTCGAGGGAGGTGAAGAAGAGTGAAACCCGGACGGCACGACCAGTTTCCTGTTGATGCAGGGCGACGGCATACGCCTTCATCTGATTCTCGTAGTACTCAGCGTCAGCTTCCAGTTCCTCAGGGGTGACATCACCTGTCTTGTAGTCGATAATATGGTACGCGTCAGGCGTGACAATCAAGTGGTCGATGAACCCCGAGATTTCTCCATACTCGAATTCCGCAGTAACGTACAGCTCGTCGTACTGGTGCTCAACGTCGACGTCAGTAGTTTGCTCATCAACGTAGTCCATGCCGCGCTGGGCATGGGTACTCACGCGGTTCTGCAGCTCTGGTGTGAGTGTCGCCGTGGTGCCCTCGTCGACGAGCGTCTGCTCCATGAGATGCTGCCAGTGGGGGTCAGGTGGGCGTAGCTCGCAGAGCCGATGCACCATTTCGCCGAATACCCTCGCGTCGACGCCGTCCGTTTCGACACTTGCTTCCTCCGCTGAACGGTCGTCTGCTTCACCCTCTCCCGTTGTTGGTTCCTCTTCACCGTGGCGACTCTCCGGACTTATCTCGCTATCGTCCCTCTCTTCGACGTAGATGGTCCCTGTGTCTTCGTCGAATTGGAGTTCACCATATTCCCCGTAGAGTGATGTAAGGTCCGTCGCGGAGAACCGAAAGCTGACGTCCGGTTTGGGCGGATGCGGCGAGAGTTCAACGACGGGGTCGACATCGGGATCAGGTCGTACCTGTTCGGCTGGCGGTGTTGGGAGCGACACGGTGTACGCGCCGTCACCGTAAGTGCGCCGGACGTGGGTGCCGGTATCGAGGGCAGTACAGACGTCCTCAGTGAGGAGTTCTGGCTGTACCCAGTCGCGCCAGCTTGACGCCGACTCGGGATCTGGCTCTACGAGATCCGTCATCGTTTGTTCCTCGGTCTCTCCAGCTGACTCGTGGAGGCCGCTCAGGAGCAGATGGTCTCGCGCCCGGGTGCAGGCCACGTAGAGCACGCGTTTCTCTTCGGCGCGTTCTTCGTCGCGACGGCGCTCACGAATCGTGTCACGGGCGATCGTATCCACCATCTCGAACGGGTCGTCCGGACTTGGTGCCTTCATCCCGACTACGTGCTGGCCATCAATCTGTTCGAACTCGACCTTCCCTCCGCCCAGGGCTGCATCATCCTTGAACTCGCGACCGATCCCCGGGACGACGACGAACGGGAATTCCATACCCTTTGCATCGTGGACCGTTAGAATCTGGACCCCCTCGCCGGTCGTGTCAGCTTCGCTCTCTCGGCCGTCTAGCTCAATCCGGCGTTCGATTCGACTCACGAGTGTCGTAAGACTCCGAATGCCATCGTCGCTCCATCCGTGAAGCTGCTCGCGGAACTTCTCCACGTTCGCCATCGCTTGCTGTGGGCGCTCGTCGGCGCTGACACCCACCAAGTAGCCTGTATCTTCGAGGATCCGTGTCAGATACGCAGCCCACGACCCGTCGAATCCAGCGGGCTCCTCATCGCCAAGCCCCGCCACGTGGCGCCACTCCTTGAGATACTCGTAAGCGTCTCGGAGTTCCTGGTGCTCACTCGTCGCGAGCGCGTCCCACAAGGAGTTGTCATGGAGTTTCAATTGTGCGAGCGTGTCGTCAGTGAGTCCGAATAGCGGCGACCGAAGCGCTGCGTAGAGTGCGCGTTCGTCACCTGGATCGGCGAGCGTTCGGAAGAGGTTCAACAGCGCGGTGATCTCCGTCGTTTCGTAGAAACCGATCCCGGAGGCGACCGAATAGGGGACGTCCGCATCTTCTAACGCCCGTTCGTACTTTTTGAGGTGGGTACGACTGCGGATGAGGATGGCAATATCGTCGGGTTCGATATCGCGTGGCTTCGGTTGTTCGTAACCCCCATCTGTCTCCTGTCGCGCACTCAGTACGCTTTCGATAGCTGGTTCACTCTCGCTGCCATCCTCATCCGTCTCGTCGTCTTCGGGGTAGACCTGGAGGGGTTCAGCCAGTATCTGGGAGAGACGGGCAGCGAGGGCCATAGCCTCCAGCTCTGTGTCGTGTTCCGGCTCGGCTGTCGCGAAGTCAGCGTAGTGATCGCAGTGGTGCTCTCGGAGGTCGGCATCAGTTGGTACTGTGAGGTACTCCACGGTACCGAGATCTACTGGATCGTCGCGAGCGGCTGTCAGGGATTGGGGAGCCGCCTCGTAGGGCTCACCGTCTTCGTCGAAGATGGCCTCGAAGAGTTCGTTGATCGACTCCAGCACCGTGGGGAGCGTTCGGAAGTTCGTCGAGAGTTGGTCATCGTCCTCGCTTTCTGTATCCGTGTTTCGAACGTCTTGGGACTCCTGCTCGAGAGTGGTGGCCGTTTCGCGGAACTGCGTGACGTCGGCGTTCCGGAACCGATAGATGCTCTGTTTGACGTCGCCGACGACGAACACGTTTTGGGCATCGAATGTTTCCCCGTCGCTGGTCGTCAGGAGCTTGATAAGGTCCCACTGGCGTGGGTCAGTATCCTGGAACTCGTCGACCATCACGTACTCGAACTGCTCCCGTAACTCTTCGCGAATGTCGTCGTTCTCCGGTGCTTGGAGGAAGTCAACGGTGAAGGAAATCTGGTCAGTAAAGTCGACAGCGTTCTGCCGATCCTTCCGGGCTTCGTACTCGGCGGCCGCGATCTGGGTCAGCTCTGCGAGCGCCTGGACGAACGGGAAGCTGTTCGATTCGATCTCCAGATCCACGTTGACGGCGTACTTTTCGGGTTGAAGCGTCTCGACCAGTGTATCGAACGCGCTGTCGAACTCCACCTTTTGGGGATGGTCTCCCCACCGCGTGTTGGCTCCCGTATAGCCCGCATAGCGTTCCCCATTGCCCTTGGTGAGGTGCATACTGAGCTCCGCAATTGTCGACTGCTTGGCTCGAGATGGGACTCCATCGTCGAATCCAGCGTCAAGTCGATCCACGACCCCCTCCGCACGCTGCCAGGTCTGCCCCCCTGTCTCAATATCTGGGGGATTCTCAACGAACTCGCGCAGGGTAGCAACGGCCGCGACGAAGTCGGGGGGGGAAAGTCGGTTGGCGGCTACATCCGGATCGATCGGATGCAAGGCCGACTCAACGAACGAGATGTATTCCTCCTCTGTGGCGTCCGCCCACCGGTCAGCCCACTCAAGACTCTCCGGTCGCTCGCCCAACAGATCAGTCAGGACGTCATGGAGTTGACTCCGCGAAAACCGCCGGGCCAGCGTTTGCGTCGCCTCGTGATTCTCGTAGTCTTCGAGGACGACACCAACCGTATCGTGGATCAGTGCGATCGTCTCGTTTTCGTCCAGCGTCTCGAAGCCAGGATCCACTGCGTCGATCGTCAGCGCGTGTTCGCGCAGGAGCCGAGCACAGAACCCGTGGAGCGTGTGGATGTACCCTTGCTCGAGTTCATCCGCAACCGTACGCCAGGCATCGAACTCCTCGATGTCGAGTGACTCAATGCGCTCCGTGATTTCTGTTCGGACGCTCTCCCCGAGCTCGTTCGCTGCCCGCTCCGTGAACGTCGTCGTGAGGATGTGCTCCGGAAGCAGCTGGGAATCACCAGTACCGTCATCGGTTCGTTCCCTGAGCGACTGTTCGATCATCTCCAGGTACCGGGCGGTCAGCGTCGTGGTCTTGCCCGTTCCGGCACCCGCTGTGAGCGTCACATTTCGGCCGAGGGCATCGACAGCACGCTGCTGCTCATCGGTCAGGTCCTCGTAGGAGACCATCGTTACTCAACCTCCACGACATCTTCCAAGTCGTGACCCCTCGCTTTTAGCGGGACGTACGCTGACGCACCCATGTCGTCGATCGCCTCGATAACGTTCTTCCGTTGGTGCGAGCGGACGTCACAGACATGTGCGTAGTCACAGTAGCGACATCCGGCGTCCGATGGATCGAGGACTGTCGGATGGAAGCGACCCTCTGCGATGCCCGCTGCCAGATCGCCGAGGCGTTGTGGGCTCGTTTCCTCAATGAATCGTCGGAACGCCTGGTGTGTCTCGAAGTACGGGTAGGAGTGGCGGAGCAGCGGTGTGTCGACGTCGTCGCTCCCATGGTAGACTGCCATCTCCTGTGAGGTGAGGAGCCCGCTGCGAGAATTGACTGAACTCGGGGGTGAGACCTGATAGTATGCGCCACCGACCACTTCGACATCGTCGAGTGCTTCTTCGGCCATCAGCGCGTACAGTTGTAGTTGGAACTTCAGCCCGTTCAGGGCATCAGTTTCACTGGGGATGGAGCTGCCAGTTTTGTAATCCCGGACGACAACCTGTGTTGGGTCTGTTCCGGGGACCGTCTCGACGCGGTCGATGAGTCCGTGTATGGGAACTGGGCCGTGTGATGTCTCGATCTCTGCGGGGTCGTCGCTGAGTGGCGTGCCTGCGTCGTAGGGATTGCCGATCCGGCCTTCGAACCACGTCGGTCGAGCGGTCGTCTTTGCGGGTTCCTCCGCCTCGTGGTCGAGGAACCTATAGAATAGCCCCCGCGAAATAGGACGACCGGCCTGCGTCTCATGTGGTTCATAGTATGGATTGGTGTCCGGAGTTCCGAGTCCAGCGAGCACGGATATCAGCCATTCTTCTTGGAACGCTGTCTGGGCGCGAGCGTCGAACGCTTTGTCAAGCCGCTCGAGTGCGGTGTCGAGGAGCTGTTGTTGCCGTGTTTCGAAGTCGTCACCTGGGTGAACTGAATCGCTGTCCCCTGTCTGTAACGACAGATAGTAGTGTTCGAGTACGCCGTGGATGTACGAGCCGCGGTCGCTTGCGTCGGGTTCTCGCGTTAAGCGATTCGGTGCTTCGATGCCGAGAACACGGCGCATGTAGTACTTGAATCCACAAACAGCATATGTCTCCAATCGACTCGGACTGTACGGCTCGCGGTTGAGTTTGGTATGAATCTTGGAGACGGTTTCCTCTGTGAGCTGGCCATCGTAGGGCGTCAGTTCGGGACCTGCTCGTGCCGCGGCGCAAGCAATACCTGCCTGAATACGAGCCTGCTGGGCGGTGCTAACCGAACCGGCTTCGACTGCTTCAGTGAGTAGGTCGTGGACCCGTGCTTCGGATTTCTCGGGAAGCACTTTGCCGATTACCCGCTGCACGTCTTCTTGGCATCCTGGCTCGCTGTTCGCCGGCTCAATAGTTACCTCCGAGAGATCAACAAGCCGCCGAAGTTCAGTCAGGATATCCGCTTCAACGTGAGGTTCACCACTAACACTCTTCTGGGGGATGGAGAGATGAATTGATGCTACACTCCCGAGGAGAATGCTCAGGTGATACCGTGCTTCTGCCGAGACATCTGTCTGCTCGAAGTCGCGATGTGCCTCGTAAATGGGCCGTGCAAATGCGGTTTGCTCTGTCTTTGAAGGGAAATGGGTCGACGTTAAGCCGAGAACGTACACGTGTTCGAACTCTCGGAGGGGTGCCTCGGCGAGATTACAGACAACGACGCTTTCCTCGGGNNNNGGGTCTGCCAACGGTGTTGTGAGGGAGAGTGTCTCGAGAATCCGGTCGAGACGGTCGCGAGCGCGCAGTTCACGTTTTCGAAACGCAGACGAGAGTTCTTGTTCACTTTCCAGTGCGGCCGAAACGCCGAGACGCTCAAAGAGGGCGTCAAGTTGGCTGGGGAGTTTATCAAGTGACTCCTCTGACAGAGCAGCTACATCCTGAGTCAGAGAGGTGACCGTTGTTGCGATACTGTTGTCAACGTGTTCCAAGGTGGACTCAAGCCGATTTGTCTCTGCTCTAGCCGCAACCCGAGCGAGTTCGTGGTGATCAAGCCTCTCCTCTGTATGAGTAATGGTGACCAACGGATTCGTGAGAAGGTCAAGGAGTGTATCGGTAGTACGGGGTTTCCGTGCAAGTTGGCAGATTGTCTGGATCACATCTCCCAGTGCTGTCTTGGAGAGAGGGATCTCAGTTTGTAGGCTGAACGGTAATTCGTATGTTTCGAAGACCTCCCGCACTTGATCGGTATACTGAACTGGGCTCGTGAGGACGACGCCGATATCGTCGGCCGGCGTTCCTGTCGAGATCCGACTTCGGATATCTCGAGCGGTGGTTCGGATCTCATTAGGGACGGTTTCTGGCTCGGATAGCGTCAGACCCAACCCAGCCGTATTGACGTCACTGGTAGACGGCGACTGCTGGGGATGGCGATAGAGGCTTCGAGTAATGCGTTGTCGCGCTTTGACAGGGGTTGAGTCAGAGTCGCTGAGATCCTCTCGGACGAAGTCCAGATCGAAATACGTCTCTAACGCTTGTTTGCCGCCTGTATCAACACCCAATGCCGAGTTCTCATCTATCTGCTTGGGGTGGAGAGCAATTGTCGGCCAGGGGTCAGCGAGTCGTTCAAGAAAATTTATTTCTAGTCGATCATATCGGGTAAAGCCGCTGAGAATGACTGCATCCACGGAGGGGAAAACATCTACGAGAGCTGTCTCTGCCGTCGTTGCGTAATACATCCGCTCAGTGCGATATGTCTCTGGTAATTCATCGGCCAAGATTTCTTGTCGAGCTGATTCAATCTCTTCGGCTAGTTCAGCGACATACTCTGCGCGGTCACCAACTCCCTCTTGTTTGAGACGGCTTTGCATTGCCTCCGGTGAAAGCAGTCCTGCTTGTTCGAGTTCGGTGTAAAGCGTCTTAGCTTCCTGTCTAAGCCCTGCTCGCGGGAATTGATCGCTAGTGTGAAGAGGATTCGTTAAAGAGGTGACCCCTTCAAGCCCGAGTTCAACCAGTCGGTCCAGGAGTGGTTGATTGATGTGGGTTACTCGGCCTTTGTACTGGTCTTCTTTGTACCACTTGGAAGCGAGGCTCTCGAAGGTGTCAATACGAAGCCCCGCTGATGGCCCGTGGTTTTTCCATCGGTCTTTGGTTACGTCTTTAGGGTGATTCGGCTGAGCAATATAAAGAAGGCTCTCTGGCTGGGTTCCTACTTGGTCCCTGAGAATATCGAACGCATGTGATTCCAATTGGGAAAACTCAGGGCCCGTAAGTAGTAGACGACGAGACATACTCCGATCGTTACCCGATTGGAACATTAATGTTCGGGAGTCGCAACAACTAGCTAGCGAGTTTAGATGTATCCAGTACCAACTAATCATACTCAGCTTTGCACGTTGAAGTAGGAGCATGACGTAGGCGGTGGCAAGGACGAATGATGCCGATTACGGATTTCTTGTCGTGTACGCGNTACTCAGCTTTGCACGTTGAAGTAGGAGCATGACGTAGGCGGTGGCAAGGACGAATGATGCCGATTACGGATTTCTTGTCGTGTACGCGAGTGTTCGACGAGTTCGAGTCGCTGTCTCCAGCCCAACGTCATCACGCCAAAACCTACGCCACAGGTCTTGTTGCGGCCAGCAACAAGACCGTGGCGGGCATCGCACGCGAAGTCCTTCCAGCTAATAGCAAACGCGCTCTCAACAAGTTCCTCACCGAGTACGACTGGGATGAACAGCAATTCAACCACGAACGCCTCGAAGAGCTCCAGAAACACGGCGAAACACGCTGGTCAACGGATGGCTACATCATCCTCGACGACACCATCACCGAGAAAGCCGGGGACGAAGTCCCCGGCGTCGGCCACTTCTACGATCACGCCAAAGGTGACACCGTCTGGGGCCAAGATCTCATCTATGCCTTCTACGCTGACGACAAAACCGCCTACCCGCTCACCTTCCGCCTCTACGAAAAGCAAGACGAGGATGACCAAGACCACGACACCAAGTACGACCTCGCCCGCGAGATCGTCACCGAACTCGAAGAAGAGGTAGGTGTGCCTGCGGACACCTNGGATGACCAAGACCACGACACCAAGTACGACCTCGCCCGCGAGATCGTCACCGAACTCGAAGAAGAGGTAGGTGTGCCTGCGGACACCTACCTCTTCGACTCGTGGTTCGCTCACGATTCTGGCCTTCCTGAACACATCGAATCCTACGGCAAGGACTGGATCGGCCCGCTCCGGAGCAATCGACAGGTGACTTACGCCGGCGAAGAGCTCCGCGTCGATGCGCTGGAAGAGCGCATCGACACGGTTAAGCGCGATATTGACGACGAAACCTATCACATCTGGACGAAGAAGCTTCCCGTCTCCCAGTTGGGAGACGTGAAGCTGGTCATCGCAGAGAAAGAGACCGACGAAGACAAAGAGAACCCGATCAAGTACCTCGCTACGAACAAGATCGACGCACCGACCGCTCACATCATTCGCTCCTACGGGATGCGCTGGCGCATCGAGACGTTCTTCGAGGACTCGAAGCAGGATCTCGGCTTGGGAGACTGCGAGCTGCAGACTGACGGAGGTGCCAGTCGCCACTGGCACCTCCTGATGGCTGCCTACAGTCTCGTTCGTCTTGATCCCGATTCGAGCGCCTTGGGAACGGTTCGCTCGAAGGCGTCATCGCTTCGAGCGAACCTCGAACCCTCCCTGAAGGAAGCCGTCTACAACCTTCTCTCGTGGGTTCGAAACAACGATGACCGCGGTGTTGATGACCTCATGACCGAGATCGACCATCTCTTCGTTCACTCANTCTACAACCTTCTCTCGTGGGTTCGAAACAACGATGACCGCGGTGTTGATGACCTCATGACCGAGATCGACCATCTCTTCGTTCACTCAACAGCCGAGGCTAGCGTGCAAAGCTGAGTAATCATACTGAGCCACTTTTGACGCTTCCCTGGCTCGTTAACCAACGTAGTCGAAAAGCCGACTACGTGTTTTAACTAGATACCTTCAGTCAGCGATTCCTCATGACTAGGATTAGTCGTCGGCGGGCTCTACTTCAGCAACGCTGAGATCTTCGTTGCAATTAGCTAGATCCTCAATCAGCTCCCAGTCTTTGAACCGCAATTGTGAGGTTGCCAAATATGCCTCCTGCGTTTCAAAAGCCAGCCACTTCCGATCGAGATTTTCTGCTACCCGACCAGTAGTGTTACTTCCTGCGAATATATCAATTACCAAATCGCCGGGCTCGGTGAGGAATTTGATGAAGAACTCTGGAAGCTGCTGAGGGAACCGTGCAGGATGTGGATCGAGGTTCAAGGCCTTGCAAGCCTTAAGATAGTGAGTCTTTGATGCTGTGTTCGCAACCTCCAAGACGTTATCAGAAACGTACTCACCAAGTACAGATTCGACGAGTTCGTCCAGTACATCGTTTTCTATTGCGACATCGATTAGCTGCTGTGGAACGTCCGCGGCGTGGAGTAACTCGACAGCGTCCGGGACGTAATCACTGCTGGAGAGTTCGTTCCATAAGTTCGGTCTGATAGCCCCATCTGCTTCTTCCGGATCGTCAAATGTATCGCTTATCTCATGGCCCGATGGTCGTTTTTTGTCCTTATAGCCGACCTCCATCAGCTTCTTTTGGGAATCACTGTATTCTTTGAGTACCCTTCGATTATCCGCTTGGGGACGTGAGCTCTTACTGAGCCACCATACATGGTTCACGGCGTCTTTCACACGTATCCGTTCAATAGTCACCCATTGGGCTGGTGTCGGGAGCTTTGCGGGGTTGTACCAGTAGAATTCCTGTGCGAGATTAAATTGTCCATCCTCACCTGCGAGTTTCAGTAAGAGTTCAAAGTGATACAAGGAGCGTATGGGCTCGCCTTTCTGCCAGCTCCCGCCGATGTCAATCACGAAACTTCCGGAAGGCTTGAGAACATCGTAGACACGCTCTGCAAATTTGAGGAACCAGTCGGCGAAGTCTTCGGAATCTTTGTTCCCGTATTCCTTTTTCCGGGTAAGGGCAAACGGTGGTGAGGTCACGACCAAGTCAACAGATTCGTCCGGAAGCTCTGCGAGTAACTCTTTACTGTCTCCTTTGATTGCTGCGCCGTTCCCCTCTATATAAAACGGATCTGTCTCGAGATCGCTCACTACTGCTGGTGGTCTTGCATCGGGGTCGTCAGAGAGCAGATTCTGAATGGGCATAGTTCGTTGAAATCCGGACCGTAGTCCATCCTACGTTGCGTAGGATGGATACTTCAACCTTGCCCTCATCGCGGAGTAGATTTATCAGGCTGATTGCCCAGCTCTCGGTTAGTGCCTCGTCGTCGAAATTCTGATTCGGGCCAATATGAAGAGGTCTATTCAACTGAGAATATCGTCGAACTACTTCGAAATACGCGATTGGGAACATCTGAAGTCGCGGACGAGCTCGGGGGTCACCGGACGACCGCTCACGAGCGTCTTCACGAGCTCAAACAAGGTGGTGTCGTCACCTGCCAACGAGTGGGAAACACACAGATTTGGTCGCTCAATGATGAGGAAGCCCACTAGGGATCGAGGTGGTGATTAACTCGGTCAACTACGCGAATCGGTTGATTTACAACCGCTGATCTGATTTTAAGAAACGTTAGATGACGGATAGCAAGCCGGCGGTCGCTAACTTACTCAAGTCCCCACCGGCATATACTAGCTCCAACGGAGCAGCGTACCTGGGTGATAGTCGAGATCTTCTGGAGGAGCTCCCGCCAAATGCTATCGATCTCGTCATTACCTCTCCCCCATTTGATCTCGCCCAACAGAAGGAGTACGGTTCAGATTGGGAAAGTGACTATATCGAGTGGTTCACCGAATTTGCTGACAAGGTCCGACCTGCGTTAACGCCTCATGGAAGTTTTGTGATCGAAATCGGGGGCGCGTTTCACAAAGGAGCGCCCTCTAGATCGACGTATCAGTTCGAATTGCTGAGCAAGCTCGTCAACGACCACGAATTTGAGTTAGCTCAGGACTTCTATTGGCACAACCCCGCTAAGCTACCATCACCTGCAGAATGGGTAACGCGCCGCCGCATCCGGTCTAGCGACGCGGTCACTCACATCTGGTGGTTGGCCAAGGAGATTAATGACGAGAGTGCCAAAGGCCCAGACGCGAATCCGACCCCCGAAGCCGACAACAGTCGTGTACTCACTGAATACAGCGAAAGTCAGAAGGATCTGATTCGGACGGGAGAATATAATGCCGGGAAACGCCCTTCAGGCCACAATATCAGTGAATCAGCCTTTGCGACTGATAACGAGGGAGCGATCCCAGATAATCTGATCTCTGCGACAAATACTGGGAGTAAAGGGCACTACCACAAGATGTGTAAACAATATGAATTGAAAAAACACCCTGCGCGATTCCCCAAGGAAATTCCTGAGTTCTTCATCAAATTCCTTACTCCAGATCCTCCGTACAACTCGTGGGACCGTGGTCATCTTGATCAACCCATCATCCTTGACATCTTCGGTGGCTCTAACATCACCGGGAAGATCGCCGAAGAAAATGACCGTTACTGGATCACTTTCGAGAAGAACGAACAATATCTCGATACCTCCGAAGTCCGATTTATGTCTGAAGGTGAGGTGATGCGAAAATATGATGACGGTCAGACTGGTCTAGAGGATTTCCCCAATTGAATCATTTGTGGAAAACTACGACTTCGTGGTGACAAATATCGTTTGATCAGAGTTGTTCGACTTCCCGGTATTTGATGACGAGAACTTAAGTAGGAAACGAGGCGCATATTTAGTATGGTAAACGGTCGAGAGCGAGGAGACACTGTCCAATCATTGAATGGGCAATTTTCAACAGAGGAGACGCATATCGGACTCGTCGCAGCCAGCCTCGACCTCGACCAAACCAGGGAAATTGCTGAGCTATACAATGATAGCGGGGATTGGAGCACCGCCAGCGAGCGATGGCTAGATGAGCGCCGTGCCGAACGGGTAACCATCGAAGGGTCCCGTCGGTCATTTAACGCGATCATGCCCCGACTTCAGGAAGCTGGTGGAGGACTCCCACCGCTACGGTGTCTCCCAGATATTCTTGATCGATGCCGGAATCAACGGGATCAGTATCAGGTCATCTATTGCTACCTTGTCGCAGAGGATGCGGTATTCCGATATGTGTTACACGAGTACCTCGTCCAAGGGGGCAACCGTGGAGCGAGCCATCTTGACTTTTCAGATAGTCAGGTTATTGAGATGCTTGAGGAGTTCCAACATATGGGGGGGGAGCCGCTCGATTGGGCCGAGTCGACTAAAGATCGGTGGGCCAGCAACTTCCGTGGCGTTCTTCGGTCGATCGGGGTGATCGACTCTCGACAAGGAACGACTGGTGAGGTACCTAATATTGGAGATGTTCCACTAGAGGTCGCCGCGTATTGGTCGTGGCATGAGGAGGGTGATGAGTGGCTCATTGATCCGCTCGGATGGCGGTATCTGTTCCAGCCGGAGCCCTTCTGGGAACCACAAACCCAGCGACTTACGAAGTCGACTCGTTGGACCTCACACCAAGCACACGGCAGGCGGGGGTACGAACCCGTCGATAATTTCTATACAGCATTAGCCGGCCAGACGGAATGACTTCTCGAGGATTTGGGTCGACAAAACCGTTGTAGAGTGGAGTCTAGGTGCTCTCTGTTTGCTAAATCGAGTGATAGAGGAGCTGTAGTATACGGTTCTGACAGCGTACTCTGATCGGATATTGATCACACACTCAGGGTCAGACACCACCCTTCTAGTTCAGGGGCGAGCGAAATCACTTGTCCCCGACGGGCGAGCTCACGCTTTCGTTCGTCGATACGGGCCTCAAGACGTTCGAGTCGCTGGCGCTGATTCCGGATCGAGATGNCTTGTCCCCGACGGGCGAGCTCACGCTTTCGTTCGTCGATACGGGCCTCAAGACGTTCGAGTCGCTGGCGCTGATTCCGGATCGAGATGTCCATATCCTGACCGGCTTCGGCCCGTTCCTCGTATTGGTCGATGAACGTCTCGATGCGTTCTCGTTCGGCGGCTGCATACGTCTCGAGATCCGACCGTTCCTGCTTGACGCGGGTCCGCCTGGACTCCTCTATCTCATCCTGAACGGTCCGAATCACATTCGAAATATATCCTTCTGCCTCGTTCTCGAGCTGATCTCGGGCAGACAGGAGGTTCTGTACAGTCTGGGCGTTTGGCTTGGCCTGTACGGTGTCGGTATCGACGACACGCTCACCAAGCGGTCGTTTCGGATTACTGTATTTCGAATCGACGTACACTGGGATCAACTCCTCGCGGATGGTCTCGCCGGTCCCGTCCTCGAAAGCCACACGGTAGACGAAGGTGATCCCTGGCTCATCGATGAATGGCAGCAGTTTCAGCCCAACACGTCCCCTGTCGTCCTCCAATATACGCTCGCGGAGTCGTTGGATGAGTGGGTCGTCCGGGGATAGGTGCTCGATCCCCTCGTTATTCATGGCAAACTCGCGGGAGAACGTGACGGGACCTCGAGTCTCCGATTGTGCCTCTGTAGTCGTCGTATCGAGGAGTTCGTTGGGTGCTTCGATTCTATACAGTTGGTTGCCGGCTCGGTCCAGATTCCCCCCGAAGATGTCGAGACTGCGTTCGACGAAACTCCGGATGGCCGCTTCAGACCCAAAGACGTCCTCGGACTCGTCCATCACCTCGTGGATGCGCTCGCGACTTTCCTCATCGAACGTACTCGGATCGATGAGGCTCCGCTCGTACCACTCCATGAGGGTCTGCTCTCGCTCATCGAGTAGCTTTTCAAGCTCTTGTGCGGTCGCGTCAGCCGGTTCATCGTTTCGAACCGACCGCATAATAAGACCGTCCAGGTCGACGTCATCGAGCATCCCTAACACATCGGCGGTTGACCCGACCTTCGATCGGATGTTCTCGATCTTCTCTTCGAGCAGCTCGAAGATCTCCCGCTCCCGGGTATCGTCGAACTGGAAGTTCCAGACCTTCACCTCTCGTTCCTGTCCGTACCGATGGATGCGACCGATGCGCTGTTCGAGCCGATTCGGGTTCCACGGCAGCTCGTAGTTCACCATGATGTGGCAGCTATGCTGGAGGTCGATGCCCTCGCTGGCCGCATCGGTCGCGAGCAACAGTCGGGGTTCGCCGTGGTTGAACGCGTCCTCGATCGCCTGGCGGTCGTCCTTATCGACGTCGCCGTGGATGACGAGTATCTCGTCGGACCAGGGTTGATCCTCGAACTGTTCGAGCAGGTAGTCAAGCGTGTCCCGGTACTCCGTGAACAGCAATAGCTTCTCCTCGGGGTGCTCATCGAACAACTGCTGGATGTAGCGCTTTACCTTCCGGGCCTTGGTATCCACCGGGAGTGATTCGGCCTTGGCGACGAGATCTTGGAGCGTGTCAATCTCCGCCTGGAGCGCGGCGTCCCCCTCGGTGACTGTGAGGTGTTCCAGTTCCTGCTCGGCGGTTTGGCGGTCATCTTCCTCGAGATCCTCGCCATCTAGGTAGGTCTGTGTATCCTGACTCAGGTCGCCATCGGCACCGCCCTGCTCAAGCAGAGCGCGCAGGCGACGGCGGAGAGTTTCACGGATGGCTCCAACGCTGGAAACAAGGCGCTTCTGCATGAGCGCCATTGCGAAGCCAACCGCCGGCTCATTGAGCTCCTCCGAACGGTTGTAGACTTCTCGGACGTACTCGGTTACTCCATCGTAGAGTTCTTTCTCTGCCGGCGACATGGAGACGGGAACTGTCTGAACGTCCCGGTCGGGGAAGATGCGCTCGCCGTCGTCGTCGTAGATAGTCGTTTTTCCTCGACGGACCATCACACGGTTCACGGTCTCGCGAGAGAGATCTTGGTCTTCAGCGACGAGGAAGGGGTCAATGTAGGAGATGAGCGAACCAAAGCCCTCGCCCTTACCGTCGTGGGGGGTCGCACTCAGCAGGAGCAGCGATTCGGAGTTGTGGACGACGCGCTCGGCCATCTGTGCTGTCTTTGAGGCGTCATCGCCACGGTCGGCAGCTTTGTGTGCTTCGTCAACGATGACGACGTCCCAGAATGCCTCCTCGAGTGCGGGCTGGAACTCGTCCTGACGTAGGAACGCCATACTCGTGACGAGCTGCAGGTCGTCCTGTACCCAGATGTTGGTAGCCTCTCCGAGCCGGCGGCGTTCACCTTCGACCCAGGCGCGGTCTGCAACAGTGAGGTCGACGTCGAAGAAGCGGTTCATATCCCGAATCCACTTCTTCTGCAGATGGGCGGGAACGACGAACAGCACGCTGCCGGCGCGATTGCGAGCTTGGAGTTCCTTGAGGATAAGGCCGGCTTCGATA
This sequence comes from Natronococcus jeotgali DSM 18795, assembly GCF_000337695.1. Taxonomy (GTDB): domain Archaea; phylum Halobacteriota; class Halobacteria; order Halobacteriales; family Natrialbaceae; genus Natronococcus; species Natronococcus jeotgali. The sequence continues at coordinate 35,702 of NZ_AOIA01000057.1, forward strand.
GTCTTCCCCAACCCGACGTCGTCGGCGATGAGGTATCGTTGTCGGAGAGACTGCATCACTTCGTTGACGCAGTCGAGCTGATATGGCTCCAGCCGGACCAGCGAGTTCGAGATGGAGAGGAGCTGCCCCTGCTCGTGGGCGAGGGTGAGATTCAGTGCATCCATCCGAAGGTCGAACCACTCGGCTGCGACTGCCTCGTGACGGGGGTGAAGTTCGTCGCCCTCTTCAGCTAGCGTGTCGGACTGATCGGTGGCCGTCTCGACGGTCACATCTGCCAGCGAGACCGTCTTTACGCCGACGTCCTCTATGTAGGCTCGGAGGGATTCGATATCACCGACGCTGTAGGTGCGGATGATCTCCGCTGGCTGTCCGTCAATATGGATCTGCTGGCCTGACTGGAGATCGACGTCCATAGTCACTACAGGAGCACGTCGTCCTCAACGATGTCGGGCACGATTTGTTGCACTGCAAGAGGTCGGATATTGACGGCTACACCGTGCTTCTTGACAGGGTTGTACCCGCCTGTCATGACTTCATCGAGCGCCCGTCCTTCCCAGTCCGAGGAACAGCCTTCGTCCCAGGTGATTTCTATCTTCGATTGTAGCTTATTACAGCGCTCTTTGATACGTTCGCCAATCTCTGCGTCGCGGTCGATACCTGCAGCAAGTCGGGCCAGGAGAGTCTCCTGTTTGTCCATCCCTTCTCGTGGCTGCCCCTCTTCGACCAAGGTTCGGAATTCCTCGTCACCGAAGTAGTAGTGGAGGAAGAGGAATCCGTTTCGGGAGTAGGAGGTCGTTCCGATGTTGTCCTCACAGTAGTTGAGATAGTCGTATAGATGCGGTTCAACCGAGGAATCGGCGCTCTTTGCGTACTCTTCTGCCGCCTCAATACCACAGTCGAGAGCCGTGAACCACTCCTCTTTCTCCTCCAATACGTAGTCGGTGAATGTGTCGGTGAATGTATCTGCGAGCCACTCCTCGCTTGACATCTCGGCTAACTCTTCGAAGGCGTTCATTCGGTCATTCAGTCGCTCTCGAAGGAGTTCGATATCGTTTGCGAGATCGGCTGCGAGTTCCTGACCTTCTTGGCTCCACTCCCGTTCTTGAGGCTGGGTGAGCTCCAGTAGTTGCTCCTCGAACGCGTCTACCTGCCGACGTTGGTTCTCGTACCTGTCATACTCTTCTTTTGCCTCGGCTCGCTCAGTACTACTCAGTGATTCGTCATTCCGACGTCGGTTCGCCGACGATCGGAGGTCGCTCAGCACACTCTTCCGTTCCTCCAGATAGTTTGACTGAATGCGATCGAAAGTTGACTGACCGAACTGGCGGTAGTCGACGAAGCACCCGAACCCTTCTGCGTCCCCATCGGAAGTCAACCTTTGGCTAGTCAGGCGCCACAGAATTGGAGAGTTTTCGAATCGATCAAGATGATACTCGAACAGGTCCTCTTTGAGCCATTTCTGGAGGTTTGGGTACGGAACATCTGCCGACTGCTGATTCCCGAGGTAGCTATCGCCCTCGCTCAGCCGCTCATCAGCATAGTCTACCCATATACGCTCAAACTGGTCGATTACCAGTTCTTCGATTGATTCGTAGTTTTCCTGTTGTGCCTCTGTCGGCGCAATACCGTCATCCGTTGTTAAGATTGCCTTCAGTGCGAGATGTAGGATTAAGTCCTTAACCTTTGTTTCGAGGTTCTTTGGTTCCAGAATATCTTCTACCTCAAAGCTCGGATTCAATTGTGGACTCTCATTAGTCCTAAGTGAAATCTCAGTTAGAATCTCTCTACGTAAATCTTCACTCAAGTCGAAGAAATCGAAAACGGCGGAATCAATTTCATGGGCATATTGGGCAAGTCGTGTTTCGATTTCTTCCTCGATTTGTGACACTCGGACAGCTACATCATAGATCGAGTCTGAAACATCTAACTCATTTTCGAAGTCCGGTATCTCCGTTTTATTAAGTAAATCTCGATGGGGATGAGATACGTACGGGGAGAGGGGATCTTCATCATTCACCAATCGCAACATATGGGGTGCAATATAGTATGGAGAATTGAAATCGGATATACGCTGATAAAGGAGGGATCCCGTAATCTTTCTAGCATGCGATTCCAACACCTGATTGTTAGAAAGCGAAGGGTACCACGGTAGTTTGGAGACGTTTCTTGACTCCCAGTGTCGTCCTGGGTCAAGGCAGGCCATAAGATACGTGACAAGATGTGAATTGCCATATGACATTACGGACCATGTAGACGAATTTGGCAAGAATACGTTACCTGCCCGGCCAAAGATAGACCTTTCATTCAGGTATCCAAACCTCCTTCCGCTACTTTTCATGTATGTATATGTCAAGGCCTCAGTGAAGTAATATTGCATATTTCTAGCATAAGAGCCCTCAAAGCTCCTCACTTCTAATCCNCTTTTCATGTATGTATATGTCAAGGCCTCAGTGAAGTAATATTGCATATTTCTAGCATAAGAGCCCTCAAAGCTCCTCACTTCTAATCCACTCTCCCCCCACAAAACCTCAAGATTGATTCTGGGGAGTATCCATGCATCTGATCCCCCTTTTGCGAAAGGAATCCACGAATCTGAATTGGTTTCCCAGAAATGCCTGGTAAATCGATCGTTGTCACCTGTTTGGAGCCCTACTTTCACTTTTCCAAAGGATTTCTTATTATCCTCTATGTCACTGGCGTCAAACACACAGTCAGAATCAAAAATGTCCCTGAGCTCCTCCGACATCCAGTACGACATATGGCTTCCAGGGATTTTGTTGAATTCCGCCAATTCTTTAGTGTATACTCGTTTTATATCTTCATCTATAGTATTAGAATAAACACTATGAAGCAGCTTCTCTTTCTTATCCTCTTTTGAGACATCGTGTAATCGTATAAATGTTCCTTCGGCTTCCACATCTGTTCTTGTGTTGGTACGTACGACGGTGGCTGCATTCCGCACCTTTGCTTTGTCTAGTACTCCTTCCCCAAACTCTGCAAGAAAGTCGAATTTTCCTTTCTCACCAATAAAATCGCTTCTGAAATCAGACAGAGTATCTTTAAACATAAATTCGCGCTTAACGAGCATTCCTATGCGCCCATCTTGTTTGGATAGCTGTTCGCAAACCTCAAAGAAATTAATATAGTACTCTGTAGTGTAATTCCACTTTTCACCAACATAATCTCTCACAGGCTTCGGCATTCGTGCTCCTCTCCCATATGGAGGATTCATCAGAGCGACGTCGTACTCCTGGGTTAATATCACCAGAAGCCGTAGGAAGCTTCTAAGCTCCTGTGCATCGAACGAGTCATCGTCAAATCGATCGTCGACACTCTGTCGGAGGTTCTCGAGGACNCCAGAAGCCGTAGGAAGCTTCTAAGCTCCTGTGCATCGAACGAGTCATCGTCAAATCGATCGTCGACACTCTGTCGGAGGTTCTCGAGGACCGAATGTAGATCGCCCGTCCCATTGATTGCTTCGAGGAGCGTCTGCTGCTCTCCAGTGTCGAATACGTCTTCAAGGGTACCCTTTGCGTCCAGCAGGGTACCAAGTGCCTCGATGTTCTCAAAGGAATCGAGGATTGTCTGTAGTGCTTCCTCGAGTTCATCATGTTCGCCAGAAAGCTCCTCGAATATCTCGCCGAGATCGTCCGTATTGGCGACCTTTGCGTCCGCAGTGACGATTCCCATTCGCGGAAGTTCGAAGTTGGTATTGCCCTCACTCTCTGCCCGGTCACGGGCCTTGAGGTAGAGGTTGAAGGTCGCCAACTGACAGGCACGTAGATCAAGGTCGACGCCGTACAGGTTGTGCTCTAGGATCTTCCGAGGTATCGAACCGGAGTCTATTTTGGGACATTCCCGTCGCCAAATGCGTTCCAGTACGTCGAATGCGTACAGGAGGAAGTGGCCACTCCCACAAGCTGGATCGAGGACGCGGAGTTCTTCTGGATGGTCGAAGTCCGTTGGTTCGCCAGACTCCTGATCCGGTAACAAGTAGGTGCAGAAATCTGCGATATCGTTTGCCTCGTCGAAGTCAGTGGGAAGCTGCTTCCGCTCATCCGTTGTCAGATTTGATTGTGCCTCGACGACCGTATCCACCTCTCCCTTCTTTTCCAAATAGAGCCGTCCCAGGCTGTTGTCCGTCAGCAGTCGTACGACCCAGTGGGGTGTATAGAACTGATTTGCCGGTGCAACCTCTTCGGCTTCGAGCGTGTTCTTATCTTCAAGCCGCTCTACGACCGGCCGGTTGTAGTATTCGTAGACCCAACCTAGAATGTCGTCGGCACGCCAGACATCATCAGAAATCTCGTCCAGCTCGCCAGCCAGGTTTCGGAAGAGATCGGGGTCGGGGTCGATGACGCTGTAACGTGAATCTGGATCGAACAAGATTTCAATTTCTTCGGCCATCACCTCGCTTTCCTCGTGGTAGGCAGCAACCAGTGCCTCCTCGCGGCCCAAGTCAAACCGTTCGCCAAGCAGCTGCTCGGCCGCAGGTGTTAGACCCGAGTCTCCGATTTGTGTTACGGGCAGGTCTAAGAAGCCGCGTACCTCCATGCACCTGAAGGCCGCTAAGCGATTGACGATCGTATACCCGACCCCTGTGATGTACTGTTGGTAGCGCCAAGCCCAGGACTTGTCATCCGGATTCTCGTGGTCGATAGCCTCTACGAGACGCTCTCGCGTATCCTGTTCCTCGTCCGAGAGGTCCTCGCCACCCTTACGTTCGGTTAGTCCGTAGTGGTGTTCGAGTTCGTACTCAATCTCTTCTTCGACCGTTTCGCGCAGGTCAACGACGACGTCCTCNCCCTTACGTTCGGTTAGTCCGTAGTGGTGTTCGAGTTCGTACTCAATCTCTTCTTCGACCGTTTCGCGCAGGTCAACGACGACGTCCTCTAATTGATCACGTTCGGACTTGCCGAGCTGAGCCTTCCGTCCACTAGAAGTGTCCGCAGACATTATGGATATTTACCACCTATAAGCCGGCCCCTATCAAACTTCCCCTGTACAACCCACCGACTCCGGTACCGCTACATCAATATACACCCATGCCAACATATAAGTAGACCCCCGCGCAGGATTTTTCTATGTCTATTGGTCGAACCGCAGGACTTGACCTCCCTGGACGGGGCCTTTTGAAGGAAAGGACCTCTCATCGACTGCACTCGTGCCGGCATTCCTACAACTAACATAAATACACTCATGAATATCTGAATGAACGAGAACCGCCTTGATCAACTCACGAGATCAGCCCGTTTAGCGTCAATCAATCTCCATACTCCCGCTAATAATTCACGCAGGATTCTGGTGGGGGACTCAAAATGATCGACGAAGTAGACCTTTTTGAAGAGGCCGACCCCGGATTTGAGGAGTCCATCCGCATCGATCGAGAGGTCGACTTCGAAGACGCAGCTGGAGTCCAGGAACAACGGTACCGACAGTACCTCGACACCTATCATCTTACCGATGCTTCGGTCGACTTCCTTGAAGATTTGCTCGCCAGAATCCACGATCCGGATCCCGCGTCGGAGGAGTTGAACCACTGGCTCTACGGCTACTACGGCAGTGGCAAGAGCCACCTGCTCACCGCACTGGACCTCCTCCTCGACTCGTCGACCCTCGCTAACACCGATATGGACTCTGTGTGGGACCGATTCGATGAACGACCTGATGCCCCCGATGGTCTGGAAGATGCGTGGCACTCACTCCACGAGGAATCCCTCGTCGTCCCCGTTCCGATCAACCTCCTCCGCTACCAAGGCGTTCGCGAGCAGAGCTTCAGTGAGATCATCCTACAGACCATCTATCAACGCCGGGGTTTCTCCGACCGGCTGGACGTCGCGTTCTTCGAGGAGGAATTCCAGCGGGAGGGCGGCCTGTTCGACACGCAGTCAGTCTGGGAAAACCGGGATCGGCATGTCGAAGAGATTCTTCGAGAGGCGGGGGTTCCGAACCCGGAGTACGACTGGGCTGATGTCCAGCGGTATAGCATCCTCTCGGATCTTGTCCTAAAAGGGATGACCGAGCGGGCTACCGGAATGACCGAGAACCTTGAGGATATCCAGTCACGAAATATCGGCCAGCAGTTGGCTGTTGAGACACTCGAGTCGTATCGACAGTATCTCGAAGCAGAACACGACCGTCCGGTAAAACTCGTCCTCCTGATGGACGAGGTCACGCTGTTCATGGGTGACAACACCCAGAGAATCGGTGAGCTGAACGCTCTCGCCGAGAGCATTGAAAAAGTAGGAGGTGACATCCTCATGGTTGTCACCGCACAGTCGAAGATCGAGGAGGCGCAGCCCGAGACCGCCACCAAAGTTAATGAGATGGGGTGGCTCACAGATCGCTTCGATGAGTATCCTCTCCCGAGTCGACATGTCGGGGAGATCGTCCAACAACGACTCCTCGCGAAGTCGGCTATGGGCGTAGATTGGGTCCAAGAGGAGGCGCTTAATGCCCTGGTCCACCCAGGTATACTCAAGTACACCGGCGGTAATCAGAACACAGCTCCACCACTGGACGATATCGACGAGGAAGAATTCGTCAAATACTATCCGCTCCTTCCCTACCAGCCAGCGCTTTTCTTGGAGATTCTCTCGAACCTTCGGACCGAGCTGGCCGATAGGAGTAAATCTATCTTCTCCGGTACTGCCCGCGCAATTTTGGCACTCGTCGCAGGACTGCGCGAGGAAATGGCGCGGAAGGCCCATGAACGGCCTATCGTTAGTCTCGTCGATTTCTACGAGCTCATTCAGTATGAACTCCAAGATATCATCCCGGAAAAGATCGAGGTCATCGATTCCATCGAGGATGATCCGGCCACCACCGAGTTTGATTTGGAGGTCGCGAAGGCCGTCCTATTGCTGTCGTACGTTCCGGATCTAGTTCCACAGACTGATGCTAATCTCTCCGTCGCGGTAATGGGTGATCTTGATGGGTCCTTACGCTCACAAGTAACCACGAAGGTTCGCGAGGCGCTGGATGGGGAGCTGGAACGATACATCCGACCGGATACCGCAACTGATGGAGGTAAACTCCGGATCAGTGAACCTGACGAACAACGGATGTTAGCGGAAGCACGGGAGTATGAGACTGGCCCAGACTGGGGAGCCATTGTCGATGCACTTGATGAAGACCTGTGGGACGATATCATCGCCAAACTGGAATTGCCGGAGACGTACGCGTATGGTGAAGTTGAGGAGGATGATGTAGCGACATATCCCGTGGGGTATCAGTACGTCATCGACGACAAGTCTCTCTCCACAGGAGAGATGGAGAATGCCGTGTTTTCTATCGATGTCTTCGTTCGGGGACTGCTACCCGAAATCGACGACGACAGTATCGACCCGAATACGCTATACTGGCTGCTTGATGACAACGACTTGGATGACCTCCGGTCGCAATTAGTAGACTGGTGGGCGCTCCGGAAAGCGACGCGTGCGACGACTCCACCGGAATCCATCGCCCGCGACCTCGATGATGCGGCAGACCGGATCGTCAATAAATTCGTCGCTACCCTTGACTCGGCCACGTATCGCGTTGAGGCATCGAGCTTTGATGGCTTCGAGGCAGCACTCGAAGACTGCATCGACGAGGCGTATCCCGACTACTTCCATCCAGAGTTGTTCCGCGTAGATGACAGCCACTTGAACGAACTCGAGCGTCTCGATAACGATGCAGATCTCCCCGAGTGGGCAAAGACCATCGGCGTCCCACCCCAAACTGCAGACATCGCGACCTTCAGCGATATCTCATTCCAGGTTCGAAAGCTCGTCGCCAGTGAGATTCAGGAAGCTGACAGTGATATTGACCTGGCAACTATCCTCGATCGAGCTATCGAAAAGGAATCGCTCTTTGCTATCGAAGAGGGCGGCGAACGTTCGCCCTCTCCGGCGATGTTAGCTGTTCTCTGGGGTCTGTGTCGTGCCGGAGTGTTCCGTGTGGTCACCGTTGAAGGAGAGCCAGCAGCCCTGAATGACTTGCTCACGCCTCGGAACCATCCAGATATCGCACTTCGGCCGGTGTCGCCAGGGCGGCGACCGAAAGAGGTCTTCGTCGATCACGACTTGATACCGCCAACCGCGAGCGAGAATCGTGGTTACATTGTATTGAACGAGCTTCTCGAGGAGATCGAGAACAGGACCGATTCACTGGCAGAGGAGGCGAGAGTCAAGGACGAGACCACTTTCGAGACGGATGCTCTCTCGACGCTAGTTGTCAATCTTGCGGAGGAGGCGACAGACATCGCTAACAGTACTAAAGATCGGCAGTCTGATGCGACCACTGACGATACTGATAAACTCAAAGAGATCGTCAACGGAGCTGTTCAGGATGAGGACTGGCTCGATACGGCGGAAGAGCAGTGGAATGAGCGATTGGCTCATCTCCTGCAGCTTGAGGGGCTTGTGCGACTCGGTTCGAGCGAAATCGAGTGGGTCAATAATAGCTTCACTGAGGATATCGAACAATTGACCCAACAACTCGACGAAAACACTAACACAGAGTGGTGGACCCAGGATGGGTGGCGCTCCCTCTATCGCGATCTTGATGCCCGCGGGGAGGCCATCGAGTCGTTATCGTCTGCATGGAGCACTCAGCAGGAGGAGACCGAATTGGCAAAGCTCCAGTCGGCCCTCGAAGATCACCCGTGGCTAATAGAGCCGATGGAACTCCCCGACCGGCGGGTTCATGATAACTTCCGGCTCCAGTACTTGGATCCGCTCAGAAGTTTTCNCCCGTGGCTAATAGAGCCGATGGAACTCCCCGACCGGCGGGTTCATGATAACTTCCGGCTCCAGTACTTGGATCCGCTCAGAAGTTTTCGTTCGACACTGGCCCATATCGGGACTGCAGTTGACTCTCTCACTGATCAAGAACCCGGTGCTGGCGATGAGGGGAGATTAATAGAAACCCTAGGTCGACTCGAGAATATCGACTGGTCGGAACCAACAGAAACGACAGTCGAGACACATTGGGAAACATGGAAAATACTCAATGAAGTAGTCGACGATACTGGACCGACAGATGTTACGGGTATCGGCGTGCTTCATGGGGACGCTGAGGCTCTCAAGGCACAACTTGAGCAGCTCGATACGACCGACGAGACACTTGACATCGATGAGGTTGACGGCGGGGGGATCCTTCGATGAGTGCACAGCAAGGGAATCCATTGGCACGATTCACGCAGGAATTGATCGACTTTGCACGAGGAGAACGACGTGGGATTCGGAACCCATTCGTAATGGTGTCCGTCGACCCACCTATCGAGAAACAGGTGGTCACCAGACTCGAAGAATGGACCACGCCAGGCGATGTCGGGATCCTTGCCGAGTGGGAAGACGTAACTGATCCACGAGGCACTCCAGTCACTGTAACAAGCGTTCGTCTCGATGGATTGCTCCCGGAAACGACTGCCTTCCGGACGAGCACTGATCTCGGCCCGTTAGAGAGCGTGTCTTCCGATTCGGTTGAGCGGACACTCCAGCGGAACCTGGCGTCAGAGTTGGTTTCAGAACTTATCAAGACACATCTCGGAGATGGTGGCGTTGCGAATGACCAGACATCTGTGCTGGTCCTGCTCGGACTCGGCGGGCTCTATCCCTTCACTAGGGCGTCGGAGCTCCTCGACGAGCTCGACCGCCGGAACGTAAATGCTACTGTAGGTGTTCCCTTCCCAGGATCTGTCGAGGGGGGTCGACTTTGCTTCTTTATGGAAGATGCACGTCACTATTACCCAGCGCATCGTATCGATGACAAAATCGTTGAGGGGGTGTTGACCGATGTCTGAGTTCGACACCATTGTTGATCTCTTCCCAGAAGACAGGCATCCCACTCGACCGCTGGAACCGATACAGAAAGTCGACCAGGTCGATCAGATTGAGCGCGACATCGAGGAGTTCTACGAGACTCCAAGTGCCAAAAACGTCCTCGAGGAAACCACAGAGATCGTCACGGATCGCGGTGGTCAGAAACGCTTCCGGTACGTGCATGCAACGTTCGGGTCCGGTAAGTCACACCTGCTGAAGCTCATCGGTGTCGCAACCGGTGAGATCGAAGGACTCGAAGATGCTGCGTATAAGCTCGCTAATGAAACAACCGGGTTTAGAGCGTTCCGTGAGGCACTCAATGAATCGTATATTGACCATCTGCAGCCCCTGCTGATGAATCTCCTTGACCGGGATCGGCAAAGAGCAAACCTTCCACTTCTCCTGTATGAGGAACTCGGTCGTCGACGAAACTACCCCACTGACCGTCCTTGGCTCCTCGAGTTCAGCTGGCGGCTTGACATTGTTCACGACCTATGGAATCAAGTTCAACAGACAGAATACGAGGGGCTGACATTTGACGAAGCCATTGATCGACCGGCATCATTGCGTGCGTGGCTCAGAGCGGTGATTCCCGAGTTAGACGGGGCTGCGGCGGCTGGATTCGAATCGTCATCAAATGTAGCAGCGGAAATCGAACGAGCGAAAGCGGCGGTAGAGACGGAGACATTCTCCCCTGATGAACTCGTGGACCGACTCTCCCGTACTCGCGACCACCTCAATAGCGGCGGTGAAGTCTACGAGTTCCTCATCGGTTTAGACGAGATCGCGATTTACGTCGGTGACCAGCCACGTCGCTACGACGAGGTGGTGGATACTATCGAAGCGCTTTTTGAGGGTCTGGGCTCCCCTATCCTCGCAACGGGACAGTGGCCAATGCGGGACATGCAGCAGGATTTCGTCGGTGATGTAGACGAAGATGAGTGGTATGCGAACGAAGTTGAGTTGGAGGGAGCCGACACGGAGACGATCGTCAGAAAACGGTGGCTCCAGAAATCGACAGCCGGTAGTGATTACATCGAGTCGACCCTCCTTGAGGGAGCCCCTTCCCTCGAACCACCACTCAAGGACGACGCCGATATCATTGATCATGGCGACCCTATCGAAACGTATCCGTTCCGCGATAGAGATCTTTGGTTCCTCCGAGCCGCAATGCAGGGACTTATCGAGGGGGATCGGGAGTCCGAGCGCGAATACATCCAAGGGCGTGCCCTGCTCATTCGGGTCCGGTCACTATTCGACACTCATGGGTGGGCAGATCGCCAGCCTGGGAAGATCGTGTCTTGGGACGTCCTCTACGATGTCTTGCAAGCAGATACTGCACTCATTCCGGAATGGGCCCACGACCTCGTCCAACGTGTTGCAGACACCGCTGAGCGCGTTGAAACGCTTGATGATGAACTAGCCGTTCGAACGACGAAGGCCCTCTTCCTCCTCAGCCAGGTCGATGAAGTACCGCGGACGGCAGCAACACTCGCTCGTTTGCTCGCCGATGAGGTAGATATCGAGCTCAAACCCCTAGCTACGACCGTCGAAAGTCAACTTAAGGCCTTGGCCAAGCGGAACCTGATCCGTGAAGATGTCGAGACATCACCCACAGAATACACGATTCTCTCTGAGGAAGACATCCACTTCTGGCAACAGGTCCAGGAGGAGGCAGCTGAGGGACCACATCCACAATTTCGTACAAATGTCCGTCAGTATATCCAGGAGGCCGGTAGTGACCGACTGACCAACGATGATATAACGGACACTCGGGACTTCGAAGAGTACAGCGATGTTCCCTATACCGTCCGATATACTATCGACACCTCCCTCTCGAGTTCGCCGACTGAACGGTATGACGCGATTGTAGTGCGCCTCCTCGCAGGAGGAGGGGACGCTATCGCCAGCGACCGAGAGGAGTGGCAAAAAATACACGGGGGACCGCAAGGTGTGGAAGATGTCTTGGTAGTGGTCGATCTCCCGGAGGGAATCCGCCGACAGATCAAGCAATTCATTGGGATGAGAGAAGTGATGCGATCGATGGCCGATCCTCGGCCCGAACTCAGACTTGAGCGCCAAACCGAGGTTGAAGCGATCCAAGACGAGATAGCAGATCGACTCGAGAATGCGCACGTGTATCTTCCGAACCGGACAGAGAGTTATGGGACCTACCTCGAGTCGTTCGATGACGCCGTTGCTGGCCAAGTTGACAATAAATTCTCGAACCGGAAGAGCATCGAGACCCAGATTCAGCAAGGGGACCTTGAGGACCTCGTCGAATTCTTCGAGGGAGACGGACCGTGGCCACTCACTGATGCTGATGCCGAGGAATTGGGTGTCAACACAGTCCCGCGGACCATCGATAACGGGTGGGTAACGGAGTTCCTCCAAATCTTCGAGGATGAGGACCGAGTTAGCGGCGAACGTATTCTTGAGACAATCGGAGGGCGACGAGGGGAATTCCTCGGCTCCCCGGAGAATGCTCTCCACGCCCTGTTGTTTGTACTGGTCGCAGATGGAAGAATCGAGATTCGTTCAGATGGTGAGCGACTTTCAGATGAATCAACGATCGCGAGCCACATCACGAGGAGAGGCTACCTTGCTGATTCGGTCATCGGATTCGATCCTCAACCACCTGCGGAGGGACTAGAAGATGTGTATGCGGAACTCCTTGGCGAAGAGTCGGAGACCGATGATGCGGCCGTACTCTGTCCTGAGATCGCCTCATGGGCCTCGGAAAATGGATCGAAGCTTCGCAAAGTGGTCACCCGGACGAACATGGTTTTCGGAACGGGAGTCACCCTCGATAATCTAGAGACAGCGCTCGAGCCCGCCTTGGCTGGTAGGGAACTCGATGCGAACCTATTGAGCAACCCTACGATAGTCGACCAGGCTGAACTCTACGCGAAAGTCGAACCATTGTTCACTGGAGAGGACGGTGACGCGCTCTGGGAACAGTACAAAGAGACCTTCGATACGGTGAATGAGCTGTACCCGACCGCAACGGAGGTCAAGCAGATGCGCACGTACGCGACCGGGAACAAGGTCCCCGATGCTGATCTAATCGAGTCGCAGATAGAGGCCGCCGCAAACCTTCGCGTCGACCGACTTCAACGTCTTTACCGACTGCTTGATGAGACTGAAGCGACCACGGACGACCTCAATTCCCTTCGATCCGAGATAACGGAGGNCGACCGACTTCAACGTCTTTACCGACTGCTTGATGAGACTGAAGCGACCACGGACGACCTCAATTCCCTTCGATCCGAGATAACGGAGGTGCTTTCCAACCCCAATACTGAGGCAGCTATCGACAACGTTGCTGACCAGTTCGAGAAGGTTACGTTCGGCGCGCTCCGCACCCTTATGGAAAAGGCCGAGGAGCACGAAGATCCACTCCCCGAAGCCGAGCTGGCTGACGCTGATGTCCACCAAGAGGCTGAGACCCTATATGATGCTCAGATATTACTTGAGACAGAGGTCGAGGGAAAATCTCTCTACAAACAGATTCGCACGGTTCATTCCGATCTTGAGAGTTCCTACCCAAACTCATTTGCAACCCAACAACTGGGACGAGCGCTGAAGGGGACAGCCATCCCCGACAAGGACCGTGCAGAGCGGTTACTGACTCAGGGTAGGTCGTTACTCGACAGCGATGACCCTGACGAGATCGATAGCGAGGATCAACTCGATCAGCTCTGGCAATCCGTTACATCCCACGAAGAAGGGACTATTGTCGTCATCGATACGGAGGATGACCGATGAAACAACAACCAACGACTACATTGACCGAACTTGCTGCCGAACGAATCGATAGCGCGTTCCCCGAAAGATATTCTGGACCCGTGCGGGTCATCTGGTGGGATGATGGCGGCTACCTCAAGGAAGTAATCGCTGAGGCTGCGGAGGAGGCGGGTGTAGAGTTCCGGGCTGCTGATCGTTTCCCGCTCAACCTCCGACAAGGAGCGGTCGAGGAGGAACATCAAGGGAAAACGCCGCAGGTTTGGTACATTGGCGAAGGCAAGGACGATCGAGACTGGTTCCGCGATATCAAAGAGACTGGGGGAGAGGTGATTAGCAGTATCGAGGCACTGACTGCCGACCTCTACGATGTTGATCCATGGGAGATATTCGACGCGGAACGGCACGAACCTGCTCAACGGGAACAGGCAGCAGAGATCATTCTGGATCGGTTCTCTGGGTTGGGAGTCCCTCGATTGGACGATCTCCGTGAGGAAATCATCACGAAGGGAGAAGGGCAACTGCTCGATCACCTACTTCGTCGCGGATGGCCAGACATTGATCGTGATGGGAAGACGATCTCGAAGGTCATCGGACAACTCCAAAAGAACGGCATCCCGGTCGATGAGGATGACGAACCAGAGGACATCACAAATACTGTTCGGCGGTGGGCGGTTGCACGCTGGCTGGNGGCGACCGGGGTTGATGCCGATCGATTCCCCTCGGAGATGAATCTCTCTGAGGACGGTCCAGGTACGTTCAATCCTCTCCGGGGCTTGCTACGCACCCGCGGATCCCCTGAAGTAGCGGGGATCTATCTAGGTGAGTCGTACTGGTCTGATGTCATCGACCCCCTCGAGTCCCCCTGGGAGTACCCAGAGTGTCCGGTGGATAGCGCACTGGATGCAGCGCTGTGGGAGGCGTGGGTCGAATGGTTTGAAGAAGGTGATCTCCAGCGCTGCATCGAGGAGGCAGAGCGCCGACAGGAAACGGTGCAACTGTACTCTGAGGAGTGTGCCTGGTTTTCACTCTGGGAACAAGCCGCTCACCTCTCCCAACTCCAGCAGTACCTTACTGAGTGGGAGCAAGGCCTAGCCGATATCGGTCCATTCGAGGGATACGCGGATATCGAAGAGGGAAGCTGGCGCATCGACGATCAAGTCTTGCAACTTGAGCTCACTAGCAACCCAGAGACCAATCTCCCCCGGTCGCACCCCGCAGTGGACTGGCTTGCGAACCAACGCCAAGAACTCACTCACGAACGCTACCGTGACTACCTCGAGACGCTAGGCGACCAGGTCCGGAACACAATGCAGGTCGAACAGCCTTTGGCGGATCTGGACCCGGCCTATCGGTGGTGGAGCGAACGGCAGGATGAGTTCAACGAAGCCGATAACGTCGCTATCCTTCTCATAGACGCACTCAGGTTTGATCTCGCGCAGCAGCTTGCCGATCGATTAGAACCTGACCACGAGGTTCGGCGTGAGACACGGCTTTCGGTGCTTCCCTCCAAGACCAAGTTCGGGATGGCTGCGCTCACACCGGGGGATGCGTTCCGGTTCCGCATCGGCATGGAGGGCGAAACGCTCAGCGTGGACCGAGGTGNCAAGTTCGGGATGGCTGCGCTCACACCGGGGGATGCGTTCCGGTTCCGCATCGGCATGGAGGGCGAAACGCTCAGCGTGGACCGAGGTGGCCAGTCATTGGGTATCAAGCCACATCGGGTACAAGCTCTGGAAGAACGAGGATGGGATGTTCCAGACGACCTAACCTCTGGATGGGGACATAGTCAAATCGCCTACTACGACAAGGAGCTCGACGACGTAGGAGAGGTAGAGATCAGTGAAATTGAAGCCCATTTCCGCGGTTATATCAACGATCTCCATGATCTCATCGAGCGGAAGCTGGAGAAACATAACTGGGACCGAGTGTACGTCGTCACCGATCACGGCTTTGTCCTCTTCCCCCAGAAACCAACGATGGAAGCACTTGACTCCGATGACGGCGAAGTAGAGGGGAAGTATCGACACGTTGCCGGCGATTCCGTTCAAGGAAAGGGTGAGGGGATACTTGTCGAGGCGAATACCCCCGGTGCAAACTACCTTGATACCAATCTCCGGCTGTTATCCGATCCTCGACAGCACTTTAGCAAGCAAGGGTACGGGTCACGTAGATACTACCATGGTGGATTGCTGCCACAAGAGTGTATCTTGTCGTTCCTTCGCGTTGAGTAATCTGGACGGGCCCGCTTAACAGACTATAACCCATAGTTTACAGTATGCTCTACTGCCCGAATTGAGGGTGCCAAGTCAAGGCGGTTCAACACTACCGCGGATCCTGTGGACAGGCATTGTCTGAGATTGTGGAGTCGAAGAGCGACCCACCGATAGCTTTAGTCTCGACATCTGCCAGTCCGCTGTTGAGCCAATCTTGAAGCATCTCGTTCACTTCGTCGTCGCCCTCTCCGTAGGGGATACGCTTGTGACATGTCGGACATATTGTAACTACCTTGTCCGGATGGTCTTCGCCGCCCTTCCCGAGTTCATCAACAGGATGTGTTTCTAGATACGGCTCCCCGTTAAGTGTCTTGAACGGTGCTGGCTAGTCGTGTTTAGTTAAGGCTGAAGGATAAGGCAGGACAATTTTCAGCTGGTTTATGGAAAATCACCCACCTCAGAGGTTGTAGCGACTGGATCGAATGTGCCGTCTGTAATCTTAGCAGACTATAGAGGATGAATTTAGCACGACGAGTTCGTTTGTTTCTCACTAAAGCTGGTGAACTAACCGTTCAGTAGATTCGCTTATTTGTCGAACCAGTCCCGAAGTTCGTCCTCATACTTCTCTCCAAGCCGGAACTCGGCGTGAACTCGACTGTTATCTTCCCACCGACCGGGGATTAGATCGCGTCTGAATTCTTCGGAGTACCACTGCGTGTAGTGGCTTAGATGAATCGCTATTGCACCGGGGGGGTCGGGAACTGAGAGTCCGTGATCATCCCTCATCCGCTGTCGAATATCGACACCCCGAATCCATTCGCCTTTACCATCGAGTAGTACCTTGAACATGGCATTCTTTTTCGGCGACAAGTGCTCGTAGAAGTCCGCTGGCAAGGTATCCTGGGTCATTCTTCGAACCCCGCCCGAATCTCGTCTTCATACTTCTCGCCGATACGGAACTCCGCGTGTTGTTGAGTTTCGTCTGCCCATCTACCGGGGATGACGTCACGCCGTAACTCCTCGGTGTACTTCCGAGTCAGTCCGGCGATGACGCCAGCGGTTGCGCGACCGCCATGTCCTACGTCAAGTCCGTGTTCCTCTCGCATCTTTTGTCGGATGTCAGTTCCGCGTATCCATTCCCCATCTGTTTCGAGCAGAATCTCGATCATGATTCGTTGTTTCTTCGAGAGTCTCTTGAAGAAGTCCTCCGGCAGTCCTTCCTTAGACATCGAATCTGTCGTGGTTTGAGAACCATCGTGAACGGCGATGTCCAGTATCTTGACGGCCGCTGATTCGGTGAGGTCGCGGGTGAATTCCATCCCCTCTCCGCAAAGGTTCACCGTCACATCGGGTCTATCGCCATTTACTGTATTCTCCAGGGCAGTCTCCATAATTTTCACGCATGTACTCTCAGATATCTGCCATTCTACCGAGAGTCCCTCACCGGTGATTTCGAGTGTCGTCGTCATCCTCTATCCCCCACACAACAACACACTACACCTTAGTACTTTCTATACCGTGTATAATGTGTTTTGTGTTGTACTGTGTATCTGATGATGATCTGCAGGGACAGATATGGATAATCTCTGTCTTCTCACTAACTCGCTCGACGATGATGACTCAAAGATAGCTGACTCGCGCTATGGTGTCAGCACAACTCTTGAATTACATCACCAATTTAGAAAGTTGTACAAAAACGCGGAGACCTGGGGAAGGTCTCCAACGAAGGTAGACGGTAGTTGGGGACGGTGGGAAGTTGGTCTTGCACCGGCGCTTTCGTCTTCCTTCCCGGCAATCGTGCGTGAACCGCCATGAACGGCGACGTCCATCGCCTCAACGCTGGCCGTTTCGGACACCTCTCGACCGAACTCCATGTCCTCGCCATTCAGGGTCACGATGACGGTGAGAGCGTCGTCATTTGTTTCGTCACTCATCGCGACCTCAATGACTTTGAGTGCCGTTCCTCGGAGACTTCGCGCACGATGGAGATTCCTTCGCCGGTTATAGTCCTCGTCGTTATTCTTCTCACTCCACAGTACAACACATCACTTAGTATTTCCTTAGTGGAAATACTGTGGAGTAGTGTGTCCCCGATAGCTATGAGGTGAATATCCCAGCTCTGACCGCCCTTCCTGCCTAGAGAGAGCCATACTGCCCTACACCGATTCGTTGATAGTGGATGGAATGATGTTGTGATCAGGTCTTCCCTACAGCTGTAACCAATAGTGCATTCGTACGTGTTTAGCCCCAGAGTGATTTCGGCAGGCACTCATAGGAGTCGCACAACTGGTGCAGTAGATCGATGCAACGGGCGAACGAATGNGTACGTGTTTAGCCCCAGAGTGATTTCGGCAGGCACTCATAGGAGTCGCACAACTGGTGCAGTAGATCGATGCAACGGGCGAACGAATGCATCTTTGAGGGATGGTCTCCGAACTGGAGACCATCCCGTCTCGCCTGTTCATGACGTCGGAGTCTTCCAAAGAAGAGCTTCTCAAACAGTTTGCTAATCTGAAGGAAGAAGTCGAAGAACTCCGCAAGGAGAATCAACGCCTCAGAGCCAAGCTCCGGTGGTACGAAGGACCGCATACACCACCGAGTAAAGACCAATCCAACAGTGGAAAGTCGTCGTCCTCGTCTGGCGAGGACGACGACGAGGAGCCTCGGACGGACGGTGGAACTCCTGGCCGGAAACCTGGACACGATCCTGAGTGGCGAGTTGCTCCTGATCCAGACCGGGAAATCGAGGTCACCTGCGACTGCTGTCCAGAGTGTGGCGACGAGTTTGACGAGTCGGAGGGCGTGAGCCCCCGACTCGTCGAAGAACTCCCTGACCCACAGCCGCCAGAGACTACCCAGTATAACCGCCATCACTATGACTGCGACTCCTGTGGCACGCAGGCAGTCGCTTCACACCCCGACTGCCCCGATGAGGGGCAGTTCGGGGTGAATGTCATCGCACAGGCAGCCCTCTCCCGATACGATCACCGCCTTCCTTACCGAAAGATCGCCGACCGCTTCGAACAACTCCATGGACTGGAACTCTCGGGCGCGTCCGCGTGGCACGCGACCGAGCGCGCTGCGCGCGCCGGTCGCTATGAATACGAACAGATTCGTCAGCAGATCCAAGACGCTGACGTCGTCCATGTTGACGAAACCGGCGTCAAACGCGACGGCGAACAGGCGTGGATTTGGACGTTCCGGACGGACAAGCACACGCTCTACGCAGTCAGAGAGAGTCGTGGGCACGATGTTCCCGCGGAAGTCCTCGGCGAGGACTTCGCGGGAACGGTCGTCTGCGACGGGTGGGCGGCGTATCCAGCCTTCAGCAGCAACCTCCAGCGGTGCTGGGCTCACATTCTTCGTGAAGCCGAAGATGTCGCTGCTGACTACGATGTCGCAGAGCCCGTGTACCGCTCTCTCAAGCAGATGTACGTCGGTCTCCAGGCGTGGCTGGAGACCGACCCGAGTACTCGTGAGAGAGCACAGATGCACCGTTCATGCCAGAACGGGCTTAGATCGCTTGTTGAGCGGTCAGTTGACGACGAATCAGTGGCAACACTTCTCGGGAAGATCGAAGGCGGAATCGACCACTGGCTCACCTTCGTCGGTGAGCCAGCGGTCGCTCCGACGAACAATGCAGCTGAGAACGCACTTCGTGAACCAGTCGTTCTCCGGAAAATCATCGGAANCCTTCGTCGGTGAGCCAGCGGTCGCTCCGACGAACAATGCAGCTGAGAACGCACTTCGTGAACCAGTCGTTCTCCGGAAAATCATCGGAACACTCCGTAACGATCGAGGTATGTTCGTTCACGAGACGATCTTGTCCCTGCTGGCGACGTGGCGCCAGCAGGGACGCAATCCCTACGAAGAGCTTTGCCGAGTCGTCAGCACCAATGAGATGATCTCACGGGCTCACGCTGTGCCGGCCGTCGAGACTTCGGGGTAAACACGTACNGAAGAGCTTTGCCGAGTCGTCAGCACCAATGAGATGATCTCACGGGCTCACGCTGTGCCGGCCGTCGAGACTTCGGGGTAAACACGTACGTGCATTCAAACGACGCTGATAAAGTGACCAGACGACGGTACACCAACCAAATTAATGTGCTTGCTGTTCCTCGTCGTTCCTATGTCACGTGATTACGACGTTGCGGAGCACATAGCCGAGGCCGAAGAAGCGGCCGAAGATGCAGTCGAGGAATTCCGCGGATACGAGGACTTCGCAGATGCGATAGACGCGTTCGCACAGTTACAGATCGAAGAGGGTAACGAGGTACAAATGGAGAGCGACGCGGAGGAACGCGCTGGACTCGCTACCGATGAAACCGAGCGTGCGGCGGCGATCCGGGAGACCGATGTGCGTCACGAGGTCGGACAGGCACTCCACGGGCTGCTCCAAGAGTACGGATACCAGCCCCGCCAGAGCTTCGGTGCGGACGCAAATGCACGACAGGAAGAGTAATCGAAATCGCCTTGCTTAGGCCGGCGGTTCAATCTCGCAAATCCGGTGCGAGTACTGGTTGGGGAGATTCGCGATGATGTTCTGAATACTCAGGGTACGTTCATTTCTTTCTAGCACTCCACCGCTTTGACCTGTGACTACTCGAATGACGCGCTGTTAGTCTTAATTTCACAGTAGTATCGTACCAGCAACTTATCGCACCAATCGTCCTTGGCCTCAACGACACAGTCTGATGCCCATTGTCTTTCCCTAGAAGACTCTTGACCGAAAACAGTCGACCGCGATTGGTGTCCACGTTCAGCCTCCACTCGAGGGCATCTTCGTCGATGTCCAAAACCTGCCGAACAAAGTAGACAAGCGCATGCAGCTGGGGGACTCCAAGAGGATCGCTTCACCGAGTACATCGTAGAGATTCGCTCCTACGTCGAACAACTACGTATCCCCGTCGATGTCAGCTGGTTCCTTGATCGACAGGTTATGGTCGGCAAGGAGGTACGCGTTGATGTCTTTTAGTTCCTTCTCCGAAGCAGCTTGGATTTTGAGCGAGTCCGCCAAGGACTACAGCTGGCTAGCGTCGTCCTCGGTGTCTGGAAATACCAGACTATAGGAAACGGCTACAAACGATCTACAAAAAGCAGCTACTCTTGTCGTTTACTGTAGCTCCGCTGGATTTGTTCAGCCATCTCTCTGGACTGAACCGTATCCAGAACCTCGTACAGCTCATCGGACGTCAGCGAACCAACCTGACCACCCTGCTCGTTCGCATATTCAAGCGTATCGTACCCCTTGTCGTCGGATCGGGCTTTTTGTTCAGGCATGATAGTCCTCCTCCACTGTAGCCGCTATGACATCCGCGTGACGCTCTGTATACGACATTATACCGTCCTCTGTAAAACAAGTTTCGGACAGGCAATCTTCACTGTCGACATTCACCACACAGACAAGGTTCTCTGGTCGTCTCTCGTTTTCGTAGATTGGGACGCTCAGGACTGATTCTACGTGACCAGCCTTCTTTAATTGGGTATCAGTCATCGCTTTCTCTGCCGCTTCTCTCTGACCTTCTCCATATATTACTGGTCGGCACCGTTTCCAAGCGAGGCCGCATGAACCCTGGCCAGACTCGTATGATAATTCTAGTTCATGTTCAGAATATCCACCAGTATGATCTTTGAATTCAAGCGTCGTGTAGGATCGTCGTTTAAGAAACTGTGATTGAATTGGACGATTCTCGAACGGCACCATGACGTTTGCGCGAAGGTGGCAATCTGATCGCTCTCGGTATTTTTCTATCAATCCATCGAGCAATACTTCAACTTGTGGTTCCCGTGAGATTGCATCTTCTTTTCTCCTCTTCAGAACCCGCCTTCCTGACTCAATAATAAAGACAATCAATGCAAACAGACTGAATACTACGAACCGCTGAGGAGCTTCCAATTCCGGGCTGGCAAGAGTAACAGCTAAACCGGCGAGATAATAGAATATCCCCAGAAGAGTTTCTCGCTTGCTTACCATCTTGTGTAGATTAATAGTCGCTCAGTCAAGGTTTTAGAATGTTTTGGTGGTGTCATCGCCGGTCACGTTGTCCACCCCCTCGCACTCTCGAAGAGTGATCATACGCGGATGTTGTCATAGTAGCTCTGGGGGCACCGTCTGAGGGTGTCATAGAACTCCTCTCACACCGTGATGATCGTACTTCCTGGATTGTCCCCGCGTTCGTAATTGGTGATAACGACGACAAGACGAAGGCACAGAACGTGTCATAGAACTCGTCTCATCCTCTTCAAAGTGACCGAAATGACAGATAGAGGTGAATGAGACTGTGAAGACCTGTTGTCAACCTTTGACCACACCAATACCTTGTTCGCTTATTAAGTCTTTAGCAAACTCCATCCCAACAGTATCAATATAATTAGATTCTTATCATATCTCATCCAGTAGTTCTTGCTTTTTCCTTTCAAAATCCTTTTCTGAAATAATCTCCTCTTCTTTTAAACCACTCAATTTTTCCAATTGATCAATTGGATCCGGATTAGAAGTGGATTGGGTCTCTTCACGTGAATTCCGCTGCATTTCACGTATATATTTCGCTGCTTTGGACAGGTTCTGCTCTTCATCAAAAAACGTTCCTGCAATCCTAATGTAATAGGTCCGCCCAGATGTTTGAATATGCAGCGCTGGATGGCCCACGAAATCAACACTAGCTATCGAGTTGTACGGGATCGTCCACTCTCCCTTCGAACTGTGGATCCGTACGTATCGATTAGTGATGGCTACTGTACCGCCATCTGATTTTGAGAGTAACTCCTTTTGATCTGGTCCTGTTTCCACAATTAGTGCTGGTTCTGCAAACAGACCTTGTGTTAAAGGGAATAAGAAGTGGGGTTGTTCTTTCTCTTCAAAATAAGATATAGTGCTGAAAAAATATTGTTCTTTTCCCATCAATCGTTCTTCTGTGACCGTATTGCTCTTAGCGTTAGAAGCTACTCGAGATACAACTTTTTTATTAGTGCCCCGGGATTCCGTGTTTGTTTGATATCCTAATTTACGCTCCATTTCCACCTTTCCTTCTTGGAACTCATCCTTTAGTTCATCTAACAAAGATATGTTATCTGAGTCTTTTCGGTTATCCATGCTTTCAACCATATCTCCAATTATTTGTCTAACTTTCGTTTCCCCTTTCTATCATCAATAGATTATCATTCTACGCCTTCATCACGCCGTTATTAGAAGAAACATTATATATTGTATCCCGCAGTGTTACATCAGTCACCTGTATGTGACGCTCGCTGAGCTCAACACAATCGGTACGTGGGCCACTCTATGACAGCCTCTGAGACGTACAACCACCGTACTGGAGTCGAACGAACCAACGAATCAGTGAGGACTGCGGCCTCGGGCGAACGCACGCCCGAGGCCGCGTCCACACACGGGCGCAGGNGTTTCTTACACTGTGCCTTCGCCTTGTCGTCGCTATCACCAATTACGAACGCGGGGACAATCCAGGAAGTACGATCATCACGGTGTGAGAGGAGTTCTATGACACCCTCGATGATAGCCTCTCGAGTGTAATTCAAATATATAAAACAAGTACCCTATAAATTCTGTTATTTACGAATTTAAAATTTCGGCGGGGGGATAGAAGTAAATTAACGCAGACGAGGATATGACGAGATTATCCACGTATAACGCTCGAAAACCAGGTCACCGAGTGGGTCGAGTATCATCCTTAGCGAATAATTCGAGGACAAGCACAACCCATCCGAACAGTCCAATGTGATTAGGGACCCCCCACTATGCCCGCACAATCTGTACGCAGAGGAGCTGGACACGCCAGCTCCGGACAAAACGTCGAGGATCTAATTGACATTGTAACCGCGAAAGAACGGGTCTGGTTCAGCCGAACAAATTTCCTGATCCCACTCAGAGCTGTTCATTGTACNCTCGAGCAACGGTAGCAATTCCTCGTAGTACGCACGCCCCGCATGGAATACGAGCGTTTTCCCCGCTTCGAGCAACCCTGCCGACTGCAATTGCTCGAACACTGTTTCCGACCACTCTCGCTTTGTCGCAACCCGCGCACCCGTCAACGTTTCATCGTACGGCTCGATAGGTGGCCCGTTAGGCTCGAGCAGATAGTGCTTGGCCAGAGGATGAACCAGTCGTCATGATTCTGCTCACAGTACTGTCGAGCTTTGCTGAACAACGGTGATGGGGCATACAACCCGGCAGGTGGCGCAGGCTGCTCGAGCTTGGTCTTTGTACAGCTCACGAGTCCGATCTCAGTCACAGTCAGCTATTCTGAGGCTTCACTAATGAGCCTACTTCTCTCTGAGATCCTCATTTGAATTCTATTCTGCACCAATAGAATAGCAACACGACGAATAACGAAATCTTCACCGTCTAGCTTACAGTGACTATCATATCATGCCAAATCCACTCTTCTCGACATACACACATGGCGAAAACCGAGTAACTTCGACACTCATGGCTGTCCTTGAACACGTCAATACCAAACTTGGGGAAGAACTCCTGGAGGCAACACTCGACGAATCGGACCTTACCCTCGTCACATTCGAGAACCAGATCACCGGCGATGGCTCTGTTCCAGACGCTTCGATCCAAAGCTCGACGTCACTGTGGTTCGAGACCAAAACGGTTCCCAACAGCGTTGACCTCGAGCAGATCCGATCTCATCTAAGCGGCCTCCGCCAGGAGGCAAGCGATACCCAGCGACTCGTTGTCCTCACACCAGACCACAACCGCCCGGCAAAACTCGATCGGATCAAGGATGACCGCCTTGTCTGGACGAACTTCGACCAACTCGTCGATGCCGCTGAATCGATCTTAGCGCGGGATCACGGCAGCGCTGAACAATCGCTCGAGATTCCCACCGAACGAGAGGCGTTTCTGCTCCGGGAACTTGTTCGCTTCCTCTACGAAGAGGATCTTGTAAGCGGTCGCGAGGATCGCGTCCTCGTCGTTGCTGCTCGCAAAGCTTGGCCCGAGTACAACGCCCACGGCCTGTACTTCTGCCAACCAAATCGCTCGTTCAAACCTTCCAACTATCTCGCCTTCTACACTGACGGTGAGATCAAACCAACTGTCCCAGCGATCACCAGTACAATCGAGAGCATCGAACTGACCGAAGATGCACTCGAAGACGCAACACAAGTCTCACCAGCCCAACGACGTCGACTCGAGGACGGGATCGCGACACTCCGAGACCAGAACGCAGATCGCTACGGAAGCGAGCAGAAGGTCCTGTTTCTCGACCTCGAGCGTGGATTTACGCTCGAGCAGCCGGTCCAGAACGACAAAACGGCGTCCGAGTCAGACCGAACTGTCGCGTTCGTCCAGGGCCACCGGTACGTCTCTGCATCTGCGCTCCGAGACAACCCCACTACAACATCTACTCTCGAAAATTGACGGCTTGAGAAGAGCATTCAATTGTCCTACTACATAGTATTACCATTATGGTGAATGACCGCCGGATGACGACTGATCGCTTCTTCGGGAGTATTGAGAAGCGACTTGAGAATCTACAATCTATGCTTGAGTTCGTTGATAGTACCAAACCCGCTGAACCAGCGCTTCGAGACTGGCTCAAATCAAATACAGCAGCAGAGAGCGGATCAACTATCGAGAAGTACGTTGGCTTCCAGCGCTCGATCAATCTACTTGAGCTCCAAGAAGACCAGTACCAAACCACCTCTCGCGGAGCGGCATTCGCAGAGACCGGTGACTCGGAACTCGTCTTCGAAGCTCTCTTGGAGAACGTCGCCGGTTTCGAAACGATTCTACAGATACTCGACCACCAACAAACCACCGCTGCGGCAATCCAAGCGAGCCTCCAGAAAGCGTACCCAGAATAAGTCGTGCTGAATAGATAGCGCGAATGCGGTACAACTGCGCTCCCAGTCAGCAATGAACTGGATTAGTAGGTACAACTGGAGGAATCCACGGTTTCCAAGTCCAGCAGCAAAAGCGACGTACTTTCAAAGCTGGAGATCAAAATCGCAAAGGCCTAAATGTGCAGAATACACTTTTTTGTCCATGAGTTTCACGGTCGCCTTGCTTGGCCAGCTTATAAGACGTGGTAGAGAGTAGCATGGGGTAAGGGAAAGGCCCCTATCCCAGAACCAGGATTGAGACTCAAGGAAAAGAATAATAAACAGGCTGGAAGAAGACTTCGACCTGAAAACATATTCACGCCACTACACATATTGAACAATGGAAAGGACAGGCACCTTGTACGACTTCGCAGAACATAAGACAGAAACGTCCTTCCGCGCATACATTGAAGAGCTTATTGAAGATCGTGGAGAGCCTGTCCGAGCTTTAACTGTTATCTCTGAGCGGACTCCGAGAGAGATCTTTCGAGACTTTCCTCTGGAAGAGTACTCAGTTTCAGTCGAAGATCAAGAGATCTTCACCACTGGCCGCCTGGTGAGGGAGATTGAAGGCGGATCTTACGAAGGCGGCTCTAAACAGTTCGCAGATAACTTCTTTATCGTAAGCCACTCCGAAGAAAAGCTCTACACAATCTTCACCGTCTCTGACAAGGATTTCTTCGACAAAGCACTTACACGCTTCATCGAAATCTTGCCTTCAGAGATCACGGGATCCTTCCTTTCCAGCGAAGATCTACGCCGCCTTATCCAGAACTTCGACAACCGTGTGAACGGGAACCTTGTGGTCAAGAAGGCGGTTCTCAAATCGACTGGAGAAGACACTCAGATCGAATATCATGAGGAGAAACCCTACTACGAAGTCTTCAATGAGGCTTCAACCAGCGACCTCTACGTCGACAAAATCGAACTCACCGTCCAGAACACAGGGACAGCCTTCCAATTCTTTGTTTCCCGGAACGGAGCAACCCGCTTCATCAGCGGTTCCAGCGATCTCTATTTCAACGTCCTTCTAAACAGCTTAGCCACCTTCATTTCAGACAAGGGCGAACTCTTCCAAGACCGAGACAGGGAGTACGGGTCAAGAGATACTGACCCTATCAAAATCCAGTATGAAGAGGGTTCGATAATCGGCGTAGAGGAGAACAAGCGGCTAATAAAAGCATTAAAGGGGATAAAGCGCACCTCTGTCACCGTGTATCACGATAATCCCTACATGCACGCATCTGTACTTGACTTCGACGACGGAACCAGCGTGGACGTTTATCTGACCTCAGACAGTGATATCTCAATTATTCCTGGATTCAATGCCTCGAAAAAATCACTGAGCAGGATCTGCGACCAGATCAACAAAGGGTTCCTCGAGGGAGAAGTCAAGGCAGAGGAGGAGCAGGAACGCGATTTCGACGACTACTTCTCAGCAGCATAACCACCCGTGACGGAGACAGACAACTTTGTACAGTGCGTTGACCAAATCTTCGATAGATTTGAGAGATACGATAGATTCGTCGATGTCGTTTCTGCCTGGGAAGAGTTCCTCGTTGATCAATACAGTTCCGAGTTCCGAGACTTCAACTTCGATCGCTTCCCAGAGCAAAGCATTGAATCCAACGGGTCAGAACTCACCCCCTCCTTCACAGCATATTTCAACGACGAATACGGCGTCCTCTTCGATGTCCACCATCACCTTCCCAGGGACGAGGAGGATCTCAAGGAGTTCTTAGAAAATATTTTAGGATACGACCAAGGCTACCCATTCCAGGTCAACGGGTCAGAAACCGAGGTACCCGAGAAATATGATATAGCCCTTCTCATCAGCGATCAGAACGCTCAAACCGCTGAACACAGGGTGCAAAACTTTCTCTCGGAGGATGAGTTCCAATTCGACTCAAATCTGGTGCTTCTGAGCTACGACTACGTCGATCAAAACACGAATCCAAAATACGAGTTCGGGAGGCTCTCAAAGGTCGATCAGAACTTCCGGGACGACGTACTCCCGGAACGAAAGCAGATCAGTATCCGGCTCTCCATAGAGAACGGTGGCTTCGAGACCATCGATACCCCGCCAGGGTTCTTCGACGATAAGAAGTCCACCGGCGTTCTCTGCAACAAGGAACTCTCCGAACTCTACTTCGCCTGCTACCTCTGGCACAACGTCTTTTTCAACTGTCTCGATGACACTGAGCAGGTTATCTGGCAAGGCAAGAATCCACGGCGGATTATCGAGTTCCCCATCACAGTCGATGAACTCTATGCCATGCTCAATCGGAAATACATCCCTGACAATGGCATCCGAAAGGAATGGATCCGCTCCACATTAGAATACCTTGCGGGCGTTGAGGCCGCTGAACACGTTTCTTCAGACGAGTACAGAATCAAGTTCCGCAATCTCCAAGACAAGCGTCGAGATCACAAGGACGTCGTCACGCGGCGCTCTGACCTCGCTGATTTAGCTCACATCTTTGCAGAGTGGTACTGCGAAAATGCCCTTAATACAGATACCTCGGTGCGCTCTGACGTCCGTGATGACTCTAAGCAGACTACTATCACGAGCGATCTGACTGAGCCGGAAAAAGGCGAGTATTGAATCCATGTCGGGGCGGGAAGAGGTGAAGGAGAAAGAAAAGAACGGAGAAGACTCTGGAGAGCAAGCTGTCAGTTCTAAGCGTGATTTGGCGAACCGGTATCAGTCGATGGTTGCGGACCAGTTTCAGTCGGTCTCCAACTTTGAGGATAAGGCCTGGAAAGCTATCAGAGCGAATATCGCGCTCATTGGTATCTACCTCACAGGCCTCTCGATTCTGCTGAGGCCCTCTGATTCTGCGCCGAATATCGTTCTGACGGATACTGCTCCTATCCTGATCGGGATAGTGGGCTTGTTCGCTTCTCTAATCTATGCGATTATTGTCCTGCTGGGGATTAAGATCGGGTTCGGCCCTTCGACGGATACTGCTGAGTCTCTTATAAAGAGCGAGTTAGAGCCTGATGAGTACGATTCGATCATTGTCACCAACTATGCTAAGACGGTCAATAGCAACTGGGGTATCCTGGAGGACAAGTCAAACCGGCTGAGGAAATCTTTCGCTCTTCTCGTCATCGGCCTAACCGAGATCACTCTGGGATTATTGTTCGTCATTGCGCCGTCCCATCCGAGGATACTCGAAATCAAGGCCGTCTCTTTCGTCGTTGTTTCAGCCATCGTAGGGTACATCGCCTACTACATCTGGACGAAGGGATACGAGTCAGCGGATGACGAGGAAGAAGATGGACTGGACTTAGACAGGGGTTAGTGTTTTGACCAGTATTTCCTCCATCCTTGGGTACCCCAAGCCGGGAAGATTCCCTTATATTTACCCGGAGTTCGAGAGAACCGGGCACAACATCCATCAGAATCACTCAGGTACAGGGAGTCTCTCAAGAAGCACTTCCTCGATGAATTCATGAGCTTCCTCCAGCGCCTTCTCAAAATGGTCGTGGGTGTGTATTTTAGTTATCCAAACTGCGACAACGCTGTGAATGGTGACGGTTGGAGGCTATTGTATGACACACTCTGATCTAAGTAGGCGATTGTCCCGGAAAGGGGGGTTTCCGGGACACCTGATTTCCCCCTCTCGTAACCTCCACTGTATATACTTATGTAGGGTTAAACCAGGGATGCCAGAAACTACCGTCTCGGTCACCGAGTCAACGACGACTAACCCCGACGGCGACGACTACCATCGGAAACAGTACCGAACTACGATCCCGAAAGACCTCGCCGAGTTCTTCGACATGGATCGAGAGACTACCCTCGAGTGGAAGGTCGGCGGCGCGAGTAACAAACTGGAGATCATCGTTCACGACAACAGCGAGGAGTAGCCCATGATCGGAAACAGTGAGGGCGCCGCCGACCCTGGCGATCTCCCTGGATCTGGCGAGGTCGACGCGCCTACGATCGGCTACGTGCGTCTCTCACAAGAGTCTGACCGCTCGATCGCGGCGCAGAAGCAGGACATTCGGGGCTACTGTGCTGACCGAGACCTCGAGCTCGTCGGTATCCTGAATGAAGGGACCCGAACCAGTGGCTTCAACGAGACCTGTTGAGTTCAGGGGGACTGCTGCCCTGTGAATATTGCTGACAGTGTTATTCGAACAGATGTATCGTCAACATAGAATCGATTTATGAGCCTCTCTAACCGTGACTCAGTATCCATTCAATACGGCATCTGATTGTACGACAATGTCCGGAATCTGAGTTATACAGGCAATCCTCTTTCAGTCTGGACGCGGTATCGAGTAACAGAAATGGCGACACATGAGCACAGCACTGAATCCAGATTTGGAGACCAGAGCGTTCGCAAACTCGGGTTGGTTGCCGCGATCAACTTTGTTGGGTTCGTTATCGAACTCACCGGAGGCCTCGTCTTCGGATCGGTCGCACTCCTCGGCGACGCCTTTCATATGTTGTTCGATTCGCTCGCGTACATCATCGCTCTTGGTGCAACTGTGATTGCACGCCGGTCAAATCCAGGTGGACGATGGTCCTACGGCTTACACCGCATTGAACCCTTTTCGGCGTTTCTCAACGGCGTTCTCCTCATCCCGATGGTCCTGTATCTTGTCTACGAATCGTACCAGCGGTATCTCTCTCCCGTGGAGATCGATACGACAATGACGCTCATATTAGCCACTGGCGGCCTTCTCATCAATGTTGCGTCTGTCTACATCTTGCAAGGCAGAAAAATGAGTCTAAACGAACGAGGAGCATTTTACCATCTCCTTGGTGATGCCGGTGCATCGATCGCAGTTATCGTCTCGATGCTCGTCATCAGGTTCACCGACGTGTATCTCGTGGATCCGGCCACAGCAGTCATCATCGCGGGCTTGATCATCTGGTCAGCAGTCATTCTGTTACGTGAGAGTGGTGCAATCTTCTTCCAACAAAGTCCCATTGAACCGGAAGAGGTGCAACCTTTTATCGAAGCCCTCGATGGTGTCGAGACCGTCGAGGACCTCCATATCTGGGCACTCTCCAGTCAAATCGCCGTCGCCTCCGTCTACGTGACGGATTCTACAGCCACGCTTAACGAGCGAGACGCTCTCGTAACCCAAATCCACGACCTATTGAAGTCGGAGTTCGACATCACCCATGCGACAGTCGAAATTGTGGCTCAGCAACACGAACATACTCTCACCTGATCTGTCGGCAGAAGGTACAAACAAACAGGAATCGAGGGCTGTGTTGAATCGCTGTAGGGCGGTGGATTTTACTGTTTGATGGCACGTTTGATGTTGTAGACGACACACATCAGAGCGATTTCACGGAACTCTCGATACCAGGTACGCGCTCGCACGGCGTAGCCGAGCGAGCGCTTGACGGCAGAGTTGACGGTTTCGGTCATNCCAGGTACGCGCTCGCACGGCGTAGCCGAGCGAGCGCTTGACGGCAGAGTTGACGGTTTCGGTCATTGACCTCTGAGCGTACAGATCTTCGTCAATACGGGCGTTATGTGCGTGATCGTACGGAGCGAAGATCCGATGTTTGATCAGAGGGCGAATATCGAGTCCACGGAGCCGTTCACGGAGTTGTTGCTTGTCATAGCCCTTATCGGCAGCGAGAGACCGCAGATCGCCCGCGTTCCGGCGGGCGATCTGCTGACAAAGATCCGCATCGCTGCCTTCTAACGTCGTTGAGCAGTGAAGATCGAGTACAGCTTGTGTTGCTGTATCGACGAGTTTTGTCACCTTGAGCGTCTGAACGTGATAATTCGTTCGCTGGCAATAATGACGGCTCGCACGATCTCGTTCATAGAACGTTGCGTCGATTGCAGCATGTTCAGAGAGGGTGTGCAGCTGCGCCGACTGGCGCAGCAGCACACGACAGACGCTCATTTTGATCCGATCAAACGCCTTACACAGCGTGGAGGGAATGGGGAGATCGGCCGCTTCGAGGCCGATCTCTCCTGTTATTTGCGGCATTTCCTTCAGCAAATCGATCGTCATTCGATAAGAGGTATCGAGATAAATCCGGAGACAATGCAGCGAAACGAGGGCATAGTCGGCGAATCCGCCGCCACCGCTTGGGGCGGCGGATTCGCCTCTCTC
>NZ_AOIA01000058.1 GCF_000337695.1 Natronococcus jeotgali DSM 18795
CCCCGACGCCGTCTAGTGATTCAACACAGCCGAATCGAGCCACTCTGGTAAGGCAGGGACAGGATGATACCATCATTCGAACCGATCAGGCTTAATTCCCCTCAGTCAGAATGTATTCGTCGTCACACCGAGGCTCATTCCCCATGTCGCCAACGACGACAGCGACCGCGGCGTTCACTGTCTGAGTGAATCATTGTTTTTCGGTGGAAATTCTCATCGTTGTTTATCAGGTCATAGGTCTAAAATCCGACCGTGTAGATAGTAAACAATTCCTCTTCGTGAGTGTCGAGGAGTCGCGTAGTTGATTCGGTTGTGGATTTCACAGAGACGACGTATCACTGATCGTTCCTGCGATCAACGAGCAGGAATACTTGCGGCTTGTCCTCGTCCGCACTTACGGTAGTAAGCGTCAACCAGATCGTGTTTGAAGTCCTTACAAGCGGTATAGGAGAATGCTCCGGGACATTACGCTTCTCTTCTATATAAAATTATCAAGTATTGGATGATATATGTTTAGAATGAGGGTATAATAACAATATAAGAATTAATAACTTGTGTGTTTTTATTATTATAGGTTAGTCAAAATAGGCCATTTAGCAGCAGCTAGTTTAACAAGTCTATAGTAGCTAGTGACGAGTAATGACCTCCCCTGACGAGGGATTCCACGACAGAAGGGGTAAACCACCGGATTATACCCACGATCATAATGATCACGAGCACACTCAACACGCAGGACAAGACGGTGATGATATTGTACCACCGAGGGACCAAGAGGACGAGGCACAGTTTTCGGTCCCAGAGATGGACTGCCCATCCTGTGCAGGAAAGGTCGAAAATAGCATCGAAAAACTAGACGGAATCGAGAGCGTCGATCCACAAGTGACAACGGGGACGCTGACAGTCTCCTACGACCGCGGGCAAACGAGTGCTACCGCGATAGCTGATCGTGTTGAAAAGGCTGGATACACCGTGGAGAACACCGGCGAAGGGACCTCGAAATTTACGGCCCCAGAAATGGATTGCCCTTCGTGCGCGGGCAAGATCGAGAACGCTCTCGACCGGATTAGTGGAGTCACAACATATGAAACGCAGCCGACGACCGGAACCGTCATCGTCACGTACGATTCGTCGAGAGCTGGAGAAGCCGATATCATCGACGCTATCGAAAGCGCTGGGTACGAGGTCACGGACACGGCAGGCGACGAATCCGGACGTCAGGAAGCGACCGAAGAGCGCGAGAGCATCTGGACGAGTTCGCGAGCACGCAAGACGTGGGTGAGCGGTGGATTCGTCGCCCTCGGCTTACTCTTCGAGTTCTTCCTAACTGGCCAGAATATACAGATTGCAGGTCTTCTTGGGACGGAGCTACTCATCGCAGACGTCCTGTTTCTGGTTGCAGTGGCCACCGGCGGCCAGGAGATCCTTCGTAACGGCTACTATTCGGCGCAGAATCTGAACCTCGATATCGACTTTCTGATGTCTGTGGCTATTCTCGGGGCGCTCGTTGCGAGTCTCGTCTTCGGTGAGGCACTCTACTTCGAGGCTGCCACGCTTGCGTTCCTGTTCAGCGTCGCTGAACTGCTGGAGCGATACTCAATGGATCGCGCCCGGAACTCGCTTCGAGAGCTGATGGATCTCTCACCGGATGAGGCGACCGTCAAGCGTGATCAGAGCACGGAGACGATTCCCGTCGACGAGGTCGCCGTGGGTGACGTCGTCGTTGTCAAACCAGGGGAGAAAATTCCGATGGACGGGGCCGTTATCGACGGTGAAAGCGCCGTCAATCAGGCGCCCATCACGGGCGAAAGCGTCCCCATCGACAAGACGACGGGCGACGAAGTGTACGCTGGCACGATCAACGAAGAAGGGTATCTCGAGGTGGAGGTCACCTCCGAAGCCGGTGATAACACGCTCTCCCGCATCGTGGAGATGGTCGAAGACGCCCAGTCGAACAAAACCGAACGTGAGCAGTTCGTTGAGCGCTTCTCGACGTACTACACGCCAGTCGTCGTTGCCTTCGCCATCCTAACGACGGTGGCAAGCCCGTCTATCCTCGGCACGACTTGGTCCACGGCTGTCGTCTACGGGCTGACGCTGCTGGTATTGGCCTGTCCCTGTGCGTTCGTCATCTCGACGCCCGTCTCGGTGGTGTCTGGAATTACGAGCGCCGCGAAAAACGGTGTCCTGATCAAGGGCGGTACTCNCCTCGAAGCGATGGGCGCGGTCGACGTCGTCGCCTTTGACAAGACAGGAACGCTCACGAAGGGGGAACTCACCGTCACCGACGTCGTTCCATTGAACGGGAACTCAAAGGAAGATGTTCTCCGATGTGCACGCGGCCTCGAACAGCGGAGTGAACACCCCATCGGCGAGGCGATCGTCGCGGAAGCAGGCGAAGCTGGTGTCCCAGAGCGTGAGGTCGACGAGTTCGAAAGTATCACCGGGAAAGGCGTGCGTGCTGACCTTGACGGAACCCCACATTTCGCTGGGAAGCCAGGACTATTCGAGGAACAGGGGTTCGATCTGAACCACGTTCATGCAACGACCGACGGAGGTATCGTTACACAGACTGCCCGTCAGATGTGCGACCGAAACAACTGTCTCGATCTCCTCGAGGAGACTGTCCCTGAACTCCAGGCTGAAGGCAAGACCGTCGTCCTCGTCGGAACTGAAAACGAACTCGAGGGCATCATCGCCGTGGCCGATGAACTCAGACCGGAAGCGAAGCGAACGGTCGCGCGACTCGAACAACTTGGCGTCTCCCGAACAGTACTGCTGACGGGCGATAACGGGCGAACCGCTCGCGCTATTGCCGAGCAGGTTGGCGTTGACGAGTATAGGGCGGAACTCCTCCCAGAGGAGAAGGTTACTGCGATCGAGGACCTCGTCGAAACGTACGACGGGGTTGCAATGGTCGGTGATGGTATCAACGATGCACCGGCGCTGGCCACCGCCACAGTCGGCGTCGCCATGGGTGCAGCTGGGACGGACACCGCCTTGGAGACCGCAGACATCGCCTTGATGGGCGATGACCTTGCGAAGCTCCCCTACCTCTACGAACTCGCAAACGATGCGAACGGCGTCATCCAGCAGAACATCTGGGCTAGTCTCGCTATCAAAGCCGGTCTGGCAGTTGCAGTCCCGTTCGGATATGTCCCCATCTGGCTGGCCGTCCTTGCCGGCGACGCCGGAATGACGACGGCCGTCACCGGGAACGCGATGCGATTGTCTCGAATCGAACCAGATGAGTTGCTCGAAGCCGAATCGCCAATACAATGAGCAGAGACACATCGCAAATTCGGTCGGTGCTAGTCGGTATTGGACTGGCTGTCGGAGGGATAGGGGTCGGGCAACTCGTCGTTCTCGTAACTTCATTAGGGCTTCTTGCGATCGGGATATCTGTCTCCGATAGCCCAGCAATTCAACTCGGTGTCAGTACGGTCATGGTGCAAGGCGTCACGTTCGGTGGGATCGCGCTTCTGTATCTCCAATTCAGCGAGCGGAGCCTCAGTTTTATCCACGGGAGGATACCGACTCGTCGTGATGTAGCGTGGACCATCGGCGGATTCCTCGCCTTGCTGGCAACCGTGTGGACGGTCACAATGATAATCGAACGGCTCGGTACTGAGTCGGCGCAAAACCAGATCATTACACTCGCAGGGCAGGAACCCAGTGTTTTCCTTCTCCTCATCGTATTTTCCTTCTTGCTCGTTGGACCAGGAGAAGAACTCCTCTACCGCGGCGTGATTCAAGGACGACTCCGGGAGACGTTTTCTGCCCCTCGCGCAGTGATTCTTGCGAGCGCCCTCTTTGCGGCGATTCACGGCCCGTCACTTCAAGGCGACGGGAAATGGGTGTACATCGTCACCGTCTTCCTTCTTGCACTGATTCTTGGCGGAGCCTACGAATACACCAATAATATCGTGGTACCAGCACTTATTCACGGTGCATACAACGCGACGATCTTTGGGGCAGCATATATTTCGACTACACAAGGCGGCGACGCGGCTGTCGTTGCGCCAGCGGGAGGCGTTCCGTTTATTTCCCTTATTGTAGTAGCTGTTGTCATCACCTCTTTTAGGTTCATCAGTGTCTCGACAGTATCGCTCGATCGAGCAACAATCAAATCGGTCGTCGACTTATGCCACACACCTGATTTCCTCGTGAGAATCTGGAAGAGATAGTTTGTGGATACTGACTCCACAGATATTCGGAGCTTCGCACGAGGAATGTCGACCTCCTGTGAGATCCGAATGACAGGAGTAACTATGAACTAGTCTGCTGATCCCTATGAACTTGATCTCGGCCATGTTCAGCCAGCGCCCGCGAACTGGTGTAAAGTGGAACTCGAGTTCCGAGAGCAGACAATGCTGTGATAAGAGAAATTCGTAGAACGCGTAGGCTTTGTGCGTGTCGAGGTTGTCGAGCACCCCCCGGATGCAGTGAGTGATCAGCGAAACAGTTGAACCCTCTTGAGAAAGAAGTAAACCCATCCGTCTTTAGCTAAGCGAAGAACCGCATGACAGCGGCGGCTTATCGGAGGAACTTTTCGGACCGATTGATACTCAAGGACATAAGTACGTAAAGACATTCGGAGGTTCGATGTCGTCAAGCGCGGTCAGTGCAGCCGCCTGAAGTTCATCCAGCGTGTCGAACAGGCGGTTGCCGAGTGCTTGATTGAGTCGTCGCCAGCACTCTTCCACGGGGTTCAGCTCTGGTGACCCCCGTGGAAGGAAACACAGTTTGATCGGTGTTCCTTCGGCGAATTCTTGCACTTTGTTCGCGGTAAAATAGGAGGCGTTGTCTAAGACGACGCAGATCTTCTCGCCGAACTTGGTTTGGAGAGCGTCAAGTAACCGGATCGTAGTGTCGCTGTTGAAATTTTCCTCACACGGGAGAAAGAACGTCTCGCCGCTGTCGCTGACTGCCCCGAGGAGTTTGATGCTGTCCCACGCGCCCGTCACCGGGAGTGACGGGCGCTCTCCTTCCGGAAACCAGGCGTGGATCAACGTTGAGAGTACCTGACGCGTCTGATCGATGGTCAGGATCGTGTATTCGTCGTCCAAGTTGTCGCGCTTTTTTTGAAACCGTCTTCCCAGGCCTCTTGAGCTCGTTCGTCGGACTTGTGGAACTCCGGCCGGGCTGTCTTCCAGGACAGTCCGGCCTCAGACATCAATCGTCGGACGTGACGTTCGCAGTACTCAACACCGAATTCTTCGGAGAGATAGTGACGCGCTAGTGAGACAGACCACGCGGGCGCGTCGTATCCGACTTCTTCGGGAGACTCATGAAGTACCTCGACAAACTGCTCGTGCTCGTCGTCAGAGAGTTCGGATGGTCTGCCCTCTCGTGGTTTGTCGTAGACGACCTCCTCGAACGGCTCGTCGGCGAGCCGTTCGAGTCGGTTGAACCATTTCGAGGCCCAACTACTGGAAAATCCATAGAGTGCGGCGGCTTCTGCTTGCGTTAAATCTTCTATCTCTTTGTAGGTGATCGCGGCCATGAGCCGCTTTGTTGCATCGGCATCATCGACCTCCGCCAAGATCTGGCGGAGGGCTTCGACAGAGACGTTCTCTAACGTCGCCATATCGTTCTTCGTGTCTGGAGGTCCATGAAGTTTTAGCCGTCAGTATGAGGAGGCAACGAGTGTGCACAACGAAGCCTCCTCACACGAAATTGAACGTCGGCTCACTAACCTCCTTCCCTCTGAAGCGCTCGAAGACCACGCCGATTCAGTCGGCGTGATCGAGCGCGAGGGGAAGCTTCAGCTCCCACCACTTGTCTGGTCGTTCGCGTTCGGTTTCGCCGCAGGCGAAAGCCGAACGCTTGCCGCCTTCAGACGCAGCTACAACTCCACTGCCGACAAGTCGCTCTCTCCAGGAGGCTTCTATCAGCGGTTGACGCCAACGCTCGCAGAGTACCTCCGCGACCTCGTCGAGTACGGCTTCGACGAGGTCGCTGTCCCTCACACTGTTTCTGAGGAGTTCGACCGGTTTCGAGACGTGATGATCGCTGATGGAACCGTTCTCCGGTTGCACGAGTTGCTTTCTGAAGAGTACAAAGCACCTCACGAGGAGCAGGCTGGAGCGTCGCTCCACCTGCTCCATAACGTCACCGACCAGACGATTGAACGCTTCAGCGTGACAGACGAGAAAACGCACGACAGTACAGAATTTGAGACGGGACCGTGGCTGGAAGGACGGCTAGCGATCTTTGATCTTGCATACTTCAAGTACCGACGCTTTGCGTTGATCGACGAGAACGATGGCTACTTCGTGAGCCGGTTGAAGAAGAGCGCAAACCCGGTTGTGACGGATGAGCTGCGAGAATGGCGCGG
Source organism: Natronococcus jeotgali DSM 18795 (assembly GCF_000337695.1). Classification (GTDB taxonomy): domain Archaea; phylum Halobacteriota; class Halobacteria; order Halobacteriales; family Natrialbaceae; genus Natronococcus; species Natronococcus jeotgali. Next base: position 6,338 of record NZ_AOIA01000058.1, read on the forward strand.
TCGCGCCATTCCTCTGGAGGGCAAGCAGATTCACGATGTCGTGGACGATCTCCAGCGCGAGTACATCGACGTGGAGGTCGAAGCGGAATTCAAGCGAGGACCCTACGAGGGAACGCGTTCGCTGGATACGAAACGGTTCCGCGTCGTCGGCGTCCGCAACGAGGACGCCGACGACTACCATCTGTACATCACGAATCTGTCTCGGGAGGAGTTTCAGCCGGCTGATCTCGCGACGATTTACCGGTGTCGATGGCAGGTAGAGTTGCTGTTCCGTGAGCTGAAGACGCAGTACGAACTCGATGAGTTCAACACGACGAAAGAGCATATCGTGGAGATTCTGCTGTACGCAGCGTTGCTATCGTTGGTCGTAAGTCGTGATTTGCTTGGTCTGGTCGTCGAACACGCTGATGAGGGGATCGTGTTCCCGCCCGAGCGCTGGGCGGCGACCTTCCGGTCGCACGCCCAGCTCATCCTCCGTGACCTGAGGGAATATCTCGCCTACTCACCGCAACCACTGTTACAGCGACTGATCGAAGACGCTCAGAAGATTCACCAACAACGACCAATCCTCCAGGAGCAGCTCGCTACCACCATCCAACCAACTATTGAGGCTTAGCTAAAGACCAATGGCTCTCGGATCGGATCGATCAACAGACCGAAGACCGCGAGCTACTCGAGAATATAGAATATTACGCCAATATTGATAGAACTTATATAGATAATATAGCTATAATAGAAACAAGTAGCCCTAATAATAATAGTAATATAGTGATATAGAATCCAAGAGTTATTATCGACATAGAAAGTGTTATCACTACTATTATGCAAAGAATTGCGATTATCGCATCTAACTTCTTTTGAGTATTATTGACCATATTCAATCATATTATCTTCGTTTGGTAGCTCTTTATATTGGTTGAACCCATAAAAGATGTGCTTAGCCAGAATCATAGATCTTTTACTACTATGTTCTAGTTGTTGAATTTCAGGGTGTTATTTTCTATTAGTTTGGATACGCAGGCTGTTTATCCTTCCAGACAGTTTTAGCATCTGGATTTACCGGAAGCGTAACTGACATTGCGCCAAATGAGATGCTTACATCAATATCTCCAGCAGTTGAAGCAAAGGTATGTTCGTATTCGAATGTTACCGGTATAGTGTTGTTATCTGGCTCGTTTTCGAGATATGTTTGCATACCTATTGTAGCTTCATCGTAATTATTTGCAGTTATCTCGACTGTGGCTGCGACACCGTAGTTCGGATTATATTCTTCCATTTCTATACTGTGTTGCTGTGCCTCTAACCACAGATTGTCTTCAGTCGGGTTTGGTGAACTCCACTTGTCGTGATCGTAGACAAGTGCACAGGCATCATCTATCATATATGCTTGACGGATGCTAACTTCAAGTCCCTTAAGTATTGCATTCCCTGTAGCTAACCATTTGTTATCTTCGCTATGGACTAGCGTACAATATAATTCAGAATCTGTTTCAGAGTAATGACTTGCAGGTGTGATCTGACCTGAAGGTTGATTGTCTACTCGATTCCGATTCATACTATATTTGACGCTATTTCTATTCAGTATCTCCCTTGCATCGTTCATTTCACCAGATCGTAAAAGTTCTGCAACTTGATCTTCAACTCCCNTATATTTGACGCTATTTCTATTCAGTATCTCCCTTGCATCGTTCATTTCACCAGATCGTAAAAGTTCTGCAACTTGATCTTCAACTCCCACTTCTTTAGCCGGGACTGTATTAGCCTCTGCCATCCGTCTTTAGCTAAGAGAAGAACCGCATGACAGCGGCGGCTTATCGGAGCTACTTTTCGGACGGATTGAGGAGGCAACGAGTGTGTCCAACGAAGCCTCCTCACAGGATGTTGAACGTCGGCTCACTAACCTCCTTCCCTCTGAAGCGCTTGAAGCCCACGCCGATTCCGTCGGTGTGGTCGAGCGCGAGGGGAAGCTTCAGCTCCCACCACTTGTCTGGTCGTTCGCGTTCGGCTTCGCCGCAGGCGAAAGCCGAACGCTGGCCGCCTTCAGACGCAGTTACAACTCTACTGCCGACGAGTCGCTCTCTCCGGGAGGCTTCTATCAGCGGTTGACGCCGACGCTCGCAGAGTACCTCCGCGACCTCGTCGAGTACGGCTTCGACGAGGTCGCTGTCCCTCACACGGTCTCTGAGGAGTTCGACCGCTTTCGAGACGTGATGGTCGCTGATGGAACCGTTCTCCGGTTGCATGAGTTGCTNCCGACCAGACGATTGAACGCTTCAGCGTGACAGACGAGAAAACGCACGACAGTACAGAATTTGAGACGGGACCGTGGCTGGAAGGACGGTTAGCGATCTTCGATCTTGCATACTTCAAGTACCGACGCTTTGCGTTGATCGACGAGAACGATGGCTACTTCGTGAGCCGGTTGAAGAAATGCGCAAACCCGGTTGTGACGGATGAACTGCGAGAATGGCGCGGTCGCGCCATTCCTCTGGAGGGAAAGCAGATCCATGATGTCGTGGACGATCTCCAGCGCGAGTATATCGACGTGGAGGTCCAAGCGGAATTCAAGCGAGGACCGTACGAGGGAACGCGTTCGCTGGATACGAAACGGTTCCGCGTCGTCGGCGTCCGCAACGAGGACGCCGACGACTACCATCTGTACATCACGAATCTGTCTCGGGAGGAGTTTCAGCCGGCTGATCTCGCGACGATCTACCGATGTCGATGGCAGGTAGAGTTGCTGTTCCGCGAACTCAAGACGCAGTACGAACTGGATGAGTTCAACACGACGAAAGAGCATATCGTGGAGATTCTGCTGTACGCAGCGTTGCTATCGTTGGTCGTAAGTCGTGATTTGCTTGGNATCGTGGAGATTCTGCTGTACGCAGCGTTGCTATCGTTGGTCGTAAGTCGTGATTTGCTTGGTCTGGTCGTCGAACACGCTGATGAGGGAATCGTGTTCCCACCGGAGCGCTGGGCGGCGACCTTTCGGTCGCACGCCCAGCTCATCCTCCGTGAACTGAGGGATTATCTCGCTTACTCACCGCCGCCGCTGCTACAGCGACTGATCGAAGACGCGCAGAAGATCCACCAGCAACGACCGATCCTCCAGGAACAGCTCGCTACCGCCATCCAACCGACTGTTGAGGCTTAGCTAAAGACCAATGGAAGTAAACCATGTTCGGGAGATGTATCCTAAGCGAGTTCGGTATATGTTCAGAACTTGTCCAGACCACTTCAGCGTCCGGGTAGTGCTCATCAACGAGTGACTGCATCTGCTGGACGAACTCCTGCTTGCGCCGGCGCTTCGTGACGTCAACGTGTCGCCACCCGGTGAGTGGCCCGCTCATCATGAAGAGGTTTCGTGTTCCATTGCGTTCGTAGGTGTAGTCATAGCAAGAACCCGCTCCCGGCTCGCCCAGGAACGGGTCACGAACGTGCTTGTGAAGCTCCTTATTGCTCTCGTCGAAGCAGATGATAGGCCGAACTGGGTCGTACGATTCGTGGTAGAGATTGAGGATGTCCTCCATTCGGTGGACGAATGCAGCGTTGTGGCCGGGCTTGATCATCCACGCGGTTGATCGGTGAGGGAGCAGTCGTGTTTTTTAGCACCTGTTGAACGGTTTCGTGCGAGATCGACTCAGCGTCGGTCTCGTTGAGAGCAACGGGATGGTCGACAAGGAGGTGTAGTGACCAGCGAGAGCATCCTTCTGGTGGATCGCTGCAAATTAACGCGATGAGATGAGCTTCGTCTCGTCCGTCGAGTTTACGCTCGTAGACGCGATCGGCCTTGTGGCGATGAATCGCCGCGAGGCCGACCTCGGGGTAGTGTTTCCTGAAGCAGGCAACTGCTCCCGGATGACAGCCGACGGCTTGATTGACCTGCTCGCCAGTCAAGCCGCTATCTGCGTCTGCCTTATTTATGAAACTACCGAATATCTATCTGTGCAAATCTCGTCTCTTCATTTTGTGGGAATACAATATTGAGGTGTTGCTAGAGATAGTAAGACACTTCCCCACTTAGTGCTTTTATATTAGTATGGGTTCTCGCCGCCAGATCGGCGTACTTAGCNTTGAGGTGTTGCTAGAGATAGTAAGACACTTCCCCACTTAGTGCTTTTATATTAGTATGGGTTCTCGCCGCCAGATCGGCGTACTTAGCACCATGACTCTGGTCGGTATCCTTCTGTACGTGATAATGGGCAATCGAGGGGTCACTGAATTGGCCGTACTTGGTTACATACTCACATTCTTCAGTGCTCTCGGTCTGATCCCACTCATTATTCGTTATAAATTAAACGAACCATGGTCAAAAGAATGATTGACCGCATTAACTAACCACGAAAATACGGTAAAAGTTTTTAGTAGATTTCCCTTGGCGGCACTGTCTAGTTCTGGACTTCCTCGGTCAGTGTTTTTCCATCGAGAGCTTGATGCGGTCTCTGATGGTTATAGTAATGTACAAACTGTTCAAGCCACTTACGGACGCTCGCCCGACTGCCCACCCACGAATTATGGAAGCGGTCAATGCGCATTTTGAGGGTGTGAAACCACTTTTCGATCTGTCCCGTTTCGAATATTTAAATTCGATGTGAGTTCGTTAGCTCCGAGCAATGGATACACAGATCGACAGCATTTCTCCAGCAACTGTTGGGACTGAGTTTTACTCGCTGCTCGACGCAGTCGACAGCGAGTTCATTGCTGACGACTTCGAAATCGGAACACACACACCACTCCTTCGCGGTTCTCCCGGTCGGATACACCGAACTCACGGGCGAACAACTGCTCGAGGCGCTGGCTGGGACGAGGTCCGGTTCGTCTCCGCGAACCGCGACCTAGAGTACTTCAACGACGACAGCCGCGAGACGACCGGTGCCGACCGCGTTCATGAGGGAGAGGACCTCGAGACGGCCTACACCGGCGAGAACGTCCACACCGCCGTCATCGACACCGGCGTTGACGGCGCTCACCCGGACCTCGAGGGGAACCTCGCGGCTAACTGGCAGTGGGTCGGCGACCCGCCCGAACAGGACGTCCTCTGGGAGGACCTCGGGCCCGTGAACACCGACGACAACGGTCACGGTACCCACTGCTGTGGCACCGTCGGCGGCGACGGCACCGAGAGCGACGGCGAGTACAAGGGGATCGCCCCCGACGCGACGCTGACCTCCTACTCGGCGAACCTCTCGCTGATGCTCGTCACGAGCTCGTCACGATCGTCGCCGTGTACGACCACATGATCGAACGCAAGCAGTCGGGCGAGACCAATATCCAGGTCGTATCGAACTCGTACGGGCTAGCTGAGGACGAGGACTACGACCCGAACGATCCGGGCAACGTCGCCACCTGGTACGCGTTCGAGGCCGACATCCTGCCCGTGTTCGCCGCTGGCAACGATGGCTCCGAGACGAACACGCTCAACTTCTACACCCGCGGCCCCCACGTCCTGGGCGTGGCAGCGACCGAGGCCGATCAGACGGTGACCGACTTCTTCTCGCGCGGACGCTCTCCGGGGTACGACGGCGTGACCAACTACGACCGCGAAGCAGCCTTCGAGAACCACCGGCCGTTCTACTCGGGCGACGACCCCGACGGCCCGCTAGGAGTTTACCGCAACGGCGTCGCCGCGAAGGGCGGAAGCGTGATGAGCACGCTCAACCCTACCCACGCCCTGCAGGCGGCCGAAACCGACGAGGCGATCTTTTATGGCCGCCTCTCGGGGACGAGCATGGCATGTCCCGACGTCGCCGGCTGTGCGATGCTGGTTGTCGACGCCTATCACGAGGACCACGGCGAGTACCCCGATGCGATCGACGTACTGAACACGCTCAAGGCGACGGCCGTCGAGGATGTCCATGACGACTACACCGCGGAATCGGTCGGCGCCGGGTTCGCCGACGTCTACGCTGCGGTCGAACGCGCCGAGACGAACGACCTTGCTGACTTCGGTGAGGCCACGATCGCACCCGGCGGCGAGTAGTCGGACTGGACCTGGCGGAACGGGTTCGGTACGGTTCGGTTCGTTCGAGAACTTTCATTCGATGTATTTGATCGAAAAATCCCGAGGGCTATTTAGTGGTCCGTGTTGATTACCAACACGGGGAATGGAGTGGCACAACCCGAGAAGAACCGGCGAGACACAAACGGAATTGCCTCCCACCGAACCAGTACGGTGCACCACTGCTAGGCGATTTCCCTACTCGAGCAGGGTGGGCCATCAATTCCGCCACTACCAAACCCCCAACTCAAGGTCGAAACTGGTGAGTACGCAGTGTTCGACCCTGTCATCTGAGTCCCCCGCCCGCCCTGGTTTCGGCAGAACAGCATCCTCTCGATGGGAAATATCTGGCCTTAGATTCTATGAATTAAACCGCTGTCCCGATGATTCCGATTGATTGGGAATCCGCTATTGATTGATTCCCACTGATACTCAAATGCGACTGATGGCGCAACGATACGTTCTCCCACATCTCCAATGGGGAGTAGTTGTGAATCCCTCTCCTCAGAGGGTCTGCGTACTCATTGACTTTCCGTTGTGCATATGGAGGCCTGCATTAGCATGCCACCTGAGCGGTGATACCAATGCTTGATCCGGTATTGGCGAGCCGTATCCAGTTTGCTCTCACAGTTATCGTTCACATCATTTTTCCTGTGGTAAGTATGGGGCTTGCGCCGTTCCTCATCTACTTCACATGGAAAGATATTCGCTCAGATGATGCTGTTTATGAGCAACTACGCCGCTTTTGGACACGGATTTTTGCCGTGAGCTTTGCCACTGGAACCGTGACCGGGCTCGTGCTTGAGTTCGAATTTGGAACGAATTTTGCTGCTTTTTCGACGACTGCAGGTGAACTGTTTGGTGGGCCACTCGCACTTGAAGGAATGATGGCGTTCATGTTGGAGGCGACCTTCCTCGGTATCTTCGTCTTCGGTCGGGAGCGGGTTTCAAACCGGTTGTATTTCTTATCAAGCGTTGCGGTCGGTCTCGGAACGTGGCTCTCGGCAGTTTGGATTCTTATTGCGAACTCCTGGATGCAGACTCCCCGTGGATTCGAACTGGCGATGGAAGATGGCCAGCCAATCGTCCATCTCGTAGATCCGATAGCAGCCTACCTGAACCCCCGATTTCCGTGGATGTTCGTTCATATGCAGAACGCGGCAGTTGAATCAGTCGCTCTTATCATGGCTGGGATCGCTGCGTACTACATTTTTCGACATCATATATGGGAATACCCCATTAAGAATATCGAATTCTGGGAAACAACGCTGAAAATCGCTCTCGTCGCCCTGGTCATCACGGCACCACTCCAAGCGATTCATGGCGATCTCTATGCTCGACATATCGTTGAAACGCAACCCCAAAAGTTCGCTGCAATGGAGGCGATCTGGGAGACTGATTCGTACGTTCCCGAATATATTGTTGCCTTCCCGACAAGCATTCAAGACCTCTTGGATCCACGCGCGAAGGAGATTTTTGGATTCGGAATACCAGGCGGTGCCTCATGGCTTGCCAGCGGGGGTGATCCACAAGCGACTATTCAAGGCCTCAATGAATTCGAAGGCCCCCAGCCACCTGTTGCCATCGTCTTCTGGTCCTTCCGAATCATGGTTGCTCTGGGGTTTTGGTTCATTCTGCTTGCGTTCTGGGGCGTCTACCGCTGGTGGCGTGGCGAACTGTATGGGGATGATCTTCTCCACAAAGCGCTCATGCTATCTGCACCGTTAGGACTTCTCGCTGTTGAGCTTGGGTGGATCGTTACAGAGGTCGGCCGGCAACCGTGGGTCATTCAAGGTGTAATGAAAACAAATGATAGTGTCTCACCGGGGCTTACAGGGGCCGAGGCGACGGCTACCCTTGTCGGTTTTGCGATCGTGTATCTCGGCTTGTTAACTCTATATACGTATGTTATTGTGCGTATCATCCGTGCTGGTCCACCAGATGGGGACGAACTTACTACGACGGAGAGTTCGCCACCGCCACAATCCGAGGTGAATATGGATGACTGACGTCGGCACCCTCGCAAGCGATACGCTGTTTGGGCTTCCCCTAGCCGACATCTGGTTTGGACTCGTGTTTTTCATCCTCGGAATGTTCCTTTTTCTCGATGGGTTCGATTTCGGTATCGGAATTCTGTTTGCGACTCGAGATGAGAAACACGAGCGCGAGCAGTTGCTCGCAGCCATCACGCCGTTTTGGGACGGTAACGAAGTGTGGTTGGTTGTGTTCGGCGGCGCGCTGTTCGCAGCCTTCCCAGCCGTATATGCGAATCTATTCAGTCGTCACTACTTGCTGATGTTCGCTATTCTTGGGGCTCTCATCCTCCGTGGACTTGCACCTGAGATGTACGAACAACGTGAGGACAAGCCATGGCAAAAGTGGTGGGGGCGAGCGTTCATCGTCGGAAGCTTCACAGCACCGTTTTTCCTCGGTATATTCATAGCGAACTGGTTGCTCGGTACAATGGCCCTTATCACGCTGCCAGGGGTTATCACCGGGCTGATGGTTGTTGCACTGACTGTTGTTGACGGCGTTGCCTTCCTCCGATTAAAGACGCGTAATGAGTTGCGAGATGATGTCCGCGCGGATGGATTTCGAGCTCTTATACTGTATCTTATACTAGTCGTACTGACACTGGGTGTCGTTTATATTACTGCACCTGAATTACAATCGGCCTTGCTATCGCCCTTAGTTGTGGGACTTGTCGTAGTGAATCTTGTTCTTACTGGGATCTATGCGGTAGCAACAAGCTTTAATCGCTACTATGCGGCGTTCGTCGCTAATGCAGGACTCGTTTTTACGCTGGTCAGTATTATTGGCAGTTTGATGTATCCATATATCGACCGTGTTGAAGGACTGACTGTTGATGAAGCTATTGTTTCAACGTTACCTCTTAACATCATGTCAATTGGAGCGGCGCTTTTGTTACCGCTGATCTTCCTCTATTTTGGTGTCCTTTACTCAGTGTTCAGTGGTCCAATAAAGGTGGATGAATCATACTAATGACTGAGAATAACAATTCAATTGACGAAGATAGCAGTCTGGCCAGTAGTATTGCGTCAAAGCCCCGTCTCAGTTCACGTATCTTAATAACATGGATTGAATTGCTGATTATTGGAATCGTCGGAGGTCTGTTTGGTGTCACTATCGGCGGGGCTCCAGGATTCATTGTTTATCTTACCACAACCGTGCTCACAGTGGGGATCATTTTCTACAATATAAACGAACTTATCAAAGACTGGATACAGGCTATCAATGAGACGAGCCAATAGGCTGGAAATACGCAAAGAGATATTGATAGGACTGAGAGGATGAAAGCCTGCTAAGTCCCCACGCATGGATGAAAGACCGGGATGACAAAGTCTGGCAAATAGACACTACTGTGACCACGCAAACTACTCGTTGCAGTCGCTGAAGACGACGATCTTGATCGACGAGAAACTCAGCCTCCGAAAGATCGTGTTTCTCACGGAGTCTATGCAGAAACGCAGCTGCCTGATCAGTGCCGTGCCGACCAAACAACGCGACGTCGAGAATCAGCTCTGTCTCGAGGTCTATTGCAGCGTATAACCAAGACCACTCGCCGTTGACCTTGACAGCGGTTTCGTCAACCGCGACCCGCTTCGGCTTCGCCTTAGGCGGGTCGCATCCGCTGTCAGCCAGCCGATGTACCCAGTTCCAGACCGCTCCGTGAGACCGTTCAACGCCTAATTCAGCGAGAATCGTTGTTGTCTCTCGAAGTGAACAACCGGTCTAATGGAGGCGGACGGCGAACGCCCTGACGGGCGTCGCCGTCCGTCCGTTCTCCCAAGATTCTTCTAAATCCGCGTCGTAGCTCTCGCTGAGCAGGTCTGCGAGCATCTTGGTCGATTCACTCAACGACCTACTCACTTCTCAAACTGGCTCAACTAGTGCGCTCGCAAGCGTCGACTGCTTAGCTTATTTCCTCTGAGCGCCTCTNATGGGACGGAAGAAGCACATCGTCAACCTCTCTGACGAGGAACGAAGCGAACTTGAGGCGTTTATTTCGACGGGTGAACACAGAGCTGAAGACATCCCCCGTGCACGAATCCTTCTAAAGGCTGATGAGGGGCTCACAGATCCCGCGATCTGTGAGCACCTCGGCTGTTCGATCTCCACACCGTATCGCACGCGCAAAGCGTACTCCGAGAGAGGGCTTGCGGCGCTCCACCGCCGCAAGCCCGACCGCGACTACGAGCCAAAGCTTGATGGCCGTGGTGAGGCTCATTTGGTCGCACTCGCGTGCTCTGAACCACCAGAGGGGCACTCTCGATGGACGTATCAACTTCTCGCCGATCGGTTGGTCACTCTCGAGGAGATCGACCTCGAGTCGATCTCCCGAGAGACCGTTCGACAGCGACTAAAAAAATGATCTGAAACCCCATCGCTCGAAATACTGGCTGATTCCAGCAAAACAGAACGCTAAGTTCGTCTACCGCATGGAAGACGTTCTTGCGCTCTACCACGAACCGTATGACGAAGACCGCCCAGTCATCTGCTTCGATGAATCGAGCNCATGGAAGACGTTCTTGCGCTCTACCACGAACCGTATGACGAAGACCGCCCAGTCATCTGCTTCGATGAATCGAGCAAAACGCTCCACAAGCATGTACGCGACCCGCTCCCGGTGCGACCGGGAGCGGTCGCACGCAAAGACACCCACTACGAACGCAACGGTGAGCGAAAAATCCACGTCGCCACCGAACCGCTCACCGGCTGGCGACACGCCACGGTCACGCCGAGACGACGCAAGCGCGAGTTCGTCGAACAAATGCAAGAGCTTGCGGATGAGCACTACCCGGATGCGGCCTGCATCCGGGTAGTGCTCGACAATCTCAGCACGCATAATCCGGCTGCCTTCTACGAGTTTTGTACCCCGAAGGAAGCGCGAGAATATCTCGACCGATTCGAGTTTCACTTCACGCCGAAACACGGGAGCTGGCTCAACATGGCGGAAATCGAGCTGAGTGCGCTTCGCACCCAGTGCCTCAACCGACGCATTCCTGACGCGGCGACACTCCGAACGGAGGTCGCCGCGTGGGAAACCGAGCGCAATGAGATTCCTGTCTCGATCGATTGGCAGTTCACTGCCGATGATGCTCGAACGAAGCTACATCGGCTCTATCCAACCATCAAGAAGAATGAAGAGGACTAGGCTATCCACGCTTGCGAGCGCACTAGTGTTGCTTCAAGCGTCAACTGGTACGTAGAACAACGGACATAGGACCGATTCTACTGATCGATTCACGGCTGAAGCAGCACTAGACAGTGCCCCCTTGGCGATCGTATCGATAGACAAGTAATTGACTGCAAGGGGACTACGTAGACAAATTTTCGTATATTAAATATAGATTATTTCTTATCGCAAAAATACAATAATCAAAATACCAAAGAGGAGAGGGAAATACCACAGTTAATTAAAATAACTTAGAGTGCTAATCATCTAAAGCCCTTATCGGCCGTTACAAGGCTTTTCTCTACCAAAAAATAGTAGCTTAGATCAGATTTCGTGAACAGTTCGCTGCAATAAGACCACAGCTTATGAGTACTGCAATAGCTGCTGTCAGTGGATTCAAAAGCCCTACAAGAGCAATAGGTATCAAAAGTGCGTTATAACTGAGCGCTAATCGATTATTCTGTTTAACCCGATGATACGCAGAATTTGCTATATCGAAAGCTGTTTCTACAGCACCGATATTGCTGTCAACGATCGTAATATCAGCTGCATCAGCTGCTAACGCAGTACCACTTGCCAAGGAAACTCCGAGATCGGCGGCAGCAAGTGCAGGTGCATCGTTCGTCCCGTCACCGACCATTGTGACTTGGCCATTAGATTTGAGCTGATGAATCGTTGCCGTTTTTCCTTCTGGTGGAACCCCAGCAAATACGTGCTCAACATGTGGATGACGTCGGAAGAAGTCAGTTGCCTTCTGGTCATCCCCAGTCAGTACAATGATCTTTGCTCCTCGTTCGCTGAGTTGAGTAACAGTCTCGTCCCAACCCTCTCGTGGCTCATCACCAACAATAATGATTCCTTCTGCAACACCATCTCGGCCGACGATAACAGGGAGCCGACCGAAACCACGGGCATCAATGACACGTGTTTCAATACTATCGCTTACTTTCCAATTTTGTTCTTTAAATAGATCAAGATTTCCAACTAGGATTTCTGACCCATCCACGACACCTTGAACACCTTTCGCATGAGTTTGGTACTCGCTCACAGTACTTCCCTGGTTTTTATTTCGGTTATCGGTAATGTAATCATTAGACAGCGGAGACCGCTGTTTGTCCACCTCATCAGCAAACGCATTCACGATGGCATTTGCAGCAGGATGTGAAGCTAGACGCTCTAATTCCACAGTTGCCGCTAGCAGGTCCTGTGGGGCCTCCGTTTGGATCACTTTCATTTCTCCGGTCGTGAGAGTACCAGTTTTGTCAAAGACGATAAAATCAGTCTCCCGGAGGCGTTCAAATACTGTTTCATCAAACACGACAACCCCCTGTTCTAACGCCTCTTCAAGGCTAGTCGCTACTGATAGCGGAGTTGCGAGGCCGAGTACCCATGGAGAACCGACAATAAGCACCGTCAAAAACGCTAACAGACCAGCAGCAAATCCGTCACGAAGCGCGAGTAATATTACACCAATAACGATAGCTACGCCTACTAGTGGTAAGATAATTTGGGATGCCAAATAATCAGCCTGGCGCTGGATACCGTGCTCGGCACTCTGTAGATTCCATACTGACGTTGTGATCCGGTCAATACTGCTTGTTGTATTGTTGTCAACCTCAACAATAGCTACACTGTCTGTGACGATTGACCCTCCAACAAGATCATCTCCCTCTTTCTTCCCCACGGGGAGAGATTCTCCCGTTACGACCGACTCATTTACTGTACAGTTGCCGTCAATTAGTACACCATCAACAGGAACGCGTTCTCCTTGGCGGACAAGTACACGATCACCTGGATTTACCTCTTCAATTGCGACTTCTGTCGTAGTTCCGTCTTCGTTATAGACTCGAGCAGTGTCTACCTGTGAAACAGTAAGATCAGTGAGCCGGTTCAAAGCGCGTTGTTTTACTGATGATTCATAGAATACTGCTGCTGTCACGACAGCTGCAACCACTACAGTCAGGTCATAGAAGATATCGTTTCGTCCGAGAAGGACTGCGGCTGTACTGTAGATATAGGCGCTCACAGCAGTGACCGCAACAAGAAGATCTGTATTCGGTCGCCGCATTTTAATACTTACGTATGCCCCACGCAACACTGGCAATCCAGTAAAAAACAGGATGATTCCGGTAAGCCCAAAGTAGAGTCGTAAGAAAAATAGTCCACCAGCGCCATCTAATTGAAAGGAATTTGCGAAAATTTGGACTGCTTCCCAATCGAGAAACGAGGCAAGGTGAGTTGGATAAAGTAAAGCTATATATGGAACCATCAAAAATCCCCCAAAGAGTATTCCAGCAGCATAACGCATATTCAGAATCTCGTCAGTCCGACGCTTACGGATTCCATTCATTTCCCGTGACCGGCGTGACGACCCAACTGAATTCTGGTCGGGTTCGGATATGTCGTCTCGGAAATATGCCGTATATCCAAGTGTACTCAACGTATCTCGAAGGTCTGCCTTTGAAATCTGGTCTGGGTTATACTCAATTCGTATCGTCTCCGTGACGTAACTTGCCTCTGCATCGACAACACCTTTAGATTCTTCTGCAACAGATTCTAAAAACGATTCACATGTTGCAGAATGCATTCCGTCAATCCTGAGGAAAAGATGAGTAACTTCTTCGCTTGGTTCCTCTGCTCTTCCGTTTATTTCCCCCCTCTTATTGTTAGGTACGTCTAAATTAATGCTATTTTCTTTACTATTTTCATCTCCTACAAGCGTTGTCTGGATTTTCCGGCAACCGGGACAACAGAATAAGAATCCCTCCTCGTTTTCAACAGGATCCCAAGGTAGAGTTCGTCCACAAAGATGACAACTATTGTTTTCCATAGTGCAATTCGTGAAATATAATTTTTATTATATTCATTTTTACTATACTCAATAGATTCATCCGTTTGTATATGCACAATGGAATAGTGCTTAGAGAGCAATAAGTATAATCATCGCGGATTAGGCTTGATCTGGTCAAAATTGACTATGTATAATAGATAAGAGTTTATATTTTCGTATTAGTGACTCAATATTCGACGCCAGCCGGAACCACATCGGTGATATTGAGGTAGTAGACAAAGACAGCGCTACGCGCTGGCTCTGCCGCCCATCTACGTCTGGCAAAACCGGTTAATCCGCATCGAAGTATCTGAAACCACTTTTCAATCACGTACCGATCGACGTAGTCGAGATGACTTAGATCGCACCGCTCGAGCGCAGTCAAACTATCATAGCGGACACTCTCCCAGCCTTCGTCGGGCTTGAGTGGGTTCGACGAGAGCTGAGAGAAGTACGACGAATTCCGACGTCGCGTTCGCGAGGGCGCCGTCTCGGTTGTCGTTGTTCGGGACCTGTCTCGGCTCTCGAGACCGCATCAGACTACTGCTTTCGTTAGATGAGCGCGGCGTCGACCTCCATTCGGTCGAACGTGGCCTTGTGGATACGTCCGATTATAGCCTCGCGATTGAAGCCGCCATGGCCGCGAGTGACGACGTCGGGAAACGCAAAGAGATCGAGCGAGCGAAACGAGAGACCGAGCGGCGCCTCGAAAAAGGCTACTATCAGGGACAGCTACCCTACGGGCTCGCGTTTGACGACGCCGGCGAGCGTCTGTTCCTGGAGAGCAGTTCGGTGTCGTTCTGGAGGTCCTTGAGCCCCGAGACGACGGCTACTCCTATCGGGAGATCGCCGACGAGCTCGAGCCCGCTAAGTCGACTGTCGGCCGTATCCTTGACCGACGGGTGCAATACGAGAAGTTCCGCTAAACCTCGAGCGACGATCTTTCTTTTCGAGGCTTCCGCCACAAATTCGGGATGTAGATTACTATAAGTAATAACTACTGACATATTGGAAAGAGCGGGACTTGTGGCTGCTGTATAACTTATAGGTCTATTACGATAGATATTTCACTATAACTCAACTATTATCTATCGATGGTAGAATCTCTACTCGCAATTGGGGTTGTTGCGTCTCTCTTTGTTGGATTCAACATTGGTGGCTCATCTACTGGAATTGCGTGGGGGCCACCTGTCGGTGCTGGTATCGTCAAAAAGACGACGGCAGCAGCGCTCATGACGGTTTTTGTCTTTCTCGGGGGGTGGACTGTTGGACGGAANCCTGTCGGTGCTGGTATCGTCAAAAAGACGACGGCAGCAGCGCTCATGACGGTTTTTGTCTTTCTCGGGGGGTGGACTGTTGGACGGAACGTGATGGACACGCTGAGCGAAGGTATCATCACGACTGATCTCACGCTGACGGCTGGCGTCGCCGTCCTCTTCTTCATTGGACTGGGCATCCTCATCGCCAATATCTTCGGCGTCCCCGTTCCAACGTCGATGACAACCGTCGGTGCGATAGCCGGTCTTGGACTCGCAACAGGCACACTCAATTATGCAACGATTGCTGAGATCGTCTCATGGTGGGTCGTCACGCCAATTATTGGGTTCTGGATTGGCGGCGTTATTGGACGATACATCTACCCAGAAGTCAACCGACGGGTACAGATCAAGAAATCAGATGGCCCATTACTGACCCTTGACCGTAGCGGAACGATTCCGAAGCCTACGTTCGGCCCAAATACGACGTGGGCAGAACTCGGTACCACAGTAGTTGTGCTCGGTATCGGCTGTTACATGGCGTTCAGCGCCGGGGCAAGTAATGTCCCGAATGCTGCCGCACCACTGGTCGGCGGAGTAGGCGGACTCCCTGACGATACGGCGATTATCATCGCTACGCTTGCGATTGGACTCGGTGGGTTCACCATTGCCCGCCGGACAATGGAATCTGTCGGGGGCGAACTAAGTGACATCCCGCTGCTCGCAGCCCTCTTCGTTATGGTCACAGCATCAACGATTACAACGCTTCTCTCCTGGATCGGGATTCCAATCAGTCTCGTGATGGCGACGGTGATGACAATCGTCGGGATCGGATGGGGTCGTGCAACTCGCCCGATTACTTTCCGTGAGGCTGTTACCCGGGACACGGGAGAATCCGAGATCGTCCCCGGTGCAATCACTGCTGAAGAGATGGAAGGTAAACCAGCTGCGCCAATCGGTGAAGAGGAACCAGAAGAGGTGCTCAAGGCGGGAGATCTGTTTAATCCCAGGGCCATAATGAAATACATCTCGATGTGGATCATCGGTCCGTCCGTGTCTACGATCCTCGCCTACGGGTTCTTCATCCTCATTCCGGGAGTAGCCTAACGATGGGGCTTAGGTAGCTGGAAGACACTGATTGTGATATGCTCTCACGAATTCTCGTTCCGATGGACAACTCCGAGCACGCTAGCCACGCGCTTGAGTACGCCCTTGAGAACCATCCTGAAGCGGATGTCACCGTCTTACACGTTGTCGGCGTCCCATCGATGATGATGGGGGAGGCGGTTGGTCTCCCCCTCGCAGACGACATCAGTGAGGCTGCTGCCGAACACGCTGAAGCCGTTTTCGAGCGTGCTTATGAAGTTGCTGACGAGCATGGTCGAGAGATCAATACAAACGTGGGTATCGGTCACCCCGCCCGAAATATTCTCGACCGAGCCGAGGATTACGACACAATTGTGCTTGGAGCTCATGGTGCAGATTGGAGCCGCGCAACGCGCCAGTTTCTCGTTGGAAACGTAACTGAAACCGTGTCTAAACGGGCATCAGTCCCAGTAATTATCGTCCACTGATTAATCGTTATATGTAGTCCTCGGTAATCTCGACTAAGTTTTTGGTGCCGTCGGAGACTCTATACGCTGTGATCACTGTTTTGTCGGCATCATCACTATTTTCAGTCTTATCAACGGCATACGCTACGTATCGGCATTCCTCCGGCGTGAATTCTATGACAGAGTATCCCCAGTGATGGCTATCAAAGAATTCGATGTGTGGATTCATCCACTCAACAAGACGAGACAATATAGATTTCGTTAGGCGGTTGCGGAGGCCACGCGTTAGGTGCAGTGCCTCCGCCGCGTTCAGCGACGTCGTTGCTGGTGTCATAAATTCCACACCAATGCGCTTACCTTGTGCGACTCCACTACCACCGCTTACACGCCCAGGATACGAGTCCTGCAGATATGCTGCGATGCAGCAATGCATATCGCCTGTAATTGAAACGAAGTTCTCGACAGCTTCGGCTGCGATCGCTTCTGTGATGCGCTGTCGTTCCCGCGTATACCCATCCCAGCCGCCCTGCACCGGATACACAGATAGTGGTCCCGATCCGAACCGGAACGGCGATGTCAAGACTTCGTCGGCCCAGACAGTCCACTGTGCTTCGTCGGTCGTTATTCCCTTGATCAACCATTCCCGCTGCTCTTCTCCAAGCATCGTTCTTCCCGGCGGCTCCCGATGTGGACCGACGTTGTCCGCTGTTGGAATTGCCTCACGCGGCGGATCACGAAACAGCCGTTCATCAGTTAACAAGAGGTGACACCGATCACCGAACTCCAACTCCCGCCAGAGCTGAATCCGTTCTTGTAACGACTCTCCGCCCGGATTGTAACTCACCCGTGCCGGCATGAATTCCCACCATGCATGGATGCCGTCTGCGACTAACTCACTCATGAATTCAGGATCATCGCCACGCGGATGATCACCAGCTGGTGCATCCGTCGTGTGATCCCAGTAGATGTCGTTGACCATCTCGTGGTCATCCCAACTAGCAATGAGCGTGTGATTTTCTAGGGCCTCCTGCAGGAACCGGTCCGATCGATATGTTCGGTACAGATATCGGTAGTCTTCTAGTGACCAGACGCGGTCACGCCCGCTCGGCAACTGTTTCTCTCGTCCTTCATACTCGTAGGAACCAAGTCCTTTGAACGCACCGTCCTCGCTCTCGTAGATGAAATCACCAAGATGAAGAACGAAGTCAACATCCTCTTCGGCAACGTAATGTAGTGCAGGGAAGTAGCCGTTCAGGTAGTTCTGACAGGTCAACACCGCGAAACTGACAGATTCTGGGGAACTATCGGGAGTGGGAAGTGTCTGACAACGTCCGGTTCGAGATGCAACGCTATTGTATATAAATCGATAGTAATACTCGGTATCGGATTCAAGGCGGCCGTCGAGATCGACTTTAATCGTGTAGTCGTGGGCTTTAATTCGGATTTCATCCGTCACAGCGCCTTCAAAGACAATATCAGCAAATTCTATATCAGTTGCCACCTGTACTGTGAGGGATTCATTTGGATCGAACTGTTCGGGATGAAGACGTGTCCACAAAATCACTCCTGTCGATGTCGGGCCGCCACTCGCAACAGATTGTGGGAACACGTCCGCCGGGTCTGCACGTTGATCAACATCGGAGTCAGCAGTATCACTATCCTCAATCGGATCAATCGTGGATGCAAGGTCGTGTGAATCAAGCGCTGAGAGCAGTTCAGCATGCCTCCCGCCATTCCCTGCTGGTTTATCCCGTCCGTTCAACCTAGTCGGCATATTCCGCTGTTAGTAACGACGGTGCTATCGTCCTTTGGGTTGCTTCTTACGCTCCTACTTCAACGTGTAAAGCTGAGTCACTAAGTTAACGGCACCTCCAGTCAGCAGTCCGGTTTGCGCCCTCTGCTATTCAAACTGATGACTCCGGATACGATGGTTATTTCGGGACGCTACAGAATGACTGGGAACAATGCAATTCAAGACCGTTATCGTACTAGTAGTCGTGCTACTCATCACGCTCTCGGGGTGTGCCGGACTCGGACCGCAGACAAACGATTCCTCAAACGATACCGAGGGGGATGCAAACAGGCCAGAGAGCGTGGATGATGAACCTGACGGCAACGGGAGTGATTTGGACAACGAATCTGATGAGAGGAGTTCAAACGGGTCCAACAAGGGTACAAGCGGTTCTGGTGAAAAGACCGAGAGCGACGAAAACTCGATTAGTGACGGAACCGATGAAAACGAAATTGAGGACAACGAATCTGGCAGCGGGGTCAGCGAGAAAACCAATAAGAGAGACAACACGGCAGATGCAGAGTGGTCACCCCCAGAAGAACCGAATCGACCCCTCGAGCGAAAGGATGACGGCGCAGATCGGATCAAGAGGATCAAATTCGTCGATACCGAATCAGCGAGCAACGGCGAGGGCTACTCGAACTTTAACCTCGAAGTCGTCGCCAATACCAGCATGGAAAGCGTTGATCCGCCCGAACACGGAGACGTAGTTGGAGAACCATACTTCTTCGTGAAGATCAATGAGGGAACAGATAACCAGAAGATCGTCGAGCGCACGGGCGAGATTGAGATGACCAAAAACGGCCCCTTCCACATCCCCGTTCGGCCCGACGGATTAGCGGAGTTCGGTGAGCATGAGCAGTTGACCGTTGAGGTCTTCCTTCTCGACGAGGACAAAGACTGGGACGATGTCTACGACGCCGGGAGGGAGACCATTCACTTCAACCCGGAGACCGACGAAGGAAGCGAGTAGTGTCCTCCACAACGCATGCGTCCCGAACAGGACGGATACCAATAGGCACCTGGTGAGCCGACACCGGTTGCTATTCCTACGTATGAAAAATGATTTTCCAACCGTACCAGTATCTGATATGCCCTAATACTGAAAGCACGCTAACCAGCTACTACAGACGTTTGGCCAATATAGTCGAAGAACGGTATCTCAGGTCGTGACAACGCTACCAGTCAACTCTTTGAGCGACCCCTCAATCCGATATGTAGGTGTCTCGACCGCGAACCGATCATTAGAACTCCCGGCATAGTGAAGCTGAAGAGTGTAAGATCCGTCATCCTGGATTGGTGCTGCTTCGGCACGGTCAGCCTCAAGTTGCTCGAGAATGACGAACTCACCGGCGTAAGCGGGATCGGACTGACCGTGGATCTTATAGGTTGCCCGGTCGGCGTTCACTTCTGTCCCCTTGGCTGGGTAGCCGCGGTCAAGCCATGAAATGAATCCTTCATCAATGGCGTATACTTCTTCATAGTTGTTGTCGATCAAGGACGCCGCGCGTAACCCTGAGAGGGGGTGTGGACAGGCGCAGTAGGTAACGATTCGATCGTCCTTGGACCAATCTGCGACCGGATCGTTTGAACCGCCGTCTGGCGCACTACTTAGCACTGCACCAGCGATGTGCGCCTGCTTGTATTGGTCGGACTGGCGCGCATCAGCGATCCGTGCTTCCTGTCGCTGGTACCAGTAGAAGACGTCGTCAATGGATGCTAATGGAACATCGATACCGTCGAATTTCTTTGTCTCGTAAGAATCGGTGTCAATCGATCGTTCATTGGGAACCGACTCTGGCTCCGGGCCGTAGCCGTCGGCCGTTGTTTCACTATTGCCGAAACAACCCGCGAAGCTCGCTGTAATTGCCATCGCCCCCGTAGCGAGTGCCTCACGTCGTCTCATGACCAGCTCCTAAGAGCGTCAATTCAATAGGGGTTCCGTTCTAGGAACAAACGGTTGTATGGATTCAATCGCTGAAACTGCCGAACGTCGTCGACCCTATATCTATAATCGTCTTGTCTTCAGCGAGCGGCTAACGGGATCAAATATGAAGGGATAGTTCACTAAGCGCTTAATCATGTATCCCTATAGAAACTCTCACCATGAAGAGCCCAATTCCGGAGAGGACCAAGATACTGATTACAGTGAGGCTTGGCTGGNGACTGCTGTCGTGAACAGCGATTGCTGACGGCCATAGTAGACAACGGATCCGGTAGCTGCATAAAATGCAGTGGTACCCACTGCTGTAAAGGTCCCAAACCGCGTCGAACTCATTTGGACAAATCCAGCTGGGATAGAAACAACTGAGCGAAGCCCAGGGAGGAATCGTCCCCACAGTACTGAGGATTCCCCCCATTTTTGAAACCAGTTCTCTCCTTTGTCGATATGCTCATCTGAGACAGTAATATATTGACGAAGCCAGTTACTCTCTATATTTCGAGTGCGTTGAAATGCATAGAACGGGACAAATGCACCTATTGTTCCACCAGCACCAGCAGCTATGGTAAATACAGACAGAGACATGAGATCAGTAATAAGCAGCGCAGCTGTCCCTGGAACAACAACTTCGCTAGGGAGAAACGGAAAGAGCATTGATGTCTCTAGAAAGGCGAATATTGCTAATGCGAGCGGCCCATATAGACGTATAAATCGAAATGCAATCTCTGTAAGATCTCCCATAGATGAATTTAGTAATATGATCTATTCGACTCTTTATAATAATTCTTCTTCACTTTTTTCTCATAATTATCGTAGTATATCCTGTATTAATCCGCGCTGTCAGCGGGATTCGGTCCGGTCCCGAGTGCCTGCTGAGCAGTTGTAACAGTACGTCTGATGAGTCTATAGAGGCTTTCGCGGCGAGGGATGAATAATCCTACTCCAAGAACAAGATAGATGGCAGTATAGATATAGAGGATCTCCATACTGAGAGTTGTCGCAGCTGGCTCAGTATAGTTCCGGATCACATAGAATTCAGCGAGGACCTGTGTCACGAACAAAAGAAGAAGAGCGAGTGCTTCTCGGATACTAATCTCGAAATCAATTAGAAGAGCTATCGCGAAGAAACTCTGAGCGGCAGTAATCCAAATTTCTGCAGCCTGTTTCGAATCGAACGGCAGTGTTCCAATAGCACCAGCTGAGAGCGAGTAGACGACAGCAAGAGTTCCGATAAGCAGCGTCCATTGATTGAGCTTCGAGGAAATGAGTGCATTGAATCCCGCAGTTGAGCGCGCCTTATTGACGAGATAAGCAACAACGATAAGCTCTGGACTCTCGGAAGCAAGTGGTGCGAGCCACTGAATCATGAAGAATTCGGGGATTCCATACTGAAGACCTACCTGTTCGAGTCCCTCTGCAAATGGGTGGACTGCAGTAAAAATTCCCGCTCCTGAAAATACAAATCCAAAGATCACAAGCGACACACGGCTTACTTTCGGATACTGCTGAAAGTATGCCGGAACACCAACATGGTCCTCAGGTTCATCAACGCCACTGCGAATAATGACGAATAGATAGAGTACGTAGATACCAACAAGGATGAGTGTATCAACCGGTCCGATACCACCACTGAGAGGGACGAAGAATGCGAACGCCGTAGCTACAAGAAGAAAAACAATCTCAGTAGAGATTTCTTGATCGAGTCCGACGACGTTTGCAAGGAATCCTGAACGGTGTTTAACTACTGGATCGGCCGNAAGAAAAACAATCTCAGTAGAGATTTCTTGATCGAGTCCGACGACGTTTGCAAGGAATCCTGAACGGTGTTTAACTACTGGATCGGCCGTGCGTTTGGCCTGAACAATGCTGTACAGGGCAATACCAGACCAGCCGAGACCAATAAGAATACGATTTGCACCCGTCATGTTGGCTACCGCAAGATTAGCAGCCTCGCTTGATCCAGCACCGGCCTGCCACGCATAAAGAGCATCGACTGCATACTCCGGAGCCACTGCTAATACTGCGAGAACTGCGATAGCAAACGCTTGTGGGACATCCTTTTCGGCAGTTTCGGCTGCCCACGCGAGCAAAAACGCTGCCCCAAGAATGGCAAATCCCGCTAGAAGAACGGCTACTCCCGGGCCAAGGTTCTCACCCGGATGGACGGTCCCATATCCACCGTACGAGAAAAATAGACCCATCCATGGAAGCGTCAATATGAGCGCTGCGATAACAGCAACAAGAGGATGACGAAGGTGACTAGACATTACTCCGACGACGGCTGGATACATCCTCCTTCTTTTGCTTGATGTTACTGGGTCTGCAGTCCATGGTGCGTTCTTATTTTATATAACTAATTCGAGAATGGTATTAAAATGTAAAATTCATCTGTAGAAGGAACAGAGTACTAAGAATCATATATAGAATTGGCTCTGTTGAACCCCCTCGACGTCTTGCGGTTTCCTGAGAAACCCGTTTTCCGCCGGAACCGTATAGTCCGGGTGGAAGAGTAGCACTTTCTAATATCAACTCTGAAGGATTTCAACACCTATGAGAATCCTGCGACTGACCAAACCACGGATCGTCTCATAGCTGTTTCGTCGTCGATGGTGTCCGGCGCGTGTTGGTNTTTCAACACCTATGAGAATCCTGCGACTGACCAAACCACGGATCGTCTCATAGCTGTTTCGTCGTCGATGGTGTCCGGCGCGTGTTGGTGACGTAGAATCGCACGACGTCGCTACAATTGAGTGGAAACAGCCCTCAGGCGGAGGCTATCTTGAAAGCGGTAGCAGTTGCTAACAATGGGCGAATGCCCTGCTGAGTGGCACCGCGATGGTGCCACTCAGCGACTATGCTGTTGGCGGATTGTAGACTTNTAGCAGTTGCTAACAATGGGCGAATGCCCTGCTGAGTGGCACCGCGATGGTGCCACTCAGCGACTATGCTGTTGGCGGATTGTAGACTTTCTCACGGCTGAGCATGTGAAACATTGCAACGAGCATTTTCCGAGCTGTTGCAACGATTGCAATATTGTGATTCTTCCGCTGTTTCAGGCGGTTGTAGAACTGTCCTAGGTAGTCGTCGAACCGTACAGCCACGTTGGCACACTGAACGAGGGCCCAGCGCAACGGCGCTGAGCCCTCTTTCGAAATTCCACCACGTACCTCTTTGTCGCCAGATTGCCGAATGGATGGATCAAGCCCGGCGTAGCTAATAACCTTCTTTGCGCTGCTAAACCGGTCGATCTCGCCAAGTTCAGACGTGATCAGCAGCGACGTGAAATAACTCACGCCGGGGATGGTCATGAGCAGCTGCGCGTCGTGACGCGCAGCAGCGGTGTCTTCGATACGCTCGTCGAGCTTCGTGATTTGTTCGTTTAGCGTATCAATCACCGCGAGATGTGCCTCAAGAACCGCTCGATCGACCTCAGAGAGCGTGAGTTCCGCGAGGAACTCACGCCCGGTTGGGCCGAATAGTTCGCGGCTGTATTGGTTACCAGTTCGCTTGAGAACTGCTCGGACACGGGTTTTCTCCCGAGTTCGGTCTTCGACGAGTGCCTTGCGTGCGCGAACGAGGTCACGTCGTTCGCGCACATCCTTGGGTGGAACGTAGCTTTCAGCGACGAGGTTTGCACGCAGAAGATGCGCAAGCATCTTCGCNAACGAGGTCACGTCGTTCGCGCACATCCTTGGGTGGAACGTAGCTTTCAGCGACGAGGTTTGCACGCAGAAGATGCGCAAGCATCTTCGCGTCAACACGATCGGTTTTGACCTTCGCATCGGCGATCACACGTGTTTTGCTCGGGTTGACGAGCGTAACGTCCATGTGCTCGTCAAGCGTTTCGTAGATCGGGCGGTAGTGCCCAGTTGCTTCGATGGCAACCGCCGACCCGGCATACTCGCGCGCGAACTCTTCGAGTTCGGCGCGCTCGGTGCCATGGGAGAGGCGGAATTCATCGACA
>NZ_AOIA01000059.1 GCF_000337695.1 Natronococcus jeotgali DSM 18795
TTGCAAGGGACCAGTCAGAGCCTCGTGTTCTAGGACACATGTTGAAAGACGGTCTCCTTCAACCCCTGCGCGTTCGTTCACCGACTAGGAGCTTAAACAGGATTCTCATAAAGTCAGAGCCAAAAGATCAATTGCAGGCGCTGATCAGCCATCGGGTCAGGATATCAAAGACGAAATCGAGTCGTACTATAGTAGCGAATCAACCACGGACGGCTGTATCCCAATCTCGACACCCTCGTCAACAAGGAACTCGTTGAGAAGGGAGAACTCGACCGACGAACGAACTACTATGCAATCACCGATAAAGGAGTACAGCCATTCAGGAGCGCCGTGAGTGGGAATCACAGTACGTCGATTTGTAACTCAGACGGGTGGTCCTCGAGAGTCTCATTGCTGTTGTCGTCTTGGCTCTCATTGCTAAGGCCTTCGTATTTCATCTAACCAGAGGTAAATCATACCGAAGAAAGACTCTGTGGACATGCTGCTCTCAAGCTATGCGAGATTCGTGTATCGGAGCAACACCGCATACGCAGCTGGAACGAAGATAGCCGCGAATCCGAACCCGTACAGTAGTGCGACGATTGGATCGATCATCCCTGCTCTCTCGTCTCGCCGTTCTTGAGTACGGCGAACTGCGGCACGGTGAGCACGAAGGTAACAGCGATCGCGGCTCTCGTTGGCTTTGTCGAGTGTGTCATAGAATCGTCCCCACAGAATTGTTCTCATCTTCGCCCTCAGCGAATCAACTGATCGATAGAGAGCGCCTATTTACCGTCTCTCCTCTTCTGGTCAAGCTGGATATACCCATACAGATGATGAATAGATCCGAATTCGGTAGCTAAACTCAACTATAGTGTAGTTCGATAACAACTCACCACAATCCAGCGGTCAAACCGGCTAAGAGAATCCCTATGAAAAATACTACTAAAAGGAGTAGGATCAGTACTGCCACCAATAGATCAGGCCAGTTCATTTTTCACCATACTCTGGGTACTCATAGCTGTTAAAGCGGCCGGTAAGGAGTTTCCCAATAAGTATCGGCTGATAGAGTTAATTACACCAGAATACTATCGAGAAAGATTCTCCGGATAGCCTCAGTGGGCAGTGAATATGACCATAGTGCATTTCCAAATGGAAAATATTATCACTCTGCATCCGGAACGGTGTAGTAATGAGTGCATCAGAAGCGTTTCGACAGGACGCAGAACCACGTGGAACTTGGGACGACATCCGCGACCTGCCTCCGAGTGCCAAACTCGTTGTAAAGGTCCTCGAGCACAACGATGCGATGACCCAGCAACAGCTCGCCGATGAAACGCTGTTGCCCACTCGGACGGTGCGGTACGCGCTGAATAGACTCAAGGACGAGCACGTGATCGATTCGCGCTTTTCGTTCTCCGACGCCCGAAAACGCCTGTACAGTCTGAATATCGAAGCGTAATCGGACAATTTCCGTGGGTTTTAGACGATCGTACGCTGCCACCAACTTCTGTTGGAGGTTAGTTCGCTTTGCTGGCCTGCCAGATCGAGACGGAAGTCTGGACTATCCGTCCCCAGGCCTCGCCGGAATCGGGACCGCTGTTCTCTCGGGGCCTTTCCGCGATCACCGTCCCGCAGCCAGGACAGACATACGCTACCTTGGTCCCGCGCGACTTGCGGACCCAGTCGCCGTCGATGGGGCTTGAGTGATCACACCCCCAGCAGTACAGCGTCGCCTTCAGCCCCTCGCGTGCATCGTGGTCGTGACTGACGGAACGAGTCATCAGAGGGCAAAATAAACTCTCGCTAATAAACGAAGTGGCGTTCATGCCATATTCGGAAATAGCGATGGCGTCCCGTTCCTCCGTGTAGTGGACGAGACCTGCTTCTGCTAAAATCGGAATGTGGCGATGGTAGAGATCAATACGAATCGCATCAGATTGATTGTCGCTATTTGGCTTGTCGTCCTCCTTCGCGGCAATCTCCTTTGCTATTTCTGAGATGGTCGCCTCTCGGCACTGGTGCAGAACTTGAAGAGTAGATCGCCGGCGTTGCTCGGAAAGGGCCCGTATCACCTGGTCTTTTTCTTGTGGGTGAATAGATTCCGGAGACAGACTTGGGGTGGTGGTCATCGCGGTCAGTAGTTGACCCCGGATGCCAAAAGACGTTTCTAGGAGGGGTCCTGCCGGGTATTTGGGAGTATATATTCTGGTTTACACTGATTTTCTTTCCAGATATTCTTGGATATATTATATATTTGGTTGACTTCTTTCGGCTATCCATGCTGTAGTATCGTATAATACACTTCTTGATTGGCCTTCATTCACCGGACTGGCTTCCCCATCGCTACCAATAATCTACTTCGGAAGAGCGGCCCATAGCTTGATAATAACTCCACCACAAACCTCGACTGTCGCGTATCCCTTGGCGCGACATTGCGATTCAGCACATAGCCCACATTCCNCCCATAGCTTGATAATAACTCCACCACAAACCTCGACTGTCGCGTATCCCTTGGCGCGACATTGCGATTCAGCACATAGCCCACATTCCACCGGTATTGGCCCCACACGACCGGTGGTCCTTTTGCCAGCCCAACCCTCTTCGATTGCACTGTCTCTACCAACAGTTGTCCTCCAGTTGCTACCTGAAGGAAGAGAACTATTGGTAGGGGAACACAAGAGTAATTCAATGCCAACCGATACGGGTTCGACGCGGGAATATACCTTTCGCGCTCCAGTCAACCTGCTCTCGACACTGGAAGCGCTCAACATTCAGTATCTCGATATCGATGAGAACCGTACGCTGGTGATCNACACTGAAGGATGAGAACTATTGGTAGGGGTCCACAAGAGTAATTCAATGCCAACCGATACGGGTTCGACGCGGGAATATACCTTTCGCGCTCCAGTCAACCTGCTCTCAACACTGGAAGCGCTCAACACCCAGAATCTCAGTATCGATGAGATCCGTACGCTGGTGATCTACCAGACTGCAATTCTCAATCTTGTGGTGCTTGACGGTGAACTCTCTGCTGCAAGTCGTGTTGAACTCGAAGTCTATGAAGATCCCCGTCAAGACTTCTCTCT
>NZ_AOIA01000060.1 GCF_000337695.1 Natronococcus jeotgali DSM 18795
CATCCTCTACCGGATTCTCACACTCCTAGTTACTGACTATTCTAGTTCGGCGTCCTTGGATGCCTCGCTGCGTTAAACTAGAACAGATGACGGGAGCCCCAGGAACGCGATCGCGACTCCGGCCGTCGTCCCGAGCAAGCCGATAATGAGCGTTGCGTCGCCGAGGGATCCCCACGGGAGCGCGAACGTAACCCGGAGGACGAACCCCTGGGTTGCTCGGAGGAGAATGAGCTTTCCGAACGTGATTAGTCCGGCCTCTCCCCAAGACTGGAGCGTCGGGAACGGCGAGACCGTCATTGCCCATAGAGCGGGCCATGCGGCCACGATAAGCAGGATCGTGAAATAGATCACGACTATGATTACCAGCCCGAGGAAAACCGCGCCAGTCTTGAAGTACATGAGGATCCCTCCGAAAACGATACCGAGGCCGAGATTCGAGATCTCGCCGATATCCGTGAGGAGCTCGTCGCCGCTCGGAGTAAGCGCCATTGTTACCGCGTTCCCCCCGTGTAATCCGAGTGCGAGGAGCGGGATCCCGAAGAGTGGCCCGAGCGCGAACGCTTTCGCGATCTTTCGGTACATTTGCCGCTGCCGTTTCATGTCGCTCATTCCGAGCGCGAATTGAGTCGCGATCACAAGGAGAACCACCGCGAGGCCCGACATCATGGCATAAACGCCGAGGATCGAACTCCAGATCTCATTATCCGGTGAGAACCAACTCCCGGGGTCGTCCGGCTCTCCTGGAGCGGGGAGGCCGAGGAGGAACATATTGAGCTCGCTGATTAGACTCTCGAGGCCTCCCTTTGCGTCCTCGAAGCCCGACGTGACGATTCCCTTGATGGCCTCCCATGGCGACGGAACGGGGTTGCCGATCGACGGTGTTGCATTCGAAACCCAGTTGCCGGGCCCGGAGCCTTCGCTCTCGTTGCTTGCGTTCTCCGAGCTCGAGGAGTCGTTCCCGCTTGAGTTGCCCATCGGATCGGTCGGCGTCGGGACCGTCGTGTTACTCGATCCTGTTTGCGCCGCGACCGGCGACGCGAGCGACGCTCCGAGCGTTGACACTACCAAGAGCGCGAACAGGATGCTGAGCAGCGTGTTTCGAGTCACTGTGATAATGTGGGGGAAACTGCGGTGTTAGAAGCCGAACGGCCCGAGCATGAGGATGCCGAGGCTCCAATCGATGCACGAGAGCGTGCTAATGCCGATTATCTCAAAGAACGGGCCCGCGAGCGCCGGAACAAGCGCCGCGCCAATCGATGTCCCGGCGGACTTGAGGCCCTCTTTGCCTTCGAGGTGCTCCTGCTCTCGCGGGGAGTTCATCTTATCGAGCGCCGTCATTCCCTGAAAGACGCCTTTCAGGATGAATGCGAAGGCTGCGAGCGCGAGGACGATCATAACGATCCGTCCGATGTTCGGCCCTCCCGCGCCGCCGCACATGAGGCTCTCGGCGTCGGAGGCTCCGGACTGTGCCGCCGCGGGGATCGCGAAGGCCGTGAGCGTTAATCCAGTAGAGATTCCGTAAGTCCGGAGCGTCGACTTGTGTCGACGGCCGAACTCCATGAGTCCCGTTTTGAGGTTCGTGAGTCTCTCGTTCGCCGATCCGTTGGTTTCTTCCAAGCCTCCAGTAGTTTGAGGCATGTATAACTCTATCTACCTAACCCTTCATATTTGTTTCGATAGGACGGATAAATATTTATAAGACAAATACATAGGGGGCTGTAGAGGAACCAGACATATGTGTCCTCATGCAAAGGTACAGAGTATGCCCCGAGCACTACTCACAGACCGCGAGCGCGACGTTATCAGTGATCCCGAGAATGTTCCGGCCGGTACTCGCACATCACTTATGTCTCGAATAGAGTCGAAAATCGAGGTCATGGCCGAGGACGCAAAGCTACTCCGAGAGAATAATCCCGAGCTTG
The DNA here is from genome assembly GCF_000337695.1 of Natronococcus jeotgali DSM 18795. Classification (GTDB taxonomy): domain Archaea; phylum Halobacteriota; class Halobacteria; order Halobacteriales; family Natrialbaceae; genus Natronococcus; species Natronococcus jeotgali. The sequence continues at coordinate 1,923 of NZ_AOIA01000060.1, forward strand.
CGAAAGATCTGCATGAGGCCGTCTGTCGGCAGGAATTTGACGAGAGAGCGGACAACCTCGAGGCCGAACTAGAGGAGGTCAAGCGACGACTCGAGGAGATCGAGACTGGATCCGATTCGGAGGGGAGAGATGGGACTTAAAGCCGACCTCGATCGAGCCGCTTGGTTCTGTATCCGATGGGCGGCAGCGAGCCTTTGGCTTGGAATAACGTTCGTTATTGTCGGAGCGTTGTATGGGATCCTCCCCGAGTCGATCACACAGGGGAGAGGAGGGTTATTTCTTCTAGTATGGGCCGTCGTCGCCTATGTCGGCGGTCATTACGGGATTTGGCACCGCTAATCCACACTATCCTAATCCATGTCTGAGAAAACACTCTCACGGCGCTCAGTAATACGAGCGGCCTCCGCAACGATCGCGGGAGTCTCGCTCTCTGGGGGTATGCAAATACTCGGTCAAACTCCGAGCCCGGGAACCTCGGCTCCTAAAGGAAACTCGAGTTCAGGAGGGAGTGCAGGAAACACTGGGAGTCAGGTCACTCCGGCACTCAATCCCGAGGCGTACGCCGATCGGTTCGAGACCGTGACTAACCTCGTCGAAGATCACGGCGCTGACCCCACCGGTGAGGAGCCGATTGGGAGCGCCCTCTCGAGCGCCTGGAGCGACGATACGCTAATTTTCCTCCCGGCCGGCGAGTACAAGATGAATAGCTGGTTCCGGCGCGTCGGCTCCCGGAACGTCGGCTTGATCGGTCAGAACGCCGTGATCCGTCACGGGCGCGTCGACGCGATCGATGGCCACCGGGTCACTCGAGGCGAGTACACCGGTAATACGAATCTGTTTAAGCTCGGAGTTCCCGGGACCCCTCACCGCGGCGATCTCGTGTTTGGTGGCTTCATTTTCGACTGGGCGCGGGAAAATGCGGGAATGCAGGGGCTCACAGCTCACGTCGATGGCGATCTCGAGGTCCGGAATATTCTATTCAACGGAATGCACGACCTCGGAACGCACGGGAATATGCGCGTCTCGACCCACTCCCCGGAGTCGACCGGGCTCGTTGATTCAATTGATATGCGGTGGGGCGGGAAACACTACGAGAATACGATCAACACGCGATCGACGCGACGCTCTCCAGGACAAGAGAGCGGACCCGGTGCCTCGTGGTCGACGTCGGGGATCACCGGCCACCCGGAAATGCAGGGGACTATGCACCTGAACAACGTGAAATGCGGCGGCTTCCCTGATAACGGGATCTACATCAAGGGGGGGAGCGGGCGGAAGATCCTCACCAATTGCCACGCCGCTAACTCTGGCGTCTCCTCGCTCCGGACCGACGGCGGGACCGAATGGGAGCCTGTCGAATATCTTGACGGGACGACCGATTACAACGAGGCTCGCGAGGGGAAGTACGGTGTCTCGGTACTCGAGAACTGTATTGCTGAGGTCGACCATACGCCGGACGACCATACGTATCTCTCTCAGCGAGGGATCCGGATTAGGAACGACGAGGTTCACGTCCGGAACTGTCACGTCCGAATCGGTGTGAGCGACGGCGGCGGCGCCGGCGGTGGCTACGCGATCGGGGCGCTCGAGGGAACCGACCGAGCCGTGATCGAGAATACGTCGGTCGAACTTACCGAACGCGGCGACGCCTTCTATTTCACGCCGGGGTTCAACGCCGAGCTGCGGAACGTCCAGATCAAAACGACCGGGTGGGACGGCTCTCGAGCGTCAATCATGTCCGGAATGACGCCCGATATGAGCGAGGTCTATCTGAACGGCGAGCAGATTGCATAAACCGTATTTCGCTGATTAGATTCGTTACGTCAGCCGGCCGTCTGACTGAACCACTTGTCTGAGCGACTTCTTACGGGCGGTGAGGAGAATCACCGGTGCCGAGACTGACAATTACGATCACCGACGAGCAAGCCGAACTCCTCGAGGAAAAACGGGGGATGGCGCCGAGTATGAATCAAAGAGCGAGGCGGTGAGACATTTCATCACTGAGTATGAACGGCTCACCGAACGGGTCGGCGAGCTCCAGCAAGAACGGGACCGTCTCGAGCGGAAGCTCACCGCGACGAATACGCGGATCGACGAGGTCACTGAGTTAGTCGAGTACGTCGACGAGCAGCGAGAGCTCGAGCGCTACCGTGAGCGTCGTGAGCGACTACTCGATCAAGCCGGTGTGTTCACTCGAGCGAAGTGGTGGCTCACCGGCGTCCCGGTCGACGAGCTCGAGGACAACGCCGACGAGCTTGAGGAGAGCGCCGACGACTGAGCCCCGGTTGATCAAACGAACCATGCGCTTTGAGGTCGTTCCAGTTCTCTCGAGATCGCCAACAACCACGTACACTTCTATGACGCCCTCCACGACGGAAACCTGGGGTGGGGTATGAAGAGACGACGGAAACGACGGAAACGAGGGGGGTTGAAAATCACGTCGGAAACACGGGGGGGATCGAAACGACGGAAATCTGGGGTGTGATGTAGACTCGCTATTATTATCTGAACAATTCTTGGTTAACCCATACCGGCCGGTCGGCAGACGCGTCGTGATCGTGAGGAGAGCGACGAGGGGNGACTCGCTATTATTATCTGAACAATTCTTGGTTAACCCATACCGGCCGGTCGGCAGACGCGTCGTGATCGTGAGGAGAGCGACGAGGGGTGAGCGTACCCAACGTCGGAGCATTACATACGGCGTGCGAACTGAACGATTGATCCGAATGGGCAAGTAGGGCAACAGCGTCTCGTGAGGAGTTATCTGTCCCTCACTCGTGCAAGTACTTATGCGCTATCCGGAATATATACCTACTAACTATGTTCGCCTTAGAGGGACTTACCTTTGAGGAAGACAAGCGAAATGATTTGACCGAAGGNTGCGCTATCCGGAATATATACCTACTAACTATGTTCGCCTTAGAGGGACTTACCTTTGAGGAAGACAAGCGAAATGATTTGACCGAAGGTCGACGACGAAATTTCAAACAGGGATGGACTCGAGCTGTTCAGGGACAAGAATACAAGGGAGTATTTGAAGAACTGACGTGGAATAATCTCGGCTAGCGACTCGGACGCTTGTTCGGGCCCACACCGGATGAACTCCGTGAGGAGATACTCGAGTGGTGTGCCAGGCAACGAAAGGCAAACGAGAACGTGCAGTAGCCTCACAGTCTCTAACATCGGAGCCGACCAATTCTCGTGACTGACTTGCGCTGTGGATTCAGCACGGCTCTCTTAATGCCTCTATTAGCTGATGGGGTTCAATGACCGTACGCAATCGAAGTTGTGAGCGGCCTGTTCCAAGCTTGATGGTTCTGAGTTGAGGAGTACACAAATTGTTTCATCGATGAGTCTGTAGAGTGATCTCTGTCTAATACGAATTCGGCCTCTAATATCGAGAACTGGAACGGTGCCCTTGGTCCACAGTCCGAAAGCGAGCCGTTGTTCTACGAACTCAATGCCGGGGACAACACTGTTCG
>NZ_AOIA01000061.1 GCF_000337695.1 Natronococcus jeotgali DSM 18795
GCCATCCGACAGTGAGAGATATCAACTTTCCATAGCTCTGTATACGAGCGATTCCAGGTCTCTGTTAAACATCCATTTAGCAAAGGGCACGGGGTCATGGAACGGTTCGCGTACCGATCGTGTTGACCTCAGCGAGTGTTACATACAGGGTAAGGACTTTCATTCGTCCACGCGAACAAGACGCTTTCCCTGAGAGCAGACAACGATTAGCAACCAACGACTCGCTGACCCACGCCCAAGTCGGGTTTGGGTTTCTGGCCACCCTCGCCGGGAACTTCACGCCTATCCTTCGCAACTGAGTACATTCCTATGAGATCCCCTCTAAATCGGGTCCATGTGGGTCCCGTGGTGAGTATCTGATGACACGACACAAAAGCCAATCCGACAGGAATCGATTCGCAACCATCGCAGTCGGCGCAGCTAAAACCGAAACACATCCTCATAGAGATGGAACGAACGACGTCGTCCCGCCGATCCATCTTTCGACTACGTTCGAGTGGGCCAGCGGGAAGAACGCCAATGAACACGACTATTCGCGCGAGAGCAATCCGACGCGGACAGCCCTTGAAGAGCAGTTAGCCCGCCTCGAAGGCGGCGAACATGGGTTGGCGTTCGCCTCCGGAATGGCCGCCACATCGACGACGATGCTGTCGCTGGTCCCCCCAGGAGGCCACGTCGTCACCTCGGATACCATCTATAGCGGAACCGAAAAACTGTTCACGGAACACATGGCCGGACATCTCGGTGTTGACATCGACTTTGTTGACGCCCGTGACCCCGACAACGTCGCCGATGCAGTCAGCCCAGACACAGACTTGATCTGGGCGGAAACGCCGTCGAACCCATTGATTAGGTTATGCGATATCCAAACGATAGCCGACATCGCCGGTGACCACGATGCTGTGTTCGGCGTGGACAGTACCTTTGCGAGTCCGTACTACCAAGCCCCACTCGAATTGGGTGCCGACGTCGTCGTTCACAGCACCACCAAGTATCTCAACGGGCACTCCGACTCTATTGGCGGTGCCGTTATCACCGACGATGGTGGAGTTTTCGAGCAATTGGCGTTCGCGCAGCGGGTTGGACTTGGGAATATGCTTTCGCCGTTCGACTGCTACCTCGTTTCGCGAGGCATCAAGACGCTGCCCGCGCGGATGGAACACCACGAGAAGAACGCGATAGCAGTTGCCCGGTTCCTCGAAAGCCACGATCGGGTCGCTCGTGTCTACTATCCGGGTCTTGAGAGCCACCCACAACACGATCTTGCGAGTGAGCAGATGTCGGGATACAGCGGAATGTTGTCCTTCGAGTTTGATGGCACGCTCATCGAACTTGAGGCGTTCATCGAGGGACTTGAGGTATTCACGCCGGGAGCTAGTCTCGGTGGGGTTGAGAGCCTTGTTGAGGTGCCGTCACTAATGATCCCTGACGAGTTCAGTCGTAGTGAGGATTCGGCGGAGATTCCTGAGGCGTTAGTCCGGGTATCCGTTGGCCTCGAAGACGCTGATGACCTCTGCGAGGACCTCCGCAAGGCACTACCGTAGGCGCACGTTCCCCTTTTTTTCCGACTGTCCCGATACGCAAGCAGGAATACGAACTGTCCCTAGACGAAAGAGTGTGGATTATTCGAGCGGTTCGATTACGTCTCCGGGGCGAATTATCCCATCTTCGAGAATATCTGCTCGGAGTCCACCTCGGTGAGTGAGTGCCTGCAATACACCGTCTTGAGTGATACGCTGAAGATGATTACACGGTTCACACAGTCGATCCCCTCGACAGATGGCGTCACCGACTCGAAATCGTTGTCCAACGAGATGATTGAGTGCAACATCACGGGTTTCGATGTTTCGTCGGTGTTCTCCCGGTGCAAGTTCGATTCCCGCTTCATGTTCGATTGCTGTGACAGCCTCCTGCTCGATCAACGTGAGATCGTATCCATCGTGGCGTTCTTCATCTGGCTCCCACTCGACGAAGGTTCCTGTCTCAATCTCGCTAAAGTAGCGATCACCTTGGAGTCCCTTTCCGGCAATTGCTTCAACGTCGGTCTGTTCTTTCATCTCCGCTTTGGCTTCAGGTGCGATAAAAATCTGTTCGACAGTGCCACTCCCGGTCATGTGTGCTATGCGCGTTTAGCACAGTATAAACACTCGGGTGTAGGNCCGGTATGTCTGCACATCTACTGGTCAGCTGACTCTTCCTCTCCAACGCTGCAAATAAGCCATGCATCCAATCTGTCCTCTGAGGTTGTGCAACCTCTTCTAAAGATCTGATTAGCTCGATATCGGCGATAAGTACTGTTGAGCTGGTGGTTTGTAGAAATTCAAACGCAGAATCTGTGGAAGAGTGACTTGCAAAAATACATCGTCTATGTAACTTTCTCGGAATCCGTGGTACTGATTGTGGTTGTTCAGGATTTGGGTGATGACGGCTAGCTCGGATCGACGCAATATCTCTCCGAGTCAGAGGTCAACGTACTGTGATTCCCACTCACGGCGCTCCTGAATGGCTGTGTTCCCTTCATCGGTGATCGCGTAGTAGTTCGTTCNCCACTCACGGCGCTCCTGAATGGCTGTGTTCCCTTCATCGGTGATCGCGTAGTAGTTCGTTCGTCGATCGAGTTCTCCCTTCTCGACGAGTTCCTTGTTGACGAGGGGGTCGAGATTGGGATACAGTCGTCCGTGATTGATTTCGCTACTATAGTACGAGTCGACCTCGTCTTTGATGTCCTGACCCGACGGCTGATCAGCGCCTGCAATGACATATAGCAAGTCTCGCTGGAACCCCGTAAGATCCTCCATGATGACTCATATTTCTAATCATCTCTTGTTATCTCTATCGGATGTAACACTCACTACTAAATCATAATTCAAGAATGAGAGTACCTGTTGTTTAGCTACGATATTCACAACGCTGATAACGATTGGATTGCTACTCGGGATTGGAATGGATTATACAATACTCCAAACAGAACTTCCAACAAGTGCTAATGAGGTCATCTCTCAGTACGGCCCAGCAGTCATTAGCGTTGTAACGACTGTTCTACTGTTTCTCGTGATGTTTACTCTGACATACATCATTGGCAAGAAGGTGGTTGTCAGGGCTACTCGNATTAGCGTTGTAACGACTGTTCTACTGTTTCTCGTGATGTTTACTCTGACATACATCATTGGCAAGAAGGTGGTTGTCAGGGCTACTCGTGAGTCATTGCAATCACGCGGGCTCAAGGCGGGACTTGTGAGCTTAGCAGTGAGTGTTGTCAGTATTCTCGTGCTGATCGCAGCAGTCGCAGTGGCTGCTACGGTTGCAGGCTTTGGTGCGGTACTGACCGCGTTTGCAACTCTGTCTGGTGCATTAGCACTTGGCCTGAGCTTTGCAGCACAAGACTTGCTCAGCAATTTTGCGTCTGGGATATTCATCCTGAAGGACGAACCGTTCAAAATCGGCGATTGGATTGAGGGGGAGGATAACGAAGGAATCGTCAAAGCGATCAACCTTCGTGTGACTCAGTTAGAGACCTTCGATAACGAATTAGTGACTGTTCCAAATAATCAGTTAGCGAACGCTGTTTTGGTCAACCACGTCGCAAACGAGTCACTGCGCGTCTC
>NZ_AOIA01000062.1 GCF_000337695.1 Natronococcus jeotgali DSM 18795
ACTGAAATAGAGGTGTAAGCAATCCCATGAGAATAGCTCTATGACACGGTCTCACAGAAAGTAAGTATAGCTCAGCGAACGGCGCTTCGCTCTCCCGATTCAAACACACCCCTGGAAAAACGAACCTCCTGGTGGTCAACACCTCATGGTGCAACGCCGATTTCGATTCAAACAATATCATAGCACTCGGCTCGAGGGACGGCTCTCGAGCAAACCTCACGAGTCGGACCCCAGAGCAACCAGAACCCCATAGCGAAAACAAATACAACCTCATGGGAGCGACGGACCGACGCGGGTCTCGACCTCTCGGAAGGATCGCGCGGGCGCACATAGCGGTGCCCGGCAGTCGAGCCTCGATTCAACACACCCCATGCAACCCCGCCGATCTCGGGAGAACGCCGGCGACGAGACGTGAGCGCCGCGTTGATTACGTCCCGCGTGGTGGGTCGTCGTCGGGGCTGTCGGCTATGATCTCGCAGGCGATCTCGAGGAGTCGGTTACGCTCGTCGCTCAGTCGCAACGTTGCTCAGTACGAAATGTGGAAACCGGGGGAAGATTTCCAAGAGACGGTGGGGNGGGGTGTGGGGTGTTCCCAGATGGCTTTGATTTTGATCTGCCTCTTCTGGATACTATGTATCCAAGGCGAGATCTCGAGTGGCGAGGACGTTGTCCTCGCATATGAATTGTGAAAGTAGTCTCAAAAAGCGTTTTGGTCACATATAGCATAGAGGAATTACCAAAACGCATGCATGAGTGTGTATCCCATCAAGCCGTAGAAAGAAGCTATAATAGCTGACAACTACAGTTGGCACGGTCAACCCACCACCTACCACTCACCACCTGACCGTGCCTTTCACTACGCAGTCTCGAATGTCTCGCTTCTGAGCCGCAATCGAGCGGTCAGACTCTTGTGAGAGCCGCACGTAGCCGATCGTAGGCGCGTCGACCCAGTCAGATTCAGGGAGATCGCCAGGGTCGGCGACGCCTTCGCTGTTCCTGATCATGGACTACTCCTCGCCGTTGTCGTGAATGGTGATCTCCAGTTTGTTACTCGCGCCGCCGATGGACCACTCGAGGGTAGTCTCTCGAACCATGTCGAAGAACTCGGCGAGGTCTTTCGGGATCGTAGTTCGGTACTGTTTCCGATGGTAGTCGTCGCCGTCGGGGTTAGTCGTCGTTGACTCGGTGACCGAAACGGTAGTTTCTGGCATCCCTGGTTTAACCCTACATAAATGCGTACAATGAGGGTTACGGGTGGGGAGAATCAGGTGTCCCGGAAACCCCCCTTTCCGGGACAGTAGCTTCGGTCATAGAAAGCAACTACGACTCAGCGAATGGACCCGTCGCTCTCTCATTCAAATACACCCATGGAAGAACGGACCTCATGGTGCAACGCCGATTCTCGAATCAACTACCTCATAGCAGAACGCACTCAGCGTCGTTATCCCTAGTTCGACTATGCGATCGGTACCATCGAGACCGATCGGTCTCGGCAACAGTTATCCATGAGCTGATCTGTCTCGTCTTCTTTCACAAAAGTCGCGAGCAGCGGCGCGAGGAGCATCGAGAGGCACCAGTGTGGACTCGAGCAAAGTGGTGGATCTTCGGTGAGTCCGGCGATGGCGATCGTGAGGAAAGCCGATCGTTCGAAACGCTGCCGAGTCGTTCGACTTACTCGCGGATACGGCCGCGCTCGAGGAGTGAGCGGCGGTAGCAGTGTGAGGTGGTCGGTGTGGGGGTAACGCTAACCATAACTCCTATATCCCACTCGAGGGTAAACGTAAACGTTAGGCGTCGGTTCCTGAGTTCCGTTCAGGACCGGCTTTTAGGGGACGATTCGTATCGCCAGTGGCGCCACCGTCGTGAGCGTGAGTAGTAGGTAGACTACTTTTGGGCTGGCTTCGAACGCGAGCCGAAGCGAGACTCCTGACCAGCTCACACTGCCGCAAGCGGCCAGATCAACTCTATAGCGGTGGCTGTTATCATCGCTGCTCATATCGTCTCTGGTGTGTCGCCAAGAAGAACTCGGGTGACGTGTTAGGCGTCGGTTCCTGAGTTCTTTCTCGAACGACATCTATCTTCAATGGACGGTCGGGATAAAAATGCACTCTTTGCGCGCGGGTGCTTCAAATTAAACATATCTGTGACCATATTTGCTACAATATGTGGAGGGGTAGGCATATTTGAGAGATATATAATAGGGAGGTACCGACCGCTCAGCGAACTGAAGGACACGCTCGACGACGTCGGGATCTACGACGCCCACATTGTCGGCGCGAGCATGGGCGGGACGGTCGCCCAGCGCTACGCGCTGGAGTACTCCCGCGCGAAGATGCTGACGCTTCTGTGTACTACCCACGGCAGGGTCGACGCGGTCCCGATCCCCGACGAGACCTAGGAGCACATGTTCGACGTGCCCGACGGCGCGAGCGAACGGCAAGCTACTCGGCGAGAAGATTCCGAACACGCGCCTCGAACTCGTTGAGGGCGGCTCGAACTACTTTTCATCGAGGACTCGGAGATGGTCAACGAGACGCTGCTGTCGTTTCTCGCCGATCACGAGTGATCAGTCGCCGGCGACCTCCGGCGCGGTCGCCGGCGGATCCGAGACGCGGATCCGCCCGTCTGTCCGGCGGGTGTGTGCACACAACGCGTCGATTGCGTCCGGATCGATGACGGTGTACAGCTGCTCAAACTCGAGCAGATCGACGTCGGCGGCCGCGCCGACCGCCTCGAGGTCGGCCTCGCTTGCGCTGTCGCCGGGGATCGCCTTGTTCATGTCCTTGAGGTAGTCCAGCGAGAACAGCGAGTGGGCGGGCCTGACCTGCAGGTCGATCAGGTCCTCCCGAGTAAGTTCGAGGTGGACATCGTCGGTGTTGCCCTCCGCATCGATGTAGAAGAACTCCTCGCCCTTGTCAAGTTCGAGCTGAATGATCTGTCTGGAGTCGGCCATTCTGTCGATGTCCTCGAGGCCGTTGATCTAGATGTGGAACTTGCGGGTCTCCTCGTCGAGTTCGTGTACTTTTGGTTATGCGATGGCACACAATCGCGCTCCTAAAAATGGCTACGGAGACAGTAGAGAGAAATTCCATTCCAGATAAGTTATATTATTGGTTACACAGAGACAAAAGTAATATCATATACTTTCAACAGTAGCGGGTATCTTCACATATTACTAATAGCTCGTTCAATTTTCCCTAATGTGTTTTCAATACTTTCTAAACTCTGCTCAGTTGAATTATCACTTTCACTATGATGGGATATTAGATCTTCTAAAAGTATATTTACATCATAGTCCGGCTGAACTGATTTTTTATTGCTAAATATATCCTGATATCTTATATCAATACTAATATTCTCTCTTTCCTTCCATGAATCAATTGACATGTTATATTCCTCGGGTACTGGGAGTACTGCTTTATCTCCTTGAGAGATGTTGTATCTCGAGAAATCGAGTTTTTCACTGACATCAGGCAGGTCTATGGTACCCGTGATATTAATTGCGGGACCGTTTCCAATATTTTCTATTGCGGGAGCAACATTACCTATTCCAGTTGGAGTGAGGACTACCTGAAACACTGGTTCTACTTCTTTTCTCTTAGAATCTTGTTGCTCTTCTAGCAAGAAAGCATTTAAGATAACCGATACAGTAGTGACAAGAACCAGTGTTGCAGACACAACAGCAGATACAAATTCTGAACGAAATCTGCCTTGATAAGCTCCAATAAGGAAAACTAACTCTACAAATAGTACGATCACTACCCCCATGATAGCAAACTGAAGACTTCTTCCCATAGATAATCAGATTATTGTAGAGTCAACTTAAAACCGTTCTGTGTGCTCTTTTAGTTGCAGTGTTGCACGCAAGACAACGGCGTCATAGAAATTTTGATTTTTGAAGACGTGCGTGAACGGTACGAGACAGTCGAGTCTGCTGGGCCGTTGCAGGAGTGTTTTGAGATGAGGTTGGTGAGATTTATCCAACCGGAACCAAATCGTGGTGGCGAAACGGGACTGGAAGTTCGTCGTCTGCCTCGAGGTCGCGAAGGGTATACGAGTGCGCATCTGTCGAACGGCCAGTCTCGGCACCAAGATCATCCGTGTGGACTTTGGCAACTTCGCATATCATGCCATGATACTGGGCATCGGGATCATCTGCACCAAGATAGATCTGTACCAGATCACCGACTGAGTACGCCTTCTTCGATGGCTGAGGAATATCCTCCATTGTCGCATTCTGTATGGACTACCTGTATCAGTCCATCGCTAACTTTCGGTTTCAGATTCGAGGAGTACACAAATTGTTTCACAGATGAGTCTGTAGAGTGATCTATGCCTAGTACGAATTCGACCCACGATATCGAGAACTGGGAGGGTGTCCTTGGTCCACAGTCCGAGAGCGAGCCATTGTTCTACGAACTCAATTCTGGGGATAACTCTGTACGTCTCGTTGGGCCCTCTCCTGGTCAGTTCTATGACTACGACCGGGATGAATTTGAGCAGCTTGTTACCGAAGGTGAATGGGTGCTAGCCGAAAACGATCCCGAAAAAGAGGTTTTTCTGACGCCTGATGGTGAACAGCCGTACTAGCTGGTTTTCTATACGAANGAATGGGTGCTAGCCGAAAACGATCCCGAAAAAGAGGTTTTTCTGACGCCTGATGGTGAACAGCCGTACTAGCTGGTTTTCTATACGAAGGATATCTGCCTTTCAGGACTTTCCCAAGTCGGAATAGACAAGAATGGAAGAGGCGATACAGCGACCTGCCGTAACGATCGTTGGGCTCAAATTTTCAGCGAGTGGGCAACGAAGGAATATCAATTAAATCGTTAGCATATTTCCATTGATTCGCAACCACTCCCGACGCTCTTGATAGTCTGGGACGAGTGTACCGACAGTATTCCAAAAAGGATCAGAATGATCCTCGTGGTATGCGTGTACCAGTTCGTGAACGATGACGTAGTCCTGAATCCGGACGGGTGCGAGGATCAGTCGCCAATTTAAGCGCACCGTTCCGTTCTCGTACTCCCCCCACCGATGATCGATTTCACTGATGTCGATCGAAATCTCACCGAGGCCTAATTTTGACTCGTAACGCGGACTCCGTTTCGGGAGTTCTTCTTCGGCACGGCGGATATACCAGTCGACAACTGCCTGCTGCTTTCGCCGAATACTTACGTAATCTCCGGGCGCGTCAAAGCGGTGTGCCTCGAGTGTGAACGTGTCTCCATCGAATGATAATTGTGGTTCCGGAACATCAGCTTCTATGACCTCAAGCCGATATTTACGACCGCGATACGGGAGTTTCTCACCACTCAGGAACTCTTTAGAGTATGGCGGCTCTGATTGTTCTTTGAGTCCGTAAAGCTTCTCGAGAAGCCATTCACTCCGATTTTCGAGTACCGTTTCGATATCATCGAGGGTTGCCGTCATCGGCGCTCGAACGGTAAGCTCAAGCGAATGATCGAGTGAAAGTCCGATTGTCTCGCGGTCTCTCGACCAGTCGACCTCGTAAGGAATGACGGTCTGGCCGATGTGGTATTGCCTCATGGCTTGTAGTGCGCCCGCGCGAGTTCCACAATCTGATTGGTAAGCTGTGTTCGCTCATCGGCTGACATAGAAACGTCAGACTTGATGAGACGGAGCTTAACCGCTTTCCGAAGCCTCTGCTGTACTGTCACCTTTTGCTGCCACTCAACAACGTCCGCAATATCTTCGACCTGAGCGACGATGTCTTCAGTCAATTTGACGAGCATTTCTTGATCAACGGCCCTATTCTCGGTACTGAGCACCTCCTCTAGAGCATGGTAGAAGGAAAGCTCTGTTCCATCGGCGAGCCCCTTCGAGCGGGCCTGCTGGTCGCGAGTTCGCATCTCGTTGAGGACTTTATTGAGTTCTTCAAGGTACTCACGGTCAGTCAGCCGACTTTGTTTGTAATTTTCGATGAGTTCTTCGACGCGCTCCTGGAGCGAACCGTACTGCACGGGATCTTCGTCAAATCGAACCGATAGTTCGTGCTTGACTGCGTGTTGCATTTCACTCGCCCGTGCTTCGTCGCTCTCTAGCTTATCCATCTTCGCACCGAACGTGCTCTCGTCCATGATCGATACTGGCTCGTCGTTGAGCACGTCGATCCCCTTCGATCGGATGTGTTTCTGGATGAGTTCCCGAACCTTCTCACCGCAGCCTTCGAGGTTCATCGAGTCGTCCCGGTACCGTTCTTTTGCACGAGCAAAAATCTCGCTGAGCCGATCGAGATCGCCCTTGTAGGGATTCGCCATCGGATCCGGAAGGACGACGTCCATCAACCGTGAGAATCGCTTGTACGCGTTTTTGAATTCGATACGGACGTCTTCGGGTTCGAGTGTCTGGAGACACGCCTCCATGTCATTGAGGTCATCGAAGAAGGCAGTCGCCTTTCGATGGGCGGCTTCGAGTTCGGGCTTCTTGTCCGAGAGGGGGATCATCGCGTGTTTCACGTCATCGTCACTAAACATCGCGAGCGCCGTTTTGAGGTCGTTCGAGATACCGTAGTAGTCAACAATGAGCCCGTGGTTCTTCTCGGGGAAAGGTCGGTTGACACGCGCGATCGCTTGGAGCAAGTTGTGCTCTTTCAGTGGCTTGTCGAGGTACATCACCTGGGCAACTGGCGCGTCAAAGCCGGTGAGCAGCATATCACAGACAACTAGAAGCTCGACCTCGCCGTCAGGATCGATGAACTCATCTTTGTACTTCGAGAGATCGGTGTCGCTCGGTGCCCACTGCTTGACCTCCTCGGGGTCATTGTGGCCGTGGGAGATAACGACTCGAGACTCGGGACCATTCAGGTTGTCGAGTTTCTTCTTGTACTCGATAGCGGCTCGTTTGCTCGTCGTGACGACCATTCCCTTGAACGGACGGGCGATCTCATTCTCAAAGTGGTCGATGATGTCGAGGGCAACCTCTTCGATCCGTGATTCAGCTTCAGCAAGATCGCGCTCACGAGCGTAGCGCTTCTGAATCTCGGCTTTCTCCTCCTCGGTTCGGTCCTGAAAGACGCGATCGAAGAGTCGATCGAGATTCGCCCCCTCGAGATGGAGGTCAGCGAGTCGGCCCTGGTAGAGAATCTCGACGGTGGTGTTGTCCTCGAGTGACTGATCGATAGTGTAGGTGTCAATGTAATTGCCAAAGGTCTGGCGGG
>NZ_AOIA01000063.1 GCF_000337695.1 Natronococcus jeotgali DSM 18795
TTGGTCGCGTCGCAAAGTCCTCTAGAGTTCAGTAGCAACTGACTCCCGTGAGGACGGGGTCACCTCTGGTGTCCACCCGAGGTGCCCCATGCACGCCACAATCGACGTGCGGTTCACGATTAGCATCGACGACCACAAAACGATACCGCTCGCCATGCTCGCCGAGTCCCTCACCGATCAGGGCATCGAGTCAGTGATCCTCGAATCCGTGGTCGAAAGCCTCGACGCGAGCCGCGTCGAGGCGTATTGCGGCGAAAAACACGCCCACGGCAACGGTGACCCCCGCTTCCAACGAGCAGGCACCGACACCCGTACAGCCGTCACAACCGCCGGAGAACACGAGTTCTCCCTTCACTACGTCGAAGATACTGCCGCTGGCCACGACCAACCCAGCTATTTCCGGCCCGTCGAAGACGTTCTCGGCTTCGACGGCCAAAACCGCTATCAACAAGATATCGCAGCCACAAGCATCGATCTCGCTACCTCCCTCAGCTATCGTGACGCAGCTGATCACGGCGACGGCATCTTCGAGAGGATGCCGTCGCCGACCACCATCAACCGCCGAGCCAAAGAATACGGCTCCACGCTCAAGCAGTTTCTTCCCGACTGTGTGACCGGGACTGAAGCCGATGCCGTCGTGGCTGATGGCACGAAGTGCCACAGCCAGGACGACGACCGCTCGTACCACTCTGTACAGGTCACGCTCGGTGAGGATAGTGCCGACAACTCCCGGTCTCTGCTGGATCTCTCGGTCAACGCTGACTGGAACGACACAGCGTCCGATCTCGATGCCATCGACGCAGTCACTGACGACGCGACGGTCGTCAGTGACGGTGACAACAGTATCGTCACGGCGTTTACCGACGAGAATCGAAGACACCAACTTGACCTCGTCCACGTCGGCCGGACGCTCTACTACAACCTCTGGGACGACGCTGTGTTCTCTCTGGATCAGCGCAGGGAGATCGTTTCGGAGGTGGTTGGCGAAGTATTCCATCTGAAGAACTCGGTTGTCACCCACCGTCCAGAGGAAGAGTTCGCGGCGATCCGCGAACGGATCGCGCGAACGACTGAGCGCA
Organism: Natronococcus jeotgali DSM 18795; assembly: GCF_000337695.1. Lineage (GTDB taxonomy): Archaea > Halobacteriota > Halobacteria > Halobacteriales > Natrialbaceae > Natronococcus > Natronococcus jeotgali. Next base: position 1,080 of record NZ_AOIA01000063.1, read on the forward strand.
TCGAGAAGACAGCGTGGCAGCTCTCGCAGTACGGCTCGAGGAAGGCTGCGGGGTATCTTCGGCGGTGGCTGCCGTCGATACTGACGTTCGCTGAGAAGGCAATCGAGGGGGTCGAGGTGCCGTGGACCTCGAACCCCGTGGAACGAGCGATGGGAGAGGTCGCCAAGCGATGCAAGAACCAGTGGATGCGCTGGACAGCAGAGGGATTAGAAGCGCTGCTCCAACTTCGGCTGGTGAAGTACGCTGATCCCGATCACTACCGCACTTTCTTCGACGAACTGCTCAACCGATCAACCAAAACAGCAATCAGCTGTGACCTCTCAATTGA
>NZ_AOIA01000064.1 GCF_000337695.1 Natronococcus jeotgali DSM 18795
AGCCTAAGACAGCAGCGAACACGCCAAGGTCTCGAATTGACTCTCTCTCCCGACCTACGGGTCGAATGACTAACTCAGGGAGCCATTTGGGCAATCAGAGCGTATCATAGAACACATCTCGCACACCAATCCTGAACAATCACATTCGCGTTCTTTTTTAGGTGGTATTCATTCGTAGTCGGCATGTCGTTTACCGAAAGCGCTCGTGGACTTCTGGACCTCACGCGGCCAGGAAACCTCATCGCAGCCGCAGTGTTAACTCTCATTGGCGCGTTTGTTGCTGGCGGCGTGACCTCTCAACCGACAGAGGGAGGGATTGCAGTTGCGGCGACTGGGCTCGCAGTTGGTGCCGGGAATACGATCAATGATTATTTCGATCGGGATATCGATCGACACAATAATCCAGAGAGGCCAATTCCACGCGGTTCAGTTTCTCCACGAACTGCACTCGTGTTCAGTATTGTCTTATTCAGTATTGCGGGAGTGCTTGC
>NZ_AOIA01000065.1 GCF_000337695.1 Natronococcus jeotgali DSM 18795
GTCCAGGAATCGGAAACGCTCTGGTAGCATATCTCGTCGGAAGTACATTCCTGTTCGGTGCAGCTGCAGTTGGTCAGCTAATCGGGGCTGTGGTTATATTGTTCCTTCTATCAGCGCTATCGACGGGTGCTCGCGAAATAATTAAAGATGTTGAGGATATTAGGGGGGATCGCCAAGAAGGACTGAACACGTTACCTATCGCGATTGGAGAACGACGGGCTCTCTTCATCGCAGCAACGCTTCTTGTAGTGGTAGTGCTAACAAGTCCTGTACCGTATCTGCTTGGAACATTCGGTATAATATACCTCGTCTTGGTTGCTCCAGCGGTTACTCTGATGCTCTACGCTGGCTATCAAAGTTTTAGTGACCCAACAACGGGCCAATCAATCCTCAAATACGGAACGTTTGTTGCAGCAGCGGCATTCATTGGAGGACGACTCACGCTTGTCGTGTGAATTGACGTCCTAACACCTACCGCGCCGAAGCCACGTCAGCAGGCCAGTCATCACTTTCGGCTATACATATTCGTCGGCGCGACCGTCGACGGGACCTCGGTCTCCACGCTGTGTAACTCCAGCAAGGATTCACCCTCTGCGAACACGATCCTCTACCAGCTCCGAACGAAATTCGAGCCGGAACGGCTCGAACGAGTCGCTAACACACTTTGTTCAACGACCGAACGCAATCGAAGTTGTGAGCGGCCTGTTCCAAGCTGGATGGTTCTGAGTTGAGGAGTACACAAATTGTTTCATCGATGAGTCTGTAGAGTGATCTATGTCTAATACGAATTCGGCCTCCAATATCGAGAAC
>NZ_AOIA01000066.1 GCF_000337695.1 Natronococcus jeotgali DSM 18795
AAGTAACTGTCCGTGAAGAATCCGATGCGCATTCAGATCAGCTCCTCGTACAGCCGTCGGTACTGGTTCGCGACCGTCTCGAGCGAGAACGCCTCGCTGCGCCCGAGCGCGATCGATCCGAGTCGGTCGAGGATCTCGCGCTGGTGGGCGACGGACTCGCGGATGCCGCCAGTGACGTGATCCTCGAGTTCGAGGTAGTGGCTGATTTTCATGGGGGTGTGGGTGTGGAGGGGTCGGTGGGAGAGTTACTCGAGTTCGAGCCAGGGGACCT
>NZ_AOIA01000067.1 GCF_000337695.1 Natronococcus jeotgali DSM 18795
TACTCCTTGTAATGCTATTCGGATTTTGGATAGGCCAACAGTCGAAATTCACGTAATTCGTTCTTCTAGGGAGTCGTTCAATATGCATACTCACTGAGCAGGTGATTCAGCACCGTCAGTCTTGAAATCCATCACCCTCAGAACTGTTCTATGACACTCAGAGACCAGTATCCTGTCGAGCAGGCGTCCGCAAAGGCCGGTGATCCGAGAGCAGCTTCCGGATACGGATAGAAATTCTCGTAAAGCGGTTTCGAAAACAATAGCGGAAAAGCCAACCTCATTCAGTACCTTTTCGTTCTAGGAATTGAATAGTATGTTGCTCGCCAATGGCGAGGATCTGCCGTGATCGCCAGCACGGTAGGTTGGTTGTACCTGTCGATCCCCCTCCTCTGGGGGTTTCCGAAGACTACTGGTACATAGTACAGATGGGCTAAAGACCCAAGCCGAACAACTCGTTGAGTACGGTATCGACTCCTAATCGGATATCACGAGTAATTGGACAGATTCATATCCGTGGCCGTTTTACTTATCTTTGACGTATTCATTTGGAGGAGTGCTTCACACTACTTCTCTTGTTGACTATTCAATAGATTTATGTGCCTCCTATGTCAAAATAGAGTGGTGATATATGCATCATTTTCGCACTCATTGAGGACCAAATCCGTCTGAATCAGAGGTCAACGTACTGTGATTCCCACTCACGACGCTCCTGAATGGCTGTGTCCCCTTCATCGGTGATCGCGTAGTAGTTCGTTCGTCGATCGAGTTCTCCCTTCTCGACGAATCCCTTGTTGACGAGGGTGTCGAGATTGGGATACAGTCGCCCGTGATTGATTTCGCTACTATAGTACG
>NZ_AOIA01000068.1 GCF_000337695.1 Natronococcus jeotgali DSM 18795
TCGATCGACGAACGAACTACTACGCGATCACCAATGAAGGGGACACAGCCATTCAGGAGCGCCGTGAGTGGGAATCACAGTACGTTGACCTCTGACTCAGAGAGATGTTGCGTCGATCCGAGCCAGTCGGCGTCACCCAAAACCTGAACAAGCGCAGGCAGTACCACAAATTCCGATAAAACAATATAAACTATACAGTTCTCAACTCACAGAAGTTGAGACTGCGTTCTCCGATGCATATGGAATCGTCACCCATTTCGTCACTTCGTTTCGACGAGTCTTCACCGNGCGTTCTCCGATGCATATGGAATCGTCACCCATTTCGTCACTTCGTTTCGACGAGTCTTCACCGAAAGAGCCGATACAGAGACAGTGCGAACTTGTCACTGGTAGAACAGACTTATTAGATAAGAGAGTTACTCTTGCAATAGGATACCTCCCATGACTAATGTAGTTATTGGATTACTAGCTGGAGCTCTTATTATACAATTCCCGATAGGTATTCTGATGTATATTGACGCGAGA
>NZ_AOIA01000069.1 GCF_000337695.1 Natronococcus jeotgali DSM 18795
TCTGAGAGTCCGCCGATGTTTCGAGCGCCACGGAGGATCGCTGCCGGCTCATCGATTCTCTCGAGGCGCTCATTTGGAAGGATACGGTCCAAAAACCACGGCGTCGCTAACGCCGTCGCAACGCTCACCAAGTAGGGTAGCCCCTCACTGGCGTGCACGCTTACCGTTACCTGTTCGCGGTCCTCGTCGTAGTCTACCAGTTTTGTTCGGCGTTCTTCGGCCGTTTTGTCGGTATCTCGCGGCTCTTTCACCAGGTTCACGCCGCCATCAGCAGCGCACGCCGTCACAGCGGCTTGCTGGGACTGTCTCATCCCAGTGGTCCGGTACGGCCTGCCGTCTTCCCCACTTACTCTTGTTGCTGGGGTTCCACGTGTCTTAGTACAGGATTTTGGGGTCCCGCTACCGCAAGCCTCAAGAGTCGACTGTCGACTGACTTGGGCCAGATATTCCCGACCGGCCTCAAGGAGTTCGGCCTTCCGATCGGTCCGTGAGCCGAACGTTGCGACGAGACCGAGTGCCTCGAGTCGACTAATACACTGCCTGATCCTCGACTTTTCGACTGTTGCAGCCGTATAGAGTGCGTGATAGGAGAGTGTTTCAGTTGTCTCGTCAGCCAACGGCC
>NZ_AOIA01000070.1 GCF_000337695.1 Natronococcus jeotgali DSM 18795
GTGGCTCGCCGGCGTCGGTCTCGAGGACATGACGATACGGCGCGAATACACCATATCTCGACTGGACTAATATCGATCGGGTGATCGACTCGGCGAGTTGATCAAGTTGACGTGGGTCCCGACCACCGGGAATGCGGACCTCGCGAGTGACGTCGATACCAACGGCGTCGAGCAGGTGAACAATCGAGCCCGCGAGACCGTGGCTCGAGCGCATGATCTCAGCGCCAAGGGCGGATTTCTCGTCGCCTCTGGCTCGGTTAAACTCGGTCGTTAGCTCTTCGAGAGTCTCGCCCCATTTGGCGAGTGTCTTACGGAGATTGTCAGGGTCATCGAGAGCACGATCTGAGAGTCCGCCGATGTTTCGAGCGCCACGGAGGATCGCTGCCGG
>NZ_AOIA01000071.1 GCF_000337695.1 Natronococcus jeotgali DSM 18795
TTTGCCCTCGCAGACGCACACGACGGGCGGCTGCTGACCGATGACGGGGATGCCCGGGCGTTCGCGAAAGATCAAGGTCTAACTGTTGTTGGATCGGTTGGTATTCTGTTGGCTGCAATCGATGCTGGAAAGATCGATGAAGCGACTGCTGACGAGTGGCTGTCGATGTGGATCGACGACATCGGCTACTACGTTCCGTATCGAACGATCTCGGAGTATCGTTGACCACCTTTCTCGGAGTTCGAAACAACTGATCNAGAAGTTGAGACTGCGTTCTCCAATGCATATGGAATCGTCACCCATTTCGCCACTTCGTTTCGACGAGTCTTCACCGAAAGAGCCGATACAGAGACAGTGCTTACTGAACGCTGTGCCGGAATGTTAATTTGACTGTGGAACGTCTTACTTTCGAGATAGTAGATATGCTCAAAGAGTTGCCGGGGATCGAGAATATGTGGGCCAGACACTCCAATCCGAAGAGCGGGTGGAGTCGAATAGCCGCAGGGTTCGTGGCCGTGGGCGCACTCTACCATCGGAAATGGAAGTTGTTGGGGCTCACTCTCCTGTTCTTACTCATCAATCCGGTGTTATTCCGCGAACCAAGTGACGAGTTGGATGACTGGATGTACAAAGTCGTACGTGCTGAAGAACGCTGGACTAACGACGGGCACCGCCTCATCGGTCTCGGCTACCCACAACTCCTAAACACCGTGAGTATCCCCATTGGGCTCTATGGCCTCTACGCGGCGTACAAACGCAAGCCTGTCTCAACGTTGGTTTTCACGCTCGCATCACAAGGACTCAACCAGTGGTGTTTGAAGGAGATTATCGAGCACTACGAAGAAGTCGATTCGCAGTAAGAATAGATCCCATACTGATTCTCCGTCCAGAACGATACATGCGTTACCTGTACGTAGCGGCCGTCACTCTTGAGTACAGTTGCGCTTGTGGACGAATACGCATTACGTAGAGTTGCAAATCTATCAAATTACGCAATTAGTCTTGATTGCGGTAATGGGCAGCGAGCATTTCTACAAAGATTCCGATAACTGGGGCAAGTAGAGCTACCGTTCCGCTAAGTTCGCCCATCGAGGTAAGCAGGTACGAGGCATAGCTGAATCCACCGAGTATCAGCAGACAGCCTGCAGCCAAGGACAGGGAATTTCCTACTCCGTCGAAATAGAGCCGAGATGCGCCCCAAAGAACAAAACACACTGGAATAGTCCACCTGACCACGGGTAGAGTCTGTGGATACACCGTTAGCACCCCAGCTACGAGACCTCCACCAATGAGAAGAGTCAAGAGACGCCCAATCGGACTTTTCCAGACTATACTAGCCGATTGACCAACATTCATTATCCGAATGTATTTTCAGTTTCCAATAAGTCTTCTCTCTGTCTGAAGCGGACGTGTTCCCACCGTACTGAGCAGGATAGATAGGCTCTTGCAGTCAAGTCAGAAGCGTTCGCCCGATGGCCTCGACACAGGCTTCGCGACGCGATGTCTTTCGAGCGATCGCAACGGATTCGTACCGAAAGTGGCCAGCGTACGACACAACAGGGTTGTACGACCGGAGTTCGCTCGGCGCACTCGAAGAAGATATTCAGACTATTGCATCAGCTTGGTTCGCTCACAAAGCCTACGACTCGATTGACGAGTTCATTTGTGAACTCCCGTTGAAATACGTTGATTTGACGCCTCACGATCAGTACGATGAGCCAGCCACGTACGAAATACGCACGCTGGTACGGACGTTTCTGCTGAAAGAAGCCTACGGCTGGGACCACGAAACAGCACTCCTTGAGTATCTCAAAGACCAGCCAGTGATCCAACAGCAGCTTGGCTTTGAGACACTTCCTGATCAGTCCACCTTCTGGCGGACATGGCACTGCCGGTTCTCACCTGACCTACAGGAGACGATCCAGGAGAGTGCACGACTTCTCCTCATCAACGCTAACAGAAAAGGCAGCGACGTTCCCAGAGACCCGCTTCATGATTCCGAGAGCCATGAAGAGACCAGTCCCACCGATCACGAAGTGCTCGCCCATGCAGACGAGATTACTGAACAGCTGAGTCATATCGCTTATCCGGCGTTCTCGCTCAATCGCGGGGACAGCTGTGAGATCCATCCGAACGCGTTCTGGGCTCTCCAAACGTATCTCGGACTTCGGGAGAACCTGGCAGCGAACGAAGGAGCACGCAGCTTTTTCTATGATCCACAGCGGGATCGGACACCGTTGGGACACCCTCATCGGACGCATATCCGTGGCCTCTCACTCGATTCGATCCATGAGATGTATCACGAGGCGTTGCAGCGGCTCATCAACCGAGTGTCGGAGACAGACGTTTTCCATCGTGCGGAAGTCCGAGAGCTGAGTCGCGTCCGCCACGACGGGATACGGCGTTTGAGCAGATGATTGGGCGAGTCACTCGGGATATGAAAATCCTCAAAATGGTTACTGACCTAGACCCACAACACGATTTTCCGTCTGAGATGCCAGAGGGTGCCTCCATCGTTCCTAAGGAACCATCAGAGGAGGAACGGAAAGAGGCTCGAGATAGATGCTTGGAAGAGAGCCTCCAACCAATCGAAGAGGTCAAACAGCCCTGAGACGGAAACAATGAGGTGTAGCAGTAGCTAGCTGGGATCTATGGAACAACTGTCTTAGTAGATGTTTTATCAGATAGGAGAGTAAAATATAATAATCATTCTCTACTTATAGTTCGAGATTTATTGTCCGTAGAGGATTATTGGTTTTCGAGAGCGTCGAGGATGCACGCAGAAGCGATTACTGCCTCTTTCGGGACGTCGCTGGCATCGTCGATACTGACTGTATAGGCATCCCGCAGTGAGAACTTCCCTTCGATGTCTCCAACATGGTCGCCATCGGCATCGAATATCTTGTATTTGTTCGGGATGAGGTTCGCACCAGAGACGAGGTGCCGAAGTGCCGAGAGGGGTTTGCTCTTCGATTCAATCGTCGCCAGGGCTTTCCCCGTGTCAGGGTCTCGAACCGTCNCAGAGACGAGGTGCCGAAGTGCCGAGAGGGGTTTGCTCTTCGATTCAATCGTCGCCAGGGCTTTCCCCGTGTCAGGGTCTCGAACCGTCCAGTTCTCCACAAACAACGAATAGTCCTCGTCGAGGATGACGACTTCCTCATCGGTGCCTGCGTCCGTGATGGTGTAGTTCCCTGCGACATCCATGATACCGCCAGCTTTCACGGTGAACGCGTCCTCGTCGTCACCAGTGATGAACGGGAACTCTTCTTTCATCTTAAACATCTTCTGTTTCCCGCGCAGGGCGACATCGCCAGTGCTGTCACGGACGACGTACTTGTTCCGGATTGCTGACTGCTTAACTTCGTAGCGGTCGTCGTCGAGATTGACTGTAGAAATGTCGTAGTTATCTGACGGTGAATCGGATGCAGAGGGTTCAGCCATGGATAACGGGTGAGCCACGTTTCCAAAGAACCTTTTGTTCCCCCNGTCGTAGTTATCTGACGGTGAATCGGATGCAGAGGGTTCAGCCATGGATAACGGGTGAGCCACGTTTCCAAAGAACCTTTTGTTCCCCCCAAGGGAGCATTAGACAGTGGATCACGGATATTTCTGTTAGAGGAGGGATGTTTAACGCATATTCCTCCAACTTCCGTACTCTAGTGTTTCAGGAATTGTGTCGCATCACAAGTAGTGACATCGGCATACTTGCTGNGTTTAACGCATATTCCTCCAACTTCCGTACTCTAGTGTTTCAGGAATTGTGTCGCATCACAAGTAGTGACATCGGCATACTTGCTGCAACAAGGCCGTATACGCCGCCTATCAGCGGTTCGTCGCCCAGCGATGGAGCAAGTGGATAGCCTGTGGCAAATCCGAGTGGATCAAGAATAACTGCCAGAATTATGATCTGCTGTTGGAAGAGCTTTGACTCGAACTATCGGAGAATATTTCGAACCACGGGTTGAGTTCGCCATTTTCTTTGCTTCACTTTTACGTATCGGCTTTTCAATCGAATCACTGTTCTCTCACGATTTGACGGCCGCGAATTTGCGGTTCGCGGCCNATCGGCTTTTCAATCGAATCACTGTTCTCTCACGATTTGACGGCCGCGAATTTGCGGTTCGCGGCCGCGAAATCCCCTCCATCCTTTATGTGGTTCGCAGAATGTATCTCGAATTACTGTGTCTGGCCTTCCGACCTGGATCGATGACCGAATCGACCGAAACCTCGACAATACACTGACACAGGAGCATGTTGTCGAGACGATGATCGACTCAGATCGGCCATTCTTCTCAATTNACCGAATCGACCGAAACCTCGACAATACACTGACACAGGAGCATGTTGTCGAGACGATGATCGACTCAGATCGGCCATTCTTCTCAATTCGCCAACTCCAAGCGCGTGTCAAGCCTGACGTTAGTAAGGCGACCGTCCGGAACCGACTAAACGAGCTACAGGAGATCGATGTCGTCGCCACTGAAACGTATCCTGAGTCAGTTACCCTGTACTACATCAACCATCCAGAGNACCGACTAAACGAGCTACAGGAGATCGATGTCGTCGCCACTGAAACGTATCCTGAGTCAGTTACCCTGTACTACATCAACCATCCAGAGCTGAAGTCGGCTAGGTAGATTGTTCATGCATAGATCTCTTCGGAAATTTGTGCTGCCGGGATGGGCTTTGGGTTCCGTGTCTCTGAAAACCCCCATCTACAACCTCCACCATTTAATCCCGAGGCGCAACAACCGGGCGAATATGACGGAGCAACTGGATAATGGTATCCGTGTGTGGTTGGTTGAACGCACCTACTCCGACGATGAGCAGAATTTGATCATCCTCACCTACGCAACTCCCGATGGTGAGCAGTACTACCGCAAAGAACGAGCACTAACCTCCTTTACCGATGTTCGCGACACCACGGCGGCTGTCGACGCTGACCCGAACAATCTTGGCTCCGTCGACGATACCGACCTTCAAGAGCAATACGCTACCGAAGCACAGCGGATGCAGGAAACTCACGATCACGACGATGTGATCTAACCCCAGTAACCAAATCCGGGCGGTCTAAAGCCATGTATTATGCCTCCGAGCCAGCTATAGTAGTGTATGCGCGAGCTCGTCTTCGCTCTCGAATACGAACCTAAGTGCAACAGGGTGGCAGATACTCTCGCTGACTATCCAGACGCTTGGATTCGATCGCTCTCGCTGCACGTCACTGAGGACCGTCTCTGGCGCGTCGATCACGCTACTGGGACACCCGATGCTCTCGCTGATATCGAAGACGCCTTTCTCAACAGCGACTACTATGCGGACTGTCTCGCAACCGAGGACTGTGATGCTACCCAGACTACACAGATCCTTGACCAGACTGATGACACGCTCGTTCTCTACTCGTACTGGGAGCGCACCCCTCTTTGCTCGTCCATCCCCCACATCGCACGCGACCACCTCGGCGATGGTCTACTGTTCGACACGCGCCACGAGAGTCGTCACTACACCTGGCGCATCATCCATTCCGGCGAGGGCGACGTGAGTGCGTTCTTCGATGAGCTCGCAACTGCCGTCGGCGACTGTGCCCGAACGGAAATACTCCGAACGGCCGCCACCTCGACCTCGACAAACAATACGAACGACAGAACAACCCGGCTCTCGCCAGAACAAGAGGCTGCTCTTCAGGCTGCCGTCGAACACGGCTATTACGAGTCGCCTCGAGAGATCGACGTAGGTGGACTAGCAGAGCACCTCAACGTGCCTCGGTCGACGCTCACCTACCGACTTCGACGGGCGGAAGAACACCTTGCGAAGGAGCACGTTGCTCACGAAAATCTCCCTTCGGAGCCGTCGATATCACCCTGACCTGACTTCCCGTTTGGAACATTCCAACTAAGGCTTATCGAGTTGACTCCCCTATCTCACGGTGATGACCGAGAACGTGGATGCAGTGGAACAGACGGGCGACAGTAAGCAGGCGCGAGAACTGTCCGTCCGGCTTGCCGTTCCGGAGATGGACTGTCCCTCGTGCGCGCAGAAGGTCGGTAAGGCACTCCAACGCGTCGACGGGATCACTGACACGACCCTCCAGCCGACCACTGGCACGGCTACGGTGACCTATAATTCTGACCGTGTGACCGAGGCCGACGTGGTTGCAGCCATTGAGGGTGCGGGCTACGACGTCGTCGGCGATGAAAGCGATTCTCGTGAGGAATCGACCGGAGGAGTGGAAATCGCGCCTCCCTCGGAGATCTGGACGAGTTCGCGCGCCATCAAAACCTGGATCGGAGCAGGGTTTCTCGTGTTCGGTCTCCTCTTCGAGTTCGTACTCACTGGGCAAAACATCGAGGCTGCAACCGTCCTCGACTATCCGCTCACACTCGCGGACGGGCTATTTCTCGTCGCAATCGCCGTCAGCGGCTATCCCGTCGTTCGCGGAGGCTACTACTCCGCGAAGAACCTGAGTCTCGACATCGACTTCCTGATGGGGACGGCGATCATCGCCGCCACCGGCATCGGCTACTTCGTCGAAGCCGCGACACTAGCCGTCCTGTTCAGCATCGCGGAGTTGCTTGAAGATTACGCGATGGATAGAGCACGCAACTCGCTGCGTGAACTGATGGAACTCTCGCCGGATGAGGCCACGGTCCGCCGGAATGGCGATGAGGTGACTGTAGCGGCCGAGGACGTGGACGTAGGCGAAACCGTCATCGTCCGTCCCGGCGAGAAGATCCCACTCGACGGCTCAGTTGTCGAGGGCGAGAGTGCGGTCGATGAGTCTTCAATCACCGGAGAGAGCGTACCTATCGACAAATCTTCCGGCGATGAAGTGTTTGCCGGAAGTATCAACGCGGAAGGCTATCTCGAAGTAGAGGTCACCTCAACGGCGGGTGATTCGACGCTCTCGAAAATCATCGAGATGGTGCAGGGAGCACAGGAGAAGAAAACCGAAAAGGAGCAGTTCGTCGATCGCTTTTCGGGCTACTACACGCCGATAGTGGTCGTGCTGGCAATTCTCACCGCTGCCGTGCCGCCACTCGCGTTCGGATGGCCGTGGCAGACGTGGTTCATCCGTGGTCTCACCCTACTTGTGATCGCGTGCCCGTGCGCATTCGTCATCTCGACGCCCGTTTCGGTCGTTTCCGGGATTACGAGTGCCGCGAAGAACGGCGTGCTCATCAAAGGAGGAAATCACCTCGAAGCAATGGGCGAAATCGACGCTATCGCGATGGACAAAACCGGGACGCTCACGAAGGGTGAACTCACGGTCACCGACGTGATTCCGTTCGGAGACTACAGTGAGCCAGATGTGCTCCGATACGGTGCCGGGTTAGAACAGCGGAGTGAACATCCGATTGCTGAGGCGATTCTCACCCATACTGAGGACTCTGAGGGAACCGATCTTCCTCCTGTCTCGAATTTCGAGAGCCTGACTGGAAAGGGCATTCAAGCTACTATCGACGGTGAGACGTACTATGCAGGCAAACCAGCACTATTCGAGGAACTCGGCTTCGACCTCCCCCAAGCTCGCAGCGTAACTGACGGTGGGGTCGTACCGGAGGAGGTCACTGAGAATTCTAGTCCCGAAGAGGCGGAGAAGGAGTACGCTGACCATGTGTTGGCCGGACTTGAGGAGGAGGGACGAACGGTCGTCCTCATTGGAACGGAAACGGAGTTGCTGGGTGGCATCGCAATTGCTGATGAGGTACGTCCGATCTCACAACGCGCTGTCGAGCGCCTGCATGAGTTGGGTATCGGTCATGTTGTAATGCTCACGGGCGACAATGAGGGAACGGCCCAGGCGATTGCCGAGCAGGTCGGCGTTGACGAGTACCACGCGGAACTCCTCCCTGACCAGAAGGTCGAAGCAATCGATGAGTTGAGTGATGAATACGGCGACGTTGCGATGGTTGGCGACGGCGTGAACGATGCGCCAGCGCTTGCGACCGCGACTGTCGGGATTGCGATGGGGGCTGCCGGAACGGATACAGCGCTTGAAACTGCTGATATCGCACTTATGGGTGACGATCTCTCGAAACTGCCGTACCTCTACGAGCTGTCGGACAAAGCAGGAAACGTGATTCAACAGAACATCTGGACGAGTCTCGGCGCGAAGGCACTGCTCGCGATCGGCGTCCCGCTCGGCTACGTCAGCGTTGCGGTGGCCGTGGTTGTCGGCGATATGGGTATGAGCCTCGGTGTCACTGGCAATGCGATGCGTCTCTCGCGGATGGTTCCCGACACGCTACGGGGAGGCGACTCCTCGAAATGAGTAGCGAGCGGCGCGCTCACGAGCACAGTCTCAACGACAACCGATGGTTACAACTCGCCGGTATCGCGCTCGGGATGGTAGTGGTCGCTTCGGCACCTGTAGTCGTTTCAGGAATGGCAGCGGCCCAAGGAAGTCAAACGTTTATCGTCGAGCAGGGTTCACAGTGCGTGCAGATCACGCCCCTTGGCGACGGCACACAATCCGTTGAGGAGTTCTACGATTATAAAGTGTTGAATGATACGGCGAATTATAGTTCGCTCGGAACTACTGATATCCAACTCGACCAGACCATTCAGGTATTCGTTTACCGAGGTTCTGATGGGCTAAGTCTCGTCTTCCTCAACGACAAGATCGATGAACCAGGCGGTTACGTCGCCACAGCCGATATCTCAGGTCTTCCGGCGGATGGTCAGTGGGTGGTTGAGGACGACAACTACACCAACCGCGACGACACTTTCAGCTACAACGATACAGGCGCACATATCGAATGGAGCGCCAACGGAAGGCGTACGGATGGAGCCGCCTTCCGCGGACTCGAAAGTTCGAACTATCGTACTATCACTGTGGACATCAAGTTCAACGACGAAACAGACCGCTATCCGTTTGAGGAATGGAGTGGATCACCCGAGCAGAACGAAATCGAGAGCTGGGTCGCTCGCTCCGGAACGGGCGAAACGACCGAACTCAACATGAGTCAACCAGTCGACCTCAGTCCAGGCACCTGCAGCGGCGGCGTGAGTACGTTTACTGCCACGTCAAGTAGCGCGGGCAACGCTACAACCGAAACAGCGAGAGCGACCGAGACGACCACGACCCAGACTGCAACTGCAACAACTACGACGCAGAGCGAGGCAACAGCCTCGACTGCGACGCAGACTACCGAGATACCGACCACGACGGCAACACAGACCGCAACGGCAACAAGGACACCAATTACCACGACAACCCGATCCCCGGTGGACGAAACGAGTAAGTCGACGAGTGGTGTAGGCGGAACGACTAAGCAAATTGACGATGACGGAAACGGGAGCGGGGCGTTCGGGCCGGGCTTCGGTGTCGGAGTCGCGCTCGTCGCTGTCCTGGTCCTTGCGGCGGCTGTGGTTGCACGCCGAGGCAACTAACTAAGATACTATAGTTGTTTTGACAATCAAGGACAGAAGATGGGGATGGATACATCACAGGATGGTTCGCCGGGTGACGGTTTCTATATGGAAACTGATTGGTCGCGTCGCAGAATCCTTTGGTCGCGTCGCACACTACTTCCGAGGGTTATTCTCGATGGGAAAGCTGATCCCGCCGATTAGGCGGGATCTGCGCTCGTTCAACCGAACCAAATAGAGCCGGACTGTCACATTCGATTTCGATGAGTCAACCGGTTCGATGATCACGACGATACCGGCCGATACGACGGTGTGAATCGATGGAGACAGCACTGCGTCCAGTCGCTGGCGAGCCCAGCAGCTCAACACAGGGGCAGCTGCCGCCGCCGATCACGTCAGCTCCATTCGGAGAATCCACGCAGCATGTCTGTCCCGATCGTTTCAGCTGTCGTTCTGTCCAGCCCATGCTCGTCCATCAACCGCTGGATCGCTGCAGTCCGGACCAGCAGTCTGGTGACCTCCTCGAACGAATCAAAGCCGCCATTGTCCTCACCTGTTTCGAGGCGATGGGTCGCGACGAACGCCTGGGTGAGCATCACAACCGCCATATGGTGGTTGAACCCACGCCAGGTGCGGCCTTGAAACTCGTCAGCGCCCAGCACCTGCTTGATATCGCGGTGATACTGTTCGATCGTCCACCGAAGATGTGCCCACTCGACGAGGTCGTCGAGTGACGACTCGTCGAGTCCCCAGCACAGCCAGGCTGCCAGTTCGCCTTCGCCGTCGTTGGTGCCGGAGTGGTGATCGCGCTGCAGGAGCAGCCAGCCCGTTTCCTCGCCAACACGACCAAAGTACGCGTCCGTGCATACCCGGACGCGCTTCCGATAGAACGATCCCGTCAGATCACCGTTCGTTCCTTCGTTCCAGGTCAGTTCCGTCCAATCATCGTCCTCAAGCTGGTCGGCAATATCTGCGGCTGGTTCCGGGTCGACATCGTCCGGAACAGTGTGGTACTGACGTGGCGGGCCTCGTTTATCGGTCGGACCTGGTTCAAGTACTGGTGCGGACTCAGCAACGACGTGCAATCCACCGGTTTCGAGGGCAAGGACGTATGGCTCGCCCAACTTGCGAAGTCGTTCCCTGAACGACGAGCGTCGACCGAAGTTGGCGTCACCGAGCACGCAAGCGTGCTCGATATCGGCATCGACGGCCCGTTCGATCAGGTCAGCCGCGATGTCGTACTTGGGCTGGTGGCTGATATCTGACGGAATGGCAGCGTCTGCTCGTCGCTGGGCGTACTGTTCGCGTTGCTGTTGGCTGTCGTAGACGGTTTCTCCCTCGCCAGTCCACTCTTTGGGGAGATAGAGCCGAGAGCCAAGCGGCCAGGTGCGCTGATCGGCGTTGCGATCAGCGCCTGGCCGAGCGAGCGTACAGTTGATCGTCACCTGGCAGTTGTCGACGGATGTTGTGGCTCCGCACCACTGGGAGCCGACACCGACGCTGTGATGGCCCTGCTTGGGAATGCCCATGCCGTCGACGATGATCGCTGCGTCAGGTCCGTCCATCGCGTCAGGAACGGTCGCCCGCAGCTGGTCTTGGACCGCTGCGGGCTCCCAGACACTCTCGCGAACAAATCGTTCGAGTCGTTCCTGATCAGCACCAACGCGGGAGGCCAGTCCTGTGATGGACTTGCGCTTGCCCGGACGAAGCAGCGCTCTGAAGTACTGATCGGCATGGATCCAGGTTCGTTCCCAGTGTGGCCAGGTTGAGCCGTCCAATCGGGTCGTAAACGCCGATTTGAACGGTGTGAGGAAGTTGCGAGCAGCGACGTTATTGTGCGGAAGAACGGACGACATGACTGATCGTGTCTCTCACGGATTGCTGAGACGATAGCTGTTCGGCAGACGTATTCCTCGGAAGTAGTGTGCGACGCGACCAAAAGACTGGTATCAGTGCTGGATGGTTGCTCGGGTTCGGCGTCAGCCGAACCCTTCGCAGAGATCGCGACACTCGGCTAAGGAGGCCGCTGCAGCATGTCCAGCGCACGCCAGCCTGGTCAGCCAGGCTGGCGTGCGCGTCCGATCACTATCCAAAACGGTACATCTGAAGAACCCGTCACCTCAACCTGGAGTTCTCCGAACAGCATCCTACTCCCCCCGAAGAACTCCGTTCAGTTCAGCTTCAATTTAGCAGTACTTATTTATGTTAGTGGATTGCTGTGTTCACTATGGAAAATAATAATAGGTCCCAATACGTTTCGAGGAGAAAATTACTTCAGACCAGCGGCGTATCTCTTGCTGGCTCTCCGCTACTCATCTCAACAGTGAGTGGGAACGAGCAACAAGAGTCTTGTGCGGAATGTCCAGACCATATTAAGGATACTGACACCGCTACCTATTATCGTGTCAGCGATGAAAATGGCGATCATATGATTAAGAAACGAAAAGATACCAACACGATCGAAGTAGCAAAAGTATCTTCTAATGATGATACTTTAAAATCAGCTTCTTCTCAAATAGCTCTGGAAGAATCTCAGTACTCAACTACTGCACGAAGCTATGATAGCTTTAGCAAGCGTATCGGCAGTTGTTCAAGCTACTATAACAACCATTATTATAAAGGTGCAAACATAATAACTGATGAGAATCCGCACACAATATCTACGTCAGTTCTTGGGGGAATGATTTGCGCAGCTCTCCCAATTCCTGGTGGACGGATTGCAGCGATATTTGCAGGAGGATTTTGCTCTGGACTAGCAGCGTTAGTCCAGGAGATAATTTACGATTCATCGTTTACCGTTGGAGTCTGGGACCGCGATAGTTGGAGAGTGCCGGGAATTTCCTATGGGGTTGGAGATCATGGTTCTAATTACTACGAATTAACAAGAGATGGCACTGCAACGGGCGTACACACGGGTTCTTTCTAACCTGACTGGAATGAAATATATAATGTGTCCATCCAATCAAGGTATATAAACGATGGACTTGATCACTATCTCGTATGCTATTGTCGGTGTAATTGCAGGATTAGTTATATTTATGCTTGATCAAACAGTACTAGAAAATAATAATATTATATACTATACTGTATTGCTTTTAGTCATCATTTCAATCGCAATTCTCGCTGACCGATCCCTACTTGCCGCAATGATCGTACTCGCCTTCATGGTATCTAGTACCATTATCCTAAAAGTAAGTGGAATATTGCGGCTTTAATTTGTGACAATTAGTTAATCAATTGATGTGAAATGTCATCAGGATTAGTATTTCGATCTCACATCCAAAGTGGGTGTGGTCTTCTCTTCTATCCGATCAGCGTATCCCGGTGTTCATCAACCTGTTCTAGTAAGCAAGTGCGGACGCGATCCGCCTCAAAATCAACGCCGACCGTGCATAGCTCCTCGTTCGACGGGGAGTGACCCCCCTCGCCGCGCACTGTAGCGACCACGTCGTCCAATTGGTTGAGGGCCTCATCGCGCATTTCACCGACTGCAGACACTTCGATGTCGAGATCACGCGCTTCCCAACGCTTGTCCTCTTCAATGGGAAGAATGCTTCGAGTGTTGTTCATGAAAGCATGTACNCTTTGTTCGACTCCTCAGGATTTGGCAGATGTGGTGAGCCGTTTGACCGCCCAGCTTGGTACCAGACTCGATCAAGAACACTCCGTAAGTGTTCTAATTCGAACTCAGAAGGCTGAATCTCCTGAAGTTTCATCAGCGAGGTCGTAAACCTAGCCGGGAAATTTCCTGACTCGAAGTGGAGGTACTCGCTCGTACTAATCACGTACTGATCTACATTGAGCAACGCAACTGAAATGAAAACTGGCGGTTTGACCCCGAGATCCTCAAAGCTGTGCAGAGCCCCTTTTACTGTTGGTAGTTGGATAGCGTGATCAGAACTCACCGGCTAGTGATGTCTCTGATCCTGATCTGAGTTCTCCACCGAGGATAGACTGGAGCTGTTCNGTAGTTGGATAGCGTGATCAGAACTCACCGGCTAGTGATGTCTCTGATCCTGATCTGAGTTCTCCACCGAGGATAGACTGGAGCTGTTCAGGTGGATCGAGTCCTCGCCGTTTCCACGTGGCTATCATGGTCGTGATCGTTTCGTGAATCTGGACCCCTTCGACTGAGCGGAGGGTCCGGAACATCTTCCGCAGCACCACTTGCTCGCGCAGAGCGCGCTCTGCGCGATTATTCGTCGAATCGACGTCTAGCTCCGTGATGAACGTCAGCCAGTGCCCTAACCCGTTCCTGATCTTCTCGATCAGCTTCTGAACCTCCTGTACCTCGTAATCTTCCCTAATCAGCCCCTCCAAGTGTAACAACGCCTCCGCCCGCTTCTGTTCGCGGGCGGAGGCGGACGGATCCTCCTCGTCGAACGCCGTTAAATCGTCATGGAGAGCGTGCAACTCCGCAGATAACGTCTCTGCTTCCTCGTACCGTTCAGCAACGTACTCTGCCTCCCGCAACAGATGTGCCCAGCATCGTTGGAGCTTCGTATGATAGCTCGGATACGCTGACCAGCCGTCACAGCTGAGCGTCGAGTCCTCGGCGAATTCCTCGCCGAGGACCTCCTCTAACACCTGGCTTCCACGACTCTCATCAACCCAAAACAGCACTTCCTCGTCAGTCACGAATGTCCACGCCCAGTGTTGCTCTCCGTCGACAGGGAAGCCCGTTTCATCGCAGTAAACGACCTCGCTCTCCTGGATACTGGCTTTGACGTCCTCATACGCGGGTCGCAGCCGGTCTGCGACCCGCTTGGTCAGATTGTAGATCGTTCGATGGGAGATGGGGAGATCGAGTTCCCAGTCAAACAGCTCCGCCTGTTTGCGGTTCGGGAGTCGCTGATGGAACCTACCGAGGGCGGTTTGGGCCATGATATTTGGCCCAAACCGCCCGGTCTCCGGGCAGTCAGGATGTTCAGCAACGACCTCGTTTCCACAAGAACAGCGGTGTTTGCCGAGTTCGTACTCGACGACAGTGGTTGGAATGGGAAGGGGAATGTCGATTACAGTTCGTGAGACGTAGCTATCCGGGTTAGAGAGGATGTGCTCACAGTCTGGGCAATATCCCTGATCGACTCGAATAGTCTCCTCTGGTTCCGGCGGTGGTCGAGTTGTTCCTTCGTGACCTTCGCTCCGTCCAGGGGATGAGTCGCTGGCGGCGTCAGCGTCGCCGCCAGCGTCGTCTTCTTGGTTTTCCTCTTCCTCGTCACTGTCACCGTTACCAGATGACCCACCTGCACCACCCTGTTTACTGGACGGTGTATGTGCGTTTTCGTACCACTTGAGGCGTGCTTGTAGGTCCTTGATCTGCTGTTGCTGTAGATCTATCTGCTGTTGCTGTACAGCGAGTTGGCGACGAAGAAGACGATTCTCGAACTCTTGGACTACGTGTTGCTGGCGGAGGTGCGTACTGTCCTCGGTACGGATCGCGGAATCTATCGATTCCGGCGATCCGCCAATCCCCAGCGCCACAGTTGGTTCACCATTGAGAGACCACTCATGAGACTGCTACGAAATCGGTCTGACGGAAGGTCGCTATCCAACTACCNTCCCCAGCGCCACAGTTGGTTCACCATTGAGAGACCACTCATGAGACTGCTACGAAATCGGTCTGACGGAAGGTCGCTATCCAACTACCGAGGATATACGATTTGTTGATGAGTGCAGCGATCACGAGAATCGGCACGTCGTCTTGCTTGTCTGTCTTCGGCTCGTAGTGGTGCAACTCCAGCATGTCCTCAGTAGAGACGACCTCACTCGGTGTCTGACCCACCTCAACGGTCGAAGCTTCGTCGAGTCGCTCTTTTGTAACCGAGAGCTTGTGGAGCGGTTCTGTGATTGTATCCACTATCTCGCACGAGCGGTTACGCATCGGTGCGACCGGATTGAGTGGAAAATTAGTAAGTGTTGACATTGGTGTCTGGATATTGCGAAATGGCCGGGCCGAATGGGATTCGTGTCGTTTGTGCTGATTCAGCGTCGATTCACCGAATGGAGCGTCAATCCGCGAGCGAGGTCAACTCCTCAACGTCGGGGATGGATTCGCTCGCGACGGTAATCTGCTGCATGCGCTGTTCGTGTTTGTTCGTCGCGTAGTCGGTGAGTTCTGTCGGTGTGACGCCTTCGTCACCGGCGCGCTCGTAGCTCGGAATCGCCGCCTGCACCAACGGCAAGAGGTCACCGACAGTCTCCTCGATGACGGCTGGCTGTACGCGCTCGGTCTGGATGAGTTCTTTGAGCTTTGCCATCCCGAAGCCGACGTGGCGGCCTTCGTCGCTGCGAATGTAGGTGAGGCCCGAGACCAGTCCCGGCAGATGGGGAAGGTCAGGATAGGTGTCCTCGTCGAACTGGCGCGTGAGTCCGTAGTAGCCGGTCTGGGCGAGGATACCCTCGACAGTCATATGGTAGTGTGAGTACGATTTCGCGCGGTTTTCGGGCGTGTCCGCATCGAGCAGTGTGGCCATTGCAGCCTCGTTGCGCTCGAACAGCTCGTCGTATTCGTCCGAGAACCACCGCTCGTCAGCCGGCGAGGAGTGTTCCTGCCCACGGTCGTCCTCCGCCGCGTGGATCACTTCACGCCAGTACCGGTCGAAGAAGTCCGAGTGTTTGGCCTCTTCGTAGAGTTGGGTCGTGATGAACAGCTGGTCCTCGAAGTCATCGAGCGTGACCGCCAGCGGTGCGAGATCTTCCGCAACGGCATCCTCTCCCGCACCGAACAGCGCGAGCGCGCGCTTCAATCCCTCGAACGCTGCATCGTCGAGTTCGCCGAGTGCCTCACGGTCGGCGTCAAGGTCGATGTCGTGAGGGTCCCAGTGTTTCTCAACGGCGTGGCGGTAGTATCTGAACGTCTGTGCATCAGTATCGATCTGCATCGGTGCGTCAGTGGTCGCCATTACAGCTACGAGTAGGCCTCGTAGGTGAACGAGTGTTGAGCCTAACTCGTTGTGGTATTTATCAATGCCGTTCGTCGAGAGCGACAGTATGCCGAATGAGTCGGTCCTGTGCGCGGCGAAGTCGTTCGGAGACTGACGGTGCGGACACGCCGAATTCAGCCCCAATCTCCGCTAAGGAGCCAGTTCGCGGAATCGAGAAATAGCCCGCTTCGTGGGCAGCAAGCAACGTTTCGCGCTGTTTTGGCGTGAGGCCATACTCGTCGTCGGTCTCGGGTGAGGCTTCGAATATCTGGTCGAGTCGAAACGTAATATCGTACGTTTCACAGGAGTCGTAGAATTCGGCGAGTTCCTCACGGTCGGCAAACCGGATACGTGCTCGCCATCCCGTCGGCGTGATTGTCGCGTTGATTGGGGCGGTATCCAATCGAACGAACTCAGTGTAGATGGCTGGCGGTTGTTCGGATAACTCCACGCGATAGAGACGACGATTCTGTGTCGTTCCGAGTACACTGTACGTCGCCACCGCCGTCTCGTCGAGCGCCGGTTCGAGTGTATCGAATGTTCCACCTTTGGCCCAGAAAACGATCACCGGCCGGCTGCGCTCGGAGATCAGAATGTCATCAATTCTGAGAGTTGAGTCCGGAGCAGTAGCGGCAACCGCTGTTAGCGGTAATCGGTCCGAGATCAGATCGAACTCGACAACGAGAGTCATTGGTATTCGAGAGAAGAGAGACTCTCTTCAGCAATAAAAGAGCCTACGTGGTGTGAGATGTTCGATTCAAACCCTCTCAACGATAGACCCAGCGAGGGCGCGGGTGTAAACCAGGCCAATTATCGGTACTTCCCGACTGGTGTGAGAGCTGGAGCTAAAGCGTTGGTCTCATGAGGAAGATGTCTGGTTGAGTGAATGTGTTCAAGATACCTCAGCCAGACGGTGTTCTTTCGGATTCGGACGTGAAAGATTTAGCGGAA
>NZ_AOIA01000072.1 GCF_000337695.1 Natronococcus jeotgali DSM 18795
CTGTTCACTCAGTTACTACACCGGCATTCGCTCTGTTCATCCATGGCTCAGCACAGTTCACGAAGCGACGTTCGGGAAGTACCGATTATATGACTGTCAGCAGTAGTATCGGAGTACCCGACAAAACCTATGGCACAGCACTCACCGCACCACAGGACGTGATTGACTGGGCAACACTGCCCAGCGTCTGCTTGTCGGGTGACTCGTGGTGGCGGGTGAGACAGATGCCATGGGAGCGAACTCACATTCAGAGTCGGACGCGGATTCACCCGACACGGACGCACGTATCGACGCGAAACCACCTGCCGCGAACCGATTGAACGACACGGCGGAGATGGTTGCGGCGGCTCTCGTCGCTGACGCTACCGATTATCACGGACAGACTCGGTTTTTCGAGGACGAACTCGACGGGACGGACGATGCTCTCGACGGATTCGTTGCGGATGTTACGACTATCGGACAGTCGCAGTGCGAACGCGCGACGGACTACGGTGACATCGAGATGTTGGTCTCCCGGCTCCCGATTGAGCATCTCACGTTCGCCGCGCATGATTCGTTAGCGCCGTACTCGGGACCGTATCCGATGGCGCTACTGGTGCGGGCGTTCATCATCGAGGAGATCAACGGCTGGGACGAGACCGCCCTCCACGACCACCTCCGAGCAAACCCATCTCTCCGCCGCAGGCTCGGGTTCGAGACACTCCCAAACCAATCGACGTTCTGGCGCGCGTGGAACCACCGCTTCAGCGAAGCTCTCCGCGACGCCGTACAGGCGTGTGCTGAGGGGATTGTGAAGGCCGCACGCGCCTGCGATGTCTCCGTACCCGAGCGAGTCAGCACCAGCGAGGCGGGCGAATCAAACTCCGTTGACTGTCCGGAGCGCCAACTGCTCGCACAGAAAACCAACGAGGTGTGGCAGCAGGCGAAACCGTTCGTCACGGATGCGTTCGCGCTTGACCGAGGACCGAACTGGGAGATTCACGAGAACGCTTTCTGGGAGCAGCACGCCTACATGGGGATGCGCGAGGACATGTACGCGCGCAGCGGTCCAGCCTCGTTCTCGCTTGATACGACACGCGAACGTATTCCAACTGGATCGACCCACCGCTACCAGATCGGCAAGCACTCGGTTGCGGACATTCGCACAATGCTGCGGAACACCACGCGGATGATCATCGCCCGCGCCCGACAGAACGGCGAACTCACGGGCAAGCTCTGGGCAGCCATCGACGTGACCAAGGGATTTCCGTTCACTGGTGACACCGAGGACCATGAGGACGATATCCTCGGACACAGGGATGGAAACGAGTATTACCAGTGGGCGGTGCTCAAGATCGTCGGGATGGACGTACCGCTTGTCCTCGACGCCATCCCGCGCGAACGAGGTCAATCGAAAGACGAGATCGTGGAGAAACTGCTCGAACACACGACCGAGATGGTGAATCTCGACCTCGTGATGATGGATCGGGAGTTCGATAGCGGTCCAGTGAAGGATACTTGCGAAGAGTATGGCGTTCACTTCCTGAACCCGACGCGCATTTTCGAAGGTAGTGACGAGGCCGAGACCATCGCGTGGATGTACCGCAACGGCAAACGCTTCCACGTCGTCGAGGAGGAATCCGATGACGACATGCCGACACGCAAGAAAATCTATCTCCCGCAGCACTCGAACTCGGGCGGTGACGACGATGACGAAGACGACAGTCTCTCGGCAGTGTGGACGGAGCTGTGCGGCGAGTGGGAGTTCGAGGACGTGGACGGTGAATCAAGCGAGCGGATGTCGTTCTCGCGGCTGCTCGCGGACATCCAGCGCGAAGAGGAAATCGAAGAGCGCAAGGAGAAAGCGCAGGACGGAGACGTGGACACATCCGAGACGGTAGTGTTCGAGACGAACCACCCGTATGTGACGGCGCGTGATGCCGACGATCAGCAGATGGACGGGAAGGAATTCATCCACATGATCGAGCGGCTGATCCGGTGGTATCGCCGTCGTTGGGGTATCGAGAACGGTTTTAAGAAGCAGAAGCATTTCATGGTGCGGACCACCTCGACCGAGAGCGACTATCGGTTCTTCAACTTCGCGTTCGCGTGCGTGCTGTATAACGTCTGGCGACTCGTCGATTTACTCGTGAAGCTCGCCATCGACGGCGAGAACAGGTCGTACAAGCCACGAGTGGATGCGAACCAGTTCCTGACCGTGGCGAAGCAATTCTACGGTCTCGACCCACCCGACTGACGCCGCCACTTTCCCGTGTCCGCCCGACTCGTGAGCGGCGGCGCTGTTTCACGCCACTTTATTTCGCATTGCAAGGGTCCGATACTGAGATGATGACTTGATGGTGATTCCCGTTCGTTTACTACACGCGAGCGAGTATTAGAATGAATAGGAAGGCTGTGCATGACAAATCAAGCTAGCCGACATCAGAGAGTATCAAGCGATTCATGGCGGCGACGACGTCGAAAATTTCGTGCTCCGGTTCTTTTACTTCGCGTTTGCGTGTCTGTTGTATTCGATTTGGAGAGCTGTCGATCTACTCGTACAGATTGAATTGACTGGCGAGTACGAGCAGACGCCACTCATAACGGCTGAGAACACGCTCACACTGTTGAAGAAGGAGACTGGAATCGGGTGAAGGGCCACTCTACCCGCGCGTGGAAGAGTTGGTTTTGAGTGGCGACACTGGAAGCTCCCTCGGAAGAGCGCCGAAACACTTCTAAGACTAACAGGAATTAGCAGCTGAGAGGGCGTCTAAAAGATCGCCGATAGACTGATTTATCCGAATTCACCGACAACAAGCCTGCTAAACGGCCTATAGTCTCATCTTCCAGAGCGCGCAATTTGTATATCATCATGCGATTCACAAAATGTCGGATTTGCTCCCAGCATATTTGAGGAAACCTGAGACGGCAGAATTCCAATTTCTCGAGGGCCTTGGTTAAAATGCGATTTAACAAAGGGAGTTTACAAGGGTCGACACTGTACCCCACATACGAATGTCTACCCCGACTGATCAGCAGGGTTCTGCCGTCCACAAGGCGGTCTCTCGATATCTTGAGCGCTCGATCAAGTCCGATGGCTCGAAAGCGACCATGCGGCCAGCACTCGATCGATTCGCTACGTTCTGCCAGCGTGAGGGAATTGATGAGATCCGTGAGCTCGAAGCGGGCGACCTACGGGAGTTCGGGTATACACTCCGTGAGGATCAGGTCGACGGCGAGATCGCGGCGTCGACAGCGAACACGTACTTCGCATACGTGCGAGCGTTCCTTTCCTTTTGCGTTCGTGAGGAGCTACTTGATTCGAACCCGGCGAAGACGAATAAGGCGACTGAGTATCTTCCGGAAGACACGAGCGAGTCTTCAGGTCAATTCTGGACACCGGAACAGCGCCAGACGATCGTGAACTATGCGACCAAACGCGTCGATATGGCGAATGACGGTACGATCCGAACTGATCCAGTGACGGCCTCGCGAGACCGAACGATCGTAGTACTGCTTGCCGAGACTGGCGCTCGAGGTGCGGAGTTATTCGACGACTCGAAAGACGAGAAACGNTCTGTCCGTTTTTGAAAGTCCCGTAATCGAGAAGAGGTCCCACTACCGAAAGCCGCTCGCGATGTCCTCGAGCGCCACCGGAAGTACATCAATCCGCCGGCTGACGAGTGGCCCGTCTTCCCAACCGGCCATTTTCAGTCGAAACACGGTGTTCTCGAGTCAGAACTCGGTGAAGCTCGATTGTTAAAGGCGCTTGAGGAGAGAGGCAACGCGTCGAAGACAGACGTCCTCGACGGTCTATTCCGTGATCACGAGATCGAACCGCCGTCGATTTCCAAAGAGGGTGCACGGCGGGTGATGAAACGCCTTACTAACGAGGCGAACATCGAACTCAAGGACGGGCACGAGTATCTCAAGCCGCATGGAGCACGTCGTGGGCTCGGCGCCGAGCTGTACGCACTCGGTGAGTCTGAAAAGGCCCAACAGGTACTGCGTCACAAATCAATTGAAACGACCCACGAGGCCTACAGTGATCTCAAAACAAAAGACCTTGCCCAATCCATTGACAGAATACGGGATACGTAACTCAGCAAGCGGATTCCTTCGGCGTACGAGCCTTGTAATATGCTTGACTTTGAACGTTGAGAGATATTATAGTTGATTAAGTGAGATGGTTCTGTGGAAAGCCTCAGTAAGTAACAGACCCCCTCCCGTTGCGGCCAGTACAGGCTGTTCATAGACTGTCTATGGTGGTGACATAATGCCGAGTCTATTTGCTACCAGTACCCCACTCTTTAGGTATGCCCTCACTTGAGGAGTTTGAGGAAACCTTCTGGGAACGACACTCGAATCCGAAAAGCGGCTGGAGTCGTGTACTCGTGCTCCCCGTCCTTCTCTATGCGGTATATCATCGAAGTTGGAAACTCGCAGTTAGCACGGTGGTATTCACAGCGATCAACCCGCTGCTGTTCTCATCACCGGAGAGCAACGATGCGTGGATGACTCAAGTAGTGCTTGCCGAAAGGTGGTGGACGGAAGAGCAAAAACAGAGTGTGATTGGGGTATCATATCCGAACATACTCAACCTGCTCAACATTCCGGTGACGGGTTACTCATTTGTCTCCGCTTATCGAAAACAGCCGATTAGAGCAACCCTGGGTGGACTGACGTCGATGATGTTGAAATTCTGGTATGTTCGGAGTCTTGTCCGCCGGTATAACGAAGAAGTGTCTGAGTAAATCGTTGAGGCTAATCGCAGGCTTTAGCGAACTTATATTACAAATATTATATATGAATAATATTATTTCAACAAGGCCGCCAAGAGTGATTTCTTTCTGATTTGATCTAAGTTCAGTACCTCATAAAGCGTCTGCTCACTCAGACTGAAGCCGCAGTTTCATCCTGATCGGTAGTGATTGACGGAAGTTCTGACCGAAGATCGAGCAGAGTCGTCGCTGTCGGCGGCTGACCGCCGCCGACGCGACGGTGTTGCCACTTGCAGGGAGGCTGGCTCGGTCGAGCGTTAGCGGTGGAACCGATCGTCCGGTGGCCGATTTGCAGGGTCGGCCCGACGCACCGCGAGGGCCGTCCATGCTGCCCGGCATACCATCTTAATGAACTCCTTGAACGACCAGGACCAGAGACGACGCCCGCCACGGCGGGGCGTCGCCACGTACTCCCAATGCAGATACCGCCAAACGTTCTGTAACAGCGGACTCACTACGACGTACAACAGCCGGACCACCGGATTTTGCGTTGTCGTCGTTGCGATACTTTGTTCGGAGAGCCGGTACGTCGCCTCGCTACCGAAGCGTTTCGCGTAGTGGTATCGGGCGTCACGTGGTGAGTCGATGAACGGCGCGTCAGCGGCGTAGCCGTGACGCGCCACCCCGTGCTCATCGTACTGTCCATTCTGGTAGGTACAGTCGATGTAAACGGGAAACTCGACGGTTCAGCTGTGACCGTCGAGTTTCGCCGTCAGATCGTGCTGGATGACACGGCTCCAGCCTTCCGAGAGTTCCTGCTTGATCGTCTGTCCCCATCGGATGATCGGCATCACGTAGGCGTGGTTGTGCGCCTGAAGCAGCATGAGACACTTGCTATCGTAGAATTCACGGTCAAGATAGACGGCCTTGACTTCAGCGTCAAGGCCGTCGAGAATCCCGAGAAACTCTGCGAGGACGCTGCTGGCGGTGTCACCGTCGGTGAGACGGCGCACTGCCAGCGTATAGCGCTTGTTCTGTACACGGACGTAGAGTGTCGCATAGGCATGGAACGCGGTGGTTCCACGTTTCGCTTCTGAGTGATAGAGGCCGTCTGTGTCGTCTTTGTCACCGTAGTAGGGCCGCAGGTGGAGGTCTGCGCAGACCTCCACCTGCTCAGGAAGCACAGTGAGTACGTCCTTCTGGAGAAGCGTGTTCCCAACCTGTTCAACCGATTCGAGGTCGAATTTCCTGCAGAGATGGTACAGAACAGTGTTTTGGTGAGAAGAGTCTTCACTGTCCTCGCAGAGTGTAGAGACCGAGGTCCCGTCGGCGCACGCGCCGACGAGGACTCATAGATGTCTTCAGCGCCAATTTGAGCATTATCGCTCAGGCCGAGAGAAACTTCCTCGTCAATCGTGTTGACGAGGAAGTTAAGGAGNCTCATAGATGTCTTCAGCGCCAATTTGAGCATTATCGCTCAGGCCGAGAGAAACTTCCTCGTCAATCGTGTTGACGAGGAAGTTAAGGAGTTGGTCCTCGTGGATTGAACCGTCTGCTTGCTGCTGGTGTTTGGACACATCTTCAGCAAGCAGACGTCTCAACTAACCAGCTTTGTGAAGTACTGATATTACAAGAGCATCAACGAAAGCGAAACTATTGAGACAGTAGACTGACCCACTCCCCCAATTCCTTGGTTTTAGGCCCGAACGGACCTACCAATAGACCGCGATGAAGTTGGTCTCTAAGAATATCTTGTCTCCACCATCTTCTGAAGTAGATGATTCATTGAAACTCTCCGAATTTCCTGACCTACTCTCGAGGAAATTAGCCCGCACTCTTGGTATATTCTCTAAATATTCATCTAAGCCTTCGCCGGGAAGCTCATTTTCTAGTGCCTCTTCAGCTTCCTGTAGTATCTCTTCTTCTTCCTCGTAAGACTCCGCAACAATAGGGTCCTCTAGTGAGTCAATCGCATCGTTGATTGCTCCATCGGGGAAGCTGTTATCAGCTTGTATTTCAAGCATCTCCAAATAATCCTGAACCGTAGTTTCAAAGCTATTTGACGCAGTCTCTGAAGCTTTCGGTTCATCGAATGCTGATGGAAGATTCTCAACCTCGTGTGCAATGTCTGGGAAGACACTATCTAGTATATTCACTAGCTTCAACGGACTCCAATTTTTTCCTGGTGCAGGTGAATCGAGACGACCATAGACTGTGAATTCGTTTTCACTGAATAAGATCCGTGATGGTTCTTGCCAAAGATTATCTTCATCAATGAACCCTGCCAAGTAGAATTCATCAAAATCGATGTCACGTTCATTCGCCCAATTCTTGTCAACGATTATATTCTGGTCTTCACCATACACCCCATAGTTTGAGACCTTACATTCTATAGGGACTAACCCTGCCATCAAAATCTCCATTAATTCGAGAATCATGGCGATTTCATCGGTTGAAACACCCTGTTCCCGTAACTGTTGTTGGAACTCCTCCTCTGTAGAAAATGACTCCACTATATCTTCAAATGCATCAAATACTTGAAAGTATTCATATATGTCAGAACTACTCAGAGTAGCGTCAACTTCAATCAAGTCTCCCCGAGATAGGGTTTGGATCTCGGGGGACGATTCTTGCTTAAGAGTTTCTGTGTCAGCGTTCTCAATAGCAGCGGCATCTACATCTGGTTGTAAGTCTACATAATCAGAGATTGCAAGATCCTTCTTTCGAATCTCATATAATTCCTTGAAATTGGATTGGATTACGTATTTCTGGACTGTCTCTGTGGATTTCTGTTCTTCTTCCCCTACCGAAGCACCGATAGGTCCCAAAGATCCAGTAATACTAGAAGAGATACGTTGTTTCTGACTACTCGTTTTTTGCTGTGTAATGCCGCCCGTCGTTGACGAGAGCAAACTTATCAGAGCGGTCTGGTCAAGATATACGAACTCTTTGAGGTCAGGGTATGATGTAAAACCAAGACGTTCTTTTATATTGTTTTTGCGCCTGACCATCCACCAATAGGCACCCTGACCGAACTTGCGAATACGGTTAGTCATGATTGAGCACTCCGTCGTTCATAACTGATTTTTAAATCTGTCATTGTTATCTGATTTCGTCCCGCAGCGACGCTAACAACACCTGCTTCATCAAGAAGAGACCTCAACTGGGCACCTGTCCATCCATCTGTAAGCGAGGCTATTTCTTCGGTGTCAACCGTGTCATTGACATCATAGCCTTGATCTCGTAGTGATTCAAATATCTCGACTCGGTCTTGAAAACCGGGAATCTCAAATTCAACTTTCCAGTCCAATCGCCCAGGTCTCAGTAGTGCCTCGTCTATTCCCTCAATACGATTTGTCGATCCGATCACCAGTAATCCCTCTGACTGCTGATCTACACCGTCCATCAGAGAGAGTAGTTGAGCTACTATTCGATTCCCGAACTGTTGGTTTGGACCGTCTCCTCGTTCACTCCCTAAGCTGTCAATCTCGTCAAAGAATAGAATTGCGGGTTCATTTCTTCTGGCGTGATTAAACAGCTCTCGAAGAATCTCTTCTGTATCTCCAATCCATTTTGTAACGATTTCCGGCCCGCGTATCCTATAGAAATCTGCGTCTGACTCCGAAGCTAGTATCTTTGCAAAGTGGGTTTTCCCAGTGCCTGGTTCTCCATGAAAAAGGGCGCCTAGTTTGGGTTGTGTTCCGATTTGTTCTAACTCCCCACGCTGCGTTAATAGCAGTTCTACTCGCTTTTGCACATGCTTGAGCTGTTCTGACATCCCGCCAAAATCTTCAAATCCAATATCTAGTTCATCCGAAGAAAACTTGAGATTATGTATATAATCCTCGATATCAGTTGACGCAGGATGGCGGGATTCATGCTTGATAGCTGTCTTTTTAACAACATCTCGAATTATCCCTGTACTAGATATTTCGACCGTATTCCCGCTCTCAACAGAAACATCATCAGCAACCACATATACTGCCAGTCTCCCTCCTTGCTCCACTACAGCACGTTCATCAAGTTCCTTCCTTACAATACCAATTGAATTACCACGATCGACGCCAATTGGATCAATTACTTCTACAACTTCCCTGGAGTCCACGAGAATTGCATCTCCAGTTTCCGGAGAAAGATCGTTTGGATGTAATAGGATAT
The DNA here is from genome assembly GCF_000337695.1 of Natronococcus jeotgali DSM 18795. Taxonomy (GTDB): domain Archaea; phylum Halobacteriota; class Halobacteria; order Halobacteriales; family Natrialbaceae; genus Natronococcus; species Natronococcus jeotgali. Next base: position 8,859 of record NZ_AOIA01000072.1, read on the forward strand.
CTATTCCACCTTGTCCCCACTCAATCAAAAGATAATCATGCCCTTCAACAGAAATAGTTCTAGCTACAGTTGCGTATTCCATAACTATTCCACCTCACACACAGGTTCTTGAAAAGTCTCTGGTAGCTGAAAATAGTTCTTGTCAATTATACCAATATGGCTGTATGCCTTGGTTGGTGAATGGATCGCAGAAATATCTCGATAGTAGGGGTTACTCCCCTTTTCTATTATAGATAATTCACTGTCACGCTCCGGCAGGAACGCCCTCATATGTATCATATTGATTTACCATTTACAGACATCCCACTTCCCTCTATCGTTGTCTTTGCTGCTACTATCTTCGTAAAGTGCCACCTCGATTCCAATGACCCCCTAACTGAGGAGCCGTATTCAAGAGGGACTGTCCAACACCTCCGCGAACAGGAGGGCGCGTCGTTCCGTGTGAGATAGAGAATACTCCCAATAGAGTTCTCAGCGATCCGATCTGCTGCCTGAAATGCTTGTGCTTCTAGATACTGGTGCCGAGGTCCAGAGAAAAGCATCCTATTCATTAAATATATACTCTGATGATAGTGACAGTACTTTTTTACCGATGATAGCTTCTCGATATCGTTCAAAATATGCCGAATAGATGTCCTAATAAGTTCTGCAGTTCATGAATTTAAAATGTCGGTGGTGGAATAGAAGCAATTAAAACGGACGAGGATATGACGAGACGTGGAGGATCTAATTGACATTGTAACCGCGAAAGAACGGGTCTGGTTCAGCCGAACAAATTTCCTGATCCCACTCAGAGCTGTTCATTGTACNTCGAGCAACGGTAGCAATTCCTCGTAGTACGCACGCCCCGCATGGAATACGAGCGTTTTCCCCGCTTCGAGCAACCCTGCCGACTGCAACTGCTCGAACACTGTTTCCGACCACTCTCGCTTTGTCGCAACCCGCGCATCCGTCAACGTTTCATCGTACGGCTCGATAGGTGGCCCGTTAGGCTCGAGCAGATAGTGCTTGGCCGAGAGGATGAACCAGTCGTCATGATTCTGCTCGCAGTACTGCCGAGCTTTGCTGAACAACGGTGATGGGGCATACAACCCGGCAGGTGGCGCAGGCTGCTCGAGCTTGGTCTTTGCACAGCTCACGAGTCCGATCTCTGTCACAATCAGCTATTTTGAGGCTCCACTAATGAACCTACTTCTCTCTGGGATACTTATTTTGGCCTTATTCTGGAGTAATAGAGTAGTAACGAGCGTGTCATAGAATCGTCCCCACAGGATTGTTTTCACCCTGACATTCAACGAACCAGCTGGTAGATCGAGCGTGCAGACGTACCTTTT
>NZ_AOIA01000073.1 GCF_000337695.1 Natronococcus jeotgali DSM 18795
CTTGTGCGCTACCGCAGTGGTATCGCCTCCGCCTGTATCTATCACTTCGGTCACATCGAAGGGGACGAGAAGAGTTCTATGACACGCTCTCTGTCTGGCAATCCGGTCGACGTCGCACGGGCGCCAAATCAGCTCGAGAGTGAGGAGATGCCGCGAGAGATTCGAGCTGACGAGCTCCGGTACGCCCTTTCCGCGCTCGAGGCTGATCATCTGATGCCGGAGCTCCCGCCGACGGTTGGCAAAGTCCTCTGCTCGCTGCTCCGAGCCGATGAGCGACTCTCCCAACGTGACCTCGCGGACCGGGCCGGTGTTTCGACGCGATCGATCCGAAACAACCGGGACGTCCTCGAGGCACTTGGTCTCGTCTCGGTCGACGGCAACGGCTGGCGTCTCAAGCTGTCGTTCCGTACTGACGCCGAGCGCCGTGCTGGTATTGTTCCTGACATCGTCGGTACTCCGTTCGTCGATGCTATCGGCGAGCTGCTTGAGACGGTTCTCCCGCCAGAAAGGTATGGCGATCCCGACGACCCGGTCGGCGGAACCCTGTTCTGGCCACCCGAACCGTGGGTGTTACTCGAAAATCCCGATGTCGCGCCGTGGATCCAGTTGGCCGCACGGTTGACCGGTACTGAACGGCCCGACCGAGAAACGCCGATCGATATCGGGCCGATACTCGAGCAGCAGCCGCTTACCGCTTCAAGAGAGATAACAGCATGAGCAACGACATTGCGCTTGAGACTGATTTCGAGGAATAATGCCGATCCCGAACACCATGATGTTCGGTGAATTTCAATCTCATGCCGGGACGCTATTACGTTGTGACGTCACCGGGCGCGTGGGCCAGGTAAAAGCCGTTGTCGTTTCAATCCCATGCTGGGACGCTATTACGTTGCCTTGTTGAACGCAAGACAGCGTCGGGATAGGGTTGATCATACACGGTTTTACGGCGTCAGAGGCCGGTTCTTGGAGTCAGAAAATGCAGTAGCTGTCGCTAGCGGTGTTTGTCGAAGGGTCAGGATTATGGTATCTTGCGTCATTGTTCCAGTGACGACGGCGATGCCTCTC
>NZ_AOIA01000074.1 GCF_000337695.1 Natronococcus jeotgali DSM 18795
GAATGTGACGGAAGCTTCCTGCGAGAGCGTCTGAAGTTGTCGTCAATCGGCGGCAAAACAAGGCATATTACGTTGTGACCTGGATGCCGTTGCGCTCGTCGGCGTGGATGTTGATGTTTCAACCCCATGCTGGGACGCTATTACGTTGTGACCGTCGGTTGTCCTCGGCCTCGGACATGGCATCCTGTTTCAATCCCATGCTGGGACGCTATTACGTTGTGACGATCCCGACCGGCGCCGGCGAGCGCCAGGTATGGGAGTTTCAATCCCATGCTGGGACGCTATTACGTTGTGACATTGTGGACTGGGACTGTCCGGTTTGTGGATATCAGTTTCAATCCCATGCTGGGACGCTATTACGTTGTGACCGGCCCCGTGGAGATCCTCGACGGACCGCTGATGGTGTTTCAATCCCATGCTGGGACGCTATTACGTTGTGACCCCATGCGGATGCGCGGGAACAAGTTCACCGGGTTGTTTCAATCCCATGCTGGGACGCTATTACGTTGTGACTTACTCCATCCCGGGCCGGCTCTTTCGCGCTTACTGAGTTTCAATCCCATGCTGGGACGCTATTACGTTGTGACCTCCGCGTCTCGCCGGTTAATGACTGGGTCGATTAAGTTTCAATCCCATGCTGGGACGCTATTACGTTGTGACAGGGGGTTCAAATCTTGGAAGCGACTCTCTCGAGCAACGTGATTCCACTGTGTAGCGGATTAGTTTCGTGGACCCCTACCGTACAGAGTATTTATAAAGGTCGATGAAAAGTGTTGTCATCTGTTGAGTCAATTTGGTTTGTGTCTTCTTTCCATCAATGATATAGGCTAGTGACATAGTACCTATACTGTGTTCCAATTATTATCAACGGAGGTGTTAGGATATTCGGCTGTACATTAGTGCTGACAGTGGGAGCAATCCACGCTTCCACCTCCCCTGGAACTATCATCTGAGTATGCAGTCGTTCATTTACGACGCACTCAACAAGTATGAACCCGAATTAGCGACGGAGCTGCACCAACTCCCACACGCACCCCCATTCGTATTCAGCGAGTTCGTACAGACAGGACCGTACCAGACCAACGAAGATGGGCTTACGTGCGAACGCGGATACTGGGTCATCAATAGTGACCGAAAGACGATCATCGACGCTGTAGCGAACCATGCTCGCCACAACGAGGTTCAGTTGGGACACACCGAAGTCCCGATTAAGGGGGCCGATTTAGAGGCTGTTGAAACAGAGACTCGAGCAAAATATCGGACTATGAGCCCGGTATATGTAAGCCAGTATGAGGATGACGAGCGTGTCGATCTCCATCCCGATGACGGAATGTGGTTCGCTCGGGTCAGAGACAACGTTAGAGATCGGATGGAAGCCAAGTGGGAAGAAACGCCGGACGAACTCATTATCGAGGACGTCCACTGGTTCAAGACATCCCGCCTCCGTACTAGCGGAGAGGGGTGGGCAACTGGAACACGTATGGAGGTCACGCTCCGGACCGATACACGAACCAGTGAGTTCATTCAAACAATGGGGCTTGGTGAGCGAACTGGCCTTGGCTTTGGCTGTGTGATGCCAGTCAATCAGATACCTGAGAGGTGGCGATAGTGGGCAATCAACTTACTCTGGATGAGGTTTCCGCTGGTGAGGCGACTAACACAGACCAAACAGTTCTGTTCCGACTGACAAGCGATCCGTTCGTCAACGAGGCGGTCGCCGATCTCGCCCAGAAACTCAACTCAATGGGCAACAAGCAAGTCTCGGTGTATCCGAATCGCATCGAAGTGCTTGACGAAGCAGATCTCAATGATGTGCTTTCCGATCTGAAATCACATATCGAGGAACGGTTAAAGCATACCCATCGTCGATCAGCTCGTGCTCTCGCGGTCAATCGAGCACTTGATGAACTTAGCGTACCGGATGATGACGCTCGGCGAATTGATAAGCCACGGACTCCGTACCCAGATGAGCAACTAACAGTCTATGAGGATGATTACATCGACGAGGAAAGCCTCGACGATGTTGGAATTGATGTTGATCTCGTCGAAGATGCGCTCGGTCGTAGTTTGAGTGGTGGCGGGGCTGCATTTATTCTTTCACCAGAGTACGTCGGCAACCCAAGCAGTCGGTCTGGACCAAAACAGATTGACCGCTTTGAGCGGTATTTTGCTACGTTTGAAGCCAGCCTGTGTGGAAACCACGAACTCAGTAAGGGAGATCATCCCTGCATGACCTGTGGATCCGAAACGATGCCGACGTACAAAGGCGTTGAAAATGGTAATCTGGAATACAACCAGAGCTTCAATATATTCGCGTCTACTACTGGTGATGCAACCCCTCTGGGTCAGAAGTCACGAAAAGACAAGCACCGTGGCCGATGTGCAGCCTGTCTTGTAGCTGGATTCTACTACATGTCGATGCCAAAAGTCGTACGACAAACAGCTATCGATGGGAACAATGCCCGCCTTTTTGCCCCGGTAGGTGATATCGAGACCCTCTACAATATCCGTGGAGACCTAAACCGTATACTGGAGGATATGACCGATTCCACCGACAAGAAGCGGTCCCGACAGCGAACACTTGGGCGGTTGTTCACCGAGTCCGCTGGGTTGCAGACGCTTGATTTCTACGAAGAAGTCTTACGAGAGGTCAATACTCAGCAAGAAAATCCATTCAAAGAGATCGAGCGCCGACCAACAGGACTGACCCACTTTGTCAGTGATGTTGGTCAAACTCGGACTATCGACTCGATTCAAGAAGTGGAACCGGGTGAATGGGCATACTCTGTCGTTGAAGAACGGTCTGTTGAGGATAACGACACTTACTGGCCAGTGCGCGATGTGCTACTATGGTTCGCCAGTACAACCAATGGTAGTTCGGGACTCGTTGATTTCAAGGACGATATTGGATTTGGCATCCTCGAGAAGCGACTCGTGCTACTCGAACGCGGAACGTTTGAAATCTCGAAAGCAGTGATCCGTGGCGATGCGGGCGCTGGGTACGTACCACGGATGCAGTACGTAAGCGACTACTTCACCACCATCATGCAGAACATGACAGAAGACGCTGAGATCGATTCGAAGAGTATCGAGAGTATCAAACAAGTTGCCTCGAATATTGGCCGGCTGTTCCACGGTGGAAACGATATTGGGGTACTCATCCAGCTACAGAACGCTGGCACTCCCGAGCAGTTCCTACAATCGTTTGAAAAGGCAGCTATGCAGGCTCAGAAGAAATCACTCGAGAACAATCAGAGTGACAGCTGGGTCGCATCGAAAGACGATGATGTAGAGCGAGTACTCAACCTGATAACCGACAAATCGACCTTCGACCCAACAAAACGCATGTTCGTTATTCACGCTTCTTTGGCTGCACAGTACGAGAACGTCGTCAACAGCACCGAAGGTGATGACAATGAGTGAGATTGCCCAGATTGGGATCGCACACTTAACTCACGTCGATCTCGGTAACCACAACGCTGGAGAGGGAGGGAGTCAGCTATCAGATCTTAAAAAAGTAGGGAATCAACCATATATTAGTGGACAGGCGTACCGGCATGCAATCAAAGACGCTCTGAAAGCCCAGACAGCAGAAGGGGTTGATTGCCATGCTGCACACCAGTGTGGGAGAATTAGCGAGTGCAAACTCTGTGACCTCTTCGGGTACATGAACCCAGAGGAGCTAGACGATATCGACGATATCCCAGTTAACCGAGTGTCGCCACTACGAGCAACGCCACTCGTTGGTCAGTATGATCAGCCGGTAACGACAGATATGATCCTCCAGTACGATCCTGGTATCGATGCTGAGAGTGTCACAGATTCAGATCATAATATCGGATATCGAGAGATGACAGAGAACGTATTCCGTGGCGCGCTCGCTATTGATATTCCTGCGATCGGTCGACGCGAAATCGAGAATATCGAGGAGACTAACAATGGAGTCCGATCTAAGAGAGAACTCACTAACGAACTTGACGACAATAACAATGGCGACGACCGTAAAGACCGTATAGAGGAACTCCTGACGGCTATCCAGAATACCTCGAATCTCGCCGGCCAAGCGAGGCATATGGCAGACTTCATGCCAGATTTCCTGATAGCGTCAACCCAACCTGTCTACAACCAGCGCGTCTCTAATGCGATCAGGACCGATCCTGAGACCGGTGAAGTCGACCCCTCGACACTCGAGAGCGTTCTCAAGGACTTGATCGCCCTCGAAGCGGACGTGTGGGTTGCAGGCACGCGAAACCCATCAGTGATGAATAATTGGGATGAAGTAATGGATGTCGTCGAATCCGTTGATGGCGTTGAAACTCAAGACTCGGTAGTAGCGACGTTTGATACGCTTAAGGATCACGTCAAAAAGAATCTGTAGTATGAGTGACCAAGTTCTCCGGGCAACACTGGATGTCCCGTTTGAGTGTGCGTTCGCCAAATCCGGAGCAATGAACGGCATTCCGTCATACAGGGTACCACCAATTCCTACGCTGCAAGGGGTTGTGTACGCTGCTCTCGGTCGCCCCTCGATTATCGGTTCGACTCGAGAAGATCGTGGAAATGAGACAGAAGCAGAATTTCGAGCACAGATACAGGAGGAATGTCGGTTTGGCGTGCGTATCGTTGATCCACCGGAACGTCACCGTGACCTGCGATCCCGAATGAAGCGCTCAAAAACGGGGAACGTGTCCGATCAGGGTGTCTATGAATCGACACCGACACAGGTGGAATCTCTGATCAAGCCAACCTATAAAATGTATATCGGTGGACCAGAACACTACCTAAGTACGTTCGAGAATGCGCTCAAGGACCCCGAGCGGTTACTCTATCTGGGCCGATCAGACGACCTAGTTGATATCCGCGAAGTGTCGGTCGACCCGATTAAACGAATCGATGAACCAGCAACGGTTGATTGTGTGATCCCCGAAGCTGGCGACGATCCCGAACTCCTACCCGTCGAACCAGATTACCTTGGCTATCGAAACGTCCCGAAACCAGCACGCGTCGAGACAGTATCGGTAACTGGAGGCGCCGTCGACCACTACTACGAAACACCAGACGGGGAGCGATTCATCTATGTCCTATGACGAGATCCTCGCGAAGAAATCACCAGCCGTCTCTTTTATTGACCATAGCCAATCAGTCGCAGAACACGCCAGTCTATTCGCGAATCAAGAATTATTTTCACACCGGTTAGATTCCATTGGAATGCAGATTTCTGAAGAGCGTCTAGCGGAACTTATTGAGATGGGGGCTTGGTTACACGATACAGGAAAAGTACATCCTGATTGGCAAGCTTGGGTCCACGGTGACAGAGCGGAGAAACCGAATCACAGCGCCCGAAGTGCGAGGTATACGCTTGAGTTTACCCGCAATCGCGATTTGCCACTGACTGAAACGATGGCACTGACGATTGCTGTTCTTCACCATCACACTGCGCTCACACGGGACCATATGACACCAGAAACGGTAGGGGATGACTCGAGGGTAACCGGTGATCCAGGTGAACAGTGGACAGATACTCTCTCATCGTCCGAAAGTAATGAATTTGCGTACCCACCACTCTCGTTGACTGGAGAGGCCAACAAGGAATTTGAGCGTTTTCTGACCTATACACGACAGCAGTTACATGGTGACCAAACAGAGTACCAACATGTTGGTGCATTAGCGACGGTGATTCGGTCGGTTCTAATTCAGGCAGATCACTACGCGAGTGCGAGCGCAACGGGCACTGAAATCGGCGTTCCCAGGCAATTGCACGCCGACGATATCTCATTATTTGACTCTCTCCGCCCATACCAGCAAGCAATCGATTCAGCAATCGACGCGCCACTAGTAGGTTTGGCGGGATGTGGTGAAGGCAAGACACATTCTGCTCTCCAATGGGGTCGCGAACTCGCAGCACAAGGTGAAATCGATCGACTAGTGTTCGCGATGCCGACTCAAGTGACGACCAACAATCTTCTCCTATCGATTACCGACGGCACCGAAGGAAGTGGTATACAGCCAGATCACTCATCACTGTATCACTCGGCAAGCGAGACGTTTTTAGAGAGCGAAGCCGGGTCAGAGCGGTGGGATACATCCAACCCTATGCTTGAGGAGTGGTCTCGACGCTGGTTTCAAAACCCAGTCACTGTTTCGACTGTTGATCACGTTCTTAGCACGCTTATCAACGGCTATCGGTGGTCGTCAATTGCGAAAGGAAATCTCTATCGAGCCGGGATCGTCTTCGACGAGGTCCACGCTTACGATACGCAATTAACTGGCCACCTTCTCGGAGCGCTGCGTAAGCTCAAAGAGTACGATATTCCGTGGTACGTAATGACAGCTACGCTTCCATCGTCGATTCAGAACGCACCCCCCATCTCTGGAGCGACAACGGTGCGAAGTGATGGTCGCCTTGCAGCTGATCAACCACCTCGAGAACCATTTGTTGTAGATGTCTCTAAGTGTGAGCTCACTGTCGATCGCGCTCTCGAAGTCGCTGATGAAACGGATGCGAAGAAGGTGATGGTTGTCAAGAACACTGTCGCTGCAGCTCGTGATCTTGCGATGCAACTCCGAGCTGCCGGCGAGACAGTAACATACTATAGTAGTGAGTTCATCCGTTCACATCGTCAAAAGAAAGAAGAAGACATTCGAGATCAATTTGGCGTCAACGCTACTGTCTCTGATAATCGTGAGTTTTTGGTCTCGACACAGGTTTGCGAGATTAGTTTGGATCTCTCAGCCGACCTTTTGTTGACTGACGTCGCACCGATTGATGCGATACTCCAGCGGGCTGGACGGCTCCATCGATCTGGTGTAAAACCAACCTCAGAAGATTGCTGTTCAATAACGGACTGTTCGCAGTGCAAGGGTCTCGAGAACCACCAGTACGAATGCCGAGTCTATGCGCCACTTAACAACGCTAAGTCATGGTATCCCTACGCTGAAAATCGCGATTCAGAGAAATGGGAGGTACTTGAAAGAACAGCGACAGTTCTCGGAGAGGCAGAAGCGTACCGTTTTGATCGCGCGCAAGAGTGGATTGATAGAGTCTACAACGAGTTCGAACTCGAGTACAATACGGCAACAATCCGAACGGCAATCAGCGAGGATTGGCTGTTTGGTCCCCATCGCCCTGTTACGGAGGATTCCAACGGAACGGACAATATCGAACTCCGATCAATATCGTCCTACAGAGTACCCGTACTGGCAGCTAGCTACACTGAACCAGATGGAAAGACATGGTCGCCTGAGAAAAGGTGGGAGAAAGAGCATACCTGTTCTCGATCCCAGTGTTCTGTGACAGCGACTGATACGGCATGTCGGTCTGATCTCTGGGAATTTATTCAGGACTACGCTATCGAGATCCCCGCATGGTGGATTCGTGACGGTCTCAATACAGAAACGTTCCCCGAGAGCAAGGACGAGATGCCGATATCGAAGGCGGAGGTTGCTTACTTCTATGACCGAGGTATTCTGCGAGAGTAAGGATTTTCATGGACCCACTTGAATAATGTGTACGGTAGGGGTCCACGAAGCCCGAGGTTCAATCGGCGTCTCGAGAAGCCAAAAAATGGTCTATCCACCGATTTCAGCCCCCTGTCGCAACGTAATAGCGCCCGAAAACGGGATTGAAACGACACGGTCCGCCGGGACTACTCGGGCCTCAAAGGGTCGCAACGTAATAGCGCCCGAAAACGGGATTGAAACACGCAGACGAGGGTGATCTTACCGTGGAGGACTACAGGTCGCAACGTAATAGCGCCCGAAAACGGGATTGAAACATCCACTGATCATCATCGTCTTCGACGCCAACCACCCGTCGCAACGTAATAGCGCCCGAAAACGGGATTGAAACGATCGAGCAACGGCAACTCGGTGACGCAGTCTTCGGTCGCAACGTAATAGCGCCCGAAAACGGAATTGAAACTTATCGGTAAGGTAGATCTCCTCGCTGATCTCGGGTCGCAACGTGATAGCGCCCGAAAACGGGATTGAAACGCGCTGCTACGTCGAGGATCAGATCGACAACGGCTGTCGCAACGTAATAGCGCCCGAAAACGGGATTGAAACAAGGAAGGACCGTCCCCCTCCCGAAAATTTCCCGCGGTCGCAACGTAATAGCGCCCGAAAACGGGATTGAAACTGTACGGAGACACCAACCCTCTCCGTTATCAAAAGGGTCGCAACGTAATAGNGAAAACGGGATTGAAACTGTACGGAGACACCAACCCTCTCCGTTATCAAAAGGGTCGCAACGTAATAGCGCCCGAAAACGGGATTGAAACAAGTCGCCGTAACTGTTGTCACTGAGGTCAACGACTTGTCGCAGGGCGGTAGAAACCCACAACGGGATTGAAACGGGACGGGCCAAGGCCTTCGGGCGTGGCGGTTCGGGTCGCAGAGCGATAGGTAATGACGGTTGGGGGCTATTGTATGATACGCTCTGATCTAAGTAGGCGACTGTCCCGGAAAGGGGGGTTTCCGGGACACCTGATTTTCCCTCTCGTAACCCTTATTGTACGCATTTATGTAGGGTTAAACCAGGGATGCCAGAAACTACCGTTTCGGTCACCGAGTCAACGACGACTAACCCCGACGGCGAC
>NZ_AOIA01000075.1 GCF_000337695.1 Natronococcus jeotgali DSM 18795
GATCACCATTCACGACAACGGCGAGGAGTAGTCCATGATCAGGAGCAGCGAAGGCGTCGCCGACCCTGGCGATCTCCCTGAATCTGACTAGGTCGACGTGTCTACGATCGGCTACGTGCGACTCTGATAAGAGTCTGACCGCTCGATTGCGACTCAGAAGCGAGACATTCGAGACTGCGTAGTGAAAGGCACGGTCAGGTGGTGAGTGGTAGGTGGTGGATTGACCGTGCCAACTGTAGTTGTCAGCTATTATAGCTTCTTTCTAC
>NZ_AOIA01000076.1 GCF_000337695.1 Natronococcus jeotgali DSM 18795
CCAGGAGAGCCGTCCCGCCGTTGGTTAAGATCAGCCGTCCTCGAGCGTCGTCCTGGAGCTTCGCGGCGGCGTTGTTACTCGCGTTCGGTCGACAAGATCGCCAACGATCACGTATGTAGTCCTAGTACGTGGTTGTTGGCGGTCTCGAGAAATCCGAAGAGCGGCCCATAGCTTGATAATGACTCCACCACAAACCGCGACTGTCGCGTATCCCTTGGCGCGACATCACGATCCAGCACTCGGTCCATATCCCACCGGTATTGGCCCCATACGACCGGTGGTCCTTTTGCCAGCCCAACCCTCTTTGATTGCACTGTCTCTACTACCAGTTGCTACACTGAAGGATGAGAACTATTGGTAGGGGTCCACAAGAGTAATTCAATGCCAACCGATACGGGTTCGACGCGGGAATATNGCACTCCAGTCAACCTGCTCTCGACACTGGAAGCGCTCAACATCCAGTATCTCGATATCGATGAGATCCGTACGCTGGTGATCTACCAGACCGCAATTCTCAATCTTGTGGTGCTTGACGGTGAACTCTCTGCTGCAAATCGTGTTGAACTCGAAGTCTATGAAGATCCCCGTCAAGACTTCTCTCTCGAATCGGATGAGAAGGAGAAGACNGTCCTTGCTTCGTTCCTCGACCAACTTGTCTCTGAAAACCGTCACTAACTCTCCGATCAAAATTAACCAATAGACTACTGTCCTTCTCAAAAATTGGAATTCAATCTGGCTAGTAGATACGATAGAAATAACAATATTCGGTTACAAGGGCAACTCATCATGGACGATCTTACAGGCTTTCAGCGAGATCTCCTGTACGTCATTACAGGCGCTGATCAGCCGTCGGGTCAAGACATCAAAGACGAAATCGAGTCGTACTATAGTAGCGAAATCAACCACGGACGGCTGTATCCCAATCTCGACACCCTCGTCAACAAGGAACTCGTCGAGAAGGGAGAACTCGATCGACGAACNCCATTCAGGAGCGCCGTGAGTGGGAATCACAGTACGTTGACCTCTGACTCAGAGAGATGTTGCGTCGATCCGAGCCAGTCGGCGTCACCTAAAGCCTGAACAAGCGCAGGTAGTACCACAAATTCCGATAAAACAATATAAACTATACATTTCTCAACTCACAGAAGTTGAGACTGCGTTCTCCGATGCATATGGAATCGTCACCCATTTCGTCACTTCGTTTCGACGAGTCTTCACCGNGCGTTCTCCGATGCATATGGAATCGTCACCCATTTCGTCACTTCGTTTCGACGAGTCTTCACCGAAAGAGCCGATACAGAGACAGTGCGGACTTATCACTGGTAGAACAGACTTATTAGATAAGAGAGTTACTCTTGCAATAGGATATCTCCCATGACTAATGTAGTTATTGGATTACTAGCTGGAGCTCTTATTATACAATTCCCGATAGGTATTCTGATGTATATTGACGCGAGACNCTCCCATGACTAATGTAGTTATTGGATTACTAGCTGGAGCTCTTATTATACAATTCCCGATAGGTATTCTGATGTATATTGACGCGAGACGACTCGATCTCAAAAATCCTCAAATGTACTGGTTGGGCGTAATAGTACCTGCAGCCGGATTCGTCGTGATATTATACTACTTTTCAGAACGAAAAAGTCTTCCGAAGAAAGAAACAGAAACCACATAGATTCNAGTACCTGCAGCCGGATTCGTCGTGATATTATACTACTTTTCAGAACGAAAAAGTCTTCCGAAGAAAGAAACAGAAACCACATAGATTCCCCCTATCTATTTATATATCACTTTCCGAGGATGATACAATTGGTACACGAACCATTCTATGACATCCTGAAGGCTACAAACTTAACGAAGAAAGTGACAACTATTATTCAAGCACTCTTCCAACGGTGATGTATGATTGAGCGACAAGAACGGAACATACGACGAGATGGAGCCCTCTTTCTGTTCGGCTTAACGGGTGTAATTTTCGTTGAACTCGTAGCATCACCAAGGGCGGCCGGAAGTGGGGAGACAGCGGTTCATGGCTTTCTCTTCGGTTGCTCAGTCGGAATAATGCTTTCCGGGATTTTTCGTGCTACCAACAAACAAGCTCTTTATTCAACGCTCTCGTTGGCCATCGGCTTTGCCCTTAGTGCTGTTATCAACGTATTCTGAGTCGTGTTTACGAAATCAACAGTAAGTGGACTTTTCACTATCTAGAGGGAGTCATAGAAATATACCTATAGTTTCGATTACAACCACCCCTACAGTAAATGAACTGATGAGTAGGTATACTTCCATGGTTCTAAGTGCTCTGCTGAGGAGTCTGGCGAAGCATAGAATCGATCTTTGAAATCCTACGGCGGATTTTAGGTAGATAGCCGCTCAAGTTCGGTCAGAGCCTCATCAATGGTGACAATTGCGAGATTATTCTCGAGGGCAGTCTCGATAATATAGCGAATTCGGTCCGCAGTGAGAGTATTGTACTGGGAGTGACCTCCGACGATTGCGAGGACATTCTTCTCAGCAGCAGTTTCCATGAACGCACCGATCTCATCTTTGCTTGCTTTATCGGTCTCGACATACATCCGATGCATTGTCGTCGGATCCAAACCTACAAGCTCGTTGTGACCACCGTAGCCGTGGTTCGCGACTGCAGGATAATGTTCCCGGACAATATCCTCGGCGAGGCCGTTGTACCGTCCATAGGGATACACGAATCCTGTCACGTCTAGTCCCCATGACTCGAGGCGGTCGTCCGTTCGCTCGAGAATCTCGTGCATAAACGACTCGGAATATCTGACGACCCCCGATGAACCGACGGTCTCAGTGAGGGGTGACTCGAGTTCGATGTACTCTCCGCTTGAGTCNTCGGAATATCTGACGACCCCCGATGAACCGACGGTCTCAGTGAGGGGTGACTCGAGTTCGATGTACTCTCCGCTTGAGTCGTTGCCCCGTCCGGCGACTGTGGCCGTCGTCTGGATCTTGTCGTCAGAAATCGTAAGGGGATCACCCTTCACGGCACCGTGGCGGTTGACTGTGACATACAGATGATCGTCGCCCTCGCGAGCGGGCTCGGTCAGTTCGGTATGACCGAGCGCTCTATGGCGGTAGGTGTGGGACAGGACCCCCCACCCGTCGTCCTGCATCTCTCGAAGCTGGGCAGGATCAAGGTACNCGGTAGGTGTGGGACAGGACCCCCCACCCGTCGTCCTGCATCTCTCGAAGCTGGGCAGGATCAAGGTACGCGTCTCGTTCCTCCATGAGGCCGGGACAGGCCGCCGTACAACCGGGAGCGCCATACTCCTGATGGACCTCATAGGCGAGCGTGTAGTCCTCGAGCGGGCTGTCATCGTACGTGAAGACAAGCATCCCCTCGCTGTCCTCGAGAACTGAGTTCTCGTCGTCGCGTTCGGTTTCATTGCCAGTTCCGTCTTGGGTGGCCGGCTCCGAACCGGTGTGGTCGCGTTCGGAGTCAGCTACTCTTTGCTCTTGTCCCTCTTGATCCAAATCATCGGTATTTCGCCCAGAGTGCCAATACGCGACGCCACCTACGGTAGTCACGCTGGTGAGGGCAAGGACCTGCCGCCGGCGCATCTACCGCACCACCCTACTCGTCTGTCGTCGAACACAACAATTATCTCCTCCGCCAAGATTCACAGAAGCGGTATTTTCGATTCGACCATCTGAAGTTGTCTGTCCTCGTTTACCATACCATATTGATGACTGCATNTAATATTATAACCTAAATTAACACTCCACTTGAAGCATTTGGTATCTTCATACTGATCAGCCATTTAGAACTAAACGCACTCGGCGCTAAGTCAGTGAGACGAGTTACCGCGTCAGCAAGTGCGACCTCCTGGGCGTGTTATAGAATCGTCCCTACAGAATTGTTTTCACCCTGACCTTCAACAAACCAGCTGGGAGAGAGAGCATGCCTACTTTACAAGGAGTGGCAATCTACTTGGATTTCTTCAAGGCTGTCGAACCCATACGATTCCGAGTGCCGGTGATTCTGTGAACGTGATTGAACACTTATCATTATGGGGCGTATTGTCTCGATAGATGTCATTGATTCCAACAGAGTGGGGTGAGCCGGATTCTCGGCCAGGCATCTACTACGAACTCCTCTGGATAGGGCTGGCGGTTGTCGTACTCGGTACGCTCGCGTACTGGGAGCCGTTCTTAATCACCATCTCGATTACNCTCGGTGTGATTCTCGGCATTGCTGTGACGTACAGCTCGTTTGTGAGCGAGCGGTTCCAACGACTCTGGGCAGATTTTCGCATCCGGTTTGCCGGCCTCTTCGTACTCAGCATGGGCGTCCAACTCGGACTTGCTGTCGCCCCCACGTGGACGGTGCTCACGATGTTAGTGACGTTTCTCATACTCATTCCACTTCGCGTCGCTGTCTACCTTCGTACACGGTAAGTACTACAGCTGATCGCTAAGTGGTTCGCCTGTACGTAGCGGCTGTCACTCTTGAGTAGAGTTACGCTTGTAGACGAACACGCGTTACGTAGAGCTGCGTATCTTGCAACGAGTAGGTGACTGCTGACAGGTACTTCGCCGTGATCGCCGCGACGCCACCCGTGCGGTTGTACCGAAGCCATGTTGAGTGATCACCAACACGTTTAGTTGTCGCCCGAGAATCACCAGTATGGGATCACGGCCAAAAGCCATCCGCTGGTTCGACCGACTTTCATTCCCAATAGAGGTTGGGTCGACAGTTGTCGGTCTAGCCATGGTTTGGTACTTCACCGACATTTCAACAAGTGCTATCGGTGGAGCAACGATTGGGATCGTTGGAGCACGCCTCTGGCAGCCAGTGAAACGACGATTCGGTATCAACAACGGTTGGGGAAAATCCCTATTGGACTCGCTCTGTTCGGATTGGGAATATACGGTGTATTTGGTGGTGTCTAAAGCGACGAGGAAAACAGAGAAAATCCCGGGTTCGATCCGGTTAGCTCAACACTGCGTTCTTGAAGCGAACATAGCCAATCCCGAGTGGGACGACGATCCAGAGTGTAACGATGACCCAGGCGAACCAGTTCTCAAGGTAGAACGGTACTTCGCCAGCGACACGGCCGGCCGCCGTGAGATCAATGTCCTCAGCACCGACAAAATCAATGAGCGTCAGCGAGATCGCACTAAGGGACTGTCCCGGACTCAATCGGACAATGAACAGATACCAGGCGGGAAGGCCGTCGAAACCCGGGAGGCTGCCTTCGACTGTCCAGTAGATCGCCATCGCGACGAATTCCCAGAGGAAGTCGAACAATACGAAGAAGCCGAGGGTGGCTGCCAGCGCCTTCGCGCGGGAGCTGACGCTCGCGGAGATCCCGACCGCGATGGCGACGTAGACGAGCCCCATGAGCAGGGAAAACGCCAGCAGCCCGAGATAGTCGACGACTGCGAAACCCTCGTAGAGGGCAACGATGACGGCTGCACCAACGAGAAAGCCGATTACGGTTGGAATCGCTACAACGCCAGTTCGACCGATGACCTTCCCAAGGACGACGTCGCGGCGCGTGTTCGGCAGACCGAGCAGGAAGCGAATGCTACCGGACTCGCGCTCGCTGACAATCGCTTGGTAGCCGACGACCAGCCCAATAATTGGGATCAACAAGCCGATCGGTGAGAACAGAAACCCGACGCCATCCTCGAATCCCGGCGTTGTGCCGTCGCTCGCCAGCAGGTACGGGATCACCGAGATACCGGCGACGGCCAGGATCAGCAGGCCTGTCAGCGCCCATAGCATCATCGACCGACCGGCGTCGGCGAAGTCCTTCCTCGCAATGTGGACCCAGCTCATGCGCCGATTACCTCCGATTTCGAGACGTCATCGGTCGTAAGCTTCGCGAACAGTTCCTCAAGCGACGGCTCCTTCGAGGTGATGTCGTCGATCTCGACGCCGGCGGCTTCAACGGTGTTAATCACTGCGGCCTTCCGGCTCGAATCGTTCAGCACGATAACGATGTCAGATCCGGAAACGTGTGTGTCGGAGACGCTCGGCATCGTCCGCAGCTCGGTGAGGAGGTCGTCGGGAACGGTATCGACCGTCAGAACCAACTGTGACTCGGCGTCGAACTGATCCTTGAGCGCGTCGATCCTGTCTTCGGCTACCAGTCGACCGTCGCGCATGATTCCCACACGGTCACAGATCGCCTCGACCTGCTCCATAATATGGCTCGAGAAGAAAACAGTCGCACCGCGATCGACCTCTGCGCGGATAATCGACCGCATCTCGCGAGCACCGTTGGGATCAAGCCCCGACGAGGGTTCGTCGAGGATGAGGAGGTCAGGCTCGCCGACCAGCGCCATCGCGAGCGCGACGCGTTGTTTCATCCCTGTCGAGAAGCCGCCTGCCTTCCGGTCTGCGGCGTCTTCGAGCCCAACGCGTTCAAGCAACGCGCTGGCGTCGTCGTCGGCACCCTTCACCTCGATTGCAAATTGAACATGTTTGTGCGCAGTCAGTCGGTCGTACATTCCGAAGTCCTCCGGCAGGACGCCGATCGACTGGCGGATCGCCTGGGATTCCTCGACAATATCGTAGCCGAGCACCGTCCCCGACCCTGACGTCGGCGGCGTAAAGCCGAGCAGCATGTTGATCGTTGTTGATTTCCCGGCGCCGTTCGGCCCGAGAAAGCCGTACACCTCTCCGTCTTTCACCTCGAGATCGAGACCGTCGACAGCCGTAACGTCCCCAAACCGCCGCGTGAGCGAATCTGTTTCTATAGCACTCATTCTTGTAACTCAAGAAACAAACCACAGGATAATGTAATTTGTGCTATGATCATACACTCACTTTCCACTACCAATCATTGCCGACGCTGGTTACTCCTACTGACGACCGTCGATCACGACAAACCAACCCGCTCGATCGTGTCCAGTATTGTTGAAGTTTATGATCAGTACGTGCGGCTCTGGTAACCCCGCTATAGACGATTTACTCTGAGCAATCTCTACGATCGTCAGAGAATTCCTTACAAGTCTGAAGTATAGCCACTTCGCTGCGATATTACCAATAATTAATAAAAGTATCAGCATTAGATCCGCAGACCGATGTAACAACTGCTCTTTGCCCACCGTCTCAAGAGGATACTGTGTTACGTACAAAGAAAATACTTGTCGAATGATAAATAAGGCATAGGTATGGAGTTTCCGAGACCAGACCTCAGAGAAAATGCCAAATTCACCGTAACTGTCCTGCTGACGCTTGCTTTCCTCCAATATACTGGCATATTCTATGAAAACGCAGGTACCATCAACTGGCGATTCCTACTTATTCTTGGGATGATTCTCCCTATCTTCACATGCTTTTTGACGATCATCACAGCAAATATAGAACAGTTGCCAGATTATGATAGGGTGACTCGCACAAGAAAGTAGAGCTAAGCTATACTGGTTGGTACGCCTATCTATTAAACGGCTGATTCGTCGATTTCAGTATGAACCAAACGAACCCGTGGTGCTGAACATATCCTCTGTATCTTGCACACGCTGTCTACCAGCTACTGGATAGGATGAACGAAGCGTGCAATTACGATGCGTCTGTGCTGGTCGTCCATCTGGAGCCAACAGTGTTTGCCACCCAACCACCGACGTGACCGAATCCGAAACCGAATAGAGGTGCAACACACTACCAGCCCACTGGCGAAGACGACAAATACGATTCTAAAGAGCGACCATGTTGCCGTCATCCCTGTTGTCACAATGAATATGAGCAGTCCGAGGACGCCACCAATGAACCCAGCACGGAGTCCAGCGGCACTTGGGTCTGACGAGCGGATTGCAGCGAGGACTCCTGCAATGAACGCTCCAATTATCATTATACCACCGCCGATAGTCGCCTCCGAATTTGGCAGTCGGTTTAGAATGGCGATGACAGGTAGCGAGGCTAGCGCACCGATAAGCGCGAATCGCCATGCTAGAGGAAGAATGTGGACGTAGGGAGGTAACACCATACTTACTTCTAAAATTTCCAACAGCATAAATTTTCGCAGGGCAGGAGACTGAGAGTTCTAATGGCTACTCAAGGACAGGTGTATTCGTAGACCTATTTATAAACTAATTCATATAATAATTGATTGTAACTAACGCTACGAGAAAACTTCTATGACACCCTCGTACAATGAATGCGAATATCGACCCGGGTAGAGTACCTCATCTTGTATCATTCCCTTATCCCTCTGTGTCGCGCCGGTGGTAGCACTCGTGCTTTCGTGCGCTGTCAGTGCAGTTCGTGAGTCTCGAACCTTCGTATCGCCTCGTGATAGGCGTGCCAAGCGACCAGTAGTCCACCGAAAACCAGCAGTATACCGAATCCACCCCGGAAGGCAGTGAGAGGAAGATCCAGAATTGCCACTCCAGCGTCGTTCAGCGACGATGAAAGGGTGGTAAGCACTCCGTCGTTGGCGACTAACCCAAGAATGAATCCTGGAACGTAACCAATCCCAGAGAGCGCCAGCCTCACCAACTCCGGTGCTACGACGAGTCCAACCAGCGCCGCGCCGGGAAGCCACATTGACACAGCGTGAAGCACACCCGCGAGCAACCGCGGTGGTCGTACTCCATCGCTGTTGCCGATGCGGATGGCACTGTAGCGCGGGAACCACATCCCGACTATCGGNGGTGGTCGTACTCCATCGCTGTTGCCGATGCGGATGGCACTGTAGCGCGGGAACCACATCCCGACTATCGGTGCGAGTGTCGCCCCGACGACAGTGAGAAAGCATCCCATCAGTGTCAGTGCTATCGCCGCCAATAGTCCGTATCCTCCGACGAGTGCTGTCACAAGCGTGACGACGGTGACGACAGGCGTGAACAACAAACTCGGGGCGATAAGTCCGCGGACGAACGCCCGACCGGAAACAGCAGTTAGGGTTGTCGGCAGGACGGCTCCTTCGTCGCCGAATGGATTGAGACCGAACGCCGCGCTGGCGGTCCACCCCAGCAACACGGCGGCAGCTGGTCCCAATATCGCGAGCGAGCTAGACCCCTGTAGTATCATGTTCACTAATGCTGAACCGCCACCGAACACCGGGATCAGCAGGAAGTTTAACCGCTGAGGTTCCCGACGGGCTCGCAACAGGGACCATTCAGCAACGTGACGGGTTGGTCCGGTGATGAACGGGACGCCGAGGGGGCTGATGGCCCGCTCAAGGGCTCGCTGATCGCCCTCCGTGCGGGTGGAGACAGAATTTTTGTCAGTATCAGAAACGGTGATCGACTCGCCAAACCAGAACGAGGTGGCAATACGCTCGGAAAGCCAGCTCCCACCGATGAGCACCACGCTAACCGCGACTACTCCCCCGAGAGCGTGTATCGATGACCAGCCAATGGGCGTACCAACCGCCAGTAAGTCTGCGAGCCACCCAGTCGGAATCACTCCGAGTGTGGCTGGACTAATCGAAATAGGCAGTTGCGGTACTTGGAACAGGAAGTAAATGCCGAAAAACAGCATCACAACCGTCCCACCCAGAACGCCCTTATGACGAGCAACGAACGGCACGTTGGCCACAAGCCATGCAGCACAATACCCCAGCAGGCGACCGGCCGTAACCGCGCTGGCGACGTACAGACTACCGGCCAGCGGGACTGCCAGAAGGGTTAGTGGTGCACTGAAGGCGTACGCCCCGGCAATAGCGAGGAGAAGGCCGACCGGGAACACATATGTCAGCACTCGCAGGCTCTCAGCGACGATGCCTCCGACGATGGCGGTTCTAGGTGAGACGGTCGTCAGCACGAACGCATCGGCGACCGGTTTACTGTGCGCTGCTGTCGTCCGCTGCGCGAGCATGAACGTCCCAAACACCCAGAGCATGGCGAGCGTACCTCTGACAATCCGATTTATCGAGAACTCTGGNGTCGTCCGCTGCGCGAGCATGAACGTCCCAAACACCCAGAGCATGGCGAGCGTACCTCTGACAATCCGATTTATCGAGAACTCTGGATCCGTCCCACGGAGTTCCGGAACGAACAGGACCGCAACTCCCGTTAGCATGAGCGTCATGAAACCAACACCGCCAGCCATCAAGATCAGCCGACCAGTGTCTTCCCGAATCGCCCGGATAGAACGCTGATANATAGTCGAACCAGCCCATCCGAATGGCATGCTTGAGCCAGCCCGATTCAGCCATCGGTATTCTCCTCAACGACCCTCTGGTTAGCGGTACCGACAGCGCTGGCCTCACTGTCCGCCTCTCCCACAGTGCCATGCTCGTCGGTCGTGAGTTCGAGGAAAGCATCCTCCAACGAGCGTGTCTCACCAGTCTCTGCGCGGCGTTCGAGATCAGCAGGCGAACCTTCAGTGACCAACTCTCCATCGTAGAGGATTCCGACCGTGTCGGCGACTTTTTCGACAACAGGGAGGATATGCGTTGAGAGGAAGACGGTCGTTCCCGCGTCGGCGAGTTCTGTAATCATCTCCCGGAGCGTCCGTGCAGCGCGTGGATCCAGCCCGGACGTGGGCTCGTCAAGGAAGACTACACTGGGTTCGTGGAGGACGGCCTGTATGTAGGCGGTTTTCTGCCGCATTCCCTTCGAATAGTCTGCNCGTCAAGGAAGACTACACTGGGTTCGTGGAGGACGGCCTGTATGTAGGCGGTTTTCTGCCGCATTCCCTTCGAATAGTCTGCGATCCGCGTGTCAGCATCTGCCGTTAGATCCAGTTTGTTGAGGAGTACATTGATTCGGTCACGTGCCGCTTCCGCGGGGAGATCGCGGAGACCGGCAGCGTATTCGAGCTGTTCGTAGGCCGTCGCGTGGTCATACAGTGGTGGTTCCTCGGGTAAGTATCCGATGTGGGTACGGAGGCCATCTCGGTCCGTGATTGAGACGCCAGCAACAGAACCGGCTCCCTTGGTTGGCTGTGTAAGCCCGGTTAACATTCGCATCGTCGTGGTCTTCCCTGCGCCATTCGGCCCGAGGAATCCGTAGACCGATCCACTTGGGATAGAAAGATCTAGACCACTGATGGCAGTAGTATCGCCATATCGCTTTGTTAATTCTTTAGCGAAGACGGCAGGTTGATTGTTCACAGGATAGTATTTTCACACGTGCATTATATTACTTTTTATTATATTTTCAGAAGATAGTGGATAATACACAGACTGCAGTTATAAACTATCAAATTTGATAACAAATATAGGTCAAAGATGATTTGTGACACTCATCGGACTGATAGTGATTGCTCTCAACCATATCTATGCGGGCTCTTTTACCGGACAAGAGCGTGTCATAGAACTCTTCTCGTCCCCTTCGATGTGACCGAAGTGATAGATACCGGTAAAGCACTTACCGATGACAGACACATCTGAGAGTATGACTAAGGCCGACGACAGCGGAGACGCAGATGTGGAAAACAAGAAAAACGAATGGCTAGACCGCATCATCAATTTTCTCGCCACGTATCTACCGTGAGTACGGAGAAGGTTTCTCACTGATAGACTCGCATTCTCTCTGTATCGGCTCTTCCAGTGAAGGCTCGCTGAAAGGAAGTTGCGAAGCGGATAACGAACTCTATGCGTTGGGGAACACAGTCTCAACTACTGTCTTCCCCACCCTCGAGTTGAGAGTCATTGGTGCTGAATCGGCTCTTATAGAGAGTCTCTGTCACATACCTGTGAAATAAATATAGAGAATGGATCAAGTATCCTGCGGAGACCATACTGGGTTTACTAATTGATTCCTATAAATTTCGATAGTATGTATTGATCCAGAATCGTCAATGACTGTTTTGGAGAACGTCTTCACACATCTAGAACAAGCTCTAATTCGGACTTTTCCTTTTTCTTTTTACTCTCAAAATATTTTGATTCTGCATGACCCAATAGATAACATCTAATGGACACTTTCTCAGAGTAGATACGTCGTAGTGATAATAGTACTGATTAGAAGTTCTAACTGTGATGGTGGCCTTTCACTCTCATCGTTACGTTCGCACGCTCGATCTACCAGCTGGTTCGTTGAATATCAGAGTGAAAACAATCCTGTGGGGACGATTCTATGACACGCCCGAAACGAAGCAACAAGAGAAATACTACTTCCATATGCAATGGACGAAGTAGTCTCAACGTCTGCTGGCTCGATCATATGCTACAGTCTCAGGGTGTCATAGAATACGTCTCACACCCGCTATTTGATGATTATAGCAGTCTCATTCTACGCTTCCACCAGCGTTTGAGCTGCTCTCGTGTTTTATCCATCCTACCTGACCGAGAATAATGTTGCTTGAGAACTATTGTATGACACCCTCTACAGTCTTGTAACCGCATTCGTTGCGAGAAACAGAGCAATGATAATACCACCGAGAAATTCTCCAGAGATCGGTATCAATCCGAGTGTGACGGCTAAGAGCAGTATCGCACTGAGCCCGGCAGCTACCAAATACCAATTGTTGACTGCCTGCTTGTCAGAGCCTGGCGTTTCAAAACGGGATTGAGCATTGCTCTTTTCCAAGGGAGAAAGACCAAGATATGGAGCAAAGACGTTCAACCGCTCAGTCGGCTCCAGACGTCCGCAAGACGAATTGTACCGAATAACGCCTGCCTCGTCAAGTTTTGGGAGGTGTGACTGATAGAGTGGGATATAAATCCGTTGATATTGCGCCTGTGTTACGTCGCTAACAGAAGTTTCGTGTTCTACTGCTGCAATATATGTAGCAAGTGTTGGTAACCTAACTTGGTCTCCCGTTTCAAGCAAATACTGAATCACGTCTCGTCGACGACTCGTGCTCAATAGATGGAATATTTCCTCCTTTGATAGCGGCTCAGATCTCGAACAAAAATCAGGATACGCTTCCTCCTCGTTTTGCAGGCGATGATCTGGTTTTGAGCTCATATCAGTAAATTGCCGGTTATTTCTTGCTCAATTCATTCCACCAGGATCAAATAAACCGTGTTATAGGATCTGAGTAACAGACCCGCATCGTCTATTTTACTCTTTGATACCATCTACTGATCACTTTCCTAGATTCAGATCCTGATCACCGCCATCTTGTTACTACGAAAATACAAAAAGGTCTATGTATTGTAACGTACAACCCATTGAACTATGGTACGTATACAACGTAGCATGGTAGCGATTGCAGCTGTATTCCTTGCTGTTGGCATGCTTACCCCGATGGGTGCTGGTGCTGGGGCAGCAGAGCC
>NZ_AOIA01000077.1 GCF_000337695.1 Natronococcus jeotgali DSM 18795
AGAGCAAGAAACTCAATCAGAAGGTGAAGGCAGTGGAGAGGTTAATGTCACAGCTGGAGAGATGAAAGAAGAGATGGCCACTGAGACTTCCGGTGATGAGGTACCGGAAGAAGGCTCATTCGAGACCCAAGCGTACCTCGTTGACGACACGTACTATACGGGTACTACCGCCCCGGGTGATGATACCGAATGGCTCCAGCTAGATGCACCGGAAAATGGGGGCATTACTGAAGGTCCATTGGCTCAGTACAAATCCCTGCTCAACGCTTCCGACGTAGAGACCGTTGGCCAAGAACAAGTCGATGGGACTGAAACGCACGTCCTTGAACTCGACGTTGACACGGAGGCATANAACGCTTCCGACGTAGAGACCGTTGGCCAAGAACAAGTCGATGGGACTGAAACGCACGTCCTTGAACTCGACGTTGACACGGAGGCATACATGCAGGAGATGATGGCTGAACTCGGGAGCGACAATCTCAATGGAGCGAATGGCAATCTCGACGCAGCAAACGGGAACAATACCACTGGTGCAGCGGTCAATGAGTCCGAAGATATCGTACAGCCGGATCAGAATATGACGGTCACACTGTGGGTGGACTGTGAGACAGACCTGCCAGTCAAAGCTGAACTCACGAGTGAAACCGTTATGGAGGATCTCGGAACAAACGAGGCAAACAACGCGAGTGGAAATATGAGTGAGATCGAGAGTATTGAGACTACGACCACTCAGACCACATACTTNGATCTCGGAACAAACGAGGCAAACAACGCGAGTGGAAATATGAGTGAGATCGAGAGTATTGAGACTACGACCACTCAGACCACATACTTCGAAGCGTACGACGAACCGGTTTCCATTGAACTCCCCGAGGAGGCCGAAAATGCACAGACCCTGGAAGAACAACTCGAGAACATTGAAACTGGAGCCACTGGAAACGCTTCCGACGTTGACANCCCCGAGGAGGCCGAAAATGCACAGACCCTGGAAGAACAACTCGAGAACATTGAAACTGGAGCCACTGGAAACGCTTCCGACGTTGACATCAACGAAAACGGAGATCTGGCCGGTAACGAGGGCGGGTCAGTCAACGATACTGAGGAACCAGATGGAGACAAAGCTGATAACGACTGCTAACAGAATTAGAGCTCTTCGTTGATCAGTTAAACCAGACTATACGATTCTTTTGGGGAGGCATGTCGAGTGAGCGCAAGTCCCATCTTTGCGGACATCATGAAGTCAGATACAGTACAATTTCTCTTTGATGAGAGTATACTACTGTGACTGAATTGTCGATTGTCTATCGAATATCGATAGTGATTACTACTACACTTGAGAGATATCTGTAATGAAGGAGTCTTTCACTCGAGCGTTAGATCGTATTCGTGCAGTTGTCGTCGCATTTGCTCTGACGATCTCTGCATTCGTCGGCAGCACTTTTTGTAGTATGATATTTCTCTTTCCGTTATTTGCGATGGGATATGGATTTGAGTCCACTCTTATCACAGTTATTAGTTTTATAGTGACTCCTGTCGGATTCATACTTGTTGGATACCTCTTCGTGCGGCGATATGGTATTATAATCAACCCCTCGGACCTGACTCGCCAGTCAATCGTCTACACTGTGGGTGGAGTTATCGCTGCACTCGTCGTTGCAGCTGGGACATCATACGCTGTCACTATACTCGATCTTCAACCTGATGCTGTACTCGAGGAGTTTGCTGTAACAAACCCCACCATCTTGCTAATCCTTGCTGTTCTTTCGGTCGTCCTTATTGGTCCAGCTGAAGAATTCATGTTCCGCGGTGTTGTTCAGGGCCGACTCCGTGAANCTTTCGGTCGTCCTTATTGGTCCAGCTGAAGAATTCATGTTCCGCGGTGTTGTTCAGGGCCGACTCCGTGAATCTTTTGGGCCTCTTGCCTCAGTGATAGTTGCAAGTCTTCTATTCGGTTTGATGCATCTCTTCAATTACTCTGGAAGCGTTCCTGAGATGGTTGCAGGCTCTGCTGTTATCGTTTGTGTTAGCCTTGTTTTCGGTGCATTGTATGAGGTGAGTGGCTCTCTTCTGATCTCATCCGTTGTCCACGGTCTCTATAACGCTATCCTCATGGTTAGCGCTTATTTGACACTCTAATAACTACTCTTGCGATGAAGTTTGCGAGAACGAAGTGTGAAAACGGTCTACCGGTCTNGCTGTGTCACGTTGAGTTGAACGCGACACTTAGGGCTTGAGGTGAGAGGATTATCAATCTCTTGCCCATTCCTACTAAATGAAAACAGTCTTCTAACAGGTCTACAGAGATACAGTAAGAGTGCCTCGGGGCTTGTCCCCGAGGTCTTCACGAACCGCTTTGGAAGTGGTCCGTCTTCCTCAGTTCGGACGTTAAGATGTTCATTCCAGGATAGCCTGCAGCGTATCATATGTTGGCAGTTACTCGACGAAACGGCCGACTGGCTCGACGCGGGAGCCAGACAACGAACTGAACGATGGGGGTCAATCGACCCCACCGTGGCGGATCGACATGATAGTGGCCCTTCTCGTGTCCGATACGGCCCTCGTGTTCCAGAAACTCGAGGGCTCGCTTGACCCGTGACTCAGTAAGATCGAGATCAGTAGCAAGCTCCGGAGCGGTCCGTGGGCCGTCAGCGTTTTTCAGAGCTTGATAGATGACGTTCAACGTCTGCATCCGGAGCATTGTCTCTCCCCACTGTTCGGTTTCGAGGTCGGACATATATCCCGACGTCGTCCGCGACGGCCCGTATCGGATGGTCGTCACGCCATCGAAGACGAACCAGAGTCCAACGAGACCGAAGAGACCGCCGACCCACGGAAGAGGGAACACAACCATCCAGTATCCCCCGACAGCGACGATAGACGCCCCATAGACGAGCCAGTTCGTTCCCTCTGGTAAGTCGTAGAACTCATCGGCGACATCGTGAGCCATCATCGAACCAAACGTGAGGAAGAGTGGAACAGCCGTTTGGAGCGTCATCTCAGTGAGCGCTACGAGAATAACCAGGATGCCAACCGTGCCAACAATCGTCCGGAAATGGTCGTTCTCATAAAGCAACGTGATACGATTGTCCATATGTATATGAACGGACTTCCTTTAGATAGTTGTTCTGTAGACCAGTTCGCAGTGACACATCCACAGGCATACTGAGCAGCCGGTTCACTAATACTGCTGGTGCGAACAACGCCTCGTAAAGGATGCCATGACACGCACATATCCTTAAACTAGAAACCCCTTTCGCGTCTCCAGCAGAAGCACCAATAGCGATAGAACAGAGATTAAGATCAACCAAGAAAAACGGAGCTGACAGTTCGCTTGCGAACCTCCGACAGTGGAAGACCCGAAAAGAGTAAGTTCCCGTTGTGTTGATATCTCGTCACACGGGATGTGGCGATCCTGGCTCCGACACGGGATGGTGATCGCACGCAGTGAGTGGGTCCTCTACCAGCGAGAATATCGGGGGATTGCTGGACGGCGCCTCCTCTGGGGAGCGGTCATCGTGATCAGTGTTGTCCTCGGCTGGGGGATGTACGAACTCGGGAGAGACGTTGCCACCGGAGAGACGGCCCCGTTCAGTGTGCTCGGGATCACGGCGATCAGCGCGATGGCGTGGGTTGCTTGGCGGAGTTCCAGACTGTCCCGGAATTCATTCGAGGAACTCGAGCCCGACTTCCTTCTCGCGACTGTCCCGGCAAGTGTCCCTGCTCTCGGATTACTTCTATTTGTCTACGCCCGTATCGCGATCATCGTTGCCGCCCCCACGATCGCCATAGCGATCGGCGCAGCGGTCGGACTTCGGGCACCGACAGTCGCGCTCACAGTCGTCTTGGCGGTCGCGACTTCGACTGCGGTCGCCGTCGGAGCCGGTGTCTCGGCGAGACTCGCTGCCCATCTCATTGGAATGAGGCTCGCCAGGGGCCGAACCTACAGAGACCTGCTCATCCTGTTCGGATGGCTACCACTGCTAGTTGGATGGTTTCTTCTCGGAGAGTTGCCGAATCTTTCCCTCACGCGGCTTGATATTCTGCCCGCGGTCGCAGTCGTTGATCTTGCGTTGCTTGGTGCGTTCGGCCAGGCAGGAATCAATCCCGCTCGTGGACTGGCTACGTTCATCGTCATTATCCCCGCGGCGGCGCTGTTGGCCGGGACGACGACCGCCCTAGCCCGACGAATCTGGGAGGGTGAACCCACAGCCCGGACTGCGCCGAGTGGCTCACATTCACTCCTCGAGGCGGGATGGGTCGAGCGGTTGACCGGCGAGCGACTCCCCCGACCCGTCCGAACCATCGCCCGGAAGCGCTGGGTGTCCGAGCGGCGGTCCCCTCGTGGGCTGTTGTACACGGGCTATGTCCTCTTTTTTGTCGGTGTTGTCCTCTTTCCGGTCCTCGGAATTATCGGTGTTCCTGGTTTCGTGTTAGTGATCCATGCTATCGGGCTCTCAGTTGGCCTCGCCTTCGGGAGCGACCCGATTGGGATCGAGTATCGCGGTCTAACGATGGTGCTTACGACTGTGCGGGGGCGAGCGTTCGTCGGGGGCCTTCTGCTGGCGGCGCTCGCACCAGCCGTCGTCATCGTTCCGGCTGTCGTCTTCCCACTTGGAGTAATCAGTGCCGCTACACCCGGTGAGATATTTTCCTTTATTCTCTTCGGGATAGCCGTCTGTGGATGTACCGCCTCGCTCGCGCTTGCGGCCGGGCTGGACGTTGACCGGTCGGAATTCAGTCCTGTCTCGGGTTTCTTCACTGATGTCCCCTGGTACGCCGAAACCGGGTGGGGGCAGTTCCAGCGGATCGGGGCGATTCTCGTCGGCGCGACACTTGCAGTGTTCCCGGCATTCATCGGGACCCATCCAGCGGTATACGAGCGCCTGGCAGCGGCGGGAGTCCCGCCCGCCGCCACTCGAAGCGGTGCTCTCCTGTTGGGCGCCTTGGCCGCCGCCGGAGCCACACAAATCGTCTTTGGGATTGCCGTCGACCGGTACAAGAGGTATTCGATCGAATGACGCCGACGGAATCGACTATGGAGGACAGACCGACCGATGCGGAGAGATATTCGGCGATCCACACGGATGGTCTGACGAAGGCTTATAGTGAAACGATAGCCGTCGAGGAATTGGATCTCGAAATCGAGACCGGGACGATTTACGGACTCCTTGGGCCGAACGGCGCAGGGAAAACGACGACAATCCGACTGCTGACTGGGCTCAGCCCGCCGACTGATGGAAGTGCTCGAGTTGGAGGAGTCCCTGTTGGCGACCGGGAGGCCCTCGTCGATCACATCGGATACCTGCCCGAATCGCCGCCGATCCGTGGACAGTTTACCGGTCGCGAGCAACTCGAGTATCATGGCCAACTCCGAGACATGGCGCCCAGAAAGATCGACGGCCGGATTGAGGAACTGAGAGAGCGTCTCGAACTCGACGCAGTCGATGATCGGATCGTGACCTACTCGAAAGGAATGCGCCGGAAAACAGGGGTGATCCAGGCAATCATGCACGAACCCAGTGTAGTTTTTCTCGACGAGCCGACCGCTGGGCTCGATCCACGAGCCACACGGACAGTTCGAGAGGTAATCACCGAATTGGCCGACAACGGGACAACTGTCTTCCTTTCGACACACATCCTTCCGATCATTGAGGCGGTTGCGGATAGAGTCGGAATCCTCAACGAGGGGGAAATCCTCACGGAAGGATCCCCAGAGGAACTCGTCAAATGCATTGAGGGAGATGATCCAACCCTTGAGGACGTTTTTCTCTCTGTGACAGCGGACCCTGAATTAGAAACCTGAGCAAGGGGGGCGAATGGATCTTGAGACTATCGAACGACTGGTCATCAGATTCGGAGTAGTTAGGTTCGTATTCCTACGTAGCGATTAATTCACCAAATTAGGGATAAAAATGTCCTCACGGGAATACCCATATATTCCATATATTTTCAATATGAATCTAATATCCTCTCGGATCACATCGGTCACTTCTCGACCGGTTCAATATCGGGCTCGAACAGATCCTCGATCTGGCACTCGAAGTACGTGGCAAGTTTGAAAGCCAGCTCCAGTGACGGATCATAGCGGTCCCGCTCAATTGCGTTGATTGTCTGCCGTGAGACGCCGACGGCTGTGGCGAGTTCCCCTTGACTCATCCCTTTGCGTTCGCGGCGGGTAGGAATATTATTTTTCATAACCACTCCGTGCTTAGGCGTACTGTCGTTTCGCAACCCAGTGGGCAGCTCCGAAGACGAAAATTAACAAGAGATACCCCCAAATTGCACCTCGGACAGCAGCAGGGGCGGTATAGACACCAGTCGTATTGAGGACAACCTCCGCTGGAATGCCAATTATTACCACTACTGCGATGAACGTCAACGTTGTTTGACTTGCCTCCCGCTCCATCCGCTGTTCGAGTTCATCTCTGACTGAAACCGGCGAGTACCAGTATCCGATCCCCATCCCAAGACAACCAAGCCAGTAGAGCCCGAGCCCGGCAAAGAGGACCATAGGTTCGTCTGTGAGTATCCACGCCGCGGTCGCAATAAAGAAGCTAACGACGCCGAATCCAACTGACCAGTTTATCCACTTCTTGTACTGTTCACGCTTCTCGACTCGTTGTGTTGCGGTGAGTTCCTCGTTCATCTTAATCACGGGTGTAAACCACCCTTTACAGTAAAGCCTACTTTACATCACCTAATAAATCTGTCGTCCCGAATTATATCCAGACCACTGATCCACCATATCCGACTGGATGAAGAAGTTTGTTGTTATGTTATTTTATTTATAGAAGGAGTCTGATGGACTAGTTATAAATTAGTTCCTTCTACCATAGTCTACGATGTGTAATAGTGCTGTATAGTAATATACTGAAATTATCACAAGTTTTTTCTTTAGATCTGATTATTCGTTACCCATGGCTGAGCCCTCCCCACCTAGTTTTCCGCCAGGAAACTACGATCTCTCCAGTGTCGACCTTGACGACGACCGCTACGAGGTCAAGCAGTCGGCAATCCGGAACAAGTACACCATCCGTGACAGCACTGGTAATGTCGTCCTGCGCGGGAAACAGAAGATGTTCAAGATGAAAGAGGAGTTCCCATTCGTCACGGATAACGGTGAGGACGCGTTCACGGTGAAAGCGGGTGGTATTATGGACGTGACGGGGAACTATGCAATTACGGACACAGGAACCAGCGAAGAGGTTATCATTCTCGGCGAGGACTTCTCACTGTTCGTTGAGAACTGGACAATCCGTGACCCTGACACCGGGGAGGCGTTGGCAACTATCCAATCGAAGAGCGGTTTCTCTCGGCCCTCCGACACCTTATCCCCGCTATGAATAGCATCCCAAACAAATACGAAATATTCGACGCCAGCGGAAACCACGTCGGTGATATTGAGGCAAAGCTCTCCCTAAGAGACACCTACACAGTCAGCATCGATGACGCCAGCGACATTCCAAAAGAGGCCGTCATTGCCTCGCTCAACGCTCCAGTTCCGTTTAGTCCTTGCGGCGGCTGATCGGCACTGGAGAATCGCCGTTGCCGTTCCATTCGCATTCTCTCTGTAGTGGGTCTTCCCGTAAAGGATCGCTGAAACAAGTAGCGAAGCGAATGCCGATCCATATGCATTGGACGCAGTCTCAACTTCTTCGCGCTCCGGAAGATGAAACTACAGTGGTCTTAGCAGGCCTATAGTACGAGTATTCAAACGATTCAATCCAATGACGATCTTCCAGATTCCCCTCAGTCACTAATTCCCATTAATAAAGGAACAGGTTCGGCGATTTTTCGAGCTCCCCTCCAGTGTTGCCGCTCAAAACCAACTCATTCATGCGGATAGAGCAGTTTTTCACCTGATTCTGGTCTCCTTCTTCAACAGCGTAAGCGTGTTATCAGCCGTTATGAGGGGCGTGTGTTCGTACTCACCAATCAACCAGGATCGTTGCTTGCTATCTTCGGACAGCCGTCTGTCGGTCTCATCCATAGGTCATGCACGTATTCCCAGTCGTCCCGATCAGTTGTTTCGAACTCCGAGAAAGTTGGTCATCGATACTCCGAGATCGTTCGATACGGAACGTAGGGCTCTGGTGAATCACTAGGAGGCGGCGACTTTTCGTGGAAGATAACGTCTCTTGAGACGCCCATTCGGAATGATCATCGCTGCAACCTCGAGGAATCTGCCGGTGACGAAGCGATTAGCTGGTCTCAGGTAGACGCTGAGACACTCCAACCCGACGCAGACGGCGATTCACCAGAGCCTTCTTTAGTTATCCCAGACTCCTTTCTGAGGATCTTGTTCTTTCCTTTCGCTGTCGAACTTCATCTGATCTCTCATACACACTTCGGGTATAGGACTCGTCACTAGAATCAAATCCCATATCAGTCAACCTCTGGTACCACTCTAATATCGCGCAAGGCGCAGTGACATACGTCAGTAAATTTGTGGCTGTCACTTGGATCGTCTTTCGAATCGGTTACTCTGATACACTGTATCCTTCCTGATTCTCAGTCTGGGACACGCATATACAATTGTCGGGGAGATTACAGACTAGCCACCAAAATTGCGACTTATCCGAGTAACCGGAAATGGCTACATCTGCCGTTTAATGGTTATAACTCAGCAAGCAGGCGTTTCAAATAACTTCGTGAGTCTTGAATATCAGTTTTCATCTTCATAGTCTTCGCAGACAACTGATCGGAGTTCTTTGATAAGCTCTGGATGGTGTTCCTCAAGCATCTCAATATCCTGGGGTAATTCATCTCGAATGCGCTTTCGGACTCGAGACACGGCTTGATATCGCTTCGAATCATCAACATTCGCTTCACCACTTATTCGCTCAAATTCTGTATCTGTAATTAGGGCACGTGATTTCGCCATGCCTGCTGTTTTGGCGGTTGGCATAGTAGTATCTTATATTTGCGGTGGTAAAATAGTTACTAATACTCGCAACGTTACTCATATTCGCAACCCTTATAGCCAGATAGGACAAAGTAGTAACTGAGCACGGGTTGCCTCGGAAAACTTCTGAGGCCGGTGCTGACACACCGACCTCGTGCTGGCCTAACCAGCATATGAGCATACAACCACGCACACCCGAAACGGTTTCGGCTCGCAGTCGCACCGACCACCGACCGCACTATATCCTTATCGGCATCGATACCGAGGACGCACACCACGTCTACCGTACCACAGACGAAACCGTCCACGTCATCTCCGACAGTGAGCGCACCCATCGCTACGACCTCAACACCGTCGATCGGCGTATCAACGACTGGATCGAGTACGTCAAAGTCAAACGTGGCTTCGAGAGCCAACACCTCTACTCGAGTCTCACGAACTCACTCTTCGACGCATTCGAAGGTGACGACCAATGAAGGTCGCCACCACTCCCACGCAACTGCTGGAGGGATTCCCAGTCGGTCCCCAACCCACTGCGTGCCAAGACTGCGGTGACACCCTCCAGGAAGGCGACCGCGCGACCGTCTTCGCTGCCCGCCCAGCCGACACAGACCAGTGGGCAATCCATCGACCTTACTGTCCGACCTGCAGTCCCGACACCATCCGTCACCCAACAGTCGGCTGTACCGAACTACTGGCTGAGTGCCGACTCGGCACCCGCGCTGATCTAGCTACCCAGCAGATCCGACTGGTCGTCCTCGAGCCCGAACTCACAGACTCGAGTCCACCAACCAACAGGGCCACCGACCCACGGGCGATGCCCGTCCCGAACCGGTGAGCCCCAGACCACGCACTCGCGCCGACAGCTCCTGAGCCACTGCGCTCGGCTGTCCGCACTCCCCACCGTTGCCTTCAGGACTCGATGCCACGCTACCCCACTCGCCAGTCAGCACGCCCACAGCGCACACTCGCACTCGAGGTGAGTCCGCCGTGACCGACGCGGGACTCACACCGACCCAGCAGCCGCCACTCTCGCCAGCGGCCAGCCTCGAGATTGCCGCCGAACCCGTCTCCGAACTCTGGGCACAGCTGTTCGCCCAGCAGTCGATCCGAGACCGATTTATCCGGGCCGTCGGCCGGTTTGCCGACGGCCGGACTGTCCCCGAGTGTTACGAGGCCCTTGAGGACCAGCAGATCCCCTACTGGTTACGCTCGCGAATTTTAGATGTCGCCCGCGGGAACCGACGGGAAGCCTGGCGACTCGCCGCCGATCTCGTGCCGAACCTCGGGCAAGGTCACGCGAGTCTCGAGGATTTGTTCGCGACTGCCGACTTCTTCGCCACCAACGTTGCCGACGACCAGCCACCGACGCTTGCAGTGACGATCGACCGCGCGTTCGAGGACGCGCCACGACGCAAACGCGAGTCGATCTGCCGCCTGCTCGCCATCCTCGCAACGGGCTTCGACATCCGGGTCGTCGCGAGCGGTCGCACCCAGCACTGGCTCGCTCGAGAGCACCGCGACGATCTCCCCGGTGTGAGCGAGTGGCGAGAGACACACCACCCGAGTGGGGGCCAAGTTGAGCAAGCGCTCGAGGTACTGGATCCCGATGGTCGCAAGGTCGAACTCCTCCGACAACTCGCGGACGAACCTGCCCAGACGCTCTCGAGGCACGCACTGCGGGCGATGCACAATGTCGACCGGAGTCGGATCTCCCAACTGCTGGTCTCTGAGCAGAACTCACTCACCGAGCTTGGACTGGTCACGGAATTCGGACCAGCGGATGATCGGACTGTCGAGTTGCTCGAGGCCGGTCGGCAGTTACTCGAGGAGCTGGACGCTCAAATCGGTCGGCAGCAGGAACTGACCGAGGCCGTGAGCGACACCGGAACGTCCTCCACACAGTGCCGTGTAACCCCGCGTACACGAGGGGGGGAGAGTGACAGCAGTACAGACAGCAACCCCTACCAGACAGCCTACCTCGACCGTCCAGGTCATGCCGGCGCCGTCGGCTGTGGAGAGGCCGGCGACATTACCCTCGTCGATGCACCGTTCGACGACCAAACAGACGCTCCGGACCACACCCGGTATGTGAGCTTCGACGGCGATCGGGAGGAAGCCGTAGTCGCGGTTCGGGCGAATGGGCCCCTGCAGTACGTGGTGAGTCTCGCGACGACGTTAGCCTCTCCCCGTTTGCTCAACCGAGTTCTCACCGACAGTCGCCTCGAGTCCCTGGAGGATCCGCCGGCGATTCTTCGGGATGCTCGGTGTATCGGAGGACTCTCTGATGAAGCCCTCGAGGATCCCGAAGCACTCCGTGAAGCGTTCATCGAGTGGGGTACCGACCTCGAGGATCTCACGGGGAAGCTTTCGGCTGGCGAGTACGAGGATCGCGATCGGTTCCGTGGATCGATCATGCAGTCGGCTCACGGGCTTGCTGGCTCGATTGTGCATCTCTTCGATGCTCTCGGGATCGACATCACTCGCGAACTTCGAGTGCCGTCCGGGCTTGACACGAACTCGCTGAAGGAACTCGCGACATCGATCAGCATTGCGACGGCAATTCAGTCGAAATACGGTGCGTTCGCCTGCTATCGCCAGTTGTTCGAGTCTCGAGAAGAGAAGCGTCAGACGGCTCTCTCGCCGACCGTCGACGCCGACGACCCGCTGGGGACGCTCATCGGCTCCGTAGTCGTTCGTGGTGAAGATGTCCACCGACTCCGTCCCAAGCTCGAGCAATCGCTCGAGACGCCAGCAGCGCTCGCTGACGAAGCTCCCGAATTCGCGGTCCACGTCTCCCTTTCGACGGTCGATCGAACCGCCTACGCATCGGCTGCGACGCGAATCCTGCAGTCCAAGAACCTGCGACTGACTCGAGAGGCTGTTTCGTTGCTCCACGCATTGACCGGCTCACCGTACGCCACTGCTCGAGCACTCCGCCAACTCGCCGGCGAAGACAAGCGTCGAGAACTCCGACCGGATGAACTCCGCTATGCGCTGGGAACGCTCGAGTCGGAACAGTTACTCTCCGATCTCCCACCGGCAGTTGGCCGAATCGTCCACACACTTCTCACGGCTGAATGTCGTCTCTCACAGCGCGAACTTGCTGACCGAGCAGAGATCTCAACACGGACAATCCGGAACTATCGCGACCGATTCGAGGCGCTCGACCTCATCTGGGTCGACGAAAACGGGTATCGTCTAGCGATATCGTTCCAGGCAGCCACCGAACGCCGCAATCCCATCGTTCCAACCGCCCTCGAGGAGAATCAGACGCTCCTCAATGCAGCCGATGCATTGCTCGAGACGCTCCTTCAGCCAGATCGGTACGGCGATCCCAACGATCCACTTGGAAGTGCACTGTTCTGGCCGCCGGATCCATCGCGATTACTCGAGCATCCGATGATCGGCCCATGGATGCGATTAGCAGCTGCTCTTACAGCTACAAACCCCACTGAAGACAGCCGGGCGATTATGGGCCCACCGATTGAGCAGCAAGCGCTCTTNATGCGATTAGCAGCTGCTCTTACAGCTACAAACCCCACTGAAGACAGCCGGGCGATTATGGGCCCACCGATTGAGCAGCAAGCGCTCTTCCGTACGACTCCTACGATCTAGGCGCGGTTTTTGTCGCACCATTCCTCGAACGCGTTCTCAAACTCGCTGAACAGGTTCCGATGGAAACTACCGATATACGGGAGTGGGTATCGTTGATCCTCGTCCGAGGCGTGAACTAAATAGTCACCAGCGCTATCAAGATCGCCTTTTGGCGTCGCTTCAAACTCTCGTTTCTGGAAGTGCAGCTGATAGCAGTCGCTTCCATTTCGAGTTCCTTCGTACTGAACGCTGAGACACCAGTAGTCGCCATGCTGGAAGTCGTTCCGTAGCCCCCAGAGAAATGTTCCTCGCCGAACATAGTCTGGTGCAGCCTTGTTATCTCGCGCTGGGAGGAAATACCCCTTCTTGATGTGCTGGTTCAAACGCTTGTTTAGGATAGATCGGATCTGTTCGTTGTAAGAGTACAGCGATGAAACATAGTTGTGAACCCGTCGATAGACCTCATTATCTACATCTGTCTTGTCAGCACCTTCCTCGACGATGATCGTTCCTGTGGTAGAGATATCATCGCAGATCTGAGCCAGCTCGTGAAAATTCCCGTGGACAATATAGGCTGATGACCGCGCTCGTGTGAGGTCACGGTCGGTAATCGGATCCGCCGGCCCCTCCGTATGACCCAATAACTGGTCGATAGTATTCGTAGAACCAGACTCGCCCATTAGAAATATCGCTACTCGTCGTCAGAAGTGCTCGACATTTTCGCCGCAGCTTCACGGTCCTTCAGAAGTTGCTCCTTGGACTGGCCAGTCGTCTCAGCCAGTTCGTCTACAGTAGGGATATTCTTCAGGGCCATCTTCTTGGCTTATATTTGCCGTTTAGCCAATTATACCTTTCGCACAATCAGCAATCCACGCTACCGACTCCGATGAATAACCGTCATCTCGATTCATCGAACTCACTAAGATTGGTGCTTGGCCGGCGGATGCTCACAGGCGTTTCGCAAGTCGAAATATGGAGCAGTCGTAAAATATGTCACTCCTTGATTCCCCGGACAGAGATGTCCAGCCAATCGAGATTGCGATCTTCGAAGGCATCTTTCACTTTCTGTGGATTGACGTCATCACTAAACTCGTGTTCATTCCACTGTCCACCGCCAGCACCCTTGTTATGGTCGATAGTGTGCACAAAGCCAAACATCACCAGTTTCGAGAGATGATTGAACATCCCGCGTTGTGTGAGTGGATCCTTCCCGGTTGTATTATAGGAACGAACCACTCGTGAGTAGGCGGCGTGAATCGTACGTGTGCGGGCTGGTGTGAGTCCTGCCTCATCGAGATGAGCGAGTGCCTTCAGAATGTAGAGCTTCTCATCGTCTTGGTCAACGATCGATTCGACGATGTTGCCATATTCTAAGTCCTTGTCTGCCTGCCGGATATGTCGCTCTTCGATTTGTTCAGAGCCGTTTTCTTCAGCGATTTCTGCCGACCGGCGAAGGAGTCGAATTGCTCGACGAGCACTGCCTGACGCCTCTTGATACGCGAGCGCTGAACAGAGTGATATTGTCTCCGCAGTGTAGGCACTATCGTAGTTCAATAGAGATCCAGCGACAGCCCCTGAAACGCCGTTCTACACCAGAAGTGCTTAACTACTTGACTTCGCACGTTGGCCGGTTGTCAGCTTTGTCGGCGACAGCGAACAACGTTATACCGGTCTCACGCGTATCTTCTTCACCAAAAGGGACGTTGCAGAACGCGCCAGGGTCGGCGCCCATGTCTGGTGGTTCCTGCTTGAGAGCAAGACTCGCACCTTCCATGCAGGCCAAATGAGCCGCTACCGCACCCTGTAACGCCCAATCTTGTATACGCCTCCAGCTCGTTTAGTCTCATCGCTGTCGCACGTGAGCGGATCCAGTATATAAGGGTGCGAAGTCGAGTAACTATAGTAGTCATTAGAGGTAATTACTCACTTTTGGAAGTGACAGTTGATCAAGAGCGGTATCAATCGCTGTTGTGAGCTCAGGAAGCGAGTCAAAGAACCGGTTGCTAAGAGCTGCTTGGAGCTGTCTCCAGCACTCCTCGACTGGATTGAGTTCGGGAGAATACGCCGGTAACCTCACGAAGGCGAGGTCGTCACGGGC
>NZ_AOIA01000078.1 GCF_000337695.1 Natronococcus jeotgali DSM 18795
AACAGACACGTCCAGTCGCGTTGCCCAGACAGTTCGACGGACGGCCGCGTGCCGCGCGGAAACCACGCGGCACGCGGCTCAACTTGGACAGATTTCTTGGTTTGATCGATACAGACTACTGTGGCGTCCATCTCCCGCCGCTTTTTTGAGTTCTTCGCGGAACGTTTCTTGGTCCTCAGCATCTGATTCGGCGGCTGTAGGACGTGGTTTTTGATAGCTCAATCCCGCTTNTACTCGACATCGTAGGTCTCGTCAAGATACTGCTGGACGAGCGCCGGCGTCCACGCCGGCGCGTCTACCCCAACTTCCTCGGGAGATCCGTGGACTGTGTCTTCGAACTCTTGCTGCTCTTTTTCTGAGAGTTTTCGCTTTCTCCCAGATCGGTGAGCATCAGTGACAGCCTGCTCAAGCGACTCGTCAGTGTCGAGTCGCTTGAGCCAGCTGTAGATTGTTCGCCGGCCGGTGTTATGCCACTCGGCTAGTTCAGTCTGCGTAACGCCGTTTTTGTACGCAATTGCCGCTAACAGTCGCTGTGTCGGCTTTCTCCCCTCGATGTTGTCGAGTGCGTCGTGAAGTTCTTCGACGGAGATTTCGTCGAGATGATCCATTAGAAGCTGCAACAACCTATGGGTGGAAAATTCTAANTCGTGAAGTTCTTCGACGGAGATTTCGTCGAGATGATCCATTAGAAGCTGCAACAACCTATGGGTGGAAAATTCTAACGGTTACTATAGACAGTGCCAAGTAAAGCAATCAATCGAATTTCATAGGCTTGATTAGTACTGTCGGGGATCGGCACTACAATTTTTTCTTGCCTCAGTGTTCCGGAGACGGGGGAGAGAAGATAGAGAGGGCGAGAGATGGCAAAGAACAGTGGGTCTGTGACTGAACAGAGCAGTGAACAAGATGAGTTGAAGGTCTGAAGCCCAACACCCTACCCTCACTGAGTTAGGGTGGTCACACCACCCCCACCCTAACTCAGTGAGGGTAGGGTGGGGGTTGCTGGTGACCAGCAACCTCCTTTGCTGTCTTGGGTCCCAGTAACCGCACTTACAGCTGTTCTATCACCTGTGTATCTTGCTGATCTTTGTACACCACTCTTTCAGAGAGACACTAAAAAAATCTTTCAGCAGATTCTGGAAATAGACACGACCGGGTTTCTTCCGACCGAGGACACTGAGACACTGTTCAATGGAGTCATTCCATAGCCTATTCACATAATTTCCCTAATCTCCGTCCTCAACCAACTCGTCCAAGATATCTATTTCTCGTTCTATTTTTTCTCGATTTAACATTCTTGCTTCTTTTTGTTGCTGAATACGTTCTTCCTTTCCAACTTCGCACTTATGTAGCACAAATTTTATGTCAGACTTACTCCACTCTCCTCTTTTATACACATAATGGCTGATAAGTGATTCATGTAGATTTTTTAATAGATTTAAATCTGCTTGAGAAACGTCAATATCGGTGTTCCCGTGTACCAGTCCATTACGAATATCGACTATCCTATCAATGTGCTTTCTGAAAAATTCCTCATCGTCAGGTCGAATTACTGTAGCCGCTCTATTTGTAATGTCACTGGATGAATCTCCAGGCTCAGATAAGGTTAGAGTTTCTAATCCGCGCCAGAAATCAAGAAACGAACTAATTCTATCTGGGTTTGTTATACCGTCGAAAAAGAAATGTAGACCTGATATTAATTGCTCATCTATTTCGTAGTCTTCATCACAAAACCTAGGAAGATTATCTATTTCGTCCAGTACCCATTGATCAATTATGACTGGGTTTCTGGGACGAGAATCCTCTGAAAATTCTGCCACGACAAATTCTTCGTTACGGAATACTAAAATACAAAAGGGAAAAATGATATCACTCCAACTCTTTGGCCACGGACCTGAACTTGTATTTTCATAATTTATCACAGTTTCTTTATGATGCAGATAGTTCAACTCTGCTAAGAATGTATTTAATATGAATTCCGCTCTCTCTATCGCAAAATATGGATCATTCGAGGGAATATTGATCTTCCAAAATGTGCTTTCTGTAGATACTTCATAGGGAGAGTCCTGGAAACCGGACCCAAATGATATGTCCTTTTGTGCTGTTTCTAAGAGGTCTATCCCCCTCTCATCCTCTATTTGTTTGATAGTTGCTCCATGAAATTCAAACTTATATTTATTAATACTAGATGTTTTTATTGGTAATGGGAATATAACGGAGTATTTCTCTTCTTCACTAGTTCCAAGTTTCCGCTTTAGTTCGTTAATTGATTCCTGAAATTTCGATTCAATGTCTTCCTCTGGATCGATTTGTCCAATTATATTTCTCATCTCATGTTCAAACCTTTTCCCAGATATACCATATCTTCTACGCGGAAAATGCAATTTTTCAATTATAAAAGCGAGTAGTTTTTCAATCCTATTGGAATTCTCAAATGAAGTACGTCCGTTTTCATCTAATACCTCTGCTGCTTCTCTGATGAGTATCTTCAGTTCCTCATCCATACCGACATCAAGAAAATCCTTCTATAAATTCTTTACAAGATTCATAGGACGGTCCAATTTCTCAGTGGCATTCCTGTCTCTTCCTCTGGAGTTTCGGTATATTATAAGCCATCTTCAACGAACCTTTCCAGTCGCCTCGCGATTGATACCGATCCAGTCTCCGAACTCTGGACCCAGCTGTTCGACCAGCAGTCGATCCGTGACCGATTCATCCGTGCCGTCCGCCGGTTCGCTGACGGCCGCACCGTCCCCGAGTGTTACGAGGC
This sequence comes from Natronococcus jeotgali DSM 18795, assembly GCF_000337695.1. Classification (GTDB taxonomy): domain Archaea; phylum Halobacteriota; class Halobacteria; order Halobacteriales; family Natrialbaceae; genus Natronococcus; species Natronococcus jeotgali. The sequence goes on from NZ_AOIA01000078.1 coordinate 2,771, forward strand.
CCTCGAGAACCTCGAGGTTGAGAATTGCAGTCTGGTAGATTACGAGTGCACGAGTCTCGTCGATATCAAGATACTGGATGTTGCAGGCCTCGAGCGTCGACAAGAGGTCAACCGGGGATGGAAAGGTTTGCTCTCGAGACGACTCCGAGTCGCTTGACATTAGGTTTTCATTTCTGGTCTGTTCCAATAGCCTCTTCTCTTCGTCCCCGGAGCTGCGAACATTGGACCTCTGCAGCACAACGACGCGGCGTGCTCCGCGTGTTGATCGCTACTCCGCTATCGCCTCGATCTCGACGTCGATCGGGACCGGTAGCGACGTCACTTCGACGGCGCTTCGAGCCGGGAACGGAGCCGTCATGTACTCGGCGTACACCTCGTTGACCGCCTCATAATCGGCCATGTCCGTCACGAACACGGTCGTCTTAACGACATCATCGAGAGAACGGTCGGCGGCGTCGAGTACGGCTGCGACGTTTTCGAGCGTCCGTCTTGCCTGTTTTCGAACATCACCATCGATGACATCTCCCGACGAGGGGTCGACCGGTCCCTGTCCAGAGACGTAGACGTTCGAGTCGGTCACGATACCTTGGGAGAACGGTCCGATACTGTCCGGTGCTGCTGTCGTCGAAATTTCGTCCATAGTGGTGTTGCTGTGATTTGCTGTGGAATCGTCAGATTGATTGGCTATACATGAACCGTCACCGGCGAGGCGATGGATCGCGACCATCGTCTCGAAACGGCAGACGGCGTCCGTCGAGGGAGGAACTCAGTCGGCGTTCTGTTCGTGCACCTCTACGAGGAGTTCTGCAAAGGCCTCCGTCGTCGCCTCGAAGAGTTGTTCGCCGGTGGTCTCGTCCGCGACGTTCGGATCGCCGATCGCACCGCTGTCGGAGTATTCCTCGAACTGGCGATACACCGACAGCGGACCGCCGCTGACGAGGTCGTCCCCACCGAGGTCGTACTGCTCGTCCCAGTAGGTCGCAGGCATCGCGTCGGTGTCGACGAGTTCCGGGTGAAGATACATCATCAGCGATGTCTCGAACTCCCCGCCGTGGGCCATCCCGCCCGTGTCGCTGTCGCGCACTTCGTCTACGAAATCGGTCACCAGCTCGAAGTACGTGACTCCGAGAATCTCGGTCTCCGGGTGTTCGCGTCCAAGTTCCGACACGGCAGCGCCGATGAGCGGAGTGTTCCCGCCGTGGCCGTTCACCAGCAACAGCGCGTCAAAACCGTTTTCAAGCCCGGAATCGGCAGTGTCACGGACGAAATTGAGGAGCGTCTCGAACCCTGCCGAAAGCGTCCCGCCGAGCGAGAGATGATGCGGGGAGTAACCGGGTCTGATCGGTGGTGCGACCAGAACGGGCACATCCTCAGCCGCGTGTTTTGCGCCCGCTGTCGCGACACCGTTCGCCAGCAGCGTATCGGTCATGACCGGGAGATGCTCCCCGTGTTGCTCAATGCTGCCGACTGGAACGACGAGCACGGAGCCGTCGGTCTCGCCGACGCTCGCGATATCGCTCGCGGATTGTGCACCAAGCGAGACCACGTCGTCGAATCTGGCAGTTGGGCACGTCATGCGATGCGGTACTCCTCAATGCTGTCTCGATCGACTTCGACGCCCAGTCCGGGACCTTCCGGCACAGACAGCGCCCCATCAGAGATCTCGAACGGGTCACGGATAACGTCGTCTTCCCAGCCGTAGTAGACCGAATCTGGCGGGAGCGAGAAACCAGGGACGCCATGGACGGAGTGCAGGATCGCGGCCGTCCGGACGCCGAGATCGAACGCGCAATGGTGAGCGGCCGGGATCCCTGCGTCCTCTGCGATAGCCGCCTGCTGGCGGAGCCCCGCGATACCGCCCGCCGGCGTCAGATCGAGGACCGCGACATCGACGGCACCAGCGTCGATGAGCCGGCGCAGGTTGTGCGGGATGTATGTGTCTTCATTCGGTCCCATCGGTTGCCCAGTCTGGTTTTTCAGGCTGGCCATCGATCTATGTGCGTCGACTCGGATCGGCTGTTCCATGTACTGGAGGTAGATCCCGGCATCGGCGAGTTGCGAGCCGACGCGGATCGCCTGATCAATCGTCCAGCCCTGATTGGGATCGAGTCGGAACTCCAGTTCGCCATCGACTTCGTCGTGCATCGCTTTGATGCGGGCGACATCTTCTCTCCAGTCGCGACCGGCTTTTGTCTTCAGCACGGAGTAGCCCGCATCAAGCACCTCGGCGGCACGCCGCCTAGACTGGTCGGTCGGGAGAATACCGAGACAGTACGCCACGTCGATCTCTCGAGCGTCGCCATAGTCGTCCTGATGGTCGCGGTGTCTCACGTCCGTCTGGCTTGGCGTCGTCCAGCCCCCGAGGAGTTCGTACACTGGCTTATCGAGCGACTTGCCCACGATGTCCCAGCACGCTACTTCGACCGGTGCAAAGAACATGTCGGCGTTAGCGTATTCGATGAACACTTGTCGTCGAAGCTTCTCCAGTTCGAACGGCGACTGGCCGACGACGAGCGGGCGGATTCCATCTTCGATGATGGAGACGGTCGCCTCCGGCGTGAGGAAGACGCGGACTTCTCCCCAGCCGGAGACCCCCTCGTCGGTGTCGACCCGGACCAGGACACGGTCCATGTCATCGAGCGAGTTGTGATTCGTTACGTACGGTCCAATGCCTCCGTCTTCGAACGGAACGAGTGGAACGTTGACCGCGAACGCTTGGATATCTGTAATTTTCATGGGTATCTCTGTCAGGTGATTAGCTGTCGAATCGAGTCATAACCGTCGCGCACGGCGACCGTATCGGTGGACTGCATGTGCCCAAATCGGAGTATTCGTCCGTCATGCGAGGGGCATCACCGTTGAAATGGTGAGAGTGAAGACGAGTCCGAAGACCGCTATCAGGGTCGTGACGACCGTCCACGTTTTGAGCGCCTCCGCCTGTGTCAGCCCGCCAATCTCGGTGATGATCCAGAACCCACCGTCGTTGTACCACGAAAGGATGTTGCCGCCCGCACCGATGGCCATTACGAGGTACGCCGGATGAACCGTCAATTGTCCGATGAGGGGCGCTACGATTCCGGCAGTCGTAAGCATCGCGACGGTTGCGGATCCCTGCGCGATACGAACTGCGGCGGCGATGATCCACGCGGTGATGATGAGACCAAGTCCGAGTTCCTGGAGCGCGCTGGAGATGTACCCGCCGACGCCGGCCGCAGCAAGCATCCCGCCGAACGCCCCGCCCGCCCCGACGATAGCGGCGATGTTTCCACCTTCCTTTAGTGCCTCGGTCAGTTCGTCCGCCCACGTCTCCAGGTCGTCCGTGTTCATTCGGTAGAACGTGATGGCCGAAACGAGCGCGGCGACGGTCAGCGCGAAATTCGGATTCCCTACGAATGCAAAGAGCGCGACGAACCAGTCGCCGGACGAGAAGAACGTGTTGGTGATGGTCTGTGCACCTACCAGCACGATGGCGAGCAGGATTGGCAGAGACGCCTCCAGCACGCCCGGGAGGTTCGACGCGGGCTGCTGTGAAATGTCTTTGAGCTCCTCTGTCGTCGTCCCCATTGTGTCGCGGAGTGGAATGTCGATCCGCTTCGCGATGAATTTACCGTAAACCAGCCCCGAGAGCACCGCCGTCGGGAAGCCGACCAGCATCCCGACGAGCATCGTCGTGCCGAGATTCGCCTCGACCTCGGACGCGACGGCGAGCGGGCCGGGAGTGGGAGGAACGAAGACGTGCGTCGTCGCGGCGGCAGCGCAGATGACGACGATAAACAGCGAATAGCTGTGTCCGACTCGTGCCCGCATCGAGCGAGCGAGCGGCGCAAGCAGGTAGAACACGTTGCCGAAGAAGACAGGAATCGCGAGGACGAACCCGCTCCCAAACAACGCGTACTCGCCGTTATCCTCGCCCGTGATCGCCGTAAACGAGCGGATAATGCGCTCAGCAGCACCGCTTTCCAGCATCGTCTTTCCGATCACTGCCGCCATCAGGATGGGGATCCCTACCCCCGCGAACGTATCACCGAACGCTGTCGCGGTTTCGGACGCGATGTCTCCGAGCGGGACCTGGGGCGCTACCGTCCCGACGGCGAACGTCGAAATTATCAGACCGATGAACGCCGGCAATTTGAGTTTCACCAGGAGTAGTACTGTCATCATCAAACCGATTCCAAATGCTACCAGCGGGGCATGTTCGAATGCCATACCCTGGCACATGTATTGAACAAACATAAATTTATTCCCCCAGTTAGACTTATTTTCAGAACTTTTTGACAGAAACGCTTCCGATTGTGCCAAAAACACAGTCCGGGGCCGTGGATTAGGGGATCGCAAGAGGGCGACGCCGTCGGCGGCAAAACTACGTTGTGCAGCCGCTCCGACCGTTTCATCGCAGTGGAACGTCTCCTATTTGAGTACTGCTTTTGCACGTTCCCTGTGGGATCTTCCGATCATGCCGAAAAAGTTTCCGAAGATAGGAAGGAAACCGACTCGATACGTCGCTTGAGCGTTCAGACTGCAGAAGTCGGCAGAACTCCTTAGCAAGCATTGGGTTACCTGTAAAGGTATCCCTGTCGCCGGCCTCAGTTTTGTCTTTTCGACAGAGTCGGAAATCTAGTCGACGATGCAGAAGAGGTTTTTTGCTCATGAACAAACGAGACGGCAGCATGGCTGATGACTGCTCACAGAAGACGATCACCGCGGTCGAGACTTCGTTCGATATTCTGGAGACGCTCGATGATCTGGAACCAGCAGGGGTTTCAGCGATCGCGGAGCAACTCAAAATGTCCACGAGTACCGTTTTCAACCATCTAAACACATTACTCCAACGGGGATACGTAGTGAAAGAAGGTACCGAGTATCGCCGGTCGCTTCAGTTTCTAGCCGACGGCGGGACTGTCAGACAGCGGCGTGACGCGGCATCGTTACTCAAAGAGAAAGTCGAAGCGCTAGCCGGTTCGACGGGCGAAATCGCGGGTGCGGCGGTAGAAGAACGGGGTCAGCGGGTTATTATCGCCCGCAGCTCCGGTGATATGGCCACCGCCGACAAGATCCCGATTGGGAATCACTCGACTATGCACTGGACGTCGCTGGGCAAAGCCATCCTAGCGTGTCTATCCCCTGCTAGGCGCGCCGAGATTATCGACCGTCACGGGCTCCCGCGTGGGACCGAACGAACGCTCACAGAGCGGGACGAACTCGAGGACGCACTCGAAGAGATACGTCGGCAGGGGTACGCGATCGATGATGAAGAGCACCTGCGAGGCGTGAGAGGAATCGCAGTGCCGGTTCTCGACGACGATCAAAATGTCATCGCCTCGATTGGCATTACGGGCCCGCAGAGCAGGTTTCGCTCCTCGTATCTCGCTGATCTCCTCGACTCGCTGGAGTACGCGAAAAACGAAATCGAAGTAAGGACCCGCTATTAGACCTTAGTGCTGTCAGGAACCGATTGATAATGTCTACGAGGATCGAAATTCCGTGTTCGCGGTATTGCTCTACAATATCTGGCGACTCACCGGCTTCCTGCTGAAGGGTGGCATCGATGGCGAGATGGACTACACGTCAGTACTGACAACAGACGAGTGTGTGGAGCTAATCGTGTCAGCGTTGATTCCGCCTGACTGAGGGACTGTACTCTCGCCGGGATTGCTTGCTCAAGAGTGGCGACGCTCTTTGAGGTCGTCTGAATCCACGCAATTTCTCACGGTCACGTGATCCTTTCTTCGCGCGGGCTCTAGATCGAGGTCAACCTTGAGAAGAAATTTCTGTATATCAATATTACCTTTATGAGGGGAGATATGTCATTGGCCCTGGTTTTACAGACCTCGAGATGGCTGTAAGCGGTAATTCATCACTGAGACGAGCGTACTTTTGATTAGTAGTCACAAGTAGCTTTACTAATGGCGACGCCCTCTGCCGAGCCAAGTCGATAGAAATCAACGATTCAGCGGCTACACCCCGGGAACGTCCCTCGAGGACGCCCTTACGGAGTGCCTCGAGTTCAAGCAGGACAAGTCACCGAACTATCGGTAGAATCTCGAGCGCGTCGTCGAGGATTGGATCGACTTCTGCGAGGCGCGGCTGGACGTAACGACCGTCGAAGATGTCGCGAAACACCACATGAGCCGGTACGCCAGCCATCTCGCCCGCCGGATCGAAGCCGGCGATGCTGGCGACAGCGAGATCTCGGCAACGATGGCGTAGACGTACTACGACTACATCTCGGCGTTCCTCGCGTGGACCGTCAAGTCGGACTACCGTGGGGAGAACCCGGCTGAGAAGCCCGAACCCCGTGAATCGCTTTCTGACCACCCCTCGAGCGACGAGTACGAGCGGCAGTTCTGGAACTCAAAGCAGCGCTAGACCATCCTCAATTACGTTCGCTGGCGCGTCGATAGCGCTTACCAAGAGTCGATCGCACCGATGCCGATCTTGCACCAGCGCCTGCGCGATCGCCTATTCTGGGTCTGGGGTGAGGTACTGAAAGATCCGGCCGACATCGGCGCCGCGGCCTCCGGTGGGCTGACGTCGACCTCGATGACGGCATCGCGACGATTCTCGAGACGATCCTTCCCTGCGAGGACCTGCGGATACGCTCCGATTCGAAAATCACGTACAGCGGCCGATTCGACGGCCGCCAAATCGTTTTTAACAGACATACAGGGTGTCATAGAATACGTCTCACACCCGCTATTTGATGATTATAGCAGTCTCATTCTACGCTTCCACCAGCGTTTGAGCTGCTCTCGTGTTTTATCCATCCTACCTGACCGAGAATAATGTTGCTTGAGAACTATTGTATGACACCCTCGACATAATATATTCTAATCAGACAGGAAGATCTGCCATACTCGCGACCGCTGATTCGAATGGAAGAGGAGAAACACCGTCACGAGAGTAGCTAGTTAATTTGAATATTACTAATCTCTATCGAGCTTTTCACACAGTATTTACTTCTATCGACCAATATACGGGAATATATGATTAAGGTGAACTAAAGCCCGACAAGTATTCGAAAGAATTTTTCCAGAAGGCAGAAACGAACGAAGTCGACCGAAGCCGACATAAGATGAGCTATGAGACGAAATATTTCCATAGGGCAAACGACGGCGTTCCTACTCGGACAGTGGCTACAACCCGCTGTTTGGATCAGTTAACAATCGTCAAGATCATAGAGGAACTGATAATTTCCTAAAATCTTCGGCATTCATATACACTGAGATGCCGCCGGACTGCAATCGCGAGCGCTGACGTCCCGTCCTCAGGATGCGACAGCCGATTCCCAAGGACGGAGCTGCCTGGCGACGGCTCAAACGAACGCGAACTCGCCGATCGACCCCCGAGGCACCGACGCAGCATACACCTGCTCGGCAAGCGCGACGTCGACGGCTCCCACGCCTATCGGGACGAACAGCGTTCGGTCGTCGGCCTGGATCACGCCGCTGTACTCGCCGTCGAGGATCTCCCCGATCGTCGCGTCCAGATCCGTTCGCCCAAGGGCGTCCCGCTCGGCCATCGATGCCAGCGCGCCCCGATTCAAACACTGTTGGGCATGATCGACGATCACGTGATCGGCTTCGAGGATCGTCTTGTCCGCGAGTTCTTGGTACGACCCCAGCGCGACGACGAGGTCGGTTTCCTCGAGCCACCGGTCGTCGACGACGGGACTCTGTGCGTTCGTGGCGGTGATGACCGCGTCGCTGCGGGCGGCCGCCCGGGGCCGGTCGGCGACAACAAGGTCGACTCCAAGCTCCGGATCTAGCTCTCGGACGAACGCTTCACCGGTCGCCCGGTCGGTGTCAAACACGCGGATCTCCGCGACATCGAGCAATTCGTCAATCACCGCGACCTGGAACCGGGCCTGAAAGCCGGCACCGAATAGCCCCACGGACGCGGGCGGCGAAGGAGCGAGCCGATCCAATCCGACGACCGACTGCAGGGCCGTGCGAACGCCGGTCAGATACATCCCCTCCATCACGGCCTTAAACACGCCGTCCTCGACGTCGAACAGGAGAATCAGCGAGCTAATCGGGCGATCGGTGTCCCCGTCCCAGGTCGCGACGGCCCACTTCAGCCCGGCGACCTTGAGCCAGTCGACATAGGCGGGCATGTCGATTGCGAACGCGTTCAACTCCGGCCACTCGCCATCGTCGCCCATGTGCATCCCCAGCTTCGGCGGGTTCAACACCCGGTCACGGGCGGCCTCGACGTAGGTCTGTGTTACCGTCTCGAGACTCTCGGCGAAATCGATGCGACGCTCGACGTCGTCCTCGGCAAACAGCTTGGTAGTCATTCCCTGCCAGCAGTTCGTAGGAGCCCCCAATAACGGTTTCGGCTCCCGGCAACGCGGCCACGTCGGAACGGGCGCACAGGCGCTCGATCCGCTATGGATCCGACCGGTAGATTGCCTTCTCGTGGGTGTAGAACTCGTAGGCGTGCTGGCCGAGCTCCTTCTGGGTCTCCGAGGACGACGCCTTCATCCCGCCAAACGGCATCTGGACGTGCGAACCGGTCGTCGTGCCGTTGATTTTGACGACGCCAGCTTCGATCTGTTTGGTGAACGATCGCGATTTGGCCATATTGGTTGTGAAGATACTGGCCGAGAGCCCGTAGTTGACGTCGTTCGCGACGCGCACAGCTTCGTCGAAGTCAGCGACCTCGATGACGCCAAGTACGGGTCCAAACACCTCTTCCTGGGCGATTCGCATCCCAGGCTCGACGTCGGTAAAGACCGTCGGCTCGACGAAGTAGCCTGCCTCGGGCGTAGCCGGCTGGCCACCGCCAGTCTGCAGCGTGGCACCTTCTTTCTCGGCGACCTCGATATACTCGAGGTTCGTTTCATTTTCGCCGGCGGAGACGGCCGGCCCTATATCGGGATCGTCCAGTCCCGGGCCGATCGACAGCGCCTCGGCACGTTCGACGACAGCCGCGGTCAGCTCATCAGCGACGTCCTCGTGGACGATTAACCGGCTGGTGGCGGTACAGGCCTGGCCGCAGCCTCCGAACGCGCCGCTAATCGCGGCGTCGGCAGCAGCCTCCAGGTCGGCGTCGGGAAGCACGACCTGTGGGTTCTTCCCGCCCATCTCGGTCTGGATCGGGATCCCCCGGGTAGCCACCGTCTCGGCGATGTGCTGACCGGTCTCCGTCGACCCGGTAAAAGAGACGCCGTCGACGCGCTCGTCGGTCGTCAGCGCGTCGCCGACCGTCGACCCGGAGCCGACGACGAGGTTGACGACTCCATTGGGCACCCCGACCTCCGCGAGGAGTTCGACGAGTTGCTTTGCGATCATCGGCGTCTCAGAGGAGGGTTTCAGTACCACCGTGTTCCCCGTTGCGAGCGCCGTGGCGAGTTTCCAGCTCGGCGTCGCGATCGGGAAGTTCCAGGGTGTGATCAGCGTTACAACGCCGAGCGGTTCCCGAACGGTGTATGTCAGCGTCTCCGGGTCGCTCGAGGGAATCGTCTCCCCGGTAGCGCTGCGAGCGTAGCTCGCGAAAAACCGGAAGATCTCTGCAGCTCGGCTCACCTCGCCCCGACCCGAGGAGATCGGTTTCCCCTCCTCGCGAGTGAGCGTTTCCGCGAGTGCGTCGCGGTTTGCATCGATGCGTTCCGCGACCTCATAGAGGATCGTGTCCCGATCGTCGGGCGTCGTCGCCGCCCAGTTGTCGCTTGCTGCCGCAGCCGCGCTTACCGCCTCTTCGGCCTGGGTCTCGCTTGCACCGGAAAACGCGACGATCGGGTCTTCGGGAGCGGCGGGATCGCGAACCGTGATCTCGTCGGTGCTATCGCCGTCGGTCCACACGCCGTCGATGTACTGGTAATGTGTCTCAGTCATGGGTAGGTGGGCCGTCGCGTCACCGCTGGCTAGCCAACACGACGCTCGGTTGACCGTCCGAACTGGACCGGCCGTCGGTGCCTACACGGTACCTAAGCTATCGTTTGGCGAACCCGCGGCTTACGCTGAGGCCAGGTAACATATCTGCCACACAACCCCCTAAAGATTGCGAAATCCCGAAAAAGACGCGAAATGAGGACGGATCGGTACGCGTCGCTAATCGTCGGCCGCCGGTTCCTGTGACGCTGACGTCTCCTCGGAGCGACTCGGCTGGCGAACCCAGTTCGCGTCCTCTTGGAAGAGGGAGCTCCCGTGTCTGTCGCCGAGATGGGAAATAAACACGAAGATCGACAGCAGACAGATGACGGCGAACGGGACTCCGGTGATGATCACTGACGAGCGAAGCGCGGCCGCACCGCCGAGGACGACGAGGATCGAGGCGATAATCCCCTGCAGAACTCCCCAGAACAATCGGTTGATTCGGGACGGACGGGCCTTCCCGCCGGTGGTCAACATTGCGACCGCTAGCGTCGATGAATCGGCCGACGTCGCGAAGAACGTGACCACGAGGATGAAAAACAGCCCTATCCAGATCTCGCCAAGCGGGAGGGCACCGAACAGAATAAAGCCAGCGACGCCGTCGCCGTACTCGCCGATCGGACTGAGCAGGTTCGCTGCCCCGCCGTGTTCGAGCAGGACCGAGGTCCCGCCGACGACGGAGAACCAGACGATCGAGACGGACGTCATCGCGACGTATGCCGTAAAGATCACTTCCCGAATCGTCCGCCCTTCCGAGATGCGCGCAAGGAAGAGGCCGACGAAGGGTGCCCAGGCAAGCCACCATGACCAGTAAAAAACGGTCCAGAAGGAGGCCCATGCCGTACCCCCCTCGGTGCCGCTGCCCGAGAACAACATCATCGAAAAGAAGTTGTTCACATAGGTGCCGACTGCCGCCACACCGGTATTGAGCACGCCAAGGGTCGGGCCAAGCACCAGGGCGACGACGAGCAAGATGCCCATAATGCCCAGGTTGAAATCCGAAAGCCGACGAATTCCCCGATCGACACCCACGAGCAACGAGGCGACGAAGACGATCGTGATTCCGACGATGATGATCAGCGTTTCGACGTTCCCAAACGTGGCACCGGTCTGGAACTCGATGCCGGCCAACAGCTGGGTCGCGATAAATCCGAGCCCCGTCGCGATCCCACCAAGGGTGGCGACGACGGCCAAGGTGTCGATCGTCTTGCCAACGACGCCGTCCAGTCCGTCCTTTCCGACGATGGGGTACAGTACCGTCGAGGTACGGAAGGGCGCGCCTTCTCGGTAGACGTAGTAGGCTACAGGGATCCCGATCGCTAGGTATCCCGCCCACGCACTAATACCGTAGTGGAAGATGGCGTACGCGATCGCCGGCACGATCGCCGCATCGGTTTCGGCCTCGACGCCCTCGAACAGCGGCGACGGCGCCGCGTAGTGGGTCAGTGCCTCAACGGGCCCGAAAAAGACGATGCCGGCCGACAGTCCCGCGGAAAAGAACATCGCGAAGTACGAGAAGTAGCTGTAATCGGGATCGCCATCGCCCAGCTTGATCTTCCCGTACTTGCTGCACATGAGCCAGATACCGACCATCGTGATGAGAAACACCGAGCCGAGGTACAGCCAGGCGAGTCCCTCGCCGAACACCTGGAACGCCGTGTCGACCTGTGTTTGGATCCACTCCGTCCGGAGCGCCGCGAGCGCGATAAACGCGAGCGTTAGCGATGTCCCGAGGATGAACGGAATGGGATCGATCTCTTCAACGAAGACTCTAAACGCACTCGTATCCTCATCAACCATATGTGTGTCTTGCTATCACAGTAGCACCCGAGCTGTATATAATTTACTATCATCGGCTATCAGCGCACAACAGCATCGATTCTCCCTATACTACATGGGACATGGCCCGACACTGAGGACGATCGATCGCCGGTATTCGGGGTATCGCGCCTTCTCGGCCCGCTCACTGCTGTCCTCGTTGAACAATGCCAACAACTAATACGGTTCGCTATCTGCTGGAGTATATGGCCGATGAGCAGCCTGTTTTCGACTACGCGGCGTCGGCACCGTGGGAGCAAGTCATCACCGCGTACGGCGACCGTGAGGAACTGAATCGTCATATCAGGGAGATGGTCGCCGCGGGCCACTCCAAGGACGAGTGCTGGGAGACGATCTGGGATTACGAGGTTCGTCAGTTCGAGACGAGCCAACGGTTCCGGACCGAAGTAAAGGACCGGTACGACGACGCAGGCGTGGATCTGCTCAGTGTAACGCCGTGGGTTCACGAGACCGGCGTCTCCGAACGCGACGGTCAGCGCCGGGATCTGTCCCGCTGGCAGGCGCGATTCGACGCGGCCGACTGGCTGCGGAAGGTAACCGCTCCCGCGGAGGCGCGTCGTGTAGCGGCCAGCGACGAGGTCGGGATTGTCCTGAACACCCAGAACGTCGGTGCGGCGATCGAGGGCTCGGTCAACGAGGTCGACGTCCTCTACAACGAGGGTGTGCGGATATTCCAGCTCACTTATAATTACCAGAACGGGGTTGGCACCGGCTGTAACGACCATTCGGAGGGTGGCCTCTCCACGTTCGGCAGGGACGTCGTCGATCGGATCACCGAACTGGGTGGGGTCGTCGACGTCTCCCATTGTGGAAAGCAAACGACGCTCGATACGATCGCGTACGCCGACGCGCCCGTGGCGGTGACCCACGCCGGCTGTCAGGCGGTCGCCGACCACTACCGAGGAAAGTCTGACGAGGAGATCGAGGCGCTGGCCGAAGCCGACGGGTACATGGGGATCGTCGGCCTGCCTTGGTTCATCGCTCCTGGCGTCGACGACCCCACGTTGGACGTGTTTTTCGAGCACCTCGAGCACGCCCGGTCGATTCTCGGAACCGACAGCGTCGGTATCGCGACGGACTTCTACCCCGCCGATACGCAGTTCCCGAGCGAGCTGCTGGCCTATTACAAGGAACACATCATCGGGCTTGGCTTCGACCGGGAGAACGTCGAGCAGCGCACGATCGCCGACGGGCTCGGCATGTTCGAGACGTACACCGACTGGCCTGTCATTCGCGGCGAACTGGAGAACCGGTTCGAGCCGGCGGAGGCCGCGGGGATCCTCGGCGGAAACTTCCTCGAGTACTGGGAACGCGCACGATAATCTCTAATCGGAACGGTTACTCAGTGATCGACAGGCGTCAAGCCAACTTTTGTTTTGATGAGCTGCTGTCGTCGACCCACCGACTCGTCAGATCGACCGAACGGGGTTACTGATCGAGGGAGTTCAAGCCGAATCCAGCTCCCTTCTCGGAGCCCTCGAACGAGGGCGCGAGGATACCGGTACCAAACTCGAAGAGATCACGCCAAACGCGGTGCTCCACCTCGACCCCCTCGGAGATCAGCATTCCGACGGTGTCCTGGACTGCTTGTGGCTCGAACACCGTCATGGACGGTTTCGCGGCACCCTCGTGCTCGCGGATGAACCGCTCGACGACCTGACGAACGCCCTGCGAGTAGCGCGGGTGAACAGGATCGATACAGAGTACGGTCACTCCCGGCTCGATCTCGTCCGTCGCGTCCGGGCGTGGGGTCGTAACCCCCTGGAGCAACCGGTCGAATAGCCGAGCGTCCGCGGCCCCGTCCCGTTCACTCCCGTCGGCCGTAAAGAACGCCTGCGTCAGCGGTGCGTCCCGCTGGTGGTAGCGTCCAGTGCGGACAATGCTAGCGAACTTGCGCGCGCTCTCGGCGGGTGCCTCCAGTGCGACCTCGGCGAGAAGCGGATAGGGTTGTTCGGGCGTGCCCGCGACCGCGGTCGTTGCGCCGTCGCCGTCGGTAGAAAGCACGAGCGCCAGGAACTCTCGCTCGGCCGCCTTGTACGCGAGATGGCCGAGTACGGGGGCACTGTCGTTTCGGTCGCGCGTGTGTGCGTGGACGACCCCGAGGCCCTGCCGGTCGGCGCGAGCACAGGCCAGATCCAGCACCGGGACGCTCGCGACGATCGCCGGCTGGTCCCGCCCCTCGACGACCGACAGTCGCGCACTCCGATCGTCAAGCGACAACGCTGTCGGATCCAGCTCTGGCAGCTCGTCCAGGAGGGTATGTAGCGTCGTCAGTCCCGTTCCCCGGTACGCCTCCGTCCACCAGATTGATTCGGCGTGTGCCCGCGCAGTCCCTTCAGGGAATCCAGCAGCGCCGAAACACCGATCAGCGAGGTCAAGAACCTCCCTAACGCTGACGTGCATCACTGCTCACCCCACTCGTCGGCTCGGTCCGGTTTCTCGGGATACAGCCAGTCCGGATCGGCCCCGTCCTCAAGCTCGGTGGGCAGCGGCGCGCCCTGGAAGAACGTCCCTTTCACCCAACCTTTAGACTTCGGGTGGGCCTTCTGGATTCCCCAGATGGCCTTCAGACACGAGATGAAATGCAGCGGAACGAAGTCGACGTCCAGTGGGTTGGCGCGAATCTCTGCGTAGGAGAGCCCGTGGACGCTCTGGATGCGTTCGACGATGTAGCGATGCTCGGGGTTATGAAACAAAAACTCCGCGACGGTATCCGTACCGGCGAATCGATGGAGATCAGCCTCGAGCTGCTGGACTTGGAGGGCGACGTCGACGGGAAGGGCGTAGTCCTCGTAGCCGCTCTCGCCGCTGATCCCGAGGCGGGGTTCCTCGTTTTCGATCGACCGGTACCAGAAGTGATGCCGGGCGCCGTCTTCGTAGAGATCGATGTCAAGCGCCCACTCGTAGCTCGAGTCGATGATCGAGCGGAGCGTCGAGAGCGGCATCTCGGGGACAACGTCGGTCTTCTCGGAGGTTGTCAACGACGATGCCAAACCCTCACTCACCTGCGGATGCGTATCGATCAGCAGCGAGTGCAGCACCTCCTGAGTTTCCATCGCCAGGTTCGCCTCGGCCCACTCGCAGAGGTCCGCCCAGCGGAACGTCCCGTCGGCGTCCGCGAGTCGCTCGTCGATTCGGGTTAGGCCGCGGGCGATCGTATCTTTCGAGGCGAAAAACCGGTTCGTCTCACTCTCGTCTTCCGCGAACCACCGCGTCGCGTCGGTCAGGATGTCCTTGAACCGCTCGCGATCCGCCGCCGTCGGTTCGATCGCCTTGGCCCGCGCCAGCGCGATCTCCCTGGCCCGAAGCCAGGTGTGGAGCTGCTTCGGATGGTTGACCACGTACATGACGATACCGACTCCAGAGGAGTTCCCCGTCCCCAGGTACCGCTTGATATCGCGATCCAGATCGGGTGCGTCCGGGTTACGCGCTGTCGCCATCCGTTCGATCAGGTCGTAGCCGACGGTCCGCAGCATGTACGCCGAGAGCATTTGAGCCATGTACGGCCGCTTCAACGGGTGGTCACCGTCCATGGCTTTGAACACTTTTGTGCCGTTGAGGCCGTTGCCGTAGTAGCCGGAGGAGCGCATCAGGTACCCTCCTGTAGAGAGATAGTTGATGTCGGGCTGGTGGCCGGCTGCCAACGACTCCACGATGTGGTCGAAAAATCGGGAGCTCCGATTCGCTCGCGTCCAGATCAGTATCTCGGGCGTCGCACGCCCCTCCATGACCTTCGGCAGCTCCTCGTACTGTGCATCCATCAGCTCGGGCGTCGCCTCCCCCTCACATAGAAACGCCCACATGTCCCACTCCTCGGCGATGATTCGGTCTGTGTTCTCGCCCTCGGAGGACTGCCTGGAGAACACGCCGAACGAAAACCGCTTGGAGGGGGTCTCAATCCGGTAGACGATTCGTCCGACCCCCTGGGGATCAAGATCGATACGATCGATCTTGATCCGCCACTCTTCGCGAACCATCTTATCTACCAGCAACCGCGCGAAACTCAGGCGTGTTTGCTTGAGCGCTCCCAACCGCTCCGGCTGCATCAGCTTCGACGGCTCACGGAGCGGCTCGGGTTCGAACTGCTTGGCCCGCTGTTCAGTAACCATCGTTCATGTGATACACACTCGGTAACGAACTAATTTCTTCCGATTCGGTGAACCCACCCCGGCCCTTGGGAGAGGCAACAGTACAGAACCGAATCGACAGGCAACGAACGCGCTACAGCGTCATCGAGACCCACTCGAGTATCGAGCGCTGTCTCCCCTGTCCACAGGACTGGTATCGAAGTCGATAGCTCTGCAAATACCGAATCGAGGTATTGCTCCAGAACCCTACGGCGAGCCTTCTACAAACATATATGATGGTTCGGCGACTGAGTCAGAGTATGGGGCTGGACAAACCGCCGAAACGGTCCGTGAAAACCGCGGACACGATATTCGGAATCATCGAATATCTCCTGGAGACGGGAGGGACAGGAGTGACGGAGATCGCGGCGAGCCAAGACCTAGCAGAGAGCACCGTCCACAGCCACCTGGCGACGCTGCTGAACCACGAGTACGTGGTAAAGGAGGGGACGACCTATCGGATGAGCCTCAAACACCTCGACCACGGGATCCGCACCCGAGAGGAACTCCTGCTTACGCAAGCCGGGCGGCCGGTGATCGACGAACTCTCGAATGATACCGGTGAGGTGGCGTGGGTGTTGGTCGAAGAGCACGGCAAGGCGGTCTATCTGCTGAAAAGTACCGGCGAGAAAGCCGTCCGGACGCGGGGTCGGATCGGGAAGCGGACGTCGATGCACGATATTGCGGCCGGCAAAGCGATGCTCGCGCACCTCCCAGAGTCGACCGTTGAGGACATCATCGGTGAGTTCGGACTCCCGGAACGAACGGAGAACACGATTACCGAACGGGACGAACTCTATGAGGAACTCGAGACAGTCCGGGAACGAGGCTATGCAGTGAACAGGGGTGAGACGATCCGAAAGGTCCGGGCGGTGGCCAGCCCCATCATCTGGGAGGACGACGTCTGCGGTGCGGTCGGGGTCGCGGGACCCAAACACCGCATGAGCGGCGACAGGTTCACTGAGACGCTGCCAAAGAAGGTACTGGAAGCCGCGGATACGATCGAACTGGAGCTCGAATACCGATAACCCGGTTCGGTCGCCGCGTTTGGCGGGTGAGCCACCCCGTGAAACGCGACGCTACACTAGATTATTCGATAACTGCATAGTGGTATCGGATCAGATACGATTACAGCTGTACAGGTGTAAGATTTGTTACGCTCCGCGTTCAGAAGGTTGCGGTCGAGGGCCAGTCGAAAGGCAACCGACAATGGTATTGATGTGACAGCAGTCGGTCGTGCGATGGCTGCCGGCCTCTAATGAAGTCCTTCGAACCGTCAAAAACGCGTTCCACGGAAGTTCGATTGCCACCCGAAAGGTCCACACGCTATGCGGAGAAATTCAGCCCTCCCGGTGATAGTCCCCACCCATATATCGGCAGCCGCTGGTTCCACTCTTCTGGCACTGTCTAGTTATTTGAGGAACAAGCAGGTCGTTGAGCATCCGTGTTCGGTTAAGGAGCCAAACCGACAGACGCCAGCGTCTTGATGAGCTTATTTTCAGAAACCGCGTAGAGAGAGGTTGTGCTACCTAAACTCTCTCCAACACTTATACGCCACCGACTGACTTCTCTCTTCCCGTAGACCTCGTCGGAGGCATCGCGCACGAGTGATCAGCGCAACCTTTGAACATCTGGAAGGAATGTCTCGATCCAACGAAACTCAGCCGATGGCTCAACCGGAGAAATGTCTCGGTGAGGAACGCGCTGAAATGGTCTCGGTCCGCGAAGATCTCTGGCGAGATCTCGCGTTTCAGGTCTTTCCACAGCGGTTCGATGGCGTTCAACGTCGATGAATACGGCGGGATGAAGGCGAACTCGATGTCGAGTTCGTCGGCCCGTTGTTGGGTGAGGTTTGCGTGATGAGAGCCGTAGTTGTCGGCTACGAGCAGAATCCGTCCGACCGGATTCTGCTCGCGGATCTCTTCGAGTGCCTCAATGATCGTCTCTTTGACCAACCGTTCTTTGAACGTGATCACGCTTTGGCCAGTGAGTGCGTAGAACCCGATCGACCGCCGAGGAAACGTTACCAGCGGCTTCTCGATCGTCACTGGCCGATCAAACGACCACATTCGCTGAGAATTGTCGAACGGTTGGGGCCACGCTTCATCGAAAGAATCCGAACACGACCAGTTCTTCTTCTTCCCGTTCCTCGGGGTCCTCGCCGAGCGCCTTGACCAGGCGCTCGGCGAGAATCTCTTCAGCATCGTCGGGTCGTCGTGGATCCATCGGTCGCGGTTTGGCGTAGTTCATGCCTACTTTTCGAAGTTTTCGGCTGAGGTGGGCCGGATGGTACGTGACGTTGTAACGATCTTGGATAAGCGCGTGAATCTCCTTGGGAGTCCATGGTTGCCCCTCTTTGAGAACATCACAGAGTTCGTTCCACTGTTGGGGAGTGAGCTTCGGCGGCTGGCCGCCGCCGAAGCGTGGGCAGAGCCCCTTTACGCCACTATCAGTCCACGCCAGTGCCCATCGACGCGTCGTGGATCGAGAGATCCCGACGCGTCGACCTGCTTGCTCACGCGTGTCTCCCTGATAGAGGTTCTTGATGAAACACAGTCGCCGGACGAGACGGGTCTCGTCCGCCTCCTGAGCCGATTCAATTGCTTGATCGAGTTCTTCCTCAGACAGATGCCGCACCAACAAACCACGCTGACGGTTGTTCATCGAGAAAGATATGCTTCCAAAGGGGTCAACGCTTTCGCAGACCACTCATGCGACGCGTGGCTCTCGCCCACCGAGGCATCTCGAAGGACAAGCTCACACAGTATCTCAGAGCATTCCAACTCTAGCGAGAGCTATACCGAAAATCGGGACGAGACGCCCTCAAACACGCTGCTCAAGCGACACTCTGAAAACAACAATGTCCTACGCAAGAGCGTTGGTGGATACTACAGCGGTAGTCCGAGATCATATGACCCCTCGAGTGACACCGGTTCGATCACAGTTACTCGCCCTGTGTTTACAACTGTACTTGTGTAATAGATGGCCGAGATCAGCAATAGAATAAGACCGTCGTCACGAATACAGTCGGTCGAGTCTGATCTCGTTCGTAACACTTCGCACCTGGTTCGGCAGTTCTTCCTCGAACCACTCTCCGTGCAGTCGGTGTTCCGGGCCGCCGATACTGATCGCACCGAACACCTCTCCTTCGATAACGATGGGTGAACTCACCGCTCTCGTCCCCTCGAGTTGCTCGCTATCGTTTTGTGCGTACCCCTGATCGCGAATCTGCTCGAGTTCTTCGAGGAGTCGCGAGCGGGAAGTGATCGTGTTTTCCGTCATCGCCGGAAGTCCATGGGTATTAATGATTTTATTTACTCGGTCTGCAGGTAAATGTGCGAGAATTGCTTTTCCGCCGGCGTGACAGTGCAAGTGTGATTGCCCGCCGATAGAGTGCGCTGTTTTGATGGATTGATCCCCCGCAGCGTGCTCCAGATAGACGCCCAGCCCGTATTCTTCGATGAGAAACCACACTGTCTCGCCAGTGTCCTCAGCTAATCGCTCCAAATAGGGCGTTACGACACCGGTGAGGGGAATCACCTGCTTCGAACTCGTTCCGAGTCGCACGAATTTCGACCCGAGACGATATTCTCTATCCTCTTTTATTATGTATTGTACTCCCTCTAACGTCTTGAGGTACTCGTATAACGTACTCGTGGCGATCCCCGTTTCGTCTGCGATCTCGGTGAGCGTCGCTTCCTGTAACGCTTCGATCGCTTCGACTACGTCGAAAAGTCTTCGAACGGACTTCAACGGGCCCGAATCCCCTCTGGTGTCCTCCATACCCAATTCTATGGTGCGAGCGTATTAAATCACCCGTACGATATTGTTCCGGTAATCCCGGAATCCGTCTTCGCTTCCTGTCTCTACTTCGGGACGGTACTCGAGTCGATATACGCTCTCAGAACACTCACAAGAGCCAAATACTTCGAAAGAGAAGATTGCGTATGAAGATCGGTTTGATCAGTGATGTACACGGGAACCAACCCGCGTTAACGACTGTGCTTTCGGACATGCCCGCTGTCGATCAGATATACCACTTGGGCGATATCGTCGGTTACAACCCCTTCCCAGGGGAGGTATTACGGACGTTCGAAAAGCGCGGTATCCGTTCGATTCAGGGGAATCACGATCGAAATATCGGCGGCGACATCGACGCGATCGGGTCTGCACCCGAACCGGATACCGAGGATTCTAACACGACCGTTCGACCAAGTGATATCGCTCGTGCTGCCGGTAAATGGACCGTTCGGCGGCTTACCGACGAGCAACGCAGATACATTAGCACGCTACCGGAAGAGCGCACGCTCCGGGGAGGGATCGTCAAATTGGTCCACGGGAAACCGGGCGAACAGGACGGGAGGCTGTATCCGGACGAATACGGTCCGCATCTGTTCGCTGGCGAACGAATACTCGCCCACGGACACACGCACGTTCAACACGCCGAGCGATTCGATGAGAAGATACTCGCTAACCCCGGAAGCGTCGGTCAACCGCGAGACGGTGACCCTCGAGCGGCGTACGCCGTGCTCGATCTCGATTCGAACTCGGTTCAGCTTCACCGCGTCGCGTACCCCATCGAGGAGGTCACGGACGCGATACGCCAAACGTCGATCCCGGACGAACTCTGTTCGTGGCTAGAGCGGGGTGAGATCGTCACGGAATAGCAGTCTCGACTGGCAGGGCGTCGAGTCCCGTGAGGGTGGGTAGTTCGCGGAAGTCGAGTTCGGGCCCAGAACTCGGGTGGGTGCTGTATTTCGACCACCTCACGTGTGAACCGGCCTGTCGGGCGTGTTTCCGGACGGACCCAACCATTTTAGTCAACAGGCGAAAAAGACGGACTGAGTAGTTACAAACCCCATGACGGAAATAACTGCAGCGGTCCTCGAGGGGCCGCGAGACCTGTCGATCGAGTCGATCGAGCTCGCCGAACCGAAGGCTGACGAAGTCCGGGTCGATCTCAAAGCAACCGGCGTTTGCCACACAGATCACCATCGGTACGTCGGCACGTCGGACGCACCGTATCCCATTGTTCTGGGACACGAAGGCGCTGGCGTGGTCGATGCGGTCGGCGAAAACGTCACGTCGGTCGAACCGGGAGATCACGTTGTCCTGTGGGTCCTCCCGTTCTGTCGGGAATGCGCGTTCTGCGAGCGCGGCGACCCCCACCTCTGTTCGCGTCGGTCGGCCGTCAAAGGAGGGACGCTTCTGGACGGCACACGGCGACTCTCGAGGGGCGAGGAGAAAGTGAACCACTTCTACGGGCAATCGTCGTTCGCTTCACACTGTGTCGTCGCCGAGCAGACGGCGGTGAAAATACCCGAATCGCTGCCGTTCCCCGAGGCGTCGCTACTCGGGTGTGGCGCGATAACCGGACTCGGGGCGGTGGTGAACACAGCCGACGTTTCGATAGGAGAACCCGCCGCAGTATTCGGCTGCGGTGGCGTCGGTTCGAGCGCGATTCTCGGTGCGTCGCTGGCCGGTGCGAATCCGATCATCGCGGTTGATATCGAGGACGAAACGCTCGCAACGGTGGCGGATCTGGGAGCGACCCACACTATCAACTCGAGCGAGACTGATCCCGTTCGGGAGATCAGCCGCCTTACAGACGGGGGAGTGAAATACGCTTTCGAGTGTACGAGTATCCCCGGCGTAATCGAGCAGGCCGTCGAAGCGGTCCAACCGGGCGGAACGGTCGTCGCGACGACGACAAGTTCGGCCGATCCCCTGCAAATCGCCCCGGGGGAGTTGACCTACGGAAAGCGGATCGTCGGTAACGTCGGTGGGTCGGCCCAGCCCTCGATCGACATTCCCCGGTTCGCGACGCTCGCGCAGTCGGGTCGGCTCCCATTAGAGAAGCTGGTCAGCCAAACGTACTCGCTAGATCAACTTGACGAAGCGTTTGAAGCGATAGAGAACGGGAACGGTATCCGTGGGGTCGTAACATACGAATAGACGTTTCGACGACTCACTGAGTCCGTGAAGTTCTAAAGCCTGTTCCTGAAGTCGTGCGGTCGATATCAGTTAGCTACCGAGGGACGAGCAGTATCTGGTCGCCGCCCGAAATCGACTGAACAATTATAACGTGGGAGTGCAAACCATCACACGCTGATGAGAGAATACGATCTACTAGTCGGTGGAGAGTCGCCATCGGCCGCTGAACAGACCACCGTAAAAGACCCCGCATCGAATCAGCCAGTATCCCATGTTACGCGTGCTGACGAGACCGATGTCGCTTCCGCAGTCGAATCCGCCAGTGAAGCCTTCGAAACGTGGCGAGAAGTGGATCCAACCACTCGGAGTCAGTACCTCATGGACATCGCCGAGGGGCTGCGAAACAAACAGGACCACATCGCGCAACGTCATACCGAAGAGACCGGTCGGTCAGTGACTGATTCCAAACGAAGCGTCGAGTTCGCAGCGGAGTACTTCGAGTACTACGCAGGACTAACTCACCAGATCAAAGGAGAGACCGTCCCGCTGTCGACCGGCGAGTTCGATTTCACAAAGCGTGAACCGCTCGGCGTTACTGGGCATATTATTCCGTGGAACTCACCGCTCCTATTGGCATCTCGCAGTATCGCTCCAGCGCTGGCGTGTGGAAACACAGTCGTCGCAAAGCCCGCGGAGTTGGCTCCGATGGCGGTTATGGAACTCGGGAAGGTTGCCCACGATGCGGGTCTTCCTGACGGCGTTCTCAATATGGTCCCCGGAGAGGGGACGATCGCGGGCGAAGCGTTAGTCACGGACAAGCACGTGAACGAACTCACCTTCACCGGATCGAAGGAAGTCGGCTTTCACATTCGAGAGACGGTATCCGACCGGTTGATCCCCCTCAATCTGGAACTTGGGGGGAAGAGTCCGAACATCGTCTTCGACGACGCTGACCTAGAGGCTGCCGCCGAGGGCGCGGTCAAACTCTTCAACAATGCCGGACAGAGCTGTTACGCCGGGACTCGTCTGTTCGTCGCGGACGAAATCTACGACGCGTTTATCGAACGCGTGGTCGATCGCATCGAGCGCATGACGGTCGCGAAAGATCCAAACGAGACGGACGTGTCGGCGCTCATTTCGCCCTCGGCCCAGTCCGAGGTCGACGCGTATGTCGAGTCGGCACTCGAGGCTGGAGCGACGGTAACGACGGGCGGGTGTATCCCCTTCGAGGATGGGAATTTCTACGAGCCGACGCTGATCGAAGACGCACCCGACGATGCGGCGGTCTCGTGCGAGGAGATATTCGGTCCCGTCCTGACCGCGTACCGCTTCGAATCCGAACGGGAGGTCGTCGAACGGGCAAACGACACGGAGTACGGGCTGTACGCGGGCGTGTGGACGACTGATCTCGAGAGAGCGAATCGAATCGCAGGACATATCGAAGCCGGAACCGTCACGGTGAACAACTACGCCTCGCCGATCCCTCAGGCGCCGTTCCCCGCGTACAAACAGAGCGGGGCCGGATCGGAGTACGCGACCGCGGCCTTGCGCCATTACACGAAGGTAAAGAACGTCCGAATGGCGGTCGACAAGACGCTTCGCTGAGGGATCACGGGCGAGGAGTGGAGCCGAGATTGAGCCGCAGACCGAAAGGACCGAAACGAATAAATGGACCTATGCTAAACTTGGAATGCATGTCAACCCCAACCGAGGAAGTGTCATCTGAGAATTACAATTCCGCGGAGCACAGCCCACTCCTCTCGGAGATCGAGGCGTCTCTCGAGGACGGGAAACTTCCGCTGAAGGCGTTCAATGACGAGACAGTCCACGAGCTAGAGTTAGAACGGCTGTTTAGTCGAGAGTGGATCTTCATCGGCCACGAGTCGGAAGTTCCCGAGGAAGGTGACTATGCGCGGCGCTACATCGCGGGCGATCCGTTCATCTTCATTCGGGACATGAACGGCGAAATCCAGGTGCTGTTCGATAGCTGCCGCCACCGCGGCACGAAGCTGTGTCGCGCCGAACAGGGGAATACGTCTCACTTCCGATGTCCGTACCACGGGTGGACGTACAAGAACGACGGTGAACTTGTCGGCGTCCCGCAGAAAGAGGTCGCGTTCAAGAATCTCGATCAATCCGAACACGGGCTACACAGCGCCCCTCGAGTGGACAGCTATGCCGGGCTCGTGTTCGCGTCCCTGTCGGACGCCGGGGAAAGTCTCGAAGAGCATCTCGGAGAGTTTACGTGGTACCTCGACATCCAGTTCAAACTTCCCGACGGCGGGATGGAGGTGATCGGCGAACCCCACCGCTGGGTCGCGGAAACGAACTGGAAAACCGGCGCGGACAACTTCGCGGGCGATAGCTATCACACTGGGTTCGCACACCACTCCATCAAACAACTCGGGCTTGGCGGAGACGATACCGTCGGTGTCGCCGGTGCGGGAGAGACCAAAGACCGACACATCCACTGCAACGGTCACACAACCAGTACTCGGATGGTTGAGGGCGAAGACGTGTTCATGACCTACCCCGACGAAATCGTGGATCTATTCAATCCGGATAACGTAACGTCGGAGCAGTACACTGCTGCGAAGGAGGCGCTCTCGTTCACCGGGAGCGTGTTTCCGAATCTGGCGTTTCTCAACTTCGGCGATATCACTGACGACCCGAACAAGGACGTTACCGGCTTCCTCGGCCTCCGGAAGTGGCGACCGCTGGGGCCGAACAAGACGGAGATCTGGAGTTGGGCGCTCGCGCCGAAGCGAGCGTCCGAGGAAACCAAAGAGCGGATCTACAAGGTGTATATGTCTAACTTCGGTCCGACTGGCAACTTCGAACAGGATGACGTCTCGATCTGGAACGGGATCACCGACGTGGCCGACTCGACATTCGCGAGCCAGCACAATCTGGAACTGAACTATCAGATGGGAACGGAGCAGATGAGCGAGGTGGCGTACGACGAGCAGTGGCCCGGTCCGGGCACCGTCTACGCCATCAACCTAGAAGAGGTCGGCATGCAGAAGTTCCACGATCAGTGGTTCGACCATCTTTCGACGCCGCTTGAGACGAGCAGGCGGCCAGAGAGAAGTGAATGTGCGGGATCCAGTGAATGCGAACTGCCCGAGGATGGTGAATAGCATGGCTGTGAACGAAGAGCAAACGGCGGAAATAGAGCAGTTCCTCTGCAAGGAACGTGTCGAACGGTTTCTCTACGAGGAAGCGGCCCTACTAGATCGACGTGAGCAGAAGGCGTGGCTCTCACTGCTCGACGAAGATATCGAGTACAAAGCGCCGCTTCGGATCACTCGAGAGCACACGAACGATAACTTCAGTTCATCGGCGTATTACTTTGACGAAGACTATGGATCGCTGAAGGCACGGGTGCAGCGGTTCGAGTCAGAGTACGCGTGGTCCGAGCGACCGCCGTCTCGAACGCGTCGATTCGTCTCGAACGTTCGCGCCAGTAAGAGAGACGACGGTACCGTCGAAGCGAAGAGTTACCTGCTCCTCTACTATGGGCAGGGCGACTCGGAGTCGTATACGTTCCTCGCTGGTCGGCGAAAGGACGTTCTCCGTCCGGACGGCGAGACGTTCACTATCGCGAAGCGCGACGTGTACCTCGATCACGCGGTTCCGAAAATCGACAAAATTTCCGTGTTCCTATGAACGCACGAACCACCATTGCGTCGGAGTTCGACGTAGGCGACGGCCCCGAGGCGGTCACCGTTCGGAAGCTGCTAACGCCACGAGGCCAACTCGTCGAGATAGAATCGGACAGTGAGACGGGGGAAACAGCGACGCAGATTCGAATCGATGCGCTCGGTCTCGAGAGTCTCTCCTGGCAGACGGAGCCAAACATCGTCGATCGGCTCGATTGTGATTCCTCCGTTCGCGACAAGGGGGAGATCGCGTCGGACTCCGGTGAGTCGTTCGAGATCAGCAACGAGTACGCTGACGTTGAGGTTTCGAAAATACGGACCCCAGCGGGTGAGCAACTTCTCGTGCGGTCGCTCGTCAAAAAAACGGCGCTCCAATTGACTCCTGAGATGCTCAGCGCGCTCTCTCTCCACGAAACCAAGTTGGTTTCGGAGTTCCTGGAGACCCCGCACGGACCGCACGATCACTGACTGAAACGACGATCACTGATCGAAACAAGGGCTATTCTACGACCGACCGAACGACATCTAGGGGGAGTGTCCGTTCGCTGGCATCGGCCACTGCACGGCGCACGTAGGGAGATCGCAGCGTTAACCCGGCGAAGTCTTTCGGATTGACCCACTCGACCGCTTCGACGGTATCCGTGGGAACCGTCCGCGGCTCCCCCGACAGCTCGCCTCGATACGTGACCGCGATAAACGGCCCGTCGACGAACACATCGCTGCCGATGTACGCGCCGACGAATCCGAGCAAATCCACATCAGCACCCACTTCCTCCCCAACTTCTCTCACTGCCGTCTTTGTCGGATCCTCGCCCGCTTCGACCCGTCCGCCGGGCAAATTCCACGTGCCTCGCACCGCTTCTTTCCCTTCTTCTACGAGGAGAACGTCGTTACCAGCCCGAATTACGACCGAAGCGACCAGCGTGTGCATACGAATAATACAGAATTCATGTACTAAGTCTTACTGCTAACGGCAGGGGATCGCCTCGAGCAAAGCAAAAATAGGCTCAGTACTTCACAAAGCCGTTTGGAGTTCCGCGAGATAGTGCTCAAATGTGCCGTCTATAATCTTCGCCGAACAATAGTTATCCGTAGGATCAACCGCTGTATATTGGTTTCTTACCGGCGGCTGGATCAGTGACCACACCGAAATCAAGCCTTGGCTAGCGATCCTACGGAGCAGATTGAACTGGTCGAGACCGGCGAAACGTTTCGGCAGATCGTGTTTGATGACGTGGACGGAGAGGAGATAGCGTATCTAACGGCGCTATCTCCAAAGGAATACGATCCTGTGGACGTGATGAACATCTACACGCTTCGGACATTAATCGAGATTCTGTTTCATGACCTAAAGCAGTATACGAACATCGAGAACTTCCACTCACAATCGGTGAACGGCGTCTTATTCGAATTGCTCTGTACGTTAATTGGCTACGTGCTGGTCGAGTGGTTCTGGCACTGCCACCCACTACGGGGTGGCGTGCCGGAAGCGATCCGCATAATCCGAACACGGTGGAACCCATCATTGCGCTCGTACGGATGAGTTCACCTCAAGCCCGTGGGATCGCCATCGCTTACAGCGGCGGCTCTCTCCACTCTACCGTCTCAGCTTCGAATGACAGAGAAATATGGAGATAGGGAGAGTTTGAGATCATCTTCTCGGTGGCAGGCTGTAGTCACTGGCTCAGAATTCTATTCACCAGTGCCTTCTGCGTCTTACTTGCTCGGTAGCCTTGTCACGTCGAAACGGGACAGCAATGTGCTACGTAAGAGCATCCCAAAAATATAATAGGGAACGGGTACGCTACATATGTAGGGTGTTATAGACAATCATGTCGAATGCCAGCACCAACGAACTAGAGGACCGATTCCCGTGGCCGGACGCCGTTGAAGTGCCCGAGGAGTGTGAGGGCTGGGAAGAAATGTATCCCCGGTACTTCCGGTTCGGGGAATCACCGGAGCGATCGGAACTGGAACGAGATCGATTCTGGTTCTGGGACCAGAAGGATAGTCCAACGCCGCTGTGTCCGTGGGATATCACGCTCTGTGTCGAATCGATTGCGATGCAACTGTCGCAGGCCCAGAGCCGGGTATTCGCAGTTCCGCCGGCGATGGGGATCGACCTTCGAATCATCGCTGGCTACTCATACGCCACGCCCGTCCCGTGTACGGATCCAGACCTGCTCGAGGAACGGGAGTCGGTGTTCGGTGAAAGAAGCGAGTACATCTACAATAACTTCGAAGCGCTCTATGAGGACGAGTGGCTTCCCGCGGTCAAAGAGATTGGACAGGAGATCCGCGATCTCGAGGTCCCCGACCGATTCCCCGAGTACGCCCCCGAGGAGGTTGTCTTCGAATCAAAGGGGCTCCACTCGGAAACTGTCGACGTCCAGAGTAATTACAATCGATTACAGGAGCTGACGCTGCGAGGCTGGCAGCGACACTTTGAGTACCTCAATCTCGTGTATCTGGCGTACCTCTCCTTCAAGCGGACGTGCGACGAACTCTTCCCCGATATTAGTGACAACGCAATCGGAGAGATGGTTACCGGTCTCGAGACCGACTTGTTCCTCGCCGATACGGTTTTGAACGATCTCGCCCATCAGGCGGTAGAACTGGGTGAGGAGGTCCCGGAGATTCTCACTTCAGCGGCCGATCCTGACGAAAAACTCGACCGTCTCGAGGAGACCGACGCGGGTCGCGAGTTCCTCGAGGCCTTCAAGGACGCGAAGGACCCCTGGTTCCATATCACTGTCAGCCGCGGCTATCACAGTGAAGAGGGGTCGTGGCTTGATACCCTCGAGCAACCGTTCGAACACCTAGATAAGAAGGTGCAGGCACTCCAAGAGAACGAAGAAATCCGACGCGATCTCGATGCGCTCCAAGAAGACCGCCAGCGGGTTGTCGACGAGTACCGGGGGTACCTCGACGAGGAGGAACGCGCGCAGTTCGACCAGGCACACCAACTGGTGCTCGACGTCTACAATTACGCCGAGGACCACCAATTCTGGATCGAAAACTGGCTTCACACGATCATCTTCGAGAAGCTCGACGAGTTTGGTGAACTCCTGGTGAACCACGGCCTCCTTGAGACGCCTCGGGATATCACACTGTTCGGTCGGAACGAGGTGCCGGAGCTCCTCGCGGACCTCGCTCTCGTCTGGTCGCAGGGAAAAGGCGCACACATACCGGAGTACTGGGCGGAGGAAGCCGAGAAACGAAAGCGGATCCTCGACGCCGCCAAGGAGTGGTCGCCGCCACCGGCGCTCGGTGAACCGCCCGAAGAGGTCACGGATCCAATGGTAGTCATGCTCTGGGGGATTACGACCGAAACCGTTCAAAACTGGCTCGGTTCCACGCAGGAGGAAGACAGCAATGAGATAGATGGCTTCGCCTCCTCGTCGGGTACGGCCGAGGGGAGGGCGCGAGTGGTCAAGTCCGGAAGCGAACTGAGCGAGGTGAAACGCGACGAGATACTCGTCTCTCCGCTTACGAATCCGGACTGGACGCCGGTCTTCTCCAAAGTGGCCGGAGCCGTTACGGATAACGGGGGCGCGACGAGTCACACCGCGATCGTCTGTCGTGAATACGGGCTCCCGGCTGTTACAGGAACCGGTGCGGCGACGTCGAATATTCAGACGGGCGATCGAATCCGCGTCGACGGGAATACGGGAGAGGTCGAAATCCTCGAGCGAGCGGAATAGGTATGAGACGACTGAACGGCCATTACCAACAAACAATGACTGACCCAACGTACACGCTCCATTTTGACTCCGAGGAGTGCACGAAAGATAATATCGACCTCGTCGGAGGGAAAAACGCTTCTCTGGGAGAACTGATGGATATCGGCAAAGACGTGCAAGTTCCGCCAGGATTCGCCGTCACGACTGACTTCTACGAGGCGTTTATCGACGAACAGGGACTCAGAGGATACATCACTGACCGGCTGTCCGAAATCGATGTCGACGACGAAGGCACCGCAGCCGAAGCGAGCGAGGACATTCGTAAGCGCATCAAAGACGTTGCGTTTCCGGACTTTCTCGTCGAAGAACTCGAGGAGTCGTGGGACCGGCTCCGATCGGATGTGAGTACGAGCGACCTGCGAGTCGCAGTTCGCTCCTCGGCGACGGCAGAGGATCTTCCGGATAGCAGTTTTGCCGGACAGCAGGACACCTACCTCAACGTACGGGACGTAGAATCGATCCTACAACGCACAAAAGCGTGCATGGCCAGCCTGTTTACCACTCGAGCGATCGTCTACCGCGAGGAGAACGGATTCGATCACGACGAGGTCCTCATCAGCGTTGGCATCCAGAAGATGGTCGACGCCCGGACGTCTGGCGTGATGTTCACGCTCAATCCGGCGAATGGCGATCTGTCGAAAGTCCGAATTGAGGCAAACTGGGGGCTCGGCGAGGCCGTCGTAAGCGGTCGGGTCACGCCGGACAGTTTCCTCGTCGACAAACCCGTCTACAAGATCGTCGATCGCGACATCCAGCAGAAAAGCATGATGATCACGCCGACTGACAACGGAATCGAGGAGGCAACCGTCGAAGACGACAAACAGGACGTGCCCTCGTTGACGGCCAACGAAATTATCGACCTGACCGACCTGGCGAAGTCCATCGAAAAATACTATGACGAACCACAGGACATCGAGTGGGCGATTGAAGAGCAGGACGACGACAACCAGGTCTTCATCTTACAGAGTCGGCCGGAGACTGCGTGGAAACAGGAAGACGGACAGCAGAGTACCGACAGCGAACCCGATACGAGCAATGCGGCGCATCAGGTTCTCGACAATCTCTAGTCAGTAGCATGAATCACTATAGTAGAATCTGGAAGTCTTTGCAGTACAAACGACCAGACTCAACTGCTATCTGCCGACGTCCACTGGCTCATCGGTATCCGTGACCAGAAACTTCTGAGGATTACTATAGCTCTTCGAACTGCTCGTTCCTTATCTAGACAGTGCCCTAACCGGCTTTGTGATGTACTGATGATAAATTAGCCGAGAAAACTGGCATATTCCGAGGATATGCAACTAACTTCGGACATCTGCGGTTCAGTACAACTCACGGAGCAATACCTGAAACCACCAAAAATTATTTAATACTAGTCATTGAAGAGTTAGTGCCATGCCAGACAATACCAATAGAAAGAAAACCATCGCTACCCCCTCAT
Organism: Natronococcus jeotgali DSM 18795; assembly: GCF_000337695.1. GTDB lineage: Archaea > Halobacteriota > Halobacteria > Halobacteriales > Natrialbaceae > Natronococcus > Natronococcus jeotgali. Next base: position 33,392 of record NZ_AOIA01000078.1, read on the forward strand.
TTACGAGAAGATCGACCATGATCGGTCTAAGCTCGCTGTTCGGTGCTACCAGTGTCTCAGGCAAATCTGGTAGGTTAGAGAAGGAAAACACTTCAAGTACTATCACTAGCCAAGATGGATCTATGAAATCCTCTATACAGATTGACGAAGTTCTTCCTGGAGATAAATTCGGTAAAATAGATATTGGTCCGTATTCTCACTCTTTGCAGATAAGTGGGACGAGGCAACCTGCGTGGATGATCCAACCATTCAATAAGGATACAACGGTAGATACTACATCATACAAGGAAACCGGATCAAACATTGGATATGGATCGATTCCGTTTGCACCCGGTCAAGTTCCTATCCTCCGCACTGTCGTTCACTTTGAGGCCGAGCCCTCGTCTACTACAAGTCTTCGTCTTTCTATTGCGAATAAACCGGGTAACGTAGCTGAGTCCGGTGAATTCGTTCCTCTTGACAAAGATCAGTCATCTACAGAGACGATTATCGAATTATCAGGAAAAGGGACGACACAGATATACGACGAAGTGTATCTGACGGAGTTCGAAGATGTTGTTTCGGGTAGTCCGGCGGGAGAAGGTGCCAACGACTCCGAATATCCAATAAATACATTCATTATAGAGGCAAAAACCGACGATCCGAAGACGGCATCAACGATCAAAGGTGCGACTACTGTATCATTAGAACTGGAGGCGCTCTAATGGTTCGAATTGGCTGGCTATCCGATAGTCATGTTGATCCTTTTTCTTCATCTAACGTGGGACGGACTGACCTACCAGGTGCGGGAGAGTGCCTTACAGAAGACATCGTTTCACTCTTTGAAACGTACGGAATAGAAGATCTATTCTTCAACGGAGACGCTGTCTTTCAGAGCGATGCATTTTGGGACAGTGAATATGAACATTCGTGGCCGGCGTTTTATGATCGATTCTGGGAGCTAGTCGATAATAGCGGATATGGTGATAACGTCGTCTGTACGCCTGGTAATCATGATGTTCCGCTACAGTATTTCCTAGAATCTGATGAGCGTGCTCACCTTAAATATAAAAAAGAATATGATGACGTTACAGTGTTGATGGTGAATACTGCCGGAAACGGCTGGGTTAGTGGATCTCCGGAGATGGGTTACGGATGGACGAGCGGCTATGTCCCTTACAAGGACTTACAGTGGCTTGACCGTGAGCTCTCACGGGCGGGAGACAATGCTAAGATCGTCTACTTCCATCATCACGCTTGGTTCACTCCTGGAGATCCCAACGCGTCATCGGAGACAGATAGTCAGAGCGCATCTGAACTCTACTGGGTCTGCCGGAACCACCGAGCGATACACGATATTCTCTCGTCATACGATAAAGTGATTTGTCCGCAAGGCCATACCTCACAGACTCAAACGGAGGGTTCTTCGAACGTAGATGGTGTTGAATACCTATACAAGAAACACTACCACCACGTCTATGACGGAGGCGTAACGACGTACGCGTATCTAGATGTAGACTCGACTGGCGCTATAGTCACTACGGTCGATCATGATACAGGAAAAGAAAACACAATTTTGAACAAAACTTTCGACTGAGGCCGACACTATACGAAGGTAGGCACTGTCTAGTTACTTGACTTCGCACGTTATCTCGTTAGAGCCCGTAGAGAGCGTGTGAAACGTGGATGCTGCCAATAACGTCTTTCCTGTCGTGTACTGAGCCAATCGACCAGTTCGAGTGTTTCTCGACGCGGCAGAAACACCACGCCAAAACCTACGTGACAGGTCTTGTTGCGGCCAGCAACAAGACCGTCCAAGGCATCTCGAATATTGTTCTTCCGGCCAAGAGCGAACGTGCTTTGAACAAGTTCCTCACCGAGTACGACTGGGACGAAGATCAGCTCAACAGAGAACGTCTCGCACTCCTCCAACAAACCGATGACACGAGATGGAGCAGTGAAGGTGTCGTCATTATCGACGACACCTTCACGCACAAAACGGGCAAGAAAATCCCTCAGGCAGGGATAATACTACGACCACGGTATCCACAGCTACATCTGGGGACAGAACATCGTCTACGCACTCTACGCCGACGAGAAAACCACCTACCCACTCGGCTTTCGCCTCTACAAGAAAAACGACAAACGCCGCGTTGAACTCGCTATCGAACTTGTTGACGAACTCATCGAGATAGGTGTCCGCTGGGACACCTATCTCTTCGATATGTTCTACAGTACCGAGGAGTTCGTCACTCATCTCGAAGGATACGGGAAAGAGTGGGTTTCAGCCGTCAAGAGCGATACACGTGTCACCTATGGCGGTGATCGAAACCGTGTCGATGCGCTCAGCCAGTGCATCGACACGGTTCCGCGAACCGTCAATGACGATACCTACCACATCTGGATACAGAAACGTGAGGTCGGTCGTCTTGGGGAGGTAAAACTCCTGATCACCAAGAAAGAATCAAGCGACGAAGACGAGGAACCGAACGTGAAGTGTATCGTGTCGAATAAGATCGACGCGCCAGCAAGCCATCTCATCGAGTTGTACGCGATGAGATGGCGAGTAGAGACGTTCTTCAGGGACACCAAGCAGGATCTTGGTTTTGGCGACTGCGAGTTACGGCACGCCGCAGGTGCCAGTCGGCACTGGCACCTGCTGATGCTGGCCTACAGTCTCCTCAAGTTCGGTGCTGCACACAGCGCCCTTGGAACGATCCTCGGACATGCGAGTTCACTCCGCAACGACATCAAGCGATCCTTCCGCGAAAGCGTTCAGAACCTTCTCCCATGGGCACTAACCAGTCCAGACCGCAGTATCGACGAGCTAATGCACCAGATCGACGGGATGTTCGTCTAACGTGCGAAGTCAAGTAGTTAAGCACTTCTGGTGTAGAACGGCGTTTCAGAGGCTGTCGAAGCGTCCTTATTGAAAGATGAGAGGATCACTTACCTTGGGAAGTGTGTTGAAGTAGTCGAATCTTCGCTGCTCACCGCTCGAGTCTCACTTGTGTTAAAGGGTAGATGGTGGTACGGGCTTCGCTACACATTCACCGTATCGACGTCTTGTGGTTTTCCTTATATAGACAGTGCCACGCCAGCTGAAGTGCTGAACTAGACCGTGCCCAAACGGGAAATATTTCCGTATCCCGATAGATTTAACCTAGCGTTGTGTGAGGGTATCAGTGATGAATCGTCGGACACTGATCGAAAAGGCGCGAGACCCACCGATCGCATTCTTCGTCGCCGTTATCGTTGCCGCGTCGATCTGGGGACTATTCGCCGAAATGGCCGGAATTGCGTGGATGCTTTCGATCACGCTGTTCTGTATCGTCCTCTGGATTCTCACGCCGATACCGCCTGCCTATACGGGGCTGATCGGAATCGGTCTCATCGCCATCGTATTCTCGACCGACCTCGCGCTGACCGGATTCCAAAAGCCGGCGACATGGCTTATCGGCTTCGGGCTACTGATGGGCGAGGCGGCTCGCAAAAGTGGCCTCGCCAATTGGGTCGGGACCAGTATCACGGCTCGGACAGTCTCCGAATCAGCCAGCGCGCGACCGATTTGGACCTACCGCCGACTGCTACTCGCGCTTTCGATCGGGGGCCACGCTCTCGCCTTTTTTATTCCTTCGGCTCTCGTGCGCATCCTCATCATCGCGCCAATCCTCAAGGAGACCGGCGATCTCTTCTCGGATCGCTCGGCGCGGGTCGGACTCTTCCTCGGACCCGCGTTCGCCACGTTCTACGGGTCTTCAGGCATCCTCACTGCTGATCTTCCGAACATCATGATCACCGGTTTCGGCGGATCGATCGCGGACCATCACGTCTCATGGACAGAGTGGTTATTCCACATGTACCCCGTTATGGGTCTGACGCGAGTATTGCTCGTCTGTGGAGTCGTCTATTATCTGTTTCGGCCCGATTCCGACTCGAGGATTGACATACCGGAACTGAACCGGAACGGTGCCACGAGTACTGAAAAACGCATGCTTGCCTTTCTCCTCGTGGGAACGGGGATCTGGGCGACCGACTTCGTTCACGGCATCCACCCGGTCGTCGGCGCGGTCGTTGTCGTCGCGCTTGCTTTCCTGCCGCGGATTGGTGTCGCCGACTTCCAGAACGTCGGCGAGACTGACTTCTCGATCCTGTTTTTCATTGCCGCCGTGTTCGCCATCGGCGATGGACTAACACAGACGGGATTCACCGACGAGGCAGCCGACTACCTGCTTGCGCTGGTACCGACAGAAGCATCGCTAGCGATCATCTTCGCAGTCGTCTTCGGAATCACGTTCCTACTTGCGTTTCTGATGGAAGGATTGGCCGTTGCAAGCGTCCTCACGCCCGTCCTCATCCCATACGCGGAAGCCGCAGGGTTACCGCTGACGCCGGTGCTGATGTCGGAAGCTCTGGCGCTGAGTTCGTACTTCTTCCCCTACCAGTCGGCGGTTCTCGTGGTTATTTTGGCAGAAGGAACCGCCGATACCGGGGAAGTCGTTCGAACGACGGTGGCTTGCTCGCTCGCAACGATCGTCGTCTTGCTCCCGCTGCAGTTCGCGTTCTTCACGCTCCTCTACTGAGTTTCCATTCTATCGAATTCCTCGAGAAGCGAAGGCCGATTCGGTAACCAAGCCGTCAGCCGAACTTACGTGTCGTCGATCGAATCAATCAGTGCCGTAACGGCGTGAGCGCCTCGTTCCGGTCCATAGAACGTCGTGATTCCGAACTCCTCCATCCGAAGGCGTTCATCCTCAAGCGACGACACCGGTCCGGCGACCGTAAAGAAGATTGGCTTGTCGACTTCCTCAGCGAGGGCCTCCAGTTCCTCGAGCGGGTATCCCAGCGAGTCCTCGTAGATCTCGTAGACGACGACAATGTCGACGCTGTCGTCACGAGCAACAGCATCAATGACCTGTCCAAATTCAGGTAGTGGTCGCCCGGTATCGACCGGGTTCTTCGTATAGGTAATCCCCTCTAGAACGTCATCGACCCGCTGCTGGGTCTCGCTTGCGAGGTCGGGGAACTTGGCGCCGCCTTCGTCGAGTTCGTCCGCAATGATAATTCCAGGGCCAGCCTGGGCCGTGACGACGCCGACGTTTCGACCATCCGGAACCGGCGAGTTGGCGATAGCGCGGCTGGCATCCAAGAGTTCGGTAATCGAATCGACGAACACGACACCCTCCTCAGCGAGTGCGTCCTCGTACACCTCACGTCCTTGAATCGGGGCGGCGGTGTGCGACCGAACGAATTCGCTGATGTCCTCGCTACCGACCTTGTACGCGACGATCGGCGTCTCCGCGTTCCGACAGGCCTCGAGCGTGGCCTCTACGTCTTCAGTCCCCTCGATATGGATAGCGACCGCGTCGGTTCGAGGGTCATCGTCAAGTACCGGAATGAGATCCGCAAAGCCGGTATTCGCCCGGTTTCCGAGTCCGAACATGGACGAGACACCGTACGCTTCACTATCCAGCTGAAAGGACGACGTGATCCCGACACCACCGCTCTGGACGAGGAGGGCGACGTTGCCCGTCTCAACCTCGCGGATCTGCGGAACGAACGAACCGTAAAGATCGAGATGCGGAATGCAGTAGCCAGCCGTGTTCGGCCCGAGGACCGTGATGTCGTACTCGTCGGCGATCCGGATGACTTCATCCTCGAGTTCCTGCCCCTCGTCGTCGACTTCCGCGAAACCGCCAGCGAGGATTACCGCCGCACCAACGCCGGCTTCGCCACACTCTTCGAGAACCTCCGGAACGACCGGGCTGGGCACGCAACACAGCGCGAGATCGGCGTCGGCGTCGTGGATAGAGTCGACGAACTCGTGGCCGTAGACGCTTCCTGAACTCGAGGGATTGACCGGATAGACGTCCCCGTCGTACGAACGAATATTCGTCATCGCGTCGTTACCCATCTTCCCGGGGGTCTTTGACGCTCCGATGACGGCGATTCCGTCCGGATCGAAGAAATCGGTTACTCCCATACCGTGAGATTGCCGAACAATGTAATAGATATTACGGAATGCGGATATCGAGAGACGGAAACTATGGGGTTATTCATGTATCTGTAATTCTATCACTCGTCGTGCTCGAGATACTGTCGTCCCTCTGCCGTTTCGGCGAGAATGTTGTCGAAGACGGCCGCTTCGGTTTTGAACTTGTGAACGCTGTGCAGCATCGTATTATGGAACTGTGAGATGAGTTCGCCGTGATCGACGAAGAAATCGTGCACCCAGTTCTCCATCCGGCTATCCGTCCGGAACTGTGCGATGATATGCCACTGGTAGTCGCTGTCCGCGGTAAAGAACATTAGCACATGCGGATCGTTCTGAAGAGCGTCGTAACACTCGTACCAGTTGTCCTCGAAGTTCGGAAAATTAAACGAGACCCGGGCACTGTCTAGTTCAGCACCTCCTCAGCTGGCGTTTGTCCATCGAGCGATTGATGCGGTCTTTGATGATTGTAGTAATGCACGAACTGTTCAATCCATTCGCGTGCGCTCTCCCGACTGCCCACCCACGAATTATGAAAACGGTCGACTCGAATTTTGAAGGTATGAAACCACTTTTCGACGAGGTTTCGGTCGGTATAGTTCACCCGACCGTTCAACCCTAATCGAGCAAGGGCAGTCCGATAGCCAAATTGATCGACGAGAAACTCAGCCTCGGAGAGATCGTGTTTCTCACGGAGTCCATGCAGAAATGCAGCTGCCGGATCAGTGCCATGCCGACTAAATAACGCGACGTCGAGAATCAATTTTGTATCGATGTCTATTGCAGCGTACAACCAAGACCACTCGCCATTGATCTTGACAGCGGTTTCGTCGACAGCGACCCGCGACGGCGTCGCCGTCGGCGGGTCGCGTTCGCTGTCAGCCAGCCGATGTACCCAGTTCCAGACAGCTCCATGAGAGCGCTCAACGCCTAATTCAGCGAGAATCGTTGTTGTCTCTCGGAGAGAACAACCGGCCTGATGGAGGCGGACGGCGAACGCCCTGACGGGCGTCGCCGTCCGCTCATTCTCCCAAGATTCTTCTAAATCCGTGTCGTAGCTCTCGCTGAGCAGGTCTGCGAGCATTTGATCCAACGAACTCAACGACCTGCTCACTTCTCAAACTGGCTCAACTAGACAGTGCCGAGACCCGGAACAGGTAATGGCGAAAGATCTCCCGGTTCGGAAGGATCATTTCGCGGAAAGTCTCCTCTTCGGACATCGTTCGGAGAATCTCGTTGATTCGATTGTGTGACAGCGAGATTCCGTACTCTTCCTCGAGGATCTGACTGAGTTCTCGCGTTGACGACGTCGGATTGTCGACTCGCGCTTTCAAAATCGCTATATCGCGAGGAGAGACGTCGAAGGATTGCTCGTCGTTCATCCTGGTTGGGTCTGCGAAACGCTACATAAAAAACTTAACCCAGCCTCCTGCTGATAATGGCTGCAATCGGTGCTTCAAGCGTCGTTCGTCAAATTCCGTGAGAATTTTTCATATCGCCGCCGAGGTTCGTGAATGCGATCGACTTCTCGCCCTCGAGTTGCACAGCCAGACTTCCCCGGTCGCGATTGGGGTACTCGAGGCGATCGAAACCGCCGTTACCGAGACCGTTCGTCCCTTGCTGCCTCGCTGGTACAGAAACGAATCGCGTATCGAGTGTCCGGACCTGCCTCGAGGCCGTGAGGGAATAATCGTCTCAAACAAGAGTGAAGTTGCACTTGATAGTGCTTTCACCTCGCCCCAAGGCGCTGGTCCAGAGCCGACCGCGACGCTGGACAATCTCTACGTTCTCTACGTAGGAATTTGTCGTTCGCTACGTCCAGAAACACGCTTCTCCGAAAACATTTTGTCTCTCGTAGGCATCCAACGGATATGACAACGGGTGATGACCCCAAACGACGGGTCAAGACGACCGACACAGTGTTGGAGATTCTCAATGCGTTACAGTCGCTCAATGGGGCGACACTAGCTGAACTGACCGGCGAACTCGAGTTCGCCAAAAGTACGATTCACAGTCACCTCGCAACGCTCGAGAGCAACGAATACGTACTCCGAAGCGGCGACGAATACGAACTCAGCCTCAAGTTTCTCGAGCATGGTATGTTCGTCAAGAACAACCGCGCGATCGGTCGGATGGGTGGGCCGATCCTCGAAGAATTAGCGGCCGAGACCGGGGAAGTCGCGTGGATCATCGTCGAAGAACACGGGAAGGCTGTCTATCTAGACAAGGCGATGGGTGAACGAGCGGTCCAGACCCACGCGAGCGTCGGCGGTCGAGCGCGGCTCCACCACCTCGCGACCGGAAAACTCATTTTGGCGTATCTCTCGGAGGAACGCGTCGAGGAGATCATCGACCGACACGGGCTGCCCAAACTGACACCCAACACGATCACCGACCCCAACAAGTTGCGAGCCGAGCTCGACCGGATCCGGGAGGAGGGTATCGCACTCAACAATAAAGAGACGGTCGACGGGGTTCGAGCGATCGGCGCGCCCGTGCTGGGCCAGGAAACGATCCACGGCGCGATCAGCGTGTCCGGCCCCGCCAATCGACTCACCGTCGATCGTTGTCACGAGGAGATCAAACCAACCTTGCTCGAAGCAGCGAACGAACTCGAATTGAAGCTACAGTATCCACAGAACTGAGGATCGGCTTGTCACGCTCGTTGGTCGTCGATGCGGGTTCGGCTCTATCATGCCGTTCGGTGATGCCGAACGGTCCCTGATTAACGAACAACCATATGGTTGTAAACCCATATGGAGAACCTAGATCGACAGACGCCTCATCTAGCAGTTGGATAATATTAGTCCACTTCATTCGGAATTGCCGAACGCATACTAGTAAATATACCACTTCTGATCAGTGAAACGCTTGTGTACTAACCAGAAGCTTGATTATTGATGGTTGGGTATACCGGTTCGTATGGAGTCATCAGTCAAGCGTCTCGACCGGGATGCTGAGGTTCCGGAAGAGGCGTTCGAGGACGAGATCGTCGATCTCGACTTTCACGTCAATCCGCTCGAAGACGAACTGTTAACGTACGTTGAAGACGACCGTGCGCTGGACAAGTTGACGACGGAGTTCGGGCCGACGCCCGTAATGGGCAAGTGGGACGCCGCATACGGGATCAAAGAGGGACAAGAAGGTTTGTTCACTCAGGGTCGCGCTAAGTACGCGGAAGACGTCCACGAGGCCTGTGAAAACATCGCCGTAGACGAACCGATCGTCAACGCGGGGATCAACAACCTCAATCTACAACACCATCCCGTTCTGAAGAACGCAGTCTGTCAGGCGGCGAACGACTACATGCTCGATCACTTCGCGGACGAAGGCATGTATACGTCGGCAATGATCCCGAAGTGGGATCCCGACTACGCCGTTGAGGAGATCGAACGGATGGCCGACGAGGACAACATCGTCGCGGCGTACTCCTGGTTCGATCCAAAAGTGCCGTGGGGCAATGAGCAGTTCGATCCCGTCTTCGAGACGTTAGTCGAGAACGACATGCCGCTGTTGCTCCACGGATCGCTGGCCTACTGGCCCCAGCACTCCTACATCGGCGACGACATGCTCACCTGGACCGAAGTATTGGGTTTCGACTGGCCGATCCACGCAATGGTCACCGTCGTCAATATGATCATGCGCGGCGTTTTCGACAAGTATCCCGACCTGAACGTGGTCATTCAGGAGGGCGGTCACTGGTGGGTTCCGTTCCTCCGCTACCGGATGGACGAGTTCTACGAGATGCACCCCGAAGACGTCCAGATCACGCCTCGGAAGATGGATTCGGGCGAGACCTATCTCGAGCGGGCCCCGAGCGACTACCTCCGCGATAACTTCTATCTCTGTACGCAGCCGTTCGCGCTGCCACGCAGAGCGGGTGACGCGGAGAACTTGCTTGATCTCTCCCTCGCCGACGAGATGTTCATCTATTCGAGCGATTGGCCACACCAGACGCTGGATCCGCCGACGTGGTTCTACACTTCGCGTGCGTTCGACGAACATACGCGCGAACGGATTCTGAGCGGTAACGCCAGAGAGATCCTCGACATCTAAATCAATGACTGACGATAACTTCACCAAGGTCGCAGAGGTTGGCGATATTCCCGAAGGAGAGGGCGAAGGATACGAGATCGACGGCATCGAGATCGCCGTTTTCAACACCGGAGACGACTACTACGCGATCAGCAATCGGTGCTCCCACCAACGCGCCCCACTCTGTAAAGCCGGCGACGAGAAGATCAACGCCGAGGATACCTGGACGGGTGAACGTGGTGGGCTCAACGCCGAAGCGTGTACTGTTTCCTGTCCTTGGCACCTCTGGGAGTGGGACCTCGAGACCGGCGAGCACGAGGCCTCCGGACAGCGAATCGGAACGTTCGACTGTACCGTTGACGGCGAAGATATTCTCGTTCGCATCTGAACGGCCGCATCCCGACCTACAATTCTACTTGGTACTAGATCGGTTACACATGGGCGGATAATTACATTCAAACATACGACGAACGGTAAATTGTCGCACCAACCGACTGCGCTTCGCATCCTAGTGGTATTGCGCCTCTGAGGTATGCCTCCAACGAAAGCGGGGGACGGCCGAGCGTTACTGAACTGCGTAGGCGAGTAGTTCGATCGGTGTCGGCGGTTCGTCGTCGTCGAGGGCGCTGCCCGCGAGCGAGCTATCGGCCGGAACCGGTTCGAGGCGCTTGTCTCCGAGTTGGGTCCGGCAGGATGTCCCGGGCGCAGTGACGACGGTCGCATCGCTATCGTCGATCTGGTCGACAAGGATGTCGCCGATCGACTGACTCAGCGAGTAGTGTTCGGCCTCGTAACCGAAGGCGCCAGCCATGCCACAACAGCCCGAGTCGAGCGGATCGACGGCGTAGCCGGCGCGTCGGAGGACACCAACGGCATGGTGGTCCTTTTTTGTCGCCTTCTGGTGGCAGTGGCCGTGGTATGCTAACGACTCCGCGGGCGTGTTCCAGTCGACATTCGCGTCGAGCCGGAACGCATCGAGGTACTCACAGATACCGTACGAGTTCGCCGCGACCGATTCGACGGCTCGCCCGCCAAGCAGATCGAGCGCATCGGACTGGAACATCACCGCATCGGAGGGTTCTGCGAGGACGACGTCCCACCCGTCGTCAACGCGGGGCGCGAGTTCGGCAACGTTCGAACGCATCGTCTCACGGGCCGTATCGATGAACCCCTTCGAGAGCGCTGGCCGGCCGCTATCGGTTCGTTTCGCGACGTCGACGTGGACGCCGGCAGCCTCGAGGACACGGACCGTCGCCTTGCCGACCGAAGGATGGCTGTAGTTGCTGTAGCTGTCGACGAAGAAGACGGCCTTCCGCGTTGCGTCGCTCTCCGGGATCTGCGACCCGCCGCGATCCTCAAACCACTCCTTGACGGTTTCGCGATGGAACTCCGGAAGCGACCGCTCGCGCGCGATGCCGACAGTCTTCTCGGTGATCGTTCCGACCCCGGGGAATTCCTGAGCGAGGTTCGAGAGCGGTGCGAGGGCGCTTCCCAGGGGTGCGAGCCGATCGAAGTTGGCGAACAGCTTGTCCCGGAGGCTCGAGCCGTGTTCCTGGTGACGCGCGTGCTTGACTTCCGTCTTGAGCTTGGCCATATCGACCTCGCTGGGACAGTCACGTGCACAGCCCTTGCAGCCGATACAGAGATCGAGGACTTCCTCGACGAACTCGTCGTCAGTTGGATCGTCAGGAAGATTGCCACTCATCGCGTCTCGGAGGAGATTTGCTCGGCCCCGGGTTGCGGTGATTTCCTCATCGGCAGCACGGTAGGTCGGACACATCACGCCACCGGTCGTCTCTTGTTCGCCTCGACACCCGCCACAGCCGTGACAGAGTTCGACCATCCCCTGCATCCCGTTCTCATTCTCCCAGTTTAGAGCAGGATCGAAACCCGCATCGTGGCTGTATTCATCGTCGTACCGAAGGTTCTCGGTCATGTTATGGTCGCCACAGACGTTGCCGGGGTTGAGTAACCAGTTCGGATCGAACGCCGTCTTCAGGTCGCGGAAAGTCTTCCACAGCTCCTCGCCGTAGAGTTTGCGGTTCCACTGGGTACGGGCGTGACCGTCGCCGTGTTCACCCGAGACAGAACCGCCAAATTCGACGACCATGTCGGTTACTTCGTCGGCGATCTCGACCATATCCTCGCGATCGGCAGCCGCCTTCGTGTTCACCAGCGGACGAACGTGGAGAACTCCCGGGCCGGCATGAGCGTAGAATGCCGCGTCGACGTCGCGGTTCTTCTCGACGAGCAGCGACTGGAACCGCTCGACGAATTCGGGGAGGTGTTCGGGTGGGATCGCACAGTCCTCGATGAAGCTGATGTGTTTCTCGTCGGAGGTCCGCGACAGCAGAATCGGCAGGCCGGCCTTGCGGAGCTTCCAAAACTGGTCGCGCTCGTCCGCAGCGTGTGCCTCGAGTCCCTCGAAGGCGTTGACCTCGTCGGTCTCCGGTCGGTCCGTCGGCGGAGCCGCCTCGCTGTCGCTCCCGGGGACGCGGTCGGCGAGGAGACCCGCGGTTCGTTTCCGTCCGTGATCGTCGTCCTCGGCGTAGAACTCGACCAGCAGAGCCGCCTGGGCGTTCTCGGGAGCCAGCGCCGCGATGTCCTCGAACTCGGCCGTGTTCCGGGCCAGCCCGAGGAGTACGTCATCGATGAGTTCGACCGCGGCCGGATCGTGCTCGAGGACGTGCTGGACGTCCGTCACGGCCTCGAGGACGCTCTGGTAAAACAACAAGGAGACCGCCTTCGTTTCCGGAACGGGTTCGAGGGCAACCTCGGCCTCGGTGATGACGGCCAGCGTTCCTTCGCTACCAGCCAGTAGATGTGCGAGGTTCACGGTGCCCGTCTCGGCCTCCTCGACAAGCACGTCGAGATTGTAGCCGGAGACGTTGCGTTTCAGGTCGGGGAACCGCTCGCGGACCGCGTCGGCATCCTCGTCGATAATCCGGACGACCTCGGCGGAGACGCGCTCGAGGAGGTCCCCGTTGGGGTCGGCCCGCTCGCGCAACTCCTCGACTTCGACGTCGCCGAGCGTGGCGACCGTCCCATCAGCTAGGACGGCCTCGCACTCCTCGACGTAGGCGTCCGTCTTCCCGTAGATCAGCGAGTGGGCCCCGGTCGAGTTGTTCCCGATCGCACCGCCGATAACGCTGCGGTTGCCGGCGGCGGGGTCGGGTGCGAACTTCAGCCCGTGGGTAGCGAGCGCGTCGTTGAGTTCCTCGAGGACGACTCCCGACTGGACGCTCGCGCGTCGATCGTCCGGGGTGATCGAGAGGACGTCGTCCATGTAACGGGTGAAATCGAGGACGACCGCCTCGTTGATCGCCTGACCCGCGAGGCTCGTCCCGCCGCCCCGCGGCAAGACGGGAATCTCACGGTCGGCGCAGTAGGAGACGACGCTCGCGACGTCGGCAGTTGAGGTCGGGAAAATGACGCCGATCGGCGTCTCCCGGTACGCACTCGCGTCGGTCGCGTACAGCTGGCGGGTGTAGGTGTCGAACCGAACGTCGCCGTCGATCCGATCGCGGAGGTCGGCGACCAGATCCGGGCGGTCAACGCCGTCCGAGACGTAGTCGTAGTCGGCCCGTTCGTCGGTCGCCGGCTCGGCGTCGATGTCGTCGAGCGCTGTATCAGGACTCGCAGTCATAGTCAGTTGCCGATTACGGGCGGATCCCCGCGATTCTCGCGGCGGGAATGCGTTCGATCGCGCGTCGATCCATCCCTGTGGTATCGCGTCACGAGTATTCGTTTTACAACCGAGCAAGTAACGTTGACGTTTTCGTCCGCGGATCCAGGCAATACTTGCACCCGTCTTCTGGAACGAGAGCCGATATCCGGGGGGCTGCGACCCCTCGGTTTGTGATCGAGTGGACTCGAGCCGGTTCGACAGTAGATTTATCAGGACCGCAGTCCGTCTTCGAATCGATCGTATGAGTTACACACGGACCTGGACCGTTCGCTTCTCGGATACGGATCCGTTCGGTATCGCCCACTATCCGCGGATGATCGACGCAGTCCACGAGACGTCGGATATGTTCATGGAGGAGATCGGGTGGCCCTACTGGGAACTCCACGAGCGACACGAACTGGGTCTCCCCCTCGTCTCGATGGACTTCGACTTCCAGGGACAGGTCGAGGGCGGCGATGAAGTCGAGATCGAGATCAATGCGACCGTCGGAAAGTCTAGCGTCGAGTTCGACTATCGGGCGACTCACGCCGACGAGACCGTCTTCACCGGGACTGAACACCGCGTCTGCGTACCCGTCGATGGCGACGGCGGTATTACAGTCCCCGACGATCTGCGCGACGCGCTTGAAAACGGCGCTTCTAGCGACGACTGAACCGGTCGGGACGTCGAACAACCGACCAGGAGCTACTCTTGATGCGTCTCCCCGTCGAGCTCCTCGAACGATCGGTGGTCCGTCGGGAGTATCGGTTCTCCAGCCGTATGCGGAATTTCGAGAGACTTCCAGCAAACCGAACCGCTTCCGATCTCGGGGCTACTCGGAACTTTGATCAGCCGTAGAACGGTACACCGACTGCGTGTCAGCCACCCACCCCCCAGTTTTTCATCCGTCTCACGACGCGATAGTTGACATGGGGGGAAATCGTCGGATCCAGCATCGGCGGCCGCTACACGACACGGATCGGACGAACGCAGGAAGTAACCGATCACACCCTACTTCGCTCGCCCTTATGGGCTGGCTCGTTAAGGAAGGGGGCTCCGCGCTACCGTTTGACTGAAACACGGTAACTGCAAGACGTCCGATCGTAGCTAGTTACTTCGGCACGCTTGGTCGAATTCAACGTCTCGGGCCCGTCAGTGGATGCTATAAATTAGTCTGCTAGATTATTTCTACAGAAACGCCTTAATCGCATGTATCCAATCATAGTTACAATAGAACTTATCCCGACATATGATCGGTGTTTTTATGACACATGCCAGGATTTGTCGCAATATGCTTGGTAGCCAGAGCTGGGAGGACGACGATCACGTTTCGGGAGAGTCGGTGAAACCCGACACGAAGTCGATAAGCGACGTTACTCTCGTCGAGAAACGACTCAGACCGACGTTGAAGTTTATCGTCGCGTTCACGGCTGGAGCGTTTTTCTTCCTCCTTCCGGTACAACACAACGGGCAGACGACGATTCCGCTCGACGTTTTGATGACCTGGATTACGGAAACGTCGATGCTCACCGTCGAACTATTCATCATGGGAGTACTGTTTGCCGGCGGGATTCTGACGACGATCACGATGCTGCACTACCAGGGTGCGATCACGCTCGAGGAACGGACGCAAAAGTGGCTCCAAATCGATTACTGGCAGACGTCGAAACCGTTCTGGGCGTTCCGCGTGATAGCGATGTTCCTCGGGGTCGCGATGTTTTTCGGCGTCGGTCCTGAGTGGTTGCTCGCCGACAATATCACCGGAATAGCCTGGGAGGTCCTCATGGTCACGGTCGCGCTCGTGATTCCCCTCGGCGGCATCTTCGTCAATCTGCTCGCCGAACTCGGCGGCCTCCAGTTCATCGGAACGCTAGCCCAGCCGATCATGCGACCGCTGTTCAACCTTCCCGGCCGCTCGGCCCTCGATAGTGCCGCCTCGTGGCTCGGATCGTTCAGCGTTGGCTACTATCTCACCCGAAACGTCTTCGATCGCGGCGGGTACAACAAGCGCGAGGTGTTCGTAATCTGTACGTGTTTCGCCACCGCCAACCTCGGAACGGTCGGCGCGGTCGCCGCCGTGCTCGAGATCCTCCACATCTTCCCGCTTCTCGTCGCGCTGTACATGATTGCGACTCTCATCGTCGCAGCGGTCCTCGTCCGAATTCCACCACTCTCAACGGTGCCCGAGGAGTACATCGCCGAACCCGATCCCGAGCCGATGTTCACCGGCTCCGTTGTCGACTACTTCCGGTTCGCCTTCAGCGAAGGCGTGAAAACCGCAGAGAAGGGCGAATCGATTCCCCGTGCGGCGATCAACGGTTTCGTCGACGGGACGAAACTCACCGCGATGATCATCGGTACCGTGTTGACGATCGGGACCGGCGTTCTCCTGCTCGAGGCGTACACGCCGTTTTTCGAGTACCTTGCGGCACCGCTCGTCCCACTAATGACCGTCCTCGGCATTCCTGACCCGGAAATGGCGGCCACGGGAATCATTGGTGGCACGGCCGAGTACTTTATCGGTGCGACGCTCGTCGTCGGAACGGATCTGGTGACGAAAGTGTTCGTCGTGATCATTACGAGCGCACAGGCGATCTTCTTCGCCGCGTCGGCCCCCATGATGGTCGATATGTTCGACGACGTCCCGATGCGGTTCCGCGATCTCACTCTTATTCTGATACTCCGTACGGCGCTGCTGATTCCCATCGCCGCTGTACTAACCCACGGCGTCGCAGCTCTGGGGCTCATCTGAGGAGGATGTTATCGACCTAACGCGTTCGGATAGGTCTCAGAATCTGGCACGCCCGGTCCCCCGGTAGATGGCCCGGGCCCCGTTACAAGCGCTCGCTTTCGATAGCAGTTCGTTTTCGATGCGCTGGCCTCGATACTGCAGGTGCGAGTTCGTTCGATGTCTCGAGAACAAGCCGCAACTCCGGAGTGCCAGGATATCCGAGCCACATACAGGTCTCGGCGGCTACCAGGACACTCGTCGGCGGAGAGGGATCAGACGAGCCCTCGGGTGGACATTCGGGAGGCCACCACTGCCTTTCTCGACGCTTCGGGAACGACGGTACGCGCTCGAGAGTACCTATATAAAATAGAGCCGAGTTACTGACAGTCGACGTAAACGACGCCGTCGTCGACGACGACGTCGTACGTCGGCAAGACGATGTCATCGTCGGCGAGCTGTTCGCCGGACTCGAGGTCGTACGACCAGCCGTGCCACGGACAGGAGATGATCGGCTCATCGTCATCGTATTCCTTCTCTACGCGTTTCCCGGGCTCGACGAACTCGCCGACGAGTTTCTTTCCGATTGCACCCTCGGCGACTGGTCCGCAGTCGTGGAGACACTGATTCCTGACCGCGTAGTACTCCCCGTCGACGCGAAGTACGCCGACTTCGACGCCGTTTACCTCGACCAGTTCCCGGTCACCATCTTCGAACTTCGCGTCGGGTTTGACTTCGATCAATTCCGTCGTGCTCATAGGCCGAATACCTCCTTAGCGTTCTCCGACAGGATCTGTTTCTTCTCGTCCTCCGAGAGGAACGGCAGATCAGTGACCGTCGTCGGACGGTCGTAGTCCCAGTGCGGGTAGTCCGAGGCGAACATCAGGCTGTCCGCGCCGACCAGATCGAAACACTTCTCGAGGTACTCGGTCTCGGCGGAAACCTCCAGCGGCTGCGTGCCGTAGTAGAAGTCAGTAATGTACTCGCCTGGCTTCTTCTCAAGCAGCGGAGCTTCTTCGGGACGCTTGAGGTACTCCTCGTCGAGACGCGCCATCAGGCCGGGAAGATAGGTGATCCCCGACTCCATAAAGACGATGTCCAGGTCGGGGAACTTCTCGGGGACGCCCTGGACAACGAGGCTGACGATCTGAGACATGTTCGACTCGAGGAATCCGAGGGTGTGAGTCTCAAGCATCTCCTGATAGCCCGCTCGGACGTACTCGTCGAGTCCGGCACCGCCCGTGTGGAACACGGCTGGGAGACCGAGCTCCTCGCAGCGCTCGTAGAGCGGATCGTACTTGCGGTTGCCGAGCGGCGGCGTCGCGCCGGCGGTGACGAAACAGGCGCCAACGTAGGCGTCCTCACCCTCGATCCGGTCGAGGATTTCGAGCGACGCGTCGACGTCGCTGTACGGAATCGGAGCGAGCCCGTGGATTCCGTCGCCGGGATCAAGCACTTCTTCGAGCATGTACTCGACGTAGGCTTTCGCGAACGCGGTCTGTCGGTCGTCGTCGGCGGTGGTTCCGGCGCCGGAGAGGATGAGATGCGAGATCAACAGCGTCTCGTCGACACCGATCGACTTCATCCCATCTCGAATGCGCTCGGGAGTCTCGGGTTCGTCGGGGTACGAGGAGTGTTCGCGGGTAATCTTTCCGTGCGCCTGTCGATCACCGGTCGAGAAGGGGAAGAACGAGCTGAGGTTCTGCTTGGCCCCTTTCTCGTCGAAGTTGCTGCCCTCGAACTTCGTCTTCCACGGCTCCTCCATGTACTCGGCGACATCGTGGAACGACTCCATGTAGTGGCAGTCGCCGTCGATGACGTAGTACTCGTCTAACGTTTCTTGTCTCGGCTGGGTTTCGTCGGACTCCAGCATTGGTTGTACAACGTATACCCTGACATATATTCCCGCGTTCAGGGGAACCGATTTCCCGTACCAGCACCTAATTATAGGCGTCCGTGCCGTTCTCGGCTCGTTTTTGATGATGTCAAAACCGTTCTCAGACGTTCCACGGATCCCCTGATAGGTCCGTTCATCAGAGATGTGTCGAGTACTCGGCGTCTAGTCGGTCAGACGAGCGGTCGAGACGTAGCGTTCTCCGCCAGGTGTCTCAATCAGGGCTGATCCCCTCATCAGGTTCCGAATGGAGGTTCACCTCGATGGCGTTTGCGGCCCGCATAACCTTTTCCGGCAGGTCCCGGCGGAACCGGTCGCCGCTCCAGTTACTCGCCGCTCCCGAGAGGCTGACTGCACCGAGGACCCGATCCCCGTCGTAGCGAATCGGTGCACCGACTGCTCGAATGCCGTGCATCTGTTCCTGATCGTTCAGTGCGAACCCGCGGTCCCGTACGGTCTCGAGTTCGGCGACAAGTTCGGCCTCGTCCGTAATCGTTGACGACGTATAGGACGCGAGACCCTGGTCCTCAATAACCCGGGCGACTCGGTAGTCCGGCAAATGAGCAAGAATCGCCTTTCCGGCGGACGTACAGTGAAGGTGCGTCTGAGGCCGTTCTCGCTTGCGCGGATGGTACTCCGTCCCGATCGCGTTCTCGCCGAACGCCTCGTGCAACACGATCAACCGACCCTCGTATTCGGTCATGAGGTGTGCGGTAGCGTCGCTATCGTGTGCAAGACGATGCAGCTCCGCTTTGGCGGCTTGATAGAGATTGTTCTGAAGGCGGACGTGTTCTCCGTAAGGTAGGAGTGCGAGGCCGAGTTGGTACTTCCCATCCCGCTTCCGCACGAACCCGCGCGATTCGAGTGTCGCAAGATACGTGTGGGCCGTCCCTGGTGACAGCCCGACGGCGTCGGCCACTTCCGAGACCGTCGTCTGATCCCCGTCCCGCAAGTACTCGAGGATATCACAGACCCTGTCTGCAGACTGAATCCGCCGTGGTTCGTCGTCCGTGGTCATAGAACGAGAGACGTACTCGAGCAGCAATACGTTTTTGCTAATATCAAAAGGAGAGACGGGCAGTAACACGCGAGTACGACTATGGAACGGGTCTCCAGAAGATGGGCATCTCGAAAGCTGGTGGCTACGAATTCGAAGCAGTTTGGGCGAACTGACAGTACAATATAGAGAACACGTAGACAGCCACACCTCTGTAAATTCTGCACGTGCGTTGTGTATTCTGGAATAATAGCTAGATAGATCTATAAATAGTTGGGTATATTGCCCATTTCACAATTTATTCGTTAAGGAGGTAGATGTGAGATGTTATCTAACCGTATCGCAGTTTGTAACGAGAAGGGGGTCGGCAACAGTCGCAATCAGCAATGTTTCGTCACGGGACCAGCGGTACGATCGCGAAACGAGACCAGATCATAAACCGACCTTCACGAGGAGCCAGCTCAAATATCTACGGTTGAGACGATCACAAACCTCGGACAGCATCTTGACGTTCCCTCGTACCTGAGGACGCAGGAATTCCGAGCAGTGGAGCTCTGGGTTCACAACCGTGATTCTGCCACTTCACGGGAACTCGTTTAATTCCGTCGTCGTGGTCGGTGGCTGACAGGCCATGCCAAGTGGCTCGGTACTCCTATTCTCGGTGTCGGTGACTCCTATCTGTTATTTTTGCCAGCAGAGAGTCGCTAACACTTCAGCGGATGCAGAGTTTTCGTCGGGCTTGCCGACAGGCACGAGACGAACCCTTCGAGGATTCGCGTCCGCCGCGTCGGCGCTCGGATACCGTCTCATCGGAATTCTACGAGAAGGTGATTCAGCGTGACCAACATCAATCGACCCGACCTCGACATGGCGCTAATGTTGGGAGAATCGATCATCATGGTCGCCGAACACGAGAAAGCGGTGACTCCCGTTGTGTCACCCGGTCCAGTCTCCGACCCGTCGAACGAACTGTTGCTTTCGATTCGACACTCGTGGTCCGAAGACTTGCGAGTGGCTTCGTTGAATGTAATTCGGGCCGAGTATAAATCGATTATCGTCATCTACAAGAGGGGTTGCAGTGGACAACCACAACTACTATCACACCGCGTTGCGTCACTGCTCAGCATGAGCGGTGAAACGACCGACGTACCAGTGCTGGTTGCAGGTGCTGGACCAGTCGGTATGACGGCCGCACTCGCATTGCACGCACGCGGAATCGAGACGGCGATCCTCGAGGCAGAGCCCGAGGACCGGGATCGGTCCGGGAGCCGTGCTATCTACGTGCACGGCACGACGCTTCGGACCCTCGAGCGGATCCACCCGGGACTAGGTACCGACCTCGTCGATGAAGGACTCGTCTGGCCGACGCGGCGGACGCTGTTCCGCGGCAAGGAGGTTTTCAACCGGACGTACGACTCGGCCGGCGGTTCCGGCGATATCCCGCACTTTACCAGCGTTCCGCAGGTGGTGACCGAACGGTACATGCACGAGGCACTGGACCAAATCGGTATCGATATCCATTGGGAGTCCGAGGTCGTCTCGGTGGATTCCTCGTCCGAGGGCGTTCGCGTCGAAACGGCCGACGATCAAGAGTGGTGGACGGAGTACCTAATCGGGGCCGACGGCGGCGGTTCGACCGTCCGCAAAGAGATCGGGTCGGACTTCGAAGGCGACCAGTCCGAGAACGCCTTCATCATCGCCGATATCGAGGACGAAGAGATCGAGGACGGGCATCCGGATCTCGAGCGAATGTTCCACTACGACGCTCCCGAGACAGACGGTCGGAACGTTCTGCTGGTTCCCTTCACCGGTGGGTGGCGTCTGGACATTCAGTGTATCGAGGGCGATGACCCCGAGGAACTCAGCAGTGAGGAGCAGATGCGGGAGTTCGTCCGCGACATCATGGGCGAGGAATACACGGACGGTCTGAAGTGGATCTCGACCTACCACTTCCTGCAGGTAATGGCGGACTCGTTCGTCGACGATCAGCGCCGCGTGCTGCTGGCCGGCGAGGCCGCACACCTGCTGGCCCCCTTCGGTGCTCGCGGAATGAACTCCGGCGTCGCCGATGCGGACGAAGCCGCCTCCGCTATTGCCGTGGCACTGAATGCGCGCACCGACGCGGTCGCACGCGACGAAGTCGAACTCTACGCGGCACGTCGTGAGAAGGCGGCCGAGTACAACCTCGGAGCGGCCGGTCAGGCCCTCGAGTACCTCCAGGGCGACGATCCGGTGACGGTGCTTCGGAAGGAAGTGGCCGCCGAGATGTCTGACTACTTCGAGACCGCCGGCGAGTGGCTCGACGACGCGCCGTACGGACCCCACGGCTCGCCGCCGATCGTCTCGACCGGCAACTACTGAACGACGACCGGTATCGGTTTCTTTTCTCCGAGAAGGAGCGAATCGACACTTGATTACGGCGTAACGAGACGCTCGAGTGTAGGATCGACACGATTCGAGCGAGTTCTCACGACAAGATGTCGATCGGAGACGTGAACCCTAACCTCCTCAGACCAGATCAAGCCGCTTGGCGACCCAGTGATCGCGGGCGGCCAGCACGAACGACTCTTCGTTTTCGAACTCGGTCGTCTCGGCGACGAACTCGTTCCACTCGCCGTGGGGAACCGTCTCGAGCGTTGCTGCGGAGTCAGCCTCGCTGGGGCTGGCTGCGACCAGTTCGTCGAATGACTCGAAGTCGGTCCGTTTCCGGACGAACGCGTCGTCGAACACGTCCTCGACGGGAATCTCCTCGTCTTCGTCGTACACTTCGTCGGCGTTCGGAAGGTCCTCTCGCTTCGCTGCGGCGTCCTCGATGCTCGTCTCGAGTACCATACTGGCAGTTAATTCCCCGGCCTATGTAAATCCATTCCATTCGCCGCGGTAACCGGTAAATTACGAACGTAGCGGGACGTGATGGCCGGCGACGAAATCCGAAGCAAAGTAGGTTGGGACTGACCCACCGAGGGTACGGGGACGATCGGTGCCGTCAATGAGGCATTTAAATATCGACATCACACCTATTGTCGCCATCACGGCCGCGTTCCTGTTGCTCGTCCTGTTCGTCGGCTACTGCGCCCCGAGTCGTGATCCGCGGTCTGCGCGGGGGCGTATGGAATCTACCTGGCTGTTGGCGTGATCGCGGCGCAGGTGCAACGGTGAAGTCTTACTCTGCGGGTCGTTCGATGGTGGCGTCGAAGACTCGCTCCGACCGGAAGACGCTTCGACAATCCTCACAGACCATTTGGCCCTGAATCGCGTACTCCCAGAGCTTCCCGCCGCAATCCAGACAGTCAAAGTGTGCTCGGACGAACGGATCCTCGTCGACGTACGGATTGTCGAACTCTGCCATGCAGAAACAGTGTCGATTGATCCATAAGAGTATTACCCATTCACGACTCTCTCGATCCCGCGCGAGAAGAGAGACGGGTTATTAGAAACGAGTCACTCGTCGACTGCAGCCTCGGCGTAGAAGTTCATCGACTCGAGGATTGGACGATCGGTCATGCCCAGCAGGATCGCTTCGTCGTCGGGTTCGTGGTGGTGCGGTGCGTCCGGCGGAACGACGAAAATGTCCCACTGTCCCCACTCTAGCGCTTCGCCGTCAACGTGGGTCGCGCCTTCGCCCTCGACGACGAAGTAGACCTCCGTGGAGTTGTGGAAGTGGGGGTCCGTCGGTCCGTCGTTGAGCAACTGTGCTCGGAACGACATGGTCGGAAACAGCGGCGGTTCCGCCGTGGCCGGGTTGACGTACGCGAGGCTGTACCCGTCGTGGGGATCGGGGTCGTCGTTGTCGGCGCGCTGGCGGAGCGACTCTAGCATGTCGTCCCAGCCGAAGCGATACGGTGGTGTCGGTTCCTTGTTCCCCTCGAACGGGCCGGGAATGGAACCGTCGCTCTTCTCGCTCTCGGGACGACCGCGTCCGTACTGGGAGTCCCAGTACCCCTGTGTCTTCGTGACCGGCTGGCGCTCGAGTTCGTGGTTCTCGAAGACGTGCGTGTTGTTCAGCGTGTCGAGGAATAGTGGGAGATCGAGGACGTCGAGCCATGCAGCCGTTTCGTCGGAGTCGTTAACGTGGTCGTGCCACTCCCACTGTGGCGTCGTGACGAGGTCGTTGTCCTTCATCGGGAACTCCTCGCCTGCAACGACCGTCTTCATGTCCTCGTGGCCGTCAATGGTGAACCGGAGGGCACTGGCGGCGTGGCGGTGGGCGGGGGCAGTCTCGCCCGGCGAAACCGTCTGCACGCCGACGTAGATCGTATTCGAGATCGCGTGTTCGGCGTTGATCGGAACCGCGACTCGTCGCTGGAACCCCGGCGGCAAGTCGGCGATCGGCACGTCTGCCTCGATACCGTCGATGGCGGCCTGAATGTCCTCCCACTTCCAGATGTCCGGTTCGAGGTCGTTGAGGAGATGTCCCATATCGTCTTCGACTTCCCAGAGCGGACGCAGGTTGTGCTTCTCGAGGGTGCTCCGAGTGTCGGAACTGAGCTCTAGGAGTTCCTCTGGCTCTTCTTGTGCCATAGCTAGGTGTTTGTGGAACGGTCCCATAAGTGTGTTGGAGGTCCGCGTTCGACGTGCTATACGGGACGGAACGTCCGCGAGTTCGTTCGCCGCGTAGGGTTACATCGAAACCCAATTATCGTTCGCCATCGTCCTCGACGGAGAAAGGATGATTTATGTGGGCGGCTGGCAGTGCACCTACTGTGCGACTCGTTAGATTCAACGACGATCGACTTGGACTGCTGACCGGCAGCGGCATCGTCGACGTCACGGACCGACTCGGCCTCGAGACGAACGACCCGCTCAAGGAGTACGCCCGGAAGGATCTCGACGCGAGCGAATACGAGGGTGAATCTCCCGACTACGACCGCGGGGAAGTCACCGTCGAATCGCCCGTTCGTCGCCCCGGGAAGGTGATCGCGGCGCCGCTGAACTACGAAAACCACGTCGAGGAGGCGCTAGCCGACAAGGACATCGTCACCGAAGAGTGGTTTACGATCGAGGATAAGGGTTATTTCCTCAAGGCACCGTCGAGCGTCGCCGGACCGGAGGACGGCATCGAGCTGCCCTTTAACGACCGTCGCGTCGACCACGAGATCGAGCTCGGGTTCGTCATGGGCGAGGACGTCAAGGACGTCGACGCCGACGACGTCTGGGACGCGATCCTGGGTTACACGATCCTACTGGACGTCTCCGTCCGCGGCGATCAGGACCGCTCGAACCGAAAATCCTACGACACGTTCACAATCATCGGTCCCTGCGTCGCGACGCCGGACGAGATCGACGACCCCCACGATCTCGAGATGGAACTCCAGCTCAACGGCGAGACCAAACAGCAACAGAATACGGGCGGTATGATCTACAGCTGCGCCGATATCGTCGAATACGCCTCGATCGGCGCCACCATCGAGGCCGGCGACGTTATCACGACCGGGACGCCGGAGGGCGTCAGCGCGATCGAGGGCGGCGACACCATCGACGCCGAGATCGAAGACGTCGGTTCGATGACCGTCGAGGTTACCGAACGCGATCTCTCCTTCGAGGACGTCGACGTCCAGAAGAGCCAGAAAGACGAGTAACGCCGTCGATCGAACGACCCTATTTTTCGGCGCTTCGCAGGGAAGTCCCGACCGTCGTCACCGAAGAGAAACACGCGGTATCGAACTACTTTGTCGTTCCGCAGCGTGATGCCGAGTAATCTATTGATAGAACCATCAAATCGGCTCCCCGGAACCGATTTACTGGTCGAAGAACTCGGCGTGGATCGAGTCCCGTTCGATTGTTCCCGTCTCGGTTCGCGGGAGCGGTTCGTCAGCTATCTCGTACTCGCGCGGACGCTTGAAGTCGGCCAATTCATCGTGTTTCTTACAAAATCGATCGAGATCGTCGATCTCGCACTCTGTCGATCCGTCGGCGTACACGACGCAGGTCACACGATCGCCCCAGCGCTCGTCTTCGTGCCCGACGACGACGGCTTCCTCGATCAGATCGTGAGATTCGATGATATCCTCGACTTCTTCGGGGTACACGTTCTCGCCGCCGGTAACTATCATATTATCCACGCGCCCAGTGATGTACAGACAGCCGTCCTCGTCGAGTTCGGCGCAGTCGCCCGTCCGAAGCCAGCCGTCGACCAGAAGTCGATCGGTCTCCTCGGGACTGTCCATGTAACCGTCGCTCATGCCGGGACTGCGAGCGAGGATTTCCCCCGTCTCGCCCGGATCGACGGTCGCGGACGGATCGGGATCCTCCCCGGGGCCAACCGCTTCGACGACCCGGAGCTCCCACGTGAACGACTCCCTCCCGATGGTTCCCGGATGCTCCTTCTGGAGCGACGGATGGGCGAACGTCAGGTTCGGACCGCCCTCCGTCAGTCCGTAGGTATTGTAGACGCCGTCGGACAACTGCTCGGAGGCCTTTTCGATCAATCGTTCCGTGACGATCGAACCGCCGGTTCGAATATACGAGAGGCTGTCGACGTCGTACTCTTCGTCTTCCTGAGTATCCGCGAGCGAGTGCAACTGCGTCGGCACTGCGAGTAGCCCCGTCACGCCGTATTTCTGTATGAGCCGCAGAGATTCGGTAGGATCGAATTCGGATTGAACGACCAGGGTGGCGCCCGCCTGCAAGTGAGGGAGCACCCACGCGTCGGTCGTCACCATATGGTACCACGGCGTCGTCACAAGGGCCGTATCCGTCTCCTCGATCCCCATCTCCATGATCACCTGCGTGCTGCCGTACCACAGCTGTTCCTGATCGAACGACACCGCTTTCGGCGTACCCGTCGTTCCGCTCGTGTAGAGGACGCCGTGTTCGCAGTCCGGATGCGGGTCGATATCGTCCGTCGACGCGCCTGCGATCACCTCCTCGTAGTGCTCGACGTCGTCGCGATCGATGGACCTCTCGCCGGTGTGAATCGCCGTCTCGATCTCCGAACAATCGAGCACCGAAAGCGCCTTTTCAGCGTTCGCGTCGTCGAAGACGAGAAGGGACGCTTTAGTTGGCTCGAGCATCGACGCGAGCGTTCCCGAACTCTCTCGGAACGGAAGCTGGACGTTTCCGACCCCCCGCTTTTGGCTCGCGAGCATCACTTCGATCGCGGCCGTACTCGTTAGCGCGAGCGTCGCGACTCGTTCGTTCGGGATTCGAGTATCTAACGCGTTCGCGAGTCGAGTCGTCCGTTCGTCCAGCTCGCCGTACGTCAGGGACTGCTCGCCGTCGACGACAAGCGCCGTCTTCGACGAGTGACACCGAACGGACCGCTCGAATGCGTCTGTAAGGTTCATTGGTCGGTTCGTTATGTGTTACCCCGGTATAGAGTGTATTAATAATTATGGATCCGCCAGTAAAGCACGACCGACAACTCGAGCCGGCCCTGATATGGGCGGAAAACGACTTTGTCCCCAGAAACTGCATCGATCGTCGGGCCCGTCCGCGACGAAGTGCTGTTCGGACGGCTATCTCGCACGCTATCGGTGCCTCGCTGCGGCGCACGTAACGCGTCTCAAGGTAGATACAAGTAGCGGCGGTCGTTATCGTGCCGACCCGACGTTCGCCGCGCTCCTGGCCATCGTCATCCGATCATCCTACCCGTACACCAGGTGGAGTTCGATATCGTCGACGGCCTCGAGCAGCGGCTCGCGAAGTTCACGTGCCAGCCTATCCTCCGTGAGTCGATTCGCCGCCCCGGCGATCGTGACGGCAGCCACTGGTCGTCCATCGCTGATAATCGGTGCTGCGATCGCGTGCAGTCCTCGAAGATCCTCCCTGAAGTTCATCGCGTATCCCCGGTCCCGGATAGTCGCTAACTCGTCGAACAGCGCTTCTCGTTCGACGATCGTGTTCTCGGTATGAGCCGGAAGACCGTGGTGTTCGAGGATGCCCCGTACCTCCGTTTCCGGAAGGTGAGCCAGAATCGCCTTTCCGCCCGAGTTCGAGTGAAGGTTAACCCACGTGCCGATCGTCGAATCGAACGAGAACGACTCGTTCTGTGGAACGCCGTACGCGAACATTCCCAATCCGTTCTCGTGAACGAGGAACCAGGTCGTTTCACCCGTCTCGTACGCCAGTCTGTCAACGCGCTCCTTCGCCGCGTGGTAGGCGTCGTACTGGTTCCGAACGTGAACGCCGACGTTGAAAAACTGAAGGCCGAGTCGGTACTGGCCGCCCTCGTTAACGACGTATCGGTGCTGCTCGAGACTGACCAGGTGTTTGTGTACCGTGCTCTTGGCCAGATCGAGTCGCCGAGCGAGTTCCGTTACACCAGCGCTCTCGAGTGATTTGAGACATTCGATGATAGCGAATAAGGTTTCGTCTGACTTGATGGTTCGTCCATCTCGGTCGGGTTTTCCCATAGGTATTCTATTGAATTTCCCTTATATAACATCTTCGTAATATTGCTAATGTATATGGTAGGTAACAGCTACGGTGTGTTCGCTATAAGAAAACGCGGTTCTCAGTCGTGCTCTCACTCCAGAATACGAAATGTTACCACGTCTTTAGCTCCTTTTTAGGGAGATCACTGTCTCTATCGCACATCAAATTACATGAGTACTGATGTAATTCTATCCGTTGCAACGGCTAACATACACCACCAGCTGTTTCACGTGAGAGAACAAATATTGCAGAGGAACGAAAGGCCGGCTCTCGACCTAGAGTAACACGTCCAATTCGGTGTTCGAAGGGACGAGAAGAGGAGTAGGTTACTGGCGGGAAAAAGGATGACTTCCCGTCAGTTATCCGTACTTAGCAGGACCGTTCGACCCGATTTCAGGACGACGTCCTGTGTTACGCTACCGAAGAGTACCTTCCCGGTCGGCGAACGTTTTCGGCCGGCGAGACTGATGACATCGGCGTCTATCTCCGTTGCTCTATCCAGGATGTTCCGCGTTGCGTCGCCGCTCGACTGAGAGACTGTAACGCTAAATCCCGCATTCTTGAGCAGTTCGTTCGCCGTGGCTACCGAGTTGAGGTTTCCGGCGTCCGCATCCTCGTCACTCGCTCGGAAGACGTGATAGAGCTCGATTTCGACTTCGTCCGTTTGCAGCGGTAACTCGGCAATTGAGTTGGCTTGTTCCCTGGCTCGCTCGACATCCGTATCGACACAAACGAGTACGTTCGTCATACTAGTGATTCGTTCCTCCACCACTGTATTTCTTCCGACCAAATAGACTAGAATCTCTCTCGTCCGCCACAAGCCGTGTTCTCCGTACAAGTTACATCACTAAGCGATGAATCGGAATATTTGGCCGTGGTGAATCGCCATACGGTGTTGGATTTGCCTAGCTCGCAGCACGCTTGATGTTGTAGACAGCACACATCAGAACGATTTCACG
>NZ_AOIA01000079.1 GCF_000337695.1 Natronococcus jeotgali DSM 18795
GTGAAGCGGGAAATTTTGGACATGAACCATCCGCAGTTTCCCGCTTCAACTCCCTAGTTCTGACGGATCAAGTCGACGCAGTCTGGCGATTCACCAGAGCCGAATATTTCGGTTGTTACCCCTCAACGCCAGTATTCCAAAGGTTAATTATCTATACGTCAAATGTACACACATGGCTCAGCAAAGTCAGTCACCGTACGGCATCGAGGGGAAGTGGAATCAACTCTACATCGACGGCGAATGGACCGATTCCGCCAGCGACGAGATGATTGCCGTCGAGGATCCATCGACGCGCGAAACGATTACGCACGTTCCGTCGGGTATCGACGCCGACGTGGACGAAGCCTACGAAGCAGCGGCTGACGCACAAAACGAGTGGGCGGCGACCCCGCCCGCTCGCCGAGAAGAACTCGTTCGAAAGCTGCTTGGCGCCTTCGAGGATCACAGCGAACAGATCATGGACCTGCTGACAGTTGAAGCAGGTGGTTCGTCCGTCATGGCGGGTACTTCGATTCACCTCGCCGAGGACCAGCTCGCCGAAGCCGCGACGCTTCCACGGCGGATGAAAGGCGAGCACGTTCGTTCGAACGTTCCCGACAAAGAAAATATCGTCGAACGGGATCCGAAGGGCGTTGTCACGGTAATCTCGCCGTGGAATTTTCCCCTAAACCTCTCGATGCGTGCGGTCGCACCCGCGGTAGCTGCCGGTAATACCGTCGTGCTCAAGCCATCGACGAACACACCCGTCGTCGGGGGCTTGCTCTTCGCTCGGCTGTTTGAGGAAGCCGGCTTCCCTGACGGCGTTCTCAACGTCGTTACCGGTCGTGGCTCCGAAATCGGCGACAGAGTCGCCGGTCACCCCGAAAGCGACGTCGTCTCCTTCACCGGATCGACACCGGTCGGCCGCCGGGTCGCCTCCAAGGCCGGCGAAAACCTCGCCGTCGCCGCCATGGAACTGGGCGGTAACAACGTCCACATCGTTACGGACGAGGCCGACCTCGAGACGGCGATCGATGCAGCGACCTTCGGTAGCTTCGTCCATCAGGGTCAGGTCTGTATTTCGATCAACCGACACCTCGTCCATGAGGACGTCTACGACGAGTACGTCGACCGACTCACCGAACGTGCGGAGGCGCTGCCCGTCGGAACGGCTCACGATCCCGATACGATCGTCGGACCGATCATCGACGAATCGCAGCGCGAGGAGATGCTCGAGTACGTCGGCGAGACGCTCGACGCCGGTGCGACCCTCGAAACCGGCGGTGAGACGGTTCCGATCGACGGTGTCGACGACTCGCTGGTTGTCGCGCCGACGGTACTCTCGAACGTCACCAACGATATGTCCGCCGCCTGCTTCGAGCACTTCGGTCCGATTGCACCCGTCATTCCTTTCTCGGACATCGACGAAGCTGTCGAGTTGGCGAACAGTACCGAATACGGGCTCTCGGGATCGGTCCACGCTGGCGATCTCGGTATCGGAAAGGCCATCGCCGAGCGTCTGGAGACGGGCATGGTTCACGTGAACGATCAGCCAATCAACGACGAGGCGCACGTTCCCTTCGGCGGCACCGGTGCTTCCGGTATGGGCGGATACAACAGCGAGGACTTCCTCGAGGAGGTCACCGAGAAGAAGTGGATTTCGCTCCAACACGAGCCCCGCGAGTACCCGTTCTAGGATCGTCCTTCCGTTCGAAACGGCGACGATTCTCGCTGAACGCGGCGTTGAGCGCTCTCACGGAGTGGTCTGAAATCGGGTGTGCCGGTCGACCGCTAACGTACTAGACTCGCCGTCGCCTGTGAGAGTGAAATTCGCTATCAGAACGTTTCGCACGCTGCGACCGGCGAAACTAACACTGATCGCAGTTGACATAACCGCTATCGAAATAATCGGCAATTGTTCTTGTTCGTTTACTGCAACGCTATCAAGGGAAAGATGATTTTCGATGTCGCATCGATCGATCGACACGGCGCCGGCTCAACAACTACGTTGCCGTATCGATTACTTGAGAGACCATTTTGTCGATTAGTTGTATAGCGGGTTTTTCTGTTCGGATCGACCGGTAGGGACAACACTAGAACTCGGAACTTTATTGGAAAAAGTAGTTTCGGACTTTTAATATGTCCATTGATCGCTTCCGAAGTTTGTGAGGGTAGCCGATGAGCGTGCATCAGAGTATTGATCGAATTCTACAATATAACTGATCGCCTGATAGACGAGCGCCAGCCGAATCGATGGTGAAATAGTAGCGTGTCGAATCTTTCTAATGTGGTTGTTACTTATGTAATTATTAGAATATAACAGCACGAGTGGCTGCCCTATCTAACTCGACTCACTCCATTCTCCGCCTACTCGATGACCGCTCACGTACAGGGATTCGGGTTCCATACCTTGACTTTCGGGATAATCATCGGAGTACTCCATCAGTTGGAATAGCGTTCCAGTAGGCGTTCGTGGAGAAACGAACACTTCCGTCCAATCATTGTATTCCTGATAGTCGACGACAGGGAAATCGTTCGCCTCCAGCGTCTCAATGACTGCATCGATATCCGCGACCTCGAGCGTCACGTGGTGAAGCCCCGGCCCGTGTTCGGCGAGATACGCTGTGAGAAACGTCTCGTCAGCAACGGGTTCGATAAGCTCGATTCGGGATCCGTCTCCGAGTGAGTAGTAAACCCAACGAAATCGATCCTCAACGGTGTCTTCCGTAATCTTTTCACAGCCGAGAGCGAGAAGCAGAGGTTCAGCGTCGCTCACGGATTCGACGGCGATACCCACGTGATCGACACGGATCGGTGTGTCGTGAGAGGACATAGCAATGCAGAGTCGAACCTATCGGGTGAAATAGCTACCGCCTCAGTTCCACACCCGTTGCAATCGATCCGAATACGAGACACTAGACGGCGACCAACTGGTTTCTGGCTAGCTCGTCAATGGAGCGATTCAATTCACGTTTTCTTCTTCGTTTCCCCAGTACTCGTCACGAAGTTCGAACTTCTGAATTTTACCTGTCGATGTCTGTGGAAGTTCATCACGGAACTCTACACTCGTCGGACACTTGTAGTGCGCAAGTCGTTCGCGGGTGAATTCGATGAGATCGTTTTCCGTAAGATTCGAACCGTCTTGCGTGACAACCAGGGCTTTCGGAGTCTCTCCCCACTTTTCGTGTGGGACGCCAATAACCGCTGCAAGCCGGACATCTGGATGTTCATATATAACGTTCTGCACTTCGATAGTCGAGATGTTTTCTCCACCAGAAATGATGATATCCTTCTTCCGATCGACGATGGAGATCATCTTGTTCTCGTCCATCGTTGCGATGTCGCCAGTGTGGAACCACCCTTCGACGCGGTCGTTGAACACCTCTTCGGTCATAGCCGGTTTGTTCCAATACCGGTCGAGTACTTGGTTCCCCCGCACGATCACCTCACCCTTCGTTTGATCGTCTAACGGAACGTCGTTCCCGTCTCGATCAACGACGCGGATTTCCGTGTTCAGCGTAGCGAATCCCGGTTTATTGATGATATCGTACTTGTCGCCGTTTTGCATTCGTCGCCTCGAATTACTCGTTGCGACGAGCGGTCCCGTCTCCGTGGAACCGTACGCGTGAATAATACGCCAACCGAGTTCTTCTTCTGTCAGTCGAATCGTTCGCTTCGGCGGTGGACTCGCGGCCGTTTCGACACGAACCGGATTCACACCACTGGTCCGGATGTCATGGTTTTCGTTGTGCTCTAGCAGTAGGTTGAGCACCGTCGGCGCACCACCCATAAACGAAACGTCGTACTCGTTGACGCGCTCGAACACAGTCGCAGGGTCGAAGTCTCGGACGACAACGTGTTTGCCGCCGACGCCGGTGAGACCGTAGATGTGCCCCCAGCCGTTGAGATGGAACATCGGAGAGGTCCACAATAAGACGTCGTCGTCCTCGAACTCCACGTGGTGGGAGTGGATCATCGCGTGGTAGTGTTGACTCCGGTGGGTGTGAACGACGCCTTTCGGATCACCCGTAGTCCCGGACGTGTACAGAATCGTCGCGTCGTCGTCTTCCGAGATATCGGGCCGTTCCGGTGACTCGGATGATGTCTCCTCGAGAACGCGCTCGTAATCGTCCCACTGACCATCGACCTCGTCGGCATCGTATGCGATCCACTCGTCGGTATCGTTGTCACCTCTCAGGTGTGATACTTTTTCCGCATGCTCATTATCTGTGATAAACACGGCCGGGTCGCAGTCGTCGACGAGATAGTCGTACTCTTCGGGCTGAAGTCGGAAGTTTAGCGGAACGAACACCGCTCCGAGTTGCATCGTCGCGTATAGCGTTTCGATAAAGTAGTGCGAGTTCTTCGAAAGAAGTGCAACGCGGTTTCCCTTTTCGACTCCCCTCTCGCGAAGCGCGTTCGATAACCTGTCGACCCGTTCACCGACTTCGTTGTACGTGAATTCCGTTCCGTCGTCGGCGACGATACCGATGTCATCGCCGAATAAATTGACCGCGCGGTCCAGGAAGTCCGTAGTGAGTAGGGGTTGCTTCATGGTTGTAGGCGTACAACACCACGCTATCTGAACGTGGTATGATCTACCATTACCCATATAGTATTTCAGTTTTTCGACTTTGAACCGGTTCCAGATAGTCCGTATTGCGAGACTGTTCTGATCGGCTGTATAGCCGTGAATCGATCAATTTTATGAACGTAGGGAAAGATCGAACACCATAGATGAGCGAACTTCTCGATGGGAAGGTCTGTATCGTCGCCGGCGGTGGCGGTGATCTCGGACGAGCTACGGCACTCGAACTTGCGACAAACGGAGCGACGGTCGTCGTAACTGATCTCGGGACATCCCTCAAGGGCGAGGGTAAAGCCGAGGAGCCTGCCGCGGCAACCGCCGAACGGATCAAGGCTGACGGCGGTGAGGCTATGGCGCACTTCGGCGATATAACCAGCCTTGAATATACGGGAACTCTCGTTGAGGACGTACTCGAGGAGTACGGACGGATCGACGGTGCGGTGAACTACGCCGGCATTCTGCGCGACACGTATCTTACGGACATGTCCGGTGACGAATGGGACGATGTTATTCACGTCCACCTCCGCGGCCACTTCTCGCTGCTCCGAAACCTCGCTCGACACTGGCGGGAACGTGACCGAGAGGCCGAACACGGACTTTCTACGGAACGATCGTTCGTGAGTGTGACGAGTCCGTCGGCGCTCGGAAACGTCGGTCAAGCGAACTACAGTGCGGCAAAGGCCGGCGTCCTCGGACTTACACGAACGGCGGCGCGAGAGCTATCGCAGTCGAACGTCAGGGTAAACGCACTGCTGCCGATTGCATACACGCGAATGACCGAAGATATTCTCGAGGACAAATCGAAATCGCCGGAAAAAGTCGCTCCCGTCGTCGCTGCGCTCATGAGCGATGACGCAGCCGGTATTACGGGACGGACGATTCGCGCGGTCGGCGATTCCGTCAGTATCGTCTCAGACCCGGAAATCGAGCGCACCGCGATAACCGAGGGTGGATGGACGGCGGATCGTCTCACATCAACGTTCCGCGATGCGTTAGCGCTCGGTAACAGCTCTGACTAACTGGCCCTCGAGCGGTCGATTGATAACCTGGCAGCGCTCTTACTCGGGCAGCCAAACTGATATCCTGTTCGCTGGTTCGGAACGTAGTATTCGAGGCTGCTTGTCGCGCCGTCATCAAGCGATCAGTCTACTGTTCGGAAAGAAATCGATCGGCCCTACTCAGCGCTATTCAGTCCGTTGATCAACGGCCTCCGCTTCGACCGGCAACGACCCGTATTCGTCGTTAAATGCCGTTCGAAGCGATTGCTTGTCGTACTTACCCGTCGACGTTCTTGGAATGCTATCTGTAAGTACGAACAGGTCCGGCAGCCACCATTTTGGAAACCGATCGAGGAGGTGGTTTCGAAGGTCCTCTTCGGTGACGTCCTCGGTTGCTACCACGTAGGCAACCGGTCGTTCCTGCCAGCGCTCGTGATCGACACTGACGACCGTCGCTTCGACCACCGCCTCGTGAGCCATCAACTCGTTCTCGAGTTCCACCGAGGAGATCCACTCCCCCCCGCTCTTGATTACGTCGTCAAGGCGATCGACTACCTCGAGATATCCGTACTCGTCGATCGTGCCGATGTCGCCGGTTTTGAACCAGCCGTCGTCGGTGAACGACTCCTCGGTCGCCTCGGGCCGATCGTAGTACTCGTCGATAACCCACGGGCTTCGAGCCTGGATTTCACCCGTCGACCCGCCGTCGTGAGGGACCGGCTCTCCGCTCCGATCACGAAGCCTGAGCTCGACGCCGGGCGTCGGCTGGCCGGGTTTCGTCCGGAGTTCGTACTGCTCTTCCGGCGAAAGTTCCTGAACCTCAGTCGTTACGAGTGTATTGACCAGATGCGGGGAAGCTTCGGTCATGCCGTACCCCTGAATGATCGGCGCGTCGAACTCTTCGTCGAACCGGCGCATGATCGCCGGTGGCGGCGAACTTCCGCCCGTCAGAATCCGATCGAGTGTGCTGATATCAGCCTCCGGGTTCTCGTCGATATACGTCGCCATCTCCGTCCAGATCGTCGGTACTGCCGCGGCGATCGTTACCCTCTCGCCTCGGATCATTCCCTCGATATCTTCGAGATCGGTATGTGTACCAGGAAGCACGAACGACGATCCGTAGAGGGTTCCACTGTACGGAAGACACCAGCCATTGACGTGGAACATCGGTACGACCGGGAGAATGACATCCTTCTCGCAGATCCCGAAGCTATCCTTCGCACCGTAGGACATGCTCAACAGGTACAGGCCGCGGTGGGAGTAGCTTGCGCCCTTGGGTACACCGGTCGTGCCGGACGTATAACAGATCCCGCATTCCGCTTCCTCATCGAGATCAGGCCAGTCGTACTCGGTCGGGTGGTCACCGATGAACGATTCGTAGTCCGTAATCGGTGATAGCGACGTCTCGGGGACCTCGTCGTCGAGTACCACGTACTGTTCGATAGTATCAAGCTCAAAATCGATCGACTCGATCGTCTCGAGAAACGCGGGATCGACGAACAGCAGACGATCTTCGGCTTCGTTGATGATTTTCATTAGATGTTCTTCGGGAAGCCGATGGTTCGTCATATGAATACTCCGTCCGCTACAAGAGGGACCGTAATACAGCTCGTAATGGCGATAATGGTTCGCTGCCATCACCGCGACCCGTTCGCCCCTCTCGAGACCGTACTCGTCGAGGGCATGTGCCAGCTGACAGATACGCTTGTATGCGTCGGCGTAAGTGTAGCGGTGGTAGCTACCGTCGTCGAGTCTGGTAGCGATTTCTTTGTGTCCGAACTGTTCGACTGCTCGCGTAAGTGTCTTCGTTAGCGTGAGGTCATAATCCATCATGGTTGTTTTTGTGTGGCTATCTCTACCAGTATATAGCTTTTGTTTAGCCAAAATATCCTTAGACTCGTTGGATATCGAACTAAAACAGCTCTCGAGCGATGATGTTTTTCTGCACTTCAGTCGTTCCCTCGTAAATCTGGGTAATCTTGGCGTCACGGTAGAACCGCTCGACATCGAAGTCGTCTACGTAGCCCGCACCACCGTGGATCTGGACGGCTTCGTCAGCGACGTCGACGGCCACGCGAGAGCCGTACTCTTTGGCCATCGAGGAGAACCGAGTGCCGTTGATATCGTCGTTATCGGCGGCCCAAGCGGCCTTATACGTAAGCTGACGCGCTGCCTCGATACTGGTATACATCTCTGCGAGCTTGTGTTGGATTGCCTGAAACTCGGAAATCGGGTGATCGAATTGCTCGCGTTCCTGGGCGTATTCACGTGCACGATCAGCAGCCCCCTTCGCGATGCCGACCCCCTGTGCCCCAACGGTCACACGTGTCTCGTCGAAGAACTGCATCTGTTGATAAAACCCTTCTCCGCGCGTTCCGACGAGATTCTCCTCGGGAACGCGAACGTTGTCGAGGATCAACTCCGCCGTCGGACTGGCACGAACGCCCATCTTCCCGCTGATCTTTTCCGCGTCGAATCCATCTCGGTCGGCCTCGACGATGAGCTGCGAGTATCCGCCGTGGCGACTGTCGCTGTCGGGATCCGTTTCGCAGAGAACGACGAAGTAGTCGCCCACTGTCCCGTTCGTGATCCACATCTTGTTGCCGTTGATCACCCATTCGTCGCCATCCTTTTTCGCACGCGTCGACAGCGACGTCACATCGGAGCCGGCATGAGGTTCGGAAATCGCCGCTCCCATTACCGCTTCACCCGACGTAATGGGCGGCAGGTACCGTTCTTTCTGTTCTTCGGTCCCGAACTCGAGGATCGCTTCGCTCCCGAAATCCGCGGACGTAATACAGAGAGCGATTCCGGGATCGATCGCAAACAGTTCCTCTATCAGTAACGCCCGTTCGAGCATCGAGTACTTGGCACCCCCGTATTTGATCGGGAACGCCGAACCGAGAATCCCCATTTCGGCGGCTTTCTCCATAATCTCGTAAGGATACTCCTCCGCTCGGTCGTATTCACCTGCAACCGGTTCGATCTCGTTTTCACCGAATCGGCGGATCTCCTCGAGCATTGTCTGCTGTTCGGGCGATATCGCGAAGTCCATGTCACAGGATTATCGACCGTGTTACCTAAATTTACGGATTGGCACCAATCTAGACTCGGCCTGCCATAACCCACAGTTATCAGCAAGGCGATTTAGC
This sequence comes from Natronococcus jeotgali DSM 18795, assembly GCF_000337695.1. Classification (GTDB taxonomy): domain Archaea; phylum Halobacteriota; class Halobacteria; order Halobacteriales; family Natrialbaceae; genus Natronococcus; species Natronococcus jeotgali. Next base: position 8,718 of record NZ_AOIA01000079.1, read on the forward strand.
CTATCTGAGACGCAATATCGGCAGATTGGGATCGAGTGTCGAATAGTCGGATCCGCTGTGGACTAGAAATACAGTTACGAATAGGGGTGTATAGATCCAAGTTTATTGGATCTCATCTCAGTTTTGGCCGGCTTTTAGCATTAGCTCTGGTTAGAGCGGCCATCTATTACAAGGGTACTACTGTAATTAGAAGTGATGGTATTTTTCATGACTTCTACTAACCAACGAGGAGACGAGAATTTTTATCCAATAATCTTGGATAGAGTTGAGAAGGTGAGTTCAAGGTCGGTAGCAATTGAATCACGAATGCCGGTATCTAATGCTGTATCCCATAGGATTTCCCTGTTCGATCTCACTCAACGAACAACCCACCAGACCATCCGAAACAGTTATAGTGAGTTGTGTTCTCATGGCATAGTATGCTTCGTCAAGACTCCTGGCGTAGTGATACAGAGACATGGGAAAGCGTTGATCCTGATGAGAGGCGAATTGATGAGAGTTCCTTAACCGAAACCAAGACTCTCCCGTTCTTCCGGTTCGTCACGGTTTTCATCGTCGGATTAGCATTCTTCGTCCTTCCCGTTCCCTGGGAGAATACGGTCACAGTTCCATTCGATATCTTTGTCGGTATTATCGAGGCCAACTTCACCCAGTACGTCCTAGGTATGGCCTGGCTGATGGTGCTCGGATCGGCTGTACTGACGACGGTCGCAGAATTCCACTTCCGAGAACTCTACTCGCTCAAGGAACGGACCGCGGAGCGGTTAAGTCTCGAACTTTGGGAAACGAACACCGCTTTCTGGGCGCTTCGGATCGTCGGTGCAGCGATTGCGACCGGGTACTTCTTCGACATCGGTCCGCCACTGATTCTCAATTCCGAGGTTGCTGGCGTCGTCTGGGGGACGCTGATCCTGAGTATCGTGATAATCATCCCGCTCGGGTCGGTCTTCGTCAATATGCTTATCGAGTGTGGCGCCCTAGAATTCGTCGGGACGTTGGCGCGCCCGATCATGCAACCGTTATTCGGACTTCCCGGACGGTCGGCACTCGACGGCGCCGCGTCGTGGGCAGGCTCGTTCGCGATAGGTTTCTACGTCACTCGCAAAGTGTTCGAACGCGGTGGCTACAACAAGCGGGAAGTCTTCATTATCTGTTCGTGTTTCGGGACGGGAAGCATCGGAACGATCGGCGTCTTCGCCGCCGCGTTCGACCTGATTCACATCTTCCCGGTGATTCTACTCGCCTATCTCGTCGCGATCGTCGTCGCAGCGGTCGTCACGATCCGTATCCCGCCGCTCTCGCGCGTCCCCGAAGAGTACATCACGGAACCGAACGTCGAACCGAACCTCACGGGGTCGGTCGGGGGCTACATCCGACTCGCTATCAGCGAAGCTATGGAGGAGTCCAGGGGAACCTCGTCCGTTCGAGCGGGCTGGAAGGGGCTTATCGACGGAATCGTTTTGACCGCCACGATCACCGGTACCGTCGTCGCTGTCGGAACGCTAGTCCTCGTCTCGTATCACAACACGCAGCTATTCCAGATCATCTCCACTCCGCTCGAGCCCGTTATCGCGGCGTTCGGTATCCCCGATGCGGACGTCGTCGCGTCGGCGCTCATCATCGGCTTCGCCGACATGTATGTCGGTGCGCTGACGGCAGTTGGACTCGCCCCGATGGCGAAGTTCTTCGTCATTCTCGTCGTGAGCGGACAGATCCTCTTCCTCGCTGCATCTGGCCCGATGATGATGGATATGTTCACGGATATTCCGGTCCGATTCCGCGACGTCGTTACGATCTTCGTCACTCGAACTCTCGTCCTGATCCCGATCAGCGCCGTACTGACCCACGCGGTTAATCTCGTCGGACTACTCTGATCAAGCACCGTAACGAGCGAAATTCGGGCGACGATTTGACCGGTATTGGAGCTGAAGGATAGTTCCTGAATCCGACAATTAGCTGCCGTACTGATACTTGATGGTGATCGTTTCGTTGGTCTCACGAAGCTTGTTCAGCAGCTTCGCTCGATACGATTTGTCCTTTACTCGTTCCGTCGGGCACGCGATACTAATGCTACCCCGGACCTGATCGTCGACTACGATCGGAACCCCGATCGTTCCCATTCCCTCGATCTGCTGATCCCAGTCGACAGCATAGCCGTCCGACCGGACCATCTCGAGTTCTTTGAGAAGCGTCTCTCTATCTGTTATCGTTTCGCTCGTGACCGGAGAGAGACCCTGTCTATCGACGATCTCGTTTACGCGATCAAGAGGAAGCTGCGAGAGGATCGCTTTCCCTGCTGCGTGCGAGTAAAGCGGCGTAGTGAGTCCGGCGTACAGCCCTAGCTCGATCGACTTCTCTCCGGAGACGTTGTGAAGGAAAACGCACTCGCCTTCTTCTTCGATGACGATCGTTGCAAGCTCTCCAGTCTCGTCAGCTAAGTCCTGAAGCGGTTGCTGTGAAACTTGATAGATCTTGTTTCGATGCTTGATCCGTGATCCCATCGAAAGAAACGCATGACTGAGTTCATAGGTGCCGGAAGCATTTACGACGTAGCCCGTTGATTGGAGCGTCTGTAGGTAGATGTGAGCCGTACTCTGCGGGATATCCATCTCGTTTGCGACCTCAGTCGGACCCGCGCCGTCAAGCTTCCACAAGACGTCTATCACATCGAAGGCGCGTCGAACGGATTTCATACCGGGCATAAAATCACATATACGGTTCCGTCTATTAAGCCGTTCGACCATGTTGGATGGAAACGGGCAGAATGAAAAGGACGCCTATCCAGCCGATCCCCGCGTCAGTAGGTGTTCCCCGGCTAAATTGGTCTCACTCAGTACGATATCCGACGTTTGATCCAGTATCGAACTGGTTGATACCGGAACGACGCTTGCGATTGTCTCCGCTTCGACAGACCAAGTCGAACTGTGAGCTCTCTGTCTCCGTCCCGGACAAACCAAGGGGTCATAGCACCGACACACTCGTAGCGCCTACTGCGATCCGGGGGCAGTTTTCGATACAGGTGTCTCTGCGAGTCGTCAGTTGGACCGTGGCTTTCGACCCGGTAATGTCAGTTCATACCGTCTTCCAAAGGTATATGTGACGGTGTAACGAACCGGTTCGTGATGGCGAACGAGCTAATTAAGCGAGTAGCAGTGCTCGGTGCCGGTAGCATGGGCCACGGGATTGCGGAGGTCGCCGCGCTCGGTGGCTACGACGTAATGTTACGGGACATCGAGTCGGAACTCGTCCAAGATGGTTACGAAAACATCGAGTGGAGCGTCGAGAAACTCGCAGAGAAGGGCCAGATCGACGAATCTGCCGAGACCGTCCTCGAACGGATCGACACGACGACGGAACTTACCGAGGCTGTCTCCGACGCGGACTTGGTTGTCGAGGCTGTCCCCGAGCAGTTGAAAATCAAGGAAGACACGTTTTCATCGGTCGACGAACATGCGCCAGACCACGCGATTCTAGCGTCGAACACCTCGAGCCTCTCGATCTCAGAGATCGCATCAGCGACCGATCGACCCGATCAAGTTGTTGGCCTGCACTTTTTCAACCCACCGGTGAAGATGGACCTCGTTGAAGTCACCTATGGCGAGGCGACAACCGACGAGACGGCCGAACTCGTCTATGACTGGGCGGAATCGGTCGATAAGACGCCGATCTATGTCCGGAAAGACGTCCACGGCTTCGTTGTTAACACCGTTCTCGTGCCGTTTATGGAGGAAGCGGCGTGGATGCTCTCGAACGACGAGGTGACGGTTCGCGAGACTGACGCGACGATGGTCTACGAGCGCGGGTATCCGATGGGGCCGTTCGAACTCAACGACTTCGGTGGGATCGACATTGCGTATCACTACCGCGATGAATCCGACCAGTCCGTCTCCCCAGCTATCGAAGAGAAGGTTGAGAACGACAACTTAGGAAAAAAGAGCGGCAAGGGGTTCTACGATTACGAAAATGGAGACGGGGTCAACTACGATCCAGATGATATCAGCGACTTAGATACGCTTCGAATTGAAGCAGTAATGATCAATAAGGCGGCATGGCTCGTCGGCAATGACGTCGCGACGCCCGAAGCGATCGATATTGGGCTTCGTCTCGGCGGGAACTTCCCCGAGGGGATGTGTCGACGTGGAGACCGTATCGGACTCGATAGCGTTCTCCAGAAACTCGAGAATCTGTATGCGGAGTACGGTGCCGAACGGTACGAGCCTGCTGACTATCTCGTCGAACTCGTCGAAGAGGGTTTCACCGGGGAGAACGCTGGTAAGGGCTTTTATGACTATCGGGTTGATCCACCCTATCATTACCTCGAGTGGGAAATCGACGACAACGGGGTGCTGGAGGTCACGCTCGACCGCCAGGAGCGCATGAATTCGATGTCGGAGGACATGTTCATGGAGATAGATCGACTCCTGAGCGACGTTGATACCGACGAGGTCTCCTGTGTCGTCTTCAGTGGGGCTGGACAGAAAGCGTTCAGTTCGGGCGCGGATATCACGGGCTTCACAGCAGGCGAACCGACCGATATCATGGATGTCGACGAAATGTTCACAACCGTCGCCGAGTTTGACCGGCCAACCGTCGCCAAGATCAACGGTTTCTGTCTCGGAGCGGGACTCGAACTGGCGCTCGCTTGTGACATCCGAATCGCAACCGAAGACTCGCAGATCGGGACGCCGGAATCCAATCTCGGATTGATCCCCGGCGGTGGCGCGACTCAGCGTCTCGTCAGGCTCGTCGGCGAAGCGCGAACGAAGGAGATGGTCTTCCGCGGTCTGCAGTTCGACGCCATGCAGGCTGAGGAGTGGGGAATCCTCAATCACGCCGTTCCCGCCGATGAGTTCGAGGACACCGTTGACAGCGTCCTCTCCGATCTAGTATCGGGCCCGCCGATCGCACTCAAGGCCGCAAAGCGGGTCATCAACGACGGCCAGGAAGCCAGCCTCGACGCCGCCCTCACGATGGAGAAACAGGCATTCGCACTGCTATCGACCACCGACGATATGTTCGAGGGCGTAACGGCGTTCCGCCAGAATCGCGAGCCACAATTCGAAGGTGAGTGAGATGACGCGAAACGTTGCAATCGTCGGTGGGGGACAGACTAACTGGGGCGACCGAAAGGCCACTTGGAAGGACCTGGCTCAGGAGGGTGGCAAAGCGACGTTCGACGCTATCCCCGATGTCGGTCCCGAAGATATCGAGGGACTATTCGTCGGAGCCGTCCAGCCCGAGCGGTTCGCCAACCAGACGCACGTCGCGCCGATGGTGGCGGAACTACTCGGCATCGACGTCGACGAGATGATCGCCCGAACCGAACTGGCGTGTGCAAGCGGTCAAGCGGCGCTTCGGTACGCCTGGCTCGCAATCGCAGCCGGTCAGCTCGACGTCGCGCTTGTGTTGGGCGTCGAGAAAATGAACCTCGGCCGCGAACACATGCCTGAGGTTCAGTCCTCGATGGCGAACGTGCTCGACCGAGAGTTCGACGGAGTCAACGGACTGGCCGCTCCGCCGTTTTTCGCGTGGTATGCCCAGCGGCACATGCATGAGTATGGCACGACTCGCGAACAACTCTCACTGGTCGCCGCTAAGAATAAGACTAACGCCTCGAAAACGGAGTTCGCCCAGTTCCAGTCGGAAATCGATCCAGACGAGATTACCGATTCGCCAGAAATCGCCCCGCCGCTACATCTCTACGACTGCAGTGGGATCACCGACGGTGCGGCGGGCGTAATCCTGATGAGCGAAGAGAAAGCACGTGAGGTCACCGATACGGCCGCCTGGATCACCGGTAGCGGGCAATCCTCGATGGCAGGCAACTCGATCAACAACCTTCCGTCGTTCGACGGTTGGCCCCAAGCCCGCAAAGCCTCCCAGTCGGCGTACGATCAGGCCGGTATCGACGATCCGCTTGCCGAGATCGACGTCGCGGAGATACACGACTGCTTCTCGATCAGCGAAATTATCGAGTACGAGGAACTGGGTTTCGCCGAGGAAGGCAAAGGGGGTCAGTTTATCGAAGACGGCCGCAGCTACATCGATGGTGATGTCGCGGTTAACCCTCGTGGTGGCCTGCTCGGCTGTGGTCACCCGCTAGGCGCGACAGGCGTTTCACAGGCACTGGAAATCACCCAGCAGTTCCAAGGTACCGTCACGGATGATCGCCAGGTAGATAACCCGACGACCGGGCTTCTCCACAACTTGAGTGGAAGCGGGTCGGTCCACAGCGTGATGGTCTTAGACCGTAATCAACGATGACTGATACAACAGATTCCAATAGTGGTAAAAGAGAACGCATCTCGGTTCCCGAAGAGATCGAACTACCGCGACTGCTCGATTTCTACGATTTGCAGACCGAAGATCAGACACAGATACACGAATTCTACGACAATCTCCAAGAGGGACAGTTAACAACGACACAGTGTTGTGACTGTGAGGAAATTCATTTTCCGCCTCGGATCGTCTGTCCGGAATGTACGGGTGATAATCTCGAGTACGTCGAACTCCCTCACGAAGGTGAACTGTTCGCTTTCTCGGAAGTACGTGGCGGCCTGCCACTAGGGCTGAGTGAGCACGACGTTCCGTACGTCGTCGCTGCCGTAGATTTAGGTCCAATAAAACTCTCAGCTCGGATTGACGACGCCAGCTACGGCGACCTCGAAATCGGCGACCCAGTTGAACTGAAAATCGTCGAAATCGATGGGCCAGCTGACCATAAGCGTTTCTTTTACCGATTTGTGCCACAAAGATGAAAACCCTAGTCACAGTTAAAGAGGTCTCGACCGTCGAAAACGAGTTCGAGATCGAGGGAACGACGGTCGCCGAGCAGTACCTCGGCGCCGATCTCAACGAGTGGGACGACTACGCCGTCGAGGAGGCCGTCCAGCTCCAGGAAGCAGGTATCGCCGACGAGGTCGTCACGGTGACGATCGGCCCCGAGGACTGCGAGCAGACGATCCGGCAGGCCCTCGCCAAGGGCGCCGACCGCGCGATCCGCGTCTGGGACGACGCCCTCGAGGACGTCGACCCGCTCGACGTCGGCGCGAAGACCGAAATTCTGCGGGCGGTCGTCGAGGCCGAGGACCCCGACCTCGTGCTGACGGGCGTCCAGTCTAGCGACGACAACTGGGGCGCCACCGGCGTCTCCCTGGCCGAGGAGCTCGGCTTCGAGTGGGGCGCCGTCGTCAACCACCTCGAGCACGACCTCGAGGACGGCGTCGCCTCGGTCCGGCGCGAACTCGAGGGCGGGGTCGAGGAGCTGACCGAGATCGAACTCCCCGCCGCCCTGACGATCCAGACGGGGATCAACGAACCCCGCTACGCCAGTCTGCGCGGTATCCGTCAGGCCCAGCGCAAGGAACTCGACGTCCGGACGTTCGGCGACCTCGGCGTCGACGAGGGCGCCGTCGAGGGCGCGGTGACCGTGACGGACATGTACGAGCCCGAAAGCGAGAGCGACGTCACCGTCTGGGAGGGCAGCGCCGAGGAGACCGCCGCCGAACTCGGTGAACTGCTCCGCGAGAAGGGGGTGGCGCCATGACGGATATCCTCGCGGTCGCGGACCACCGCCGTGGCGAACTTCGCGACGTCAGCTACGAGGTCGTCACCGCGGGCCGCCAGCTGGCCGACGAGACCGGCGGCGAGCTCCACGTCGCGGTCATCAGCGGTCCNGCTACGAGGTCGTCACCGCGGGCCGCCAGCTGGCCGACGAGACCGGCGGCGAGCTCCACGTCGCGGTCATCAGCGGTCCAGTCGAGGACTTCGCCACCAAGCTCGACCGGGAGGGCGTCGACGTCGTCCACACCGTCGAGTACGGCGAGGAGTTCAACCACGACGTCTACGCGCAGGTCATCACTCAGCTCTACGACGACCTCGCGCCCCGGTACGTCGTCGCGCCCAACAGCGTCAACGGGCTCGACTACGCCCCCGCCGTCGCGAACGCCCTGGACCTGCCGATCGTCACCGACACGGTCGATCTCGAGACCGACGGCGACACCCTGACCGCGACCCGGGAGATGTACGGCGGGAAAGTCGAGACGGCGAACGAGCTGGCGGGCAACGCCGTCGTCACCATCCGCGGGGCCGAGTGGCCCGGCGCCGATGGCACCGGCGACGCCGAGATCCGGGAGTTCCACGCCGAGATCGACGAGGATGCGATCCGCTCGAGGGTGACGGGCTTCGAGGAGGTCGGCGGCGGCGACGTCGACATCAGCGAGGCCGACGTGCTCGTGAGCGTCGGCCGCGGCATCGATGAGGAGGAGAACCTCGAGATCATCGAGGAACTCGCCGACGCGCTCGACGCGACGGTCTCCTCGTCGCGACCGATCGTCGACAACGGCTGGCTGCCCAAGAACCGCCAGGTCGGCCAGTCGGGCAAGGTCGTCACGCCCGACCTCTACATCGCGATCGGCATTTCGGGCGCCGTCCAGCACGTCGCCGGCATGAAGGGCTCGGAGACGATCGTCGCGATCAACACCGACCCGAACGCCCCGATTATGGACATCGCCGACTACGCGATCCACGACGACCTCTTCGAGATCGTTCCCGCGCTCACAGAAGAGTTTCAGTAAATAATTTGTACTCTTTGTTGATTCTCGAGGCTGGGTTGAACGCGGCGATCGCCCGGCGCTCGAGATGACTGTCGAACTGGGTGACGGAGCTCAGATATCGTTGCTTCGAGGCGTCAATCCCAAGGTCGGTGTCGAGTTCGTCGAACACCGCAAGGACGCGTCGAATTTCGGCCGCCTGTTCGGCGTCGTCGACAACGCGATCTACGAGCAGGGCCCGGCCGTAAAGCTCGTCGTACAGTTGTGCGTAGGTCGCGAGTCGTGAGCGTTTCGTCGCGACTGTAGTATTGGCAAGCCCTTGTCGGCGCTCAAGCGTCGGGATGAACGACTCGAGTTCGTCGATGGTGGTTTCGTCGTCGATACCCCACTAGCACTCCGCGGCCTCCTCGACGTAACCTACAGACTCGAGAAATCCCGAGAGGGTCATTTTGTGGTGCTCTCGAAGCGTATAAGTGAGTCGACCGTAGCCGACGTCGAGTAGATCCTGATGGGTAGGTTTGTCCTCAAGGTCGTGGTCAGCACGTTGCAACTCGAGTTCGATTTCAGTGTTCCAGAATTCACGGAGTCCCTCAAGCGAGTTGTGTGACATCGGATCTGCTCGCTACTCACGCGAAATCGCCTCGAGCAACCCGCAGTCTCCAGATTGTGGTGATTCTAAGAACATCATTTTCGTACGGTTCGCCACTAATGGCACTTATTAAATACTTTCGCATATTTGGTTGTCGGGGTCGAGACAACCAAAATACACAGAATGGGCATTACATATGTTTGGAACCGTTGTAAATCAAATATAGCTATACGAATTCGAAGGCGTATTCTCGTAGATGTGGTTCTACCGGAACGAGCGGTTGACGTGTTCTAACTACTGGATAGAGGTTACACTGTCGAAGCGCGCTTTTAATTTCATGGACTGACACGACCTCTCGGCAAGCACCAAGACCTACACTGGTCGATTTGGTTGGGCGGGGCCAGGATCTCAACTATGCTTCACCAACAGCTCAGCAATAGGAACGTCCTCTCGGCGAGAAGTTTGTCGTACTTGTTTTTATTAAATGATCGACTCAAAGTTGTCAGCCTAGTCGTACTCACTTCGAGGCTCAAATGACGATCGACCCGTCCGCATTATCTCGTACAGGCCAGACCGTTCGGCTGGTCCGATCTTACAAACGATGCCATAGTCCTCAAGCACCTAGATTTGGTTGTCAGAACTGTCTGGTTGGCAGCAGATAGGAAGGTCGAGTAGGATAAGTTGGTGCCTGCCAAGCGATGTTCGTCTTAGATTCACTTATTCATGGAGCCAGTAGGTCAAAGAATCAATGAGTTAGTGAATCTATCAAGGGTCAATGAGGTGAGGTGTTCTGGAGGCTAAGGGAGTATGGGCAGCAGATCTCATAGTCCATGAATCATGGACTTAATGTTTTGCAAAAATAAGGAGTGGATGGAGCAAGACATCGGTGTATAGTGAGATAGGCCATCATGGAATCAGTAAGTCATGGAATCAGTGATCTACAAATAGTGGATTGGTGAAGCAAGGAATCAGTGAGTCAATGAATCCTTGAATCAAATCTCAAAAGAGAGCAGAGTTCTCGGTCAGGGATTCAATGAATCATGTATTCACAAACTACAAACTATTTGAATCAGTGAGTCAATGAATCATAGAAATACAGATAGAGAGATCAATTCATTATCTACAAAGGAACTCACAAAGCGAGCAGATTCAATGATTCAAGGTTTCTTTGATTCTAAGACTGGTAGCCAATTCCCCCGATTATTTGGGGTGGAGCGCATGAAGGCAGCAAATAAGGGGTGAAGCTCAGGATGGAACGTCTGACGTAAATTTATGAGTCTTTGATTCAATGATTGGAACATGTCCGACTCACCGCGTGGATGGGGTGTCACACCATCAACCGACATTCCCACGGTCGCCTTTGGAAATCAGAAAGGCGGGACTGGAAAGACAACAGCAACAATAAACAGTGCGGCGGCACTGGCCTCGCGAGGCCACGACGTCCTTGCGATCGACATGGACCCACAAGCCGACATGACGAAAGGGCTTGGGCTAGGTCCAGGTGATGATAACGACGCATCCAACCCAAAGAATGACCTTCCAAACGAGCTCGTCACCGACGACGGAAACCTCCTCGATGTTCTCGTGGACAATCCCCGAACCCACGACACGGCACTTTCAGAGATCGTAATTCATACCGATGAGTACGAACATCTGAACTATGACCTCGTTCCGAGTCACAAGGACATGGGACTGGCACGGGACTGGATGGATGATGCTAGTGCTCGTCTCTCATTGAAAGTTGCTCTTGAAGAGCTAATTGACGAGGGTTATGATTACGATTTCATTTTGATCGACTGTCCACCAGATCTTTCAGTTCTGACGGACGCAGCGTTCATCGCGGCTCAGAACGTCTTCCTTGCCGCACAAACCCAGGCAACATCCCGAGATGCGCTCGACGACCTATGGGACCAGCTGGAATCTATTGAGAACAGCCAACAGATTGAGATCGCGATTATAGGACTGCTCGCGAACATGTACCGAGACGATGGACAGTCGAAAAAATTCCTGAACGCATTCGACGAGTCGTTTGCATCGATGGCACCAATTTTCAAACTCCCTATGCGGGTAGCAATACAGCGCGCGTGGGACAATGGCTGCGATATCTTCGAGTGGGAGGACGCAAACGACCAACAAGTAGAGCGTGATCTCTTCTTGGAGATTGCAGAGACGATGGAACGAGCATTCGACAAAACACAGGTGAAGGTGTAAACATGCCCCGGGGAATGGATGAGCGATTCGAGAATCCTTCGGACGAGGCGGAAGACCAGGAGCCGATAACTGACGACCAGACCACAGAACCAACATCGGAAGCAAAAAAACGAGATCGGGAAACGACGGGGGCAGCCAAGGAACCTACCTCTGCGACTAGTAGCGAATCATCCACCGAGGAGACAGAAACAACAGAGGATGAACCGCTAAATATCCGAGATGATTGGGATTCAGCCACATTGTACGTTGAGCCGGAACAGAGCGAGGACATCGAGGTTACATTTACTCGGCTGAAAAAACAGTTGAAGCGGGAAGGTGTTATACTCGAAAAGAACAAGCATTTCTACCGCGCGGTTTTCGAAATTGCGTTCGATGAGCATCGGGAAGAGACCAAAGAAAAAATTCGTGAATTGGCAAAACAAGACGAAAATCAGTGATTCAATGAATCTGTGACTCACTGAGTCATGCATTCCAGGAAATAATGAGGGCGAGAGTCGCTCTTAGGGCATTATAAGTCCTGTTTCGTAAGTCAGGTGGGTTCTGCTTGTACTCCCTTTGGTGATCTTCTTAATCTCACCAATGGTCGAGAATCCGGCTCGAGAGAGATACCAGTGAGTTTCCCTGGAGAGCGCCGAATTCGAGTTTCGAGAAATGGTAATAGATGGGCAGCGATAGATAGAGAACGTTCCACTATATTTGAGGTCATCCAGTAGGAGAAGTCACGTCCTCGGAGAGCTCCCCCACTCCCTCCCCCCGTCATCGATGTGTAAACCAGTGCAAGTGGGTGGGGGCTAAGATACGACGACCGCGAAAAACAGTAGAAAACACGCTGTACATGATAAAGATGGCCTCAAACACACTAATGACGGTCTGATCTACGCTATCTCTAGCTTGGAAAGCTTTATCTATTTGTATCGTTAACAATAATCGCAATATACCCAACCACAAGAGTTGGAGAGACTTGTCTCCAACGAATCGGACGGTGATCTCTTTCTTTCTCAAATGTCTGTTTGTACTGGTATCCCTGTTCTCATACTCTCTCCCTCTAATCTGAATGCTTTCGTCAGCTTTCAACCTCCACCTCATCCTGAGATTTACACTTCGATGACGGGGGGAGGGTGTTCAGAGAATTTGAGGCAACCCTTTCGCTACCTCGAGAAGCTCGGACGAGCGATGATTCTGAGTCAGGAACGAAGAACGCGAGTACTTACACATCGAACACGGGGGGTGTGTTCGAGAACGACCTACCTGACAGGTTACAAACTTACTGGTTGTGAAATTCCCTCAATTGGGAGTTAACAACAGTCTGTAGGAGTTCCTCTTGATTGGCTATTGGCTCTAATCGAGTGTCGTCAACAATTCTCTTCATCATCGCTTCAGGATCTCCCGTGAAAGTAAACTCCATATACATTCCGCCACCCCGTCCTCGACTTTTTCGTGAGCTCGAAATAAGTCCATACGTAGCGAGCTCTTTCACGTACTTTACGTAGGTCTCACGAGTCATTTGGTCAGCATCCAGCTCATCAGTGATCCACCGATAAACATTGAATCCGACTGGACTTGGGACAGAACTTCGTGAACGATTCGAGTAACAGGCAACTGCAGCAGTCGCGTACAGAGAGATCTTCTTCTGGGTCGTCAAACCCTCCACAAGCTTCAATGAACGATCTTTATCGATCTCTTCCTGAGACTCACGTACGTGTCTCTCGGTAACTTTTCCGTCGCCCCATTCATCGGCGAGATCGCCAGCACCCCGGAACAAATCAATTGCTTTCCGAGCATCTCCGTGGCTCTGTGCTGCAAATGCTGCCACGAGCGGGATTACATCACTTGTGAGTGAATCTTGTCGAAATGCATCACGACGATTCTCGAGAATTTCGCGCAACTGTGTGGCATCGTAATCGGGAAAGTAGACGTCTCGAGGATTGAATGAGCTCTCGGCACGGCCATCGATATCCTCCATGAACTTTGGGTCGTTCGTCAGCGCTGCAACCGACACACGTCCTTCGATCTCATTCGTGTTACTCGCTCGTGACAACTGGTAGAGTAGTTTTGAGTAAGCGGGCTCGTTGTTTGCCCGTCGACCAACCAGCAGATCGATTTCATCGAGAATAAAAATGACTGAATCATAATGCTCGTTGATGAGTTTATATAGACGTCGGTACTTGCGCTTCGTTGAGACACCCGTTTCCGGAACCCCGATTTCCGCATTGACGTCTTTCGCAACAGTCTGGACGAGTTCGTAAACTGCTTGATCAAGGGTGTTGATTGGATGACAGTTGATATTAATCACACCGAAGCGCTCGCCTTTCGATTGGCAGAGTTCGATGATCTGTTGTGTAACAGCCCCGATAATGAGTGATTTTCCTGTTCCAGCAGGACCATATAACAACATATTCGGGGGGCGATTTCCTTGCAGGGTCGGCTTCAGAAATGAGACAACGGACTTGAGCTGATCATCACGACCGACTATTCGCTCCTCATCAATGATGGTGTCTGGCTCGACGAGATCTCGATTGACGAAAACTGATGCCTCTTCATCGTCATCGAGCATATCCCGAATCGACTGTTGAGAGCTGTCTTCACTAGATACCTCATTCTGATCTTGGACCGTATCTGCGACAGTGTTCTTCCGAGCGGCTTCTATTTGATCTGCGTTAGCTTCAGAATGAGTATCTTCACTAAGAGTAGATTGGTTTATTTCATTCTGATCACTATTGGGCATACGTTCCCTGTACGCTGGAGCATCAAAAAGATAACCCCCGTCGATGTTTATCCGAGGCGTACAGGAATCATATCGCTTGTACAATCCAGTTTCTGCTTTCTCCGACTGAACCACCTCCGAAGTATATCGAAGAGAGCCCCCCGTTATCGATGTGTAAAGATGGAAGTTGCTGAAACTGAGTGTTGCTCTTCAGTGCCGGTCTGTCACCCCCCGTTATCGAAGTGTAAGCCACCCGTCTGACACCCCGACATCGAAGTGTAAGTTCAAACTCCCACTCCCCTCCCCCCGTCATCGATGTGAAAATAGTCCTTGTTTTCGAACCTTTTTGTACAGCAATTCTAAATTGAAGGCCGGACTCGAGCGTGGCTTCGCGACTCCCTGAATCGTCTTAAACAGCCACACTGCGGCCCGTTACGAATCCAATTCGGTGAAAATACTTGTAAAAATGGTGTGTCTGGATGTTGTTTCGAGGGGTCTATCTACTTGATGGACACATAATGTAGAGCAAGGATAGAACCTCTCTTCGCTAGTTTACTCGTGGATCTCATCGGTGTCTCCAGGAACAATTGTAAAACCAAGAGGTCGGAAATCAGAATCAAACGCAAAGAGGTGTTCTATGTCGTATTCATCAACGAGAATGGCGCTCGAGTGATCAACAAACGAAATCTGTTGGTCATCATAGCGAGCGAATTCTTTGCAGGTTCGATCGAAGGCACCAGCATCAACTGGTAGAACAGTGAAACTTTCTGACTCTCGAATAGCGCTTAGTGCACGAACGGCGTCACCGTGACCAACCCATCGGAGCAAGAGGGTAGCAAGCTCCGAGAGAACATAGCGACTGGTGTAGAGTGGCCGATACGTGTATTTTCCCGACTGTATTCCATTAAACAACTCAACGGCTTGTTCGTGGTTTTCGTCATCAGGCTTGAATCGAGCATAAAACGCACCAGTATCGATGAATAGGGCTGTCGCACCTGGGCTACTCATTCGTCGCTCTCTGGTTCACCATAGAGATACTCGTCTACATTCGACGAAACATCTGTTGGCCCGCCTGCGGCTACGGGCTCGGCGTCCCAAAATGGGTCATCGGGATTGATTTCCTGCTTTTCGGTAGGCTCATCTGGAAGCCACCATACTACGGACCGACCACCTACCTTCTTTCGGCGGACATCTCCACGTTCATGGAGCGTATTGAGCTTATTGAGGATTGCTCTGTTCGAGATGCCCAACTCCGTACTGAGTTCTGTCGCAGTCATGGGCTCACTAGTCCGCCGGAGAATTCCGAGGATGTCCTCAAGCGTGACCTGTGTCACAAATTTCCGCGGTCGTCACGTTCATTGCACATATCTCAGAGTACGTTGTCGATCCTTTTAAACCCTATTCACTCGTGTGAACCGGAACTCAGTTCCCCCAATTCACACGTATGAATTGGCAGAGCTGACTGGCACCCGAGAGCGTTTTGGCGTCGTGAGAGAACACTCGGATAGAAAACAGAGAACAATAGCGGATAATTAAATCTCAGTTATTGTTTCATGCTCTTTTTCGAGTGCTTGTGCGTCCTCCTCGAGTAGCGCAACGGTAAGATACGGCGCGTACGACTCGAAGTACTCCACAACGGTTGCGATACGTTCGGAATCAATTGCCTCGAGCGAATCGAGCAACATGAACGGGACCGTCTCGTAGACGTCGTGGACCAGGTATCCTGCAAGCGCAAAGACGAGTCCAGTAACCTCGCGCTCGCTCTCGCTGAGGTGGTTGATCGAGTCTTCGTAGGCTGCCCCCTTCTCAGTGCTGCGGACGATCTTGAGATCGAACGACGATTTCGTCACCTTGCGTCGGCCTTCGCGAACGTCGCGTGTTGTTTGATCGATCCAGATCCGCTCGAGATTACTGTACTCGAGGATCTCCAACAGGCTCTCCATGTGCTCGTTGAACGCTTCGACCGCACTGTCTTCGATTTGATCGATACGAGTTCGGAAATCGGCTAACTCTTCGGTTGTCTTTTCGCGACGATCCTGAAGCCCTTCGAGGTCATCGAGTCGTTGCTCGATTGACGCGATTTTGTCTTCGACGTCATCGCGCTCGCTTTCCTTTCGTTCGATCTCGAACTCGAGCTGGTTGACTTCGCGGTGTTGCTCGAGAATGTCCTCAGAGTCGTCGGTCTCGAGGTCATCGATCTCAGCCTCGAGCTCAGTAATCTCTTCTGTGAAGGCCTCCCGATCGTCCGTGAGATCATCGATGCGGTCACGCCGGCGCTCGATTTCCTCGTCGATCGACTCGAGACGGCGATTGGCTCGCTGATACTCGGAGCGATTCTCCTCGATTTCGTTGCGCGTCGCTCGTTTCTCCTCGAGTTCGTCGTTGATCTCCGAACGCTCGTTGAGTCGGTCCTCGTATACAGACTGGAGCTGTTCGATCGTGGATTCGATCTGGTCGGTGGCGACTGACGAGCCACAGGTCCAGCACGTGACGGTCTCCGAATCGGCATCGGAGAGAAGTTGGTCGGTGACAGGACCGTCATTGTTGTCCGCCTCGCCACCAAGGAATTCTCCAGGATCCTCTAGCAGTTGTTCGTTGAATTGGATCGTCCGCTGAAGCTGTGAAATTTCCTCGTTGAGTTCGTCCTTTTCGGCTTGGAGAGTATCGATTTCAGCTTCGAGACGACCGAGATTCGCTTCTCCACCTGCCTGCAGTTCCTCGAGGTTGGCTTCGACGTCGTCGTGCTCGTCTTCGAGTGCCTCGATACTCTCGCGTTCGGTCTCGATCCGGTTGCGAACTCGTTCGAGTTCCGAACGTGTATCCCGAAGTTCATCGAGTTTCTCCTCGAATTCGGATTCTTCCTCACGCCGGGTTTCGACGTCAGTATTCGCGGCCTCGAGTTCTTCCTCGGCAGTTTCGAGTTCGTCACGGAGCTCGTCGATCTCGTCGATCAGTCGCGTTCGCTTGGCCTCGAGATCGGGGAGCTGATTCTCGAGGTTATCGAGTTCGTCGAGTTCATTGTCGATCTGAGTTTTCCGCTGCTCGAGTTGCTGAATTTCAGCCTTGATCGCATCGGTATCGACCGGTCGCATGATCAGATCGTGTAGGTCGTCACCGCGAGCAACGGCCTGGCGAGCTTCGTTTGACTCGAGCAGGAACGCAAACAGATCCGCGATCTCCGGATCGTCGAGATACGGGTCGCCTTCAGTGACGATCGTGCCGTTCCGTCGGTGAAGCGTCTGCTGGTAGGTTGCTTCACCGAACTCGAGAATAGCTTGTCCTTCCTTGCTATCCGCTTTGAGGCTTGCTTGATCACTACCGAGTGCCGCCATGATTCCCTGGAGCAGCGATGTCCGATTTGTTGCGTTACGTCCAGAGAGAACGGTAACTCCCTGCTCGAACGACACCTCTGTTTCGTCGATGCCACCGATATTCCTCACAGAGAGGTCTGCTTGCTCGGGCAGAGATTGTTCCGTAGCGTGCTGGCTCGTTCCCATAGGTGTAGACAGTTGATTCGGAGGTAGATATTTAGTGGTTAGCCAGCAATATGCTACATATCGACGTTTCTCTGCGATTTTGGGGGCGTATTTCGGAGTAGACCTGCATCTGTTTTGGATGAGAACCCGTCGAATACTCTCGACAGTTGGTAAGTCGCTCTTATGTAGAGCTGCGGAACGCCCCGTAGTTACACTATAGTGGCTGATATTGGTGGAATATGTCTCAGCCAGCTTTCGGAAAGAT
>NZ_AOIA01000080.1 GCF_000337695.1 Natronococcus jeotgali DSM 18795
GAGGACGTTCGGGGGACAGGGAGAATTTACTGAGCACATCAACACCGAACACGCCGGCGAGTACCAGCGCGACGATTGGCCGGACACACTGGCCGGTCGGCAGACGCGCCATGATCGTGAGGAAAGCGACGAGGAGTGAGTTTAACCAGCGTCGGGAGCATTACATACAGAGTATACACCGACCGAGGTATAGTAACCGTTAGAATTTTCCACCCATAGGTTGTTGCAGCTTCTAATGGATCATCTCGACGAAATCTCCGTCGAAGAACTTCACGACNTGCGTACAAAAACGGCGTTACGCAGACTGAACTAGCCGAGTGGCATAACACCGGCCGGCGAACAATCTACAGCTGGCTCAAGCGACTCGGCACTGACGAGTCGCTTGAGCAGGCTGTCACTGATGCTCACCGATCTGGGAGAAAGCGAAAACTCTCAGAAAAAGAGCAGCAAGAGTTTGAAGACACAGTCCACGAATCTCCCGAGGAAGTTGGGGTAGACGCGCCGGCGTGGACGCCGGCGCTCGTCCAGCAGTATCTTGACGAAACCTACGATGTCGAGTACTCAATCCCGAGCTGTCGGCGGTTGCTCAAAGAAGCGGGATTGAGCTATCAAAAACCACGCCCTACAGCCGCCGAATCAGATGCTGAGGACCAAGAAACGTTCCGCGAAGAACTCAAAAAAGCGGCGAGAGATGGACGCCACAGTAGTCTGTATCGATCAAACCAAGAAATCCGTCCAAGTTGAGCCGCGTGCCGCGTGGTTTCCGCGCGGCACGCGGCCNGTCGAACTGTCTGGGCAACGCGACTGGACGTGTCTGTTGGGCGCGATCACCGAGAACGGTGATCGCTTTTTCTCTCGGTTCGAAGAGTACGCGACCGCCGCCCACGCAAAACATTTCATTCTTGCGTTATGCAAAGAGTTCGAAGATGATTTGATTATCGTGCTGGATGGAGCTCCGTATTTTCAGGCATCGGCCGTCACGGACCTGGCGGCCCGTGACGACCTCGCCTTCGTGAGGTTACCGGCGTATTCTCCCGAACTCAATCCAGTCGAGGAGTGCTGGAGACAGCTCCAAGCAGCCCTTAGCAACCGGTTCTTTGACTCGCTTCCTGAGCTCACAACAGCGATTGATACCGCTCTTGATCAACTGCCTCTTCCAAAAGTGAGTAATTACTTCTAATGACTACTATAGTCGGCCATATCAATTGTGCCATCGACGTCTACGCATCGGAGGGATAAAAGCAGCACGCGAGGTGGTGTCGGGTCACGGAACGCCCATTACCGAACGTCCGAACTCGAGGCCCTCGAAAGCAAATATACGGCCCCGGAACCGAACATAAACCCAAGACCAACGAGAACGGCGACGGCGGGGACGATCGTATCGAGCGCGCCGCCGAACGCTGTCACCTCGAGGACGGTCATCACGTCTTCGTCGAGCATAATCGCACGTGCGGCATCGACGCCGTACGTGACGGGGTTGATTCGAGCGAACAGCTGAATCCAGTTCGGGAGCGCCTCGAGGGGGAGAAAGGCACTCGAGAGGAACAACAGCGGGAACTGCAGGAGGTTCGCGCCGATGATCGTCGACTCCTGGTCTCGAGTCAGCACCGCGAGCATGTTTGAGAACGCGATAAACCAGAACGAAAAGAGGATTCCGACCGCCATGATCCCGACGGCACCGACGACGCCGGTCGTAATCTCCGCGCCGAGGACCACGCCGAGTCCGAGAATGATGGCTATCTGGAGGCCGATACGGAACACCTCTGCGAGGGTCTTCCCGACGAACACGGCGGTTCGGTTCATCGGCGAGACGAGCACCTTCTCGAACATGCCGTTCTCGATGTCATTGACCAGCCCGATTCCCGAGGTGACTGCCGACGCGAGTGCGACCTGGATCGCGATTGCCGGGACAAGAAACGTGGTGTAGTCGATACCTGGAAGCCCCTGGCTGACGGCGCCGCCGGCGACGTTGCCGAACACCTCCGTGAACAGTACGAGAAAAATAAACGGCTGTGCGAGCGAGACGACGAGGACGAACGGGTTCCGGACGGCTTTGAGGTTCCACCGCTTGAGGTTGATCCAGACGTCCCCGGCGAAGGTGTTTGCGGATCTCATCATCTCGCGGTCGGCGTTCCCCGACTCGGTCGGCGTGCTCATGTGGACTCCTCCGTCGCGGCCGCACCACCGTCGGTGTCGACACGCTCGCCCGTAATCGCGAGGAACACGTCGTCCAGCGTCGGCGCGCGAACGTTAAATCCGGTGACGATCAGCCCCGCGTCTCGCAGTGCAACGAGGAGGTCCGTTCCCGACTGACGGGCCGCTTGTGCGGTGACGCTGATTCCCGTCTCGGTCTCCTCGACGGTCGCGTTATCGAAGTCGTCGAACTCGTGTGCGATTGTCACGGCGCGCGCCTGAGCCCCGGGTCCATCGCCCAGTTCGATATCGAGGACGTCGCCACCGACCTGCCGCTTGAGATCGGCGGGAGATCCGTCGGCAACAATCTCGCCGTCGAGAATCACCGCCAACCGCTCACAGAGCGTGTCGGCCTCCTCGAGATACTGCGTGGTGAGGAAAATCGTCGTCCCCTGCTCGTTGATCCGTTGGAAGTACTCCCAGAGCCGATTGCGCGCCTTCGGATCGAGACCGGTCGTCGGTTCGTCCAGGAAGACCAGCGGTGGGCGGTGGACGAGCGCAGTCGCGGCGTCGAGTCGTTTTTTCATCCCGCCGGAGAACTCCTCCGAGCGCTTGTCGGCGACCGCTTCGAGATCGACGAGGTCGAGCAGTTCGGCGGTTCGCTTGTCCCGTTCGCCCCGCGGGACGCCGTAGGCTTCACACGCGAATCGAATGTTTTCCTCTGCCGTGAGCTCCGGATCGATGCTCGTCTCCTGGGCCATGTAGCCGATCGATTCCCGGACCTTTCGCGGCTCGGTTCGAACGTCGAACCCGTTGACTCGGACCTCGCCGGCGGTCGGTGACAGCAGCGTCGCCAGCACTTTGATCATCGTCGTCTTGCCCGCGCCGTTGGGGCCGAGAAACCCGAAGAATTCGCCGTCACCAACCGTCAGATCGACGCCGCTGACCGCTTCGGTTCCGTCGCCGTACGTGAGCTCGAGACCGGAGATGTCGATGGAGGTGTGCTCGCCGGACCCGACTCGACTCGCACCCGGGCCCTGTGAGCGCTCACGGGGAGTTTCAGCATCCGCTATCGATTGTTCGTTCGACATACAGTTGATACGGGCCCAAACGGGAAATACGTCCGACTTCGAAATTCGGTGGTCGCTTCAGTAATCGGAGTATCGCCTGGTAAGACAAGTGTTGCTCTGAGGAGATTGATCATATAATTCCATATTCGGCACAATAGTGGAAAATACTGATTTCTATCGCCCCCTAATATTCACAATTGAGGGGTAGATCATGGGCTCGCTTAAACTATTCCGGAAGAAAGCCCGCTGGAAGAGGGAAGCCAACAAAACAACACTGTACGAATGCCGTAACTGTGGGCAAAAATTCGCAACAGACGTTGACAAGTGTTCCAACTGCGAATCAGTGGAGATTGCTCACTACGAATTCTAAGCTTACCTCATATGGGTATCGATAGAGCTGTGTTGCGAATGGAACGCTGAGTGTCTTGCCAACCTATTATGGTCTATAACATACGCTCGGAATCAGTCCAGAATCAATACGATTGGTCAAACGTAGCACCAAGCATGGCCGTCATTGATGCTCTTGCCTCTTTGGAAGATGTTAGACCAGTTCATCTCCAAACAGTTCTGGACGACCCACTGTATGATTTTCTCACCCAGAAGCACTCGATTCGCTTGTTACTGACGAGGGGACGATTTCTATTTCGTTCACTATTGCCGATTACGATATTCAAATTGACGGAGACAAATTGCAAATCTACTCCAAGTGAGGTTTCTGGTGGAACTCTGCGGTAAGTTTGCACATCTACGCAGCGGTTGGTTCACCGAAATGTGGGTGAAAACAACTCCATGAGAATAGTTCTGTGATACGCTCTGGTTATCTGCTGATAATGAAGGCGCTGTCCTCGTCCGGCATCGTGTGCGTGAACAGCGCGTCCATCGCGTGGTCGTTTTCCTTGAGTAGGTCGTCAGACTCGCCGCTCTCCTCGTACTGGTACTGCGAGAACTCGTTCCGAAGGCTTTGACAGTCCTCGTGGACACGGAGCTCACAATCTCGGAGGATGAATTTGATGCGTGCCTTCTATTCACGGCCGTCAGAGGTCGATCTTTGTATGCTGTATCGGCGCTACGTCCACGCTCACCACGTTTCCTAGCTCAACGATTCTTTTCTCCGTGTTATCGAAGAATTGGTCGCACAGACACCCTGTACTGTGCCGATATCGACGGCTCTACTCTCCATCAGTAATCCGTCTAACTGATATGAGAAAAACTGGAGTAGCCGTCAGAGTTGCTGTTAGCAGCAGTCGTTCCCGGCGTCGCAGACGGCTCCGTACTCGAGACCGATCTCCTCGCTAATCATTTCATTACACTCGATCAACAGCGACTCAAACTCGGCTGCTGTCGCCTCCGACTGCGCCACATCGAGGTCCTCACCGAGCGCTTTGGCGGCAGCCAGCACGTCTTCGTCGGATGAGCTCAACAGCACCCACCTCCGAGTGACTGAGCGAACTCCCGTCTGATCTGCTTGCTGATCACATCGTTCGTCTGTTCAAGAAGGGCGACGAGCTCCTCTTGCGCTGCCCGATGCTGCTGGATCGTCTCGTTGTTCGAAAGCTCGGTCTGTAGTTTCTGAAGGTCGCTCATGACTGACGAGTCGAATTCATTGCCTTGCAACTGCTGCTGTTTTTGCTGGTACGCTTTGAGTAGTGACTGCGCTTCATCGTCCGCTTCGAGTTGCTCACTTGCGTCGACGAACTGCTGATAGATCTCCGAGTCACGGAGCGTCTGGATGAACGCCTGCAGTGACTCTTCGACGGCTGACGCCTCCGATACAGCTTCGCTCACGACGCCGTCACCTCCTGTTCCGTCTCCTCGGTGACATCGTCCAGCCCGGTGATCTCCTCACCGAACGCGCGCAGTTCGTCAAGTCCGACTGGCTCGTCTTGGCGCAGCGGGGCGAGCATCATCGGCACGTCGAACCGATTGCTGATCTCGCCGAGGTACTCCTGCTGCTGAGCACGGCGGTTCTCAAAGAAGGCATTGTCGCCGTATTCTTCGGGGAGCAGGTAGTTCGCTACCACCAGCGAGGTCTCGATTCCGACTTGGTCTTCTAGGTCCGAAGCGGCCCGGTAGGCCTCCATCATCGGCGTGTACTCGGGGTACATCACGAACGCGAAGGTGCTCCGGTCGGGGTCCTTCATCGTCTCGATGACCTCGTCGTACTGGTCGCCTTTCGCGGGTGCAGCACCCTTCGTCAGCGAGCCGAGGTCCATGAAGCCCTTCCAGTCGGAGGGGAGTTCGAGCAGTCGGAGCGTGTGCCCCGTGGGGGCAGTGTCGAAGACGACGACGTCGTATCCGTCCTCATCGAAGTAGCTCACGAACTTTTCGAGAGCGGCCATTTCTTCGGCACACGGCGACTCCAGTTCCTCTTCGACGTTCGCAATTGCGGCGTCCACGTCGATCTGGGTGTCCTCTTTATCCTCGTACATCTCGGTGACGTGGTCGAGGACCTGTGTGCGGTACTCTTCGAGTGCTTTCTCTTGGTCGATCCGCGCCGCATCGAGGTTCGCCTGGCCGACCGAGGCCGGATCGTGGCCCACCCGCTCGCCGAAGATATCTTCGAGGTGGGCGGCAGGGTCAGTTGTAACGACGAGCGTTTCGTGGCCCGCTTCGGCAAGCTTCGTCGCCGCCGTCGAGGCGATCGTACTCTTGCCGACGCCGCCCTTCCCGGTGAAGAAGAGATACCGCGTCTCGTCGCCCGGTTGAAGCTGGTCGGCAACCATCTCGGCGTCAGCCATCGACTCGAAGTCGACCGCGGTCTCGGTGTCTATGTCGGTCGCCGTTCCGACATCGACGGTCGCCTTGTCGCCGTCGTACAGGACGCCACCGACATCTGCGAGTAGGTCCAGCCCTGCTATTTCGCCCGGCTGGAGTGGGTACGTCGCCATCGCGTCGGCGTCGAACTCCGTCCGTGCGCGCTCGATAACGGCCTGCTCGTCTTCCCGCTTCCCCTCGAAGAAGGGATCCTCACACACTGAATCAGGGAGGTAGCCGTTGATGATCAGCAGTTGGGACTCGATTCCGAGCTCGTCGAGGTCGCTTGCACTGCGCTCGATCTCGTCGATCGAAGAGCCCTCGGGCTTGCCGACGAACACGAATGAAGTCCGCTCGTCGTCTTGGAGCGTGTCGATGGCACGCTCGTAGTCCTGTTTGCGCTCCTCCATCGAGGCTGCCGGCCCGATGCAGGTCGAGCCGCCCTTCTCCAGTTCAGCGTTCCAGTCGGAGGGCAGCTCCATCAGTCGGATGGTGTGTCCCGTGGGAGCGGTGTCGAAGACGACGACATCGTACTCCGGGCTATCCATGAAGTCGACGAAGTTATCGAAGGCAGCGATCTCCTCGATACAGGGACTGTTCAACTGTTCTTCGACCGTTTCGATCTGATCCTCGCCGAGCAATTCGCGCATCGGTTCGATCGTCTCTTGACGGTACTCCTCGGCTGCGGTGTCCGGATTAATCTCGATGGCCGAAAGGTTCTCGATGTCGTCGATAGCGGTGACCTCGTGGCCGATCTCCTGGCCAAAGATATCCGAGAGATTCGGCGCAGGGTCGGTCGTTACTAGCAGTGTCTCGTAGTCGTTGTCGGCGAGCCAGGTTGCCGTCGCGCAACTCACGGTGCTCTTGCCGACGCCGCCTTTCCCGCTGAAGAAGACGAATTCGGTCTCATCACTCGTCGGCTCGACGACCGCTTGCGCGTCGGTGTGCGTTGTGCTCATGCGTTAGGCCTCCTGTGTCGGGGTGGTGGTTTCGAGTGCTGCCGCGAGTTCGTCGTACGAGAGGTACTCGGACTTGGCGACGATCTCGTCGTCGACGACAGTAATCGGCAGGATCGAGGGGCCGTGTTCCTCAACCAGATCGTAGATGTGCTGCGTTTCGAGGAACTGGTCGATGTTGTGCTGCATGTTTGCCCGCGAGACCTCAACGTCCTCGAATTCCGATTCGAGTTGGTCGAGGGCGGCACTGACTTCAACAAGTTCCTCGTCGGGGTCAGGACCACAGACGCCGGTGGAGCAACACATCGCCTCCTCGTACAGGGTAAGTTCAGTCATTGATGAGAATAGATTGTTCGCTCAATTGTCTGGCCGACAATACGGCTATTATCGATTACGTGGTGGACGGAGTTGCCTCGCATTCAGTTGAGCAATTATTCAATCATATTCATAAGATCTTCGACTCGGAACAGACGTAGTCCAGCGTGCAATTCAGACTAAATACAGTATTAGGGTGTCTTAACACGTCGAAATAGAGTGTTGCTGCCGAAGAATTTCTTGAGTCCATCTTATAGAATCCTAAAATGATTGGCCGTCGATTGAATACGCGTAGCTCGCGAGTCGCTCCACAATGCTTAATCCACTATCTGATCAATCGATGTGTATGTCATCGACTGAGCGGCTACAGCGGTATCTCGCCGACGAACGGGATGGATGTGGTGACGAGGAAGTATCCCAACGTCTGGCGGAACTCGAAGAGATCGACACGGCCGCGGGCGGACCTTCGCTGGACGCGGACGTTGGATTGCTATCGGCGCTCGCAAATGAAACCCGGTACAAGATCGTTCGTATCCTCCATGTCGCTGGCGAAGAACTCTGTGTCTGTGAATTTGCGCCGCTGCTCAACGTCAGCGACAGCGCGATCAGCCACGCTCTGTCCCAGCTCACCGATGCTGGGCTCGTCACACGTCGTAAAGAGGGGAAGTGGCGAAAATATCGTGCGACAGCGCGCGCCAACGCCGTCCTCATCGCCCTCGATGGATCGCGGGAGCTATGACCACTCGACGAGGATGATCGACGAGCTAGTTCTCACTGCTCCGTTGGTACTCGCTTTCGGGTTAGCTCACAGTGTTCGGGAGTGACTCTCAGCGTCTGGTACGGCGGCTATTTAGGGATATTTGGGGCTATATTGGGCGAGATATTCCTCATATGAACCCTTAAGATGGCATAATAGATGATGTTCCTCATGGGTACGGAATCGACGACGAAGTTGGGATTCGTGTGTGTCCAGAATGCCGGCCGCAGCCAGATGTCGGCCGCGTTCGCTGAGCGAGAACGCGATCGACGAGAGCTAGGGGGCAGCATCGAGATTCTCACGGGCGGGACACACCCAGCTGAGAGCGTTCACGAGGAAGTTATCACGGTTATGCGAGAGCGAGATATCGATCTCTCAGACCGGACACCGCGGGAAGTCTCGACCGACGAGCTCGAATCGTGCGATGTCGTCGCTACGATGGGCTGTTCGACGCTAGAATTGGACGCAGAAGATGTCGATGTTCGGGACTGGGCGTTAGACGATCCCCACGGACAGGATCTCGATACTGTCCGTGAGATTCGTGACGACGTGCAGCAACGCGTCAAGGCCCTATTTGACGAATTCCACTAGAACAAACCGTAGCGCGACTTTCACGGATATCGGGGCTCTATCGAGAACAACCACTTACTCTCATCGCGGTCGGAGACCTTATTGAACAGTTCTTGACTGCAACTGTGCTCTGGGTCGCGCTCACCGGTCCCGGCGTGAGCAACGTCTTTCTCCCGACCCTCGTCATTATTCCTCTCCCACAGATCGCGAGTGTGATTCCGATTCCCGGGAGCCTTGGCGCGTACGACCTGTTGCTTGGTGGGGCGGTCGTTGTCGTTGTCGTTGTAGGGGCCCGAGTACGTCGGCGACGGCGGCAGTCCTCGTCGTTCGGACGCTTTCAGTCCCGTTTAGTGGAATTACTGGTGGAATCAGTGTCGCCTACTTGCGCGGATGGCAGCCGAGAGTTCAATTGGAGCGACTAGAAGTATCATTTGAGGATCTACCGACGATACTAAACATATTCTCCTGTCTGTGGATCTTCCGTTGTCCAGAAGAATACTGACGATAGACACTGTCACTTCTGACTCGAGTCGTCGAGAACGAGATCGAAACTTCCTCTGCTCATACATACACCTCGAATTCTTCGCCGAACAGCAGAAAGTATCCAGTCCCGACGACGCCAATGACTGCTGCGATAGTGAACGCGATTTCTGGATTGACGAACTCCCACAGATAGCCTCCGAGTGCAGCACTCGGAATAACGACAGTGTTTCGCAGGAGATAGTAGGTTCCGGTGACGCGCCCGCCCGCGCCGGCTTCGGCAGGACCGACGATCAGTGCTTTGTGAGAGGGCAGCCCCGCAAACCGCAGCCCGGAGAACGCGAAGATGAGGACCATCGCCCACTGGAGCGGCATCACCGGATCGAGAACCTCCGGCCCTCCGATGAGGACAATCGGGAACAACGCGTACACCGCGAACCCTAATGCAACGACGGGCTTGAGGCCGACTCGCTCAGCGAGTTTCGCTGCTGGCGCCATAGAGATGAGGGCAATCAGCATTTCGACGCCGAGCAGGTAGCCGAAGAACGCCTCCGGTGAGAGATCGATCGCGTACGAGAAGCTAGCTAGCGAGACTGTCGTCTCGAAGCTGACCTGGTAGAATTGGGTGATAACCAGCACGAAGAAGACGTACACCATCCCGTTGGCGAAACGGACAAGTGTGTCACCGACCAACAGCGGCCGAAGCGGGTCGGGCATGTCCCGCAGATCGCGCTTAATCTGAGCGATCCCCTCAAAGGAGTCACCGAGGGAGTCCTCGCTGGCATCGTACAAGAGGTGCTGGGCGATTGTTCCGACGACTCCGAAGACAACGGCGACGCCGAGGACATACTGGAAGCTTACCGTAAAGTCTGGATGGAAGCCGATAAGCACAGCGGCGAGAACCGGCCCGATGAGGAACGCTGTCCGGCGGAATGTCTCGGTACTGGCGAAGCCGGCGGCCAGCCGCGAGGGGTCAGTCGCCTGCTTGACCACTGCGAATGTCGCCCCGAGCCCGAAGGACTTCCATCCCTGCGCGAGCAGCAGGCCGACGAAGATCCAGATCCAGGGTGGAATCGTCGCGCCGGCGGCAGTGATCACACCGAGGTTCGGCGCGACCAGCCAGACCACAAAGCCAAGCGTCGAGATCAACCCGAACAGAGTGAGCGCGTACCGCGAGCCGATGCGATCGGAGATTGCACCTCCTGGATACGGGAACACTGCCGAGATGACGTTGCCGATGGTCCCGAAGAGGCCGACAACGAACCCTGAGGCCCCAAGTGCAACCATATACTCGGGTAGGTAGCGGCTGGTCATCTGGAACCCGAGGCTGAACGCGAACATCGCCAGCGATAGTACCAGTACGTCCCGCTCTAGCGCGAAGAACTGCCGAAATGTATCTAGCGGCCCCGATTCGTCCGTCTCGACCGTGACTTGCTCCTGACTCATACATGAACTCGTGCTGAACTCAGTCGTGTGCCTCTGTTTCTGTACGTAGTTGGGGGTGCCTGACTCATAGGACGAGGAAGTACCATGCTACGCCGACCCCGCCGCCGCCGAGAATCAGATATGCAGCGTGCGTCCCGCGGACGAACAGTCCGAACGTAATGACGGCGAGGACGACAGTGAATACGTCGACAAACGACTCTGCGGCGAGTGTAACGGTCGCACCGAGGATTGCCCCAACGACGGCGGCGTTGACCCCGGTTAGCGCCGTTTGGACGACGTCGTTCTCTCGGACCCGAGCAAAATACGGGAAGAAGCCCATAATGAACACGAACGACGGGCCAAAGGCTCCGATTGTGGCGACCAACGCTCCGAGGATAGCGATCCACACGATGCCGCCAGAGACATCCAGCAACAACTTGTAGCCGACAAACGCCGTCGTCATCACGACGGGACCAGGAGATAGCTGGCCGATGGCAATGCCATCGACGAACTCACGTGCAGTCAACCATGCGAACTCGTTGACGACGTACTTCTCGATGAACGGAATGAGGACGAGGCCGCCACCGTAGATGAACGAGCCTGTGTAGATCATAAATAGGAACAGCTTCACCCACGGATTCGCCCAAAGGGCGAGCGCGAGGCCCCAGAGCGGACTGGCCTTAATTGCCGTCTGAACTCGAGGGGCCACTAGGTCGAGTACTCGACTTCGAAGCGCGTACAGGCCGCCGAGGATGGCTGTTACGACGCCGGCAGCGGCGATTTGTTTCACGTTCGCCCGTACCCAGTCCGACCGATAGAGCGCGACAGCGATGAGTCCAGCCACGATGAATTCGAGGACGGGATTCGGGTTTAGCGTGGCCGTCGCAACGGTCGCGGCGACCAGCAGCGCCACCAGCAAGAAGTCTACCGACCAGGTATCCGACCCGATGTCGAACTCGGCATGTGACCGCCCGTCAGCAAGGGCGCTCTGTGCCATCGAGTACGCTGCCCCGACGATGAGTCCGATGACGACCGGATTGATGCCGTAGAAGGCGGCTTCAACCGCTGGCAGCGTCTGATACGCGAAGTACAGCCAAGAGAAGAAGACGACGAGGATGAACGTCGGGAGCATGAAGAAGAACCCGGCGACGATCGCGCCCGGATTGCCGGCGTGAATCCATCCCATGAAGATGCCGAGCTGCGTCGACGCCGGTCCCGGGAGCATATTGCAGATCGCCAGCCCCTCCATAAAAATCGACTCGTCGGTCCATCCTCGCGAGTCCTCGCCGACCAAATCGTCCTCCATCATAGCGATGTGGACGAGCGGCCCGCCGAATCCGACGATACCGATGAAGAGAAAATAGCGGGCAATCTCGACGAGTTTTGCAGGGCTCGATTGCCCGCTGTAGTCATCTACAGCACTGGCCGCTTCGACGTCAGCCATCGTTTCCGAACACCCCAGCAGTGCCGCTGGCGGCAGTCGTTTCCAGCTGAGACACGATACGATTCATATACGACTATCTCGCCACGGGGTAAATAATATTTCTATAGCCGTGTAGTATCTCCGATTTACTTTTGGACGGGTTTTATCCTGCTATCACTCATTGAGGTGTATATGACCGGCCGCAAGAATGCGATGCTCACCACCGAAGACCGCCGATGGTTAACCGGTGAGAAGGTGTACGACGGGCAACACGCGAAGCAGCAGCGGTACCAACGCCGGCGGGACATCCGCGAGCGCGTCTATAACTCGATGCTGGACTTCTCGATTCTGATCGACGAATTGGACGATGACGAGTGGCGTGATATCTTTGGCGAAGTAACGGATGGGGGCCAGCAGTGGCAGAATGTGGAGGAGGATCTTCAGACCGGTGTTCGTGACGGCCTCGCGTTTCTCCTTCGAACAATCGGTGTCGCCACCCTGATGCGTGATGGGCAGGCATCGCAGATCACGGTCCCGGAACGGCTGTTAACGGCAGCCCTTCGACGTGCCGGGCACCGAGACGGCCTGCTCGTTGAGTCGGCGTTCTTGGATATTGAAGCCACAGATGTGGGAATCCCGAAGCTCCTCGAGGACCTCCAATCGGACGAACCCATGTCCGCCGGTAGCCTCTATCTCCTCATGGAGAGTGGGGCTGTCGATACCGACGTAGTGCAAGACTGTTTGCGCGACCACTTGCTCGAAGACGGCTCGGAGGAGATCTGATAGAGATGTCCATCACATCCAAGCGTGAGCTCTTCGACCGGGAACTCCAGAAACTCTATCACGCTGAGATTGAAATTCTCGATCTTCACAGCGACCTCGCTACCGCGGCAGCGAGCGACGAGGTACGAGCCATCTTCGGCGGCCACGAAGGCGATACGGTCGACCAGATCGACAGGATCGAAGCTATCTTCGCGACACTTGATATGGAACCGCGCGAACAGGGGAGTCCGATCATGGAAGGACTGCTCGCAGAGAAGGATCAGTTCGTACTTGACGTCGAAGATGACGACCTTCGCGACCTTGATGTCATTAGCATCGGGATGATCAACGAACGATTGGAGATCACGCTCCTTGATCGGCTGATTCTCTTGGCAGATGAGCTAGGGCTTCCGGAGTCAACAGTGTCGAATTTGGAAGAGAATCGAGCGGAAGCACAGATTGCGCTCGAACAGATGCAACAGTTCCTCGACGATCGGCGCATCGACAGGTGACGACTGAAGCATATCAGCTCGGACTCGACATCCGAAACAATCTCGGTGAATCCGATCTTGTCACCGCTTTTGAAAATGTCGAGCATTCGATCAACGAGATTGAAGACGGGTATCCAGCATGGCATCCTGCTCCGCTTTCTTTTCGTGCAATGATTTTCTCGTTCGTTTTCATGGAGATCACCGGCGACTCCTACGCTGAGTTCGCTCGACGACTCACGCGGCAACCGGAAGTGGCCAGCATCCTCGGATTCAGCCGGGTACCGGACGACCCAGCATTCTCTCGGGCGTGGCGGAATCGATTCAGTGATGCTGTCCACGAATACGTCCAGACCTCGGCTCACTTCGTTATCAAAGAAGTCCACGACCGCGACATCTCAGCTCCCGAGGTGCGGCCCAAAAATGAAATCGTCGACGAGCCCGCAGTAGCCAAGAAACCCGACGAGCAGGAGTCTTTCTCACAGGGTGAGATTATCCAGACGACGCGCCTCGCACGTGATCCTGCCTTCGGACACTTCGAGTCCGGTCGGGGTCGAAACGCCTCCTACGAGGACACGCAGTTTTTCGAGTTACAGACGTTCATGGGGATGGTCCGCTGTGGCACCGCTCAGGGAACTACTCGCTTCCAATATCGGCGTGGCGAAGAGTACGGGCCGCATGGTGACACCCACCTCCGCACTGTCAAACAGTTTAATCCTGAAGAGCTTGTGAACGGCTTCAATGAAACGACAGAACGACTGTTTTCGGTCATCGCCTCTGAGGTGTCGTTTCGACGTCCGGTCACTGCTGCGATCGACATCACAACCGTTCCCTACTACGGGGATGTTGAGGAGATGCCGATGGTCAGCGGGACGAAAGACAGAGAGGGCCGTGCGTTCAAGTTTGCGACGCTGTCGATCATCGGACAGAATATTCCACTTGTCCTCGCAGTTGAGCCGGTGCGAGAGAGCTCGGCATGGGACGAGAACCCGCCAAACCAGATTCATCGTACCGTTCGCCGACTGGTTCAACGCGCGAAAGAACATGTTTCGATCGAGACTGTTCTGTGCGATCGGGAATTCGATTCGATGAAAATGTTTCAGACTCTCTCGAACCTAAATGTGAACTACCTTATTCCCAAGCGGGTCTCCAGTTCTGAACGAGACGTACTCAAACAAATGGAGGAAGACAATCTGGAGGTAGCTGTTGAGTCAGCCTCCGTCCGCGTCGAAACAGGGTCGCATTCGATGCGGTTCCTGTATGTTCCGTCGACGAGTGGTGAGGGTACGGCGGTGTTTGCGACGAACCTCCAAGTTGAGCCAGACGAGGCCGAGACGTTTTGTCAGCGGTATAGTCGACGCTGGCAGATCGAAAACGGGTACAAATCCATCAAGGGCGATTTCCTCGCAAAGACCTCCTCAAAGTGCTCTGTTGAATAGCGATCTAATCAGCCGATATCGGTGGTTTAGATGGATGAAGCCGAGGAATTCGATTCTGTCCTATGGAAATCGATCTCCTCGACTTCGTTGAGCAGTGTCGTGACCTAGCTAAACAAGCGTTGGGGAAGCACGCGGGCGAGCCTGCCAGCGGCGGGTTCGCCCGCTGGGTCCACGTTGTTCTGCACTGCTTTCGGCTCGAAGAAGGCCACAGCTACCGTGAAACGCCGAATCGGCTGAAGTATATGGCCGAGATTCGTGAAACACTCGGCTTAGATCGGGACGATCTGCCGGACTACAGCACGATCTACAAATCGTTCGACCGGCTGAAAATGTGGGTATGGCGGGCGCTGCTGCGCGTTTCCGTGCAGCAGCACCCGC
Source organism: Natronococcus jeotgali DSM 18795 (assembly GCF_000337695.1). Taxonomy (GTDB): domain Archaea; phylum Halobacteriota; class Halobacteria; order Halobacteriales; family Natrialbaceae; genus Natronococcus; species Natronococcus jeotgali. The sequence continues at coordinate 14,951 of NZ_AOIA01000080.1, forward strand.
AGTCTGGCCACGCCGCTCTCGACAGCACGTTCTTCGACCGTCGTCGTGCGTCGTCGTACTTCCGCCAGCGGTCAGGAAGTACCGTACAGACGCTGAAAGTGACGACATTAACTGATGTGGAATCGCTTGCGGTTCTCGACGTTCACATCACAGCACGGTGGAAGCACGATACGAAGACTGGACCGCAGGTCATCCGCCGAAACGCGGACGACCTGCAGTCCGTCGCCGCCGACAACGGCTTCCAAGACTGGCATACCGAGTACGAGATTGCCGCATTTGACGTTGAGTACCTCATTCACTATCGTGGATCCTCACCGAAAGCAGCTCTGAACAACGTGCTCAACCGGGCAAAGGGCTACTCACAGCGCTGGATGGCCGAAACGNCCGAAACGTCGTACTCGACAGCCAAGCGCTCGCTCGGCGACGCCGTGCGAGCGCTCGGCTGGTATCGACAGTTCCGTGAGATTGTCCTGGTGTCCGCCATTATCAACATAGAACCGCTCTGTGAACCACTGTAACCGTGACTCAGCATCTATTCAACAGAGCAAATTAGAGGTATTGTGAGGTACCGATTCGATTTGGGGCGCTTGCGCTCGAGCGCCACGATGTAATCGATCTCAATGGACTCGAGACATCCACATTGGTGAATCTCTATACGTTGCTTTCTGACGTGCAACGTAACGCCGACGATCTTCGACAGGACGTAGCTGATGTCTTGCTCGAGCGAATCCACCACGATCAGCCGATCCACGCCCAGTTTGGCTCGGTGCAGCGGACCAGCCGGGAGTATCGATCCCTACGGGATGAAGATCACGTATTGGCACGCCTTGAGGACGCTGGTATTCCTCGCGAGCGTGTCACCAGCGTTGATTCCAGTAAGGTCGATGAGGCTCTCGAGGTAACTGAACTTCGGCTGAGCGATGTCTATGAGATCGAAGACCGCGAGTACGTCCGGAAAGCGGATGTCGATGAAGAACACAAGGAAACACGATTGCAGGGACTCAAAGATCAACTGGCGACCAGTGATGACCCTGAAGCTGCTGAACTCCGTGAGGAAATTAATGAACTCGAAGCTCGTATTGAGGACCTCACCGAGTTCAGTCCTGCTCAGGAGTTCCAGGCCAAGTAGTCTATAACTGTTTTGAAACTTGGCTTGAGACCGTAGAGAACAAACCGTTGCTTCGATACTGCAGTCAGTCTTCACCAAGCCTTTCGTAGAGACGTCTCCTGAGTCGCAGATCTTCGTCCGCGAGTTCAGTCAGTACAGTTCGAAGCTCTTTGGCGGATGCTGTTTCAAGAAGAGTATCTATCGATTGGCCACTGCCGACGGGCTCAACATCACCGCTAGCTAATACGGCAGCGACGATATGCTTGCAGGGGACTGTATCATCGGGACAGCTACACTGACCGCTAGCGTAGCTTCCCTCTGAGAGAGTCACCTGGACAGTGTATGGACGACTTCCTTGGACTGTCGCCTGAAGAGAATTGTCGACGTACTCGATATTGGTTACTGATCCTCGTTCGTAGTAGCGGCTTCCTCGCTCATAGCGGCCTGGCTCGGTCACTTCTCGAATCGTCTCGAGGTCAACTGAGTGAGCTGGTGTTTGTGTCTGAAGGCGGGGAAACGCATCTACGACTGGCTCATCTCCAGGGATCTCGGGATCAGCTGACCGGCGGTGGATCCATCCTTGCTCTGGCCACCCGATCGGGAACCACTTGTCTGGATCGCTCACGGTGTCCCAACACGATCCAATTATTGACGAGCTATCTTCGGGGAATATCCCCTTGATCGTTATCGTTCGTGGAGTCATACCGACCTCGAGCGTGACATCAGTCTGGTGTGTGTTGTCATCATCGACTTGGTTGGAATAGTTCGAGCGGATCTTTTCGAGTGCAGTGATTCCCTCGGCTGAGAACCCATGGCCAGTCCGTTCGAGTTCGAGCACCAGCTCAGCATATTTGTGCTTGTCGCGGTATTTGATCAGCGGCCGATTACTCCCGACCAGTTCGGTCGGATCGTAGTCTGAGAGTGTTGTTCCAAACACGATCGGTACGACTGGTTCAGTTGGAGTATTCGGTAAGCGGTTAGCTTCTGGCTGGTTTTCGGCAGTTGGCTCTCCAAATGGAGTCTCGAAAAGCCGGCCACAGGCTGGACAAACTGTACAGTTGAGTTCATCAGTGTGCCAGGTGGTGGACTCATGAGCCCGACACCAATCACAGGGGCGTCTCGTCTCGTGCTCGAGTGGATTCCAGTCACCGTCTCGAAGCGATGTCACCTGCTTGAGCTGAGTGATAACTCGTGATCGTCGCTTCTGGTGGCGTTCTAGTTGCAAACGGCATGAACGACACAGTTCTGTGTTACTCTCGCGAATAGTGGACGGTAGAACAAGTCGCTGAGTATCCTTCTCGCCCTGCAGAAGAGCCCCTTCTCTTGCGGAGAGTGATACTGAACGAGATTGATTGCCGTCTGATGAGTCTGGTGGATCATAGGCGATAATATCTGTTGCTGTGACCGACTCGTCTGGCACATTCTCGGTTTCGTCAGCGAAATCTCGCCCATATCGACATCCATCAGGACCGACGATGTGCCACTTCCCGGATTCTGTTCGGCCAAACGTGGGCACGGTTGGTCGAAAGAACGAGACGGTCCCTCATAGCGTCTTCCAAGCACACCGGATGGCCTTGAGCCAAGCGTACCGACAATTGTCAGAGAAAGATGCCTGCTCGAGGGGGAGATCGATCAGCGGTCAGAATTGATAGCCACGTCCGTCCCAGTAGTGGCAGTCTGCGACCGCTTGCTTTGTATCGGAATCGACAGCAATTGGCTCCAGTTGTGCTAGCGGCACGCCTAGTTCTCTGTCATCCATTCGACGGTGACGAACATCTCGCTCTCTGACGCTTCGGCCGAGGACAACTTCAGGACTTCCACTTTTTCGCCCTCTTCAAGTGGTGACACCTCGCGAGTTTCGATACACCGTGCCTCGAACGGAAATCAAATCGTCTCTTCAAGACAAGTGTACCATCCAATTGCCCGTTCGTGCAGATCGTAGGCATCAACGACGATCTCCATTTTGATGTGTTCCTCTCGTTTTTCGCTCCTGTCTACTGTTGTCATGTCCTGCAGTAGGATAGCGAAGGGTAAGACGTTCCGGCATGTCGGTGTCGTCGAATTTATCAATAGCGAGACGAGAGTAGATTTTATTAGATACTTGATATTTCTGTCGGACTCGAGGGTCGAATATAAGTTACCGATCCGAGTGTTCTACCTTCTGTTATGAGTGTCGCTCGAGTTGTATATCCTAATTGTGAAGTGACAAATACAACCACGGTATACAGCCCGTCAACAAGAACGTGATGAAGGTTTCATAAAACTCTTCACAAAAATTGATTTCACTCCGTGCCTCGGAGAATCAGCCGGTATATAGGTCTGCGTATGTACCGTTGATCGAGTTACTCGTTTTTCCAAATAATTCCGTTAGTCGTCGAGGTTAACACAGTCTCATTATCCGCGTTCTCACAAATAACGTCTGACGTGAATTCGTAACGGTCATCTCGTTCTTCAACTGTATCAAACGTCGATCGGCACGTGATTGGTTCACCAGTGTAGACTGGCTGATGAAAGTCGAATTCCATCGTACTGGCTAACACTTCGTTATCACTGCCCAGTTTCGTCGGCAGAGTCGCGGTCAACAATCCCTGTACCATCACCCGTCCGTCTTCATTCGGCTCGGTATGACGGGGTTGGTCGTCACCAGTGAGCTCTGCAAACTGCTGTACATCTTCGACTGTGAACGTTCGCTCAAATGTTCTCGTCTCACCTTCAGTTGGCTGAGTCATCAGAATCGACTTCAAAAATGAAGCTCGTAGTATAACAAGATGACGTTGACGAGACAGATGTGCTTCACCTGTACGTACCATTCTTGAGAGGACGGATCCAAGCTAAACCACGGATAACATCATTCTTGAATTATAATAATAGATCTAATATCAAATACAATAGAATAACAAGGATTGGTTAGAAAAAGAGCCACCATGGAGGGTCTTACAGCATTCCAGCGAGACTTGCTATATGTCATTGCAGACGCTGATCACCCATCTGGTCAGGATATTAAAGACGAGATCGAACGGTACTACAGTACGGAGATCAACCACGGCCGATTGTATCCCAATCTCGATACCCTTGTCAATAAGGAACTCGTCGAGAAGGGCGAACTCGATCGACGAACGAACTACTACGCGATTACTGATGAAGGGAACACTGCCATTCAGGAGCGCCGTGAGTGGGAATCACAGTACGTTGACCTCTGACTCAGACGGATTTACGCCAGAGTGAACTCAATTTCGCCAGGTTGCAGCCACCCAGTGTCCTGTGCAGCCTTCAATCGATCACGCTGGTAGACGTACGCATCTGGACTTTCGCCTAACTCCTCAGCTACCTGCTGGGGAACGTATCCCGTCAGATTCTGGCGCTGGACATACCGTTCGAAAGCCTGGCACTTCTCGTTCGAAGGGCCTCCCATCGCGAATAGCATACTGCTGTCGATAATCACGACGCTGTCGCTCGGAATCGATTCTTCGGTCATCACTCAGCGAGGTTGAGGTACGGATCGTACGCCGTTGCATCCTCGAGGACGTCCTGGAGCGCAGTGAAGACAGTCATCCCCTCGACTGGGTGAACGTCGAGTTTGTTTGCGGCAGTTCGTTGGGAGAGCTCGCCCCCCATAATGCGGCGAGTATAATGAACGGCTGCGGCGAGTTTGGCAACTCCTTGCCGATCAACAAAGACGCGAATATCGTCGTTCTCGAGTTGTCGCCCAATCGCATCGATTACGGCCGGTGTCGCAAGGAACTCGCCGTGAGCGCCATCGATTTCGAGTTTGAGTGGTGTTGCGATGACCGTTGTTGGCGTCTCGTCTTCGTCTCGAGAAACAATCTTCATTTCCTCGAGTTGCCCGATATACTTGTAGGTCGTTGAGTGGGCCATCTCGAGTTCGTCTTTGATTTTGTCGATTGTGACTGGGCCATGCTGTAGAATATAGATATACAACCGAGCAAGCTGTGGGGTCGTGAGGAGTTCAGCATACGTGAGTAGATCATTGAACGTCTCTTCTGGGTCGGGTGGGGTCGAGACGTGATTTTCAGTAGTGTTGTTGTTGCGCTCGATGCACAGGGGTTCGAGGGTCAGGTGGAGTATCGAAACGGGTTCGAATTCATCGATGAAATAGCGTGACGTCTTTTTTTGGAAGAATTGCGAGTGTCTCTTCTTGGGTTAGAGTACTCTTCGAGAAGAGCCCGTGTTACCTACAGATGCGCACCTAACGCCGTCTTTTCCATCAGCTAATATGAATATTGAGAGAGAGTCATGCTGAATACACAGCGCGAATGTCGCATGAGATCCGGCTTGAGTTGGAAGTAGGACTCACTCAGTACAGTGCGCTCAGTTATTGGACTCGTCTGCTACCGGTAGCGTAAAAGCAAACGTTGTTCCATCGCGAGGGTCGGACTTGACCCAGATGTCGCCGCCGTGGCGCTCAATGATACGCTCACACAGCGCCAGCCCAATTCCCGTCCCCGCGCCTTCCTCTTGCGTGTGGAGGCTCTGGAACAGCTTGAAGACACGGTCGGCGTCCGCAGGATCGATACCGACACCCTCATCGCGAACCGAGATCGTCCACTCGTCACCCGCTTGCTCGGCTGAGACGTGCACTCGTGGTGGCTCGTCGCCACTGTACTCGATGGCGTTGTCGAGCAGGTTTTGGAATACTTGCCGGAGTTGGTCGGCGTCGCCTTCGACACGGGGGAGTGTCTCCGTGACGATCTCCGCATCCGTCTCCTCGATTTTTAACTGGAGGTCCTGGTGAACGTCTTCGAGAACGGTGTCCAACTCGACCGGCTCTAAGGGGGCCCCACGCGTTTCGACCCGCGAATACTCGAGTAATCCATCGATCATGTCGCGCATCCGGTCGGCACCATCGACTGCAAACTCGATGAACTCCCGGCCGTCCTCGTCGAGCTCGTCGGTATACCGCGACTCCAGTAACTGGAGGTAACTCGTCACCATCCGCAGGGGTTCCTGGAGGTCATGCGAGGCGGCGTAGGCGAACTGCTCCAAGCGTTCGTTGGACTCCTCGAGGTCCTGCTGATACACCTTGTACTCGAGTTCATTGCTCACCCAGTTGCTGAGCAGACCAATAAACGAGACTTCCCAATCGGAGAACGCCTCGGTCCGCGCCTCCATCCCGTAGAAGCAGAACGTTCCGTACACTTCTCCATGGACGATGACCGGGGTCCCAAGATAACAGGCGATACCCCACTCGGGGTCGACCAGTTCCGGAGCCTCGGACTTTACGTCCTGTAGGACGAGCGTCTCCGCAGTCTCGACGACACGTGAGCAGTTAGGCAGGGTCTCTAGCGGCGTCGTGTCACCCGGTTCGAGGTCCACAGCTTCCGGCGCGGCCACGTGTTCAAAGATGTATTCACCACTTCCTTCATTGACACGTGAGAGGGTCGCAAACTTGGTTCCGACTGTCGTCCGGACTACTTCAAGGAGCGAATCTATCTGCTGGGAGAACGGCTGGTCTGCGGCCGCCATTATCTCATTGGCACGTCGGAGAGCTTGCTCCCGTTTCTCGATTTCTTGCTGACGGTCATCCGGGTCAGTGATGTCGTGTACGTACACTGAAAGTCCGGTTTCAGAGGGATAGGCATGGATTTCGAACCAACCGTCCTGTGGCGGAGAGTGCGTCTCAAATGTGACATCTTCTTGGGTCTCCATCGCACGTTCATGCTTCCACTGGAACAGTGAGTCGGTCAACATGGGAAACTCCTTCCAGATAACTTCCCCACGGAGATCCGCTTGGTCTCGCTGGAACAGAGTTTCAGCTTGGTCGTTGCAATACGTGAACCGCCAATCTTCGTCAAGCGTGAAGACAGCATCGGTTACGCGCTCCAAGACCTCTTCTGGAGAACTGTGATCGGGGGGGTCACTCGGCGTCTCCGGGTCCGTCATTAGATGCACTCAGTGCTTTGAGAGATATGGGCATTACGCAAGATCTAGTGAGAGGATGGTTCACCGGTTTCGGCGTGAAACAAACGAAGCCGTCGTGCTGCATACAGAGAATGTATGCAGCAAGATCTGACCGGACTACCAAGCCACTGTCAAGAGGGGCGTGCTGAATACAGGGCGCGCACCTAACGCCGCCCCTTCTATTAGATTATCGATGTATTGAGAGACCTGTGTTGAACCCATAGCGTATATCTCGCAGGCAGTTACGCTACGAATCGACCGGATGTCACGGCCTCGCTGTGATGGTTGGATCCCATCGACGACATAACCGAACTACCGCCAAGGACCACTCTCGTCTCGACGCGACAGCCGCCATGGGCACCCTTCACGACGAGACCTCGACCGTATTAAATAGGGACAGTGGATGATTCCGGGCTCGGCGTGAGCGTCGGGAGTCGAGATCAATCACTCAGGCAGGTCGCTCCACGGATTCCTGTTCTGTCTCACTTTCCTTGGTCTTGCCCTTGAACCAGTTGGCGAGTAGTGCCGGTTCGTTCTTGGGCGGGCTACTGACAAATAGGTGAACGTGGTCGGGCTGTACGGTGAGGTCGAGTATTTCGACGCCTTTGTCATCGGCTATTTCGTGGAGGATGGACCGGACACGGCTGGCGACCTCGTTGACGAGTACCGAGTTGCGGTACTGAGCGGAACCCTGTTCCGCGATATTCGCAGAACCGTCGGTTCTGCGAGACTTCGGCAACCACACTATGTGGTAGTTGAGGTTGTAGGTCGCGTGTCGTGTGGTCTTCATCCGTGTTACACACTATGGTCCGTCGGCTGCCTAATACTACCGATAGAATGGTGGGAAATCCAGCCGTGGCGTCGTCGGTGGGTGTGTAGGCTATTGTCCGCTTGACCCCCGCCTAAAGACGGGGGTATGCGCTCGTATCTTTATCAGGACGCGTACACGAAGGCAGTTATCTACGAGCCCGGCGAGTACACGTTGACGCGAGAGAAGATGGAGACGCGGTACGTTCAAGTCCGGTTCAGAACGTTCGTTGATCCAACCGATCAGAACGATATAACGGAAGTTCAGAACCTACAAGACGAGATTGAGGTAAGTCAACCATCCCTAGGAACGGTAGAACTTCCCGACTGGGATCAGGACTCACTCAACACAATCACCGAAGCGCTCAACACGATCATAAACACTAGGAACAGAATGCCGGAGTACGGATTTGGCGATGAAGGCGGGGTTGATCCCGTCGAGTTTTTTGTCGGCTCCGGAATCTGGGGGGCACTGCCGGCGTCTGAAAATTTCTTCTTCTACGAGTCGCCTCCACAGAACGATGGAGAAACGCCATATACGCTCACTTTTGAAAATGTTCCCGCCGATGCATTCTGGGATATCAGCGTCTACAACAGCGACCTATATTTCGAGGAGAATGAGTACGATGCGTACTCGATTAACAGCGAGAACGCAGAACGAGACGATGACGGCAGCGTCACGATTCGTTTCGGTGGTGATCCAAATCAGTCGAACTTCCTCTACACGCCAGAAGGCTGGATCTATTATGTTCGCCTCTACAAACCGCACGAGGAGGTTCTCTACGGCTTTTACCAGTTCCCAGAGCCCCAGCCGGTCGAATGAGACACGAGCACGGATGTCCGCCTTAGTGCCTCTGGAACATGACGCCGTGATATCGAACGTCGATTCGTCTTCTATCTACTCCCACCGGTCGTGCTGCACTCATACTCTACATCGTGCACGTGCTTTCTGTTAATTGCTGGACGGGTTGAATGAGGGGTGCAAGATAGACAGCATGAGTACAACACGAACTGAGGTCTGTGATCGTTCACTACGAGTATAGATAGTCGATCGAGAATTCAGAGATAGCCAGCCGTCTACCACTATCATCATGTCATGAAATCCATCTCAAGAATCGTCGACGTATTATATGGAATGCTGGAGTGCGAACGTATGAGTTGGTCCCAACTGCTGCTGTGGGCTGCTCGGAGCGGTATGAGCCATACCCATGAGCAAAGAAACAAACCACGCGACGCCAGAATCGATCTCCGAACCGCTACGAGCTACGCGCCGGACCGCGCTTCGCGGGACGAATACTCACCAAGGAATCCCGGATTTAGACGAGACAGCTAATGGTGTGCACCAGTTCAGCACCCGAACGCTGACGCGCCGCGAGGCCCTCCAGAGAGGGGGAATCATCGCAGGCGGACTCACACTTGGTGGACCGACAGTGACGCGGACAGTCGCCGCCGATCGAGAATCCGAAGCGAGCCAAGACAACGACACGGATGCCAGTGTAGCATCGATCGCAGAAGACGCCTACTACTACGGACTCCAGCAGGTCATCTACTACGTGACGCGCTTCAACTACACGCAGAACGAGGACAGCGACGTCTTCGTGGGGGTCAATCGGTTGTACTATCCCAACGAGGGCCGACCGATAACGGCCGACTTCACGGCTGTGGTCAGTCCGAATGCTACCACCCTGTACGGGCAGGGCGTCCTCGACCTGCAGGACGAACCCGTCGTCATCGAGATGCCCGAAGTCTCCGATCGCTACTTCTCGTTGGAGTTGATGAACCAGTACGGGATCTACCCTCTCTACGCCGGGAATCAGTTTAACGGCACTGACGCGCGGTCGTACCTTATCTTGCCGGACGACTACGAGGGCGAGATCCCGGGCGACTTCGCCGCGACCGACGTCGTCCAAGCAGGGACGAAGACTCTGTTGACCGAACTCCGGTACGCGCTGCGCGATCCCACGGATGAATCCGAAATCGCGCACGTCAACGACCTGCAGGAGCAGACGACCATCACCCCGCTCAGCGAGTGGCTCGAAAACGACCGCTCGGGCGTGCCGCGGGCGGAGCAGTCGGTCGTTGCCGGCGACTACGAGACAGTTCCGCGAATGGCAGAACTCACAGAGCAGCAGGTCGAGAATCAGACTGCAGCGGACTTCTTCACGCTCCTCAGCCTCGTTCTGAACGACCCGAGCATGCCGCTCATCGACGACTCCCGCAAGGAGGCTGCGATGCTCGAGCGACTGGAGCAGGTCGGAATCGGTCTGGGACTAGAGTTCGAGTGGTCGGCCCTCGAGACCGACGTACAGGAGGCGCTGACCAGCGGATTCGAGAGGGGGTTCGAGCGCGTCAGAGCCGCCGCGGTGGAGGCCAACGGCGACGTCATGGTTGATATGAACGGCTGGAACGTCCTTCAGAACACGGGTGACTTCAGAACCGACTGGTTGACCCGGGCCGCCATGGCAGACTTTGGTTTCGCAGGCCCCGACTCGCCCGCGTCTCACGCCGCTGGGTTCAAATTCATCGACGCGAACGGTGACCCACTGGACGGATCGAACCGGTACACCATCACGTTCGACCTCGATAACCTCCCGCCAGTCACCGAGTTCTGGGAGATCCCGATCTACGACGCGCAGGGCTACTTCGTTGAGAACGACCTCGACCGCTACAGCATTAACAGCTACATGCTCGAAGAAGGGCTGTTGCGCACCGACGCCAACGAACTCGTCATCTACGTGCAGAACGAGGAACCGAACGACCCCGAACAGGCGACGAACTGGCTGCCAGCCCCCGAAGGAGGAATGCGCTTCGCGGCGCGGTTCTACGGCCCCCACTGGTCGCTGATCGACGGATCGTATGATATGCCCGAAGTCGTTCCTGTGGAGGGGTGAGGACGTCACACGCCGTCGCCAGCCCCTTGTCGGCCCCCCTGCATGCATTGTGGGGTTTTGCACGCACACTCTACCAACGGTAGAATCGATCAATCGAAGCGTGCGAGATACACGGAGCGAGAGCAACACGAACTGACGGGTGAGTAGCGAGGTCCGTGATCACTCGCTCCAGGGACAGATTCTCGATCGTGAATGCAGTGAAAATCACGAGATCAAGTGCGGGGGTGTTTCGAGACCCGATGGACAGCTCCCATCGACCTTGGAGTAGATTTGCGTCCTCTTCTGGGAGATTTATTTGTAGTACTGGGTAGTGTGACGGCACACTAAACTTTTTACGACTGGTCACCTACCGGGAGATATGAGCAGCGACAGAATCGATGCCGAAAGCAAGGTGTCTGGAAATCAAGCAAACATCCCCGCCCAAATACGGCGTGAACTCGATATCGACGACGGTGATCAGCTCCGCTGGCATCTCGAAGACGACGGGAGCATTCGGGTCCAAGTCATCCAACAGCAAACAGGCACGTTCGCCGACTTCGACGGCTACGCTGGTAAGGAGCCGACCGATGTAACGAGCGATCACGATGCTTGGGGCGTCGACGTCGAGTAAATGCCTCGTGCACTCATCGATACGACAGTCCTCTTTGCCGCCTCATACCGGCGGGATGCATTCCACGATACCGCGCTTCCTGTGCTCCAAGGCGTCGACAATGGAACGCTCCCGGAGGCAGTCGTCCTCGACTACGTTCTCGCGGAAACGCTCAACGGCCTCACAACCCACGCCGGCCACGACGCAGCCGTTGATCTCCTCGATCGGATCGAAGAAAACGCCTGCTTCCACATCGACTCACTCACCACTGATGCCCTCGCGACAGGGAAGTCCCTCTTCCGCCAACACGAACCCCTCTCGTTCGTCGATGCCTGCATTGTTGCGTATATGCAAACTGAGGGGCTCGGCTACCTGTATGGGTTTGACGATGACTTTGACGCTGTCGAGGATGTCTATCGGCTCGATACAGCAACGAATCCCTACGATCCGAACTGACACTGGCAGAATCATCTCGTCGAGATGTGCGTCCCGGTGCTCCGTCCGGGGATGCTGTGCGCGTTCGAGGACAAGTTCGACCACATCGTCAACTGATGCGTGCTCGGGATTCTTGGTTCGTTCACGAACGTCGTAGAGAGCGTCGTTATCGGGCATTCCTATTCACTCCGAAGTATCTTCCTCGGTGTTAGGGCTCCTCGAACAAAGATCGGGCCCGTTGCACGTAGCTGTTCGCGTCCCAGCTACGGGCGTCGCTGATCTCATCGAGGAGCAGTCGCGCATCGGCAGCCGATAGTTGCTCAGTTCGAACGAGAACCGAGAGCAGTGTCGGTGTCGTGACGAGCCGGGTATCAGCGAGTGAGGCGTGGATCAAGCCAAGTTGGTTGAACTCGTCACAGAGAAAAAGCGCAGCCTCGAGATCGTTCGCGAGGGTGACCGCCGCGTTTTCACCGTCATCGAGCGGAAACTCGGCATCAAGATCGACCGACTGTGTCGTGAATAAATTCGCTCGGTCGAGTACGGCGGACGCGGCGTGTCCATGGACGTCATCGTAGGAGGCAATCTCTCGGAGTTCATCGATGACCGCCGTTGGGACGACGACCTCGTACCGGGAGAGACAGAGTGCGAGTAGATCGGGGTCGTCGTTGGTAACGATCCCGAGACTTACGAGGGCGGAGGCGTCTGCGATGAGCCGCGACATCTATGCGTCGGCGATCTCGTCGATGAAGTCCTCGTCCAACTGCTGTTTCAACACGCGGAGGTTTGCCGCCTCTTCGGCGCCGACGAGCGCTTTGAGCTGCTCGAAGCTGATCTCATCGTCGTAATAGGCGGCGGCGATCTCCTGGGTGAGTGCGTCGTCGTGAGCGGCGTCTTGGAGGTACTCTCGAAGCGCGGTCACGAGGACGTCTGTTCGGTCTTCTCCGAGGACTGCGGCCAGTGCGTCGGCCCGGTCGATGAGCCGATTGGGGGCCCGAAACTGCACGCGCTTCTTATCGGTACTCATGATGTGTACATTGTGAGCCAACGCACTTAGCCGTTTTCGTGTGTACGATGTGAGCCTCATTCGGCCGAGCGTCACTTGTCCATGAGAAGATCCTCGAGGTCACTGTCCTGGTACTGGGGCAGCCACATCAGCGGCCCACGAATTCCATTGATTTTCCTCACCGGCATCTGGCATATTGAAGTTCTCATCGATAGAGGTGAGATAGCGATCGACGAGGACGATAGCGGTCCGATGGTTCGTATTTGGCATTGAATGAGCGAGAATGAAATGGGAGAGGAGTTCAGCCGCGACTTCGGGAACTTGCTGCCGCCACTCGACTTGGTTCAGAACTGTTGGCACCACCTCTAAGTCCATCTGCTTGTAGGTCGAGAAGCTGTGACCTCCCTCTTCTTTCTCTGTGAGGATTTCATCGGAAATTTTGATGACATTATTGATAGCTTGTTGCTCATCGGTAGTAAACTGCTTTTCAAACCATTCAATGACCTCTTCTTCGCTCTCAAATTCAGGCACAACCGAATTAGGCGCATTCTTGGTGTATTGGTGGTACACCTGCTTACCATCTACTTGATTTACTTCCTCAATGAACGTGACGTCAGACTCTCGTACCAGTTCAGTAACATCCTCCTCGCTGTTTACGGCGAGGAGGATGTCACCAACGACATGGAGACGCTGCGGGCGTGTGTCGCCTACGAGAATGCGAATCAGGGACGTATTCAGATCCTCCGCCGGCTTGAACAGCGGGCCAGCGAAATCCGCTCTCAGGATGACTGACGGAACATTCGGGAATATCTGTCGGAGCCTTAGTGGATGAAGGATCAAATAATTGGCCCGCCGCATTAGAGTTCAGAATATTATAGCTCAGACTATTATAGTTCGTCCCCTAACTTCGGAACTCGTTTGTATCTCCCACCACGACTGGAGGTATGGACCAGTTCGTCGATCGTATCGAGGAACTCGATCGGTTGCAGGCCCTTTATGAGAGTGACGCTGCAGAACTCGCAATTATCTATGGACGCCGCCAGATCGGCAAGAGCGAACTCGTCCGCCAATCGATTGCCGACCGCGACGATGCTGTGTACTATCAGGCAGTTCAAGGAACAGCGACGACACAGCTCAGGCGATTCGTCGAGGCAGCAGCGACGACCTATCCAGACATCACGGCTGTCAAAGAGGAATGGGAACCGCTCTTAACGTACCTCACCGACAGAGACGCCATCATCGTCATCGACGAATTCCCGTACCTCATTGAATCGAACGAGGGGCTTCCGTCGGTCATTCAACACCTGTGGGATACAGCTGTCGACGAGAGTCAGGCGACGCTCGTACTCACAGGCTCTGCAATCGGCATGATTCATACCCACGTCCTCGATGGCGGTGCGCCACTCTACGGCCGGGTATCCCAGACACCGAATGGCCGCCTCGAACTCACCCAGCTGCCGTTTCGCTCCATCCAAGAGTTCGTGCCGACGTACGATCCCGAAGAACGGGTGTTCGTCTATGGCGTCTTCGGCGGCACACCCCGATATCTCAGCCCACTCGATCCATCACAGAACCTCGGAGAGAACATCACGCGGCTGCTGTGCGACCCGGATGGTCCACTCCATGACGAGCCCGAAACCGTCCTCCAGATGGAACTCAACGAGGTGAACACGTATTTCTCCGTACTGGAATCGATGGCCAGCGGGAACCGCAGTCGAAACGAGATCGCCCAGGGAGCCGGCATCGAGAGCACCAACACGTCGTACTACTTTGACCGGCTTGAAACGCTCCAGATCATCGAGAAACACCATCCAGCATTCGCCGACCCGGCACGCAGCAAGCGGACGCGATACCAGATTCGGGATCCCGTGTTCCGATTTTATTTCCGGTATCTCTACGGCCGCGGGGGACAGTACGAACTCTACGGCGAGAACGCCTACGCGGATCTCATCGAACCGGAACTGCCCGACTTCGTCAGCGAGACGTTCGAGTCACTCTGTCATCAGGCGGTGCCGGCGCTCTATGCAGACTACCAGCTCACACAGGTGCCAAGCCAGTGGTGGTACAAGGGCCGGGAGGTAGATGTCGTCGCACCAACTGACGAGTCAACGCTGATCGTTGGCGAAGCGAAATTCACCAACACCCCCCTCGGTTATGACGTACTCACGGATCTCGAAGACGACGTGGAGCACATCGACTGGACACCCATCGGAGGTGGTGAGCCGACGTATGAATTCGCCTTGTTCAGCCGTTCTGGGTTCAAACGCTCGGTCGAGGAAGCTGCAGACGAGCGTAAGGATCTTCGTCTCTTCGATCTATCTGATATCGTTGCTATTCTTGAGAGTAAAGCCGACCAGTAACGCCGGAGGGTAACAGCTGGGGATGGTTTTCAACCCCCGAGGGGGCGCGGAGGAATCGAACGTACCCCTAGAGGCGAACCAAATGAAAGGTATGTGTTTAGCCCGAGCTGATTTCGGTACTGTCTCGTAGGAAGCGTTCAACGGACGCGATATGAACAGGCAGCAGACATCGGATACG
>NZ_AOIA01000081.1 GCF_000337695.1 Natronococcus jeotgali DSM 18795
GAAGAACTTCGCCGAGTCGTCAGCAACAATGAGATGATCTCACGGGCTCACGCTGTGCCGGCTGTCGAGACTTCGGGGTAAACTCATACAATGAAAGAAACCAATGAGACGACAGCGTATCGAGTCACGATCACTCTCGATAGTGCCGAGCTCCCCGTCGACGAGCAAGCCCGCAACGCGCTTCTTACCTGCAGATGCGAACTGAGGGTTGATACTGCTACAATCTGCGGGAGATGGTAACAGACTCGTACTAAACAAGGGCGCACATGTACTACTATAACGAGAAACAGAGGTTGACATCCTCCCCGCCCTAAAGGGCGGGGCTTTCTCCTTGACTTTCCGTAACCAAGTGCAGGTACTGCAGGCAAGATCTCTACGACCATGATCCGGTCTTTGTGGCCGAGTTTGAGAATGGTGCACCGATCCAGAAAAAAAGTTCTGTGATATGAACCGCAAGCGCATACCCGCGTCTTCAGACGCGGGTCGAGCGGTAGACCCGGTGCATTGTCTGGCCTCGATGACCAGACTGGATTCCCATCGCAACCGCTTTGGTGTGGTCCAACATAACAGTGTGTGTGACGAATACCGTGAGATGCCGTCCCCGAACCACAAGGGGTGGCGAGCCAGCGGTGGTTCGCACGGCGATGACATGGTATTCGACGGGGCCTGTTTGACCGGGCCACAGCCTTATACGAGGGAGGAAACGAGAGTTCCTCCGGTATGCTGCCGGTTCCCTCTGAGTGCGGGTTGGAACCTCGAACGCCACACTTGGCGGAAATCCGATGGTCGGATTCCACGGTCTTCAGGCCGTGGAGGAGGTCAATGTGAGGAGGATCGTACGTTTCCACTCATCGCTTCTCACCCCCTAGGTGAGCTACTCCCGGTATCTCACCGCGAGCGAGGGATTCCCGGCCGAAGTACGCCACAATAGCGACGACGACGAGGAGTGTGACCGCAAGCTGTGTAATGGTGACCGTTGCGACGGCAGTTTCGACGATGACATCATCGACGACGAGTTGATCGGGAGCCAGCGGGAGGAGGATGTCGGCGGTGTTCACCATGGCGTGGAGGACCATCACAATCAGCACGCTCCCAGTGCTGTTGTAGGCCCACGCGAGGATGATTGACAACAGGATAATACCGACGAACCAACCGACTTGATTGACAACGGTGAATCCGGAATGGGGGGCGAAAGGGATAAAAAAGTACGGGAGGTGCCAGACGGCCCAGATCACGCCGATAATGAGACTCGCTGTCAGCGCATCGTATCGGTCATTGAGATAGGGTTGCGCGAACCCGCGCCACCCCGGCTCTTCGTTCAACCCACCGCTAACGGTGAGACCAAATAGGAAGACGATGGCGATCAGAACGGGCGACTGGAAGGGTTGATCGAGATCGACCGGTCCGCCGATAATCAGGAGAACAACCGTGGTGACCATCACGATAGCGACCGGGACGCCGAACGCGGCAATCCACCAGCGCCAGCCGACCCGCCACCGGAAGATCTGGCGTGCCCAAGCTCTGACCCCGTCGCCCCGCAACCACGTGACTGCCGCTGCACTCACTAGTGGGCCAAAACTGCCGATGTAGATGAGGATCCACGGAGTCCAACCTTCTTCCATGAACGCTGCCGGAGCTGAGACGATCCATGTGAATGCGTAAGCGCCAACGACAAATGCAGCAACAGGATGAGTATCTATCCGGGGAAACCGATTGCTCGACATGTGACGTAATAAACTACACTATACTAATAAACATGTCGCTTCGATTATGTTTTATCAACACAATCACGCTTCCGAATTTGAGATGAGACACTGACATGATTGTCGGTACTTCCCGAACGTCGCTTCGTGAACTGTGCTGAGCCATGGATGAACAGAGCGAATGCCGGTGTAGTAACTGAGTGAACAGGA
>NZ_AOIA01000082.1 GCF_000337695.1 Natronococcus jeotgali DSM 18795
TCAAGCCACTCTCGGTTGAGCGTATGTAGCCAGTCCATGACAGTATCATCACAGGCAGCGTTGTCGTTGTCCTTGCATGTCTCCCAGATAGACGTCTGATTGACTGCTGCAAGAATGACAACAGTCCAGATATCGCCGGGATCGAGGGGCGAGCCCTCGATCCCTGGCAAGGGGAGCTGGCAGATGACGTCTTCCGCTAAATCTTTCACGTCCGAATCCGAAAGAACACCGTCTGGCTNGTATCTTGAACACATTCACTCAACCAGACATCTTCCTCATGAGACCAACGCTTTAGCTCCAGCTCTCACACCAGTCGGGAAGTACCGATTGTATGCCTTACGAGCTTGCGGAGTATTGATTGTCCGTCTATCACTATCCAATTGGTCGGTGAACACTCCCCTGAAATGTTGATAGTCATCGTAACGACCATTCAGAGCGCGCTCGTCTGGGGTACCGAGGACCTCACACTCGCTACGGTGCGGATCCCCTTACTTGCGACGATACCAGGACGGAACAGAGTATTCGAATTTTCCGCGTTCGTGCTCATCGCGGTCGCAACGCGAGAAGTGATGATCCGGCATCAGCGGTCTCCGTCGCCGGTGGCGCGAGGATTTCGAGCGCGTCCGTTCCCCCGGGACTGGACCGTTTCTCGCCGTGAACTCGTCGTCCTCATCGCTGGTGTCACACTCCCTGCGGCCGCGAACTACCGCGAAGCCAGCCAGATCGTTGAGATCACGGGTTTCTGAAGGTAGAGATTGACTTATGATGAGCTACGAAGAGATGGCGATACGAGACCGATGAACAGACACGAACTCCTCGACGTTGCGACGATCTCGATGAGTGGGCTACTCGTGCGAAATTCCAGGTTCTTTTCGCGGTCACTCTCCAGCGCTCCGATCGGTGATGTCGTCAGTGGTACCGCGATTGATATTGAAGACGTTCGAACCGGAAGCGTTCAGGAAGTATCTTCATCCACTCCAGTTGGGAAGTTCCAGGCAGCATATCTCGTCGCCCAGTGGCGAGGACCAGATGTACCGACCCTGCTGTATCATCACGGAAGCGGCGAGCAGCCGTTCGACTTCGGACGATTCAGTTCGAACTCGTTCCGTCGCCTCTTTGGGACAAACGCCGACCCAGACGTCAACCTAATCGCCCTCCGAGCGCCGTTTCACGACCGCTCGAACAGGGAGTACATACGAGCGATGGGCGACCTCGAACACTTCGTTGGAATGCTTGCTACGTCGGCTGCGCTCATTGAGGCACTGGCCGATCGATTGCGAGAGACTGGCTGCCCTGCTATCCTTGCCGCGGGAATCAGTCTCGGTGGCTGGGCTGTCAATCTCCATCGCGCCTACTGTGAAGGTGTCAATCGGTACGTCCCGATGTTTGCGGGGGCACGACTTGGAGAAATGTTCGTATCGTCAATCTATCGGAAACTGGCAGCTGAACCGGCGCTAACCGACCCGGAAGCACTTTGCAACGTCCTCGACTTTGAGGACCGCTTCACCGACGCCGATTCCGACGACTGTGATCCGCTACTCGCTCGCTACGATCGGATTATCGAGTTCGAGAAGCAACGATCAGCATACGACGGGATCGATATTGCGGTTTTGGAGAAAGGCCACCTCACCGGCTCACTCGCCACTGCCGCACTACGGACTCACATCCAGCGATCGATTGCCGACGTATGAGTGAGTCCTCAAAGACCACTGTTTCGTCCTTCGCGCCCACGGAGACAATCCTCTTCGAGTGTGTCTGCCAGACTCACTCGTTCCCCGGTCGGGAGTCGCATGTGAATCCATATCTCCGCCTGTGAGTCGGATGTCTTAAAAGTGGGTCGTAGCCTTGCACTCACGACCTCGATGAACCGAGTAGTTGGAAGCGTAATTATTTGGCGATACAATAACTGCGCCACGCTTTCTGTGAAGAGTCTACTTTAGTCCTCTCTTTAGGATCTCAAAAGGAATTGTGAAACCCAGCAACGATATATATTAGTTGATCATTCAGTTGTTGCGGCATGATAGACAGCGGCCCCGGAAACAAGCGCGATCACTAACCTGGCACCTGCACCGATTGTAAGTCCTATCGAAGCCCCGCTACCCACAAGAAACCGATTCGAGAGAGTCGGACGCTCTTATCTCGATGGAAGTACAGACAGACAGTAGTGGATTGAATATGGTAGTAGATCAAAACGTTCACATCGATCAGGAAGTGGTCGATGCGATCAATGCCCTCGGAAATTCTAAACGGCTGGAAATATTACTCGTTTTGGATAAAGTGGAGGAAGAACATCAGAAACCGTGGCATACGATGTCTTTTACGGAACTGTATGACGCAGTGGATATGGATAGTTCGTCCCAATTTTCGTATCATTTGGATCAGCTCGTCGGTCAATTTATCAGCGAAACGCCCGATGGATACCGGCTTACGTATAGTGGGAACAAAATCGTTCGTACGGTCGTCTCCGATGTATACGAAAGTACTTCAGCGTTCGAAGACAGCGAAGTCGCCGGTGCCTGTTTGTTCTGTGAAGAGGCGTCACTTCTAGCAACGCTTGACGCCGAACAGTTTCGTATTCGCTGCACCTCGTGTGACGCGATCCTCGTAACCGATTTCTTTCCGAAGAGTCAAACGCGTGGCCGGACGACTGCAGAGATCATCGAAAGTTTTGGCTACCGTATCTGGAGTATGTGTATCCAGTTACGAGGGGATGTTTGTCCGGAGTGTTTTGGCCGCGTCGATACGGCTGTTGATGTGTACGAACACGATGGAAAAACGATTCACCTCCACGTTAGCTCGTGTCGTGAGTGTCAACATATAATTACCATACCAATTGAAGTGACTGTTGCGTTTCATCCAGCAGTTCTATACCTATTCTGGGAACACGGCATTTCACTACTTGACGTTCCATTGTGGGAATTCTTTGAGTTCATCACATCCGATGTAATTGTAACGAATATCGTCTCCGATGATCCGTTTGCAGCTACTTTCGAAGTCACACTGGATGACGAGGTGATTCGTCTCAAAATGGACGATACAGAAACAGTTTCGATTGGGCAGTGAGGAGACGGTCTGTCTACTTTTTGCCTGTTACTCTCAGCGTCACTCCGGAAGCGATACCGGTTCGAACTCTTGTAACCCGAAGTACGTCAGTACGACAGCACCCAGTCCCGTCAAGAGAAGCCCGCCCCCGATCAGGTCCCCGAGAATCGGAATCACTCCGATTACCTGTAACAATACCATGACAGCAACGACTCCGAGACCGGTCGCCAGTCCGACTCGTGAGGTGTTCAGTTGTTGTCCAACGAGATATCCTAGCGCGATGATTCCGTAAGCAATCATCAACAAGCCTACCACCAGTTCCAAACTGCTTTCCACTCTACGTCATTCCGACATCATAATGACATCAGACAGGCATTCAACTGACATCAAACTTCACCGACTGCTGGACACTGCTTCGCGAGTTCCGCAGCACACGATTTTGAACGGTTAAATCAATACGACGACAGGGCCACCGATGTGGTACTGCTCAACCTCGAATTGCCGAATAACCCCGGAAGTAGTCTGAGCCAGGAACTTATCAGAGTCGGGGGTCTCTAGCAAGTATATGAGTGACCGGGCTGAGTCTTCTGGAGTGGCGTTCTGGGGAGATATGGACGACGATGACGCCATCCATCACTATCGTACCCTCATCAATACGATCGACAATGGGATCTATCGGCTCGACGCTGAAGATCGCCTCGTCTCGGTCAACGACGTCATTGTCGAGATAACCGGATACACGCGTGAAGAACTGCTCGGCGAGCACGTGTCCGTGCTCTTCGGCGGCAACAATGCGACGATCGAACAGGAGATCGACCGTCTCCGAACGAACGTCTCCGACCAAAGCGAGTCACTCGACCTCACCATGGAGACCGCTGAGGATGAACAGGTTCGCTGTGAAATACGGGTGAACGTGCTCAACGCGAGTGATACCGTGCAGGGAACAGTCGGAATCGTTCGTAAAGTTGACGAGCGTAAACAAACAGCAACGGAAACCACCGAAGCCACCTTTCGTCGACTGTTCGAAAACGTACCCGGCAATTATCTCGTCGTACAGCCCGACGACTACGAAATCGTGGCCGTGAGCGATGCATATCTGGACGCGACGATGACCGATCGGGCAGAGATCTTGGGCAAGACGTTGTTTGAGATCTTTCCGAACAATCCCGAGGATCCAACCGAGGGTGTCGAGAATCTACGCAAGTCGCTCGAGAGAGTAGGGGAGACCAGGGAGGCCGACGTCATGTCGGTGACGCACTATCCGATCCCTGACCGCGGGTCCGATGGCGACGAGTTCGAAGACCGCTGGTGGAGTCCGACTAATTCACCTGTATTCACCACGACGGGCGAAATCGACTACATTGTCCACAGCGTCGAGGACGTCACCCCGATTGTTGAGGAATTCTTGGCAGACGGCGAGGACGAGCTGCTACAAGAACTCGAAACGGCGGATTCACAGCTCGCATCGGACATCGTGCTGCGCGGACAGGAGTTACTACAACAGGCAAAACAAGAAGCGTACGAACAACTGCGCGAGAGCGAAGAACGCTTTCGCGCGTTGGTCACCACCACGTCGGATGTGGTGTTCAGTACGAACGCAGACTGGACCGAGATGCACAATTTAGAGGGTTCGGATTTCCTCGTGGACACCGACGAGCAAGGACCGTCGTGGATTGAAAAATACATTCCGCCCGAAGACCAGCCCCGTGTTCAGAAAACCATTGACGAAGCCATTCGAACGGAAAGTAGCTTCGAGTTAGAACACCGGATCGTTGATAAAGATGACACAGTAGCTTGGGTCGTCTCGCGTGCTACACCGCTCCTGGATGAAAATGGCGAAATCACTCGATGGTTAGGTGCGGCGAACGACGTAACTGAACGGGTTGAGCGCGAGCGCTATCTCGAGGATGCAAAAGAGCGGCTAGAAGCAGCGGCACAAGCTGGCGCTGTCGGGACTTGGGAGTGGAATATTCCCAATGACCAGATGGTCACGGGTGCGTCATTCGCCAAGAAGTACGGGATCGATCCCGAGGCGGCCACCGAAGGCGTCTCGTTCGACCAGTTCCTCTCGGCCATCCACGACGACGATCGCGAGCGGATCAAACGGAAAGTTGAGGACGCCATCGAATCGGGTGAAGAGTACAAAGCAGAGTACCGCGTTTGGAACAACGACGGCGAACTCCGGTGGGTTGTTGCGCGCGGTCACATCGAGTACGACGATACCGGTACTCCAGTGTCGTTCCCTGGCGCCCTGGCCGATATCACTGAGCGGAAGCAGTTCGAGCGGCGCCTCGAGAAATCGAACGAGCGCCTCGAGCAGTTCGCCTACGCCGCCAGCCACGACCTGCAGGAACCCTTGCGTATGGTTTCGAGTTACCTCCAACTCATTGAGAACCGGTACAAAGACGATCTCGACGACGATGCTGAAGAGTTTCTCGGCTACGCTATTGACGGTGCCGACCGGATGCGCGACATGATCGAGGAGCTACTCAAGTACTCCCGGGTCGATAGACAGGGCGATCCAGTCGAATCAATTGACCTAAATGCCATCCTTGAGGACGTGCTCGAGGATCTCCACGTTCAGATCGCGGAGAGCGATGCCGAAGTCACGGTCGAGGACCTACCTTGTCTCGAGGGCGATGCCAGCCAGCTCCGGCAATTGTTCCAGAATTTGCTCGATAACGCCATCACCTATAGCGGAGACGAGCCACCACAGATTCATGTGAGCGCCGGACGGAGAAACAACAACTGGATGATCTCGGTCGACGACAAGGGGATCGGGATCGATCCTAAAGATCAGGACCGTATCTTCACGGTATTCAACCGACTTCACAATCAGGAGGCGTACGAGGGGACGGGCATCGGGCTCGCGCTCTGTCAGCGCATCGTTGAGCGCCACGGCGGCGAGATCTGGGTCGACTCCGAGCCCGGTGAGGGAGCGACGTTCTCGTTCACGCTCTGAGCCGAAAGCGAACACGATCTGCGTACCGGTATGGACGGCCACCGCTTGTCTCAACTGAACACCCCGCTTTGCACGTTGAAGTAGGAGCGTAACGTAAGGGGTTGCAAGGACGGATAATGCCGATTACGGACTTCTTGTCGTGTACGCGTCGGTTGCGTCATCGGTTTCGTCATAAAGCCCTCTACTGAGGGTTGAGGCATGCTCGATGCGTAGACACCGGCGGATGAAATGCTGATATCCGCAATCGCGTTAATTGTCGTATCGCACGTAGGCGTCGGCAATTGATATAACGACTGGGTGAGGGACAGAGGGGAGATGAATGGCAGCAGGACGTAAAGAGGACCATGTCTCCCTGGCGCTGTTGTCCTGCTGCAATACCCAAAAAGATACTGTGTCTACTCTGGCGGGGAGCACAAAGTTACGCCGAGACTGTTCTGTGGCAGTCCCTTACTGGCGATCACGGCAGATCCCCGCCATGGGCGAGCAACGTACCTGTATCAGAATGTCGTTAACGAAGAATTATACACAGCCAGTCATCGACTGCCTCTGGAGCGGTCCCTGCAAACCAAACACGTATCCTATCACCGACCGTCCACACTAAAACATGGTGGACGTGAGCGGCCACTTTGCGATAACGCTACTGTTCGCTGCTCCGGCGTGGCTTCTCTGGGGGCGCCGTGGAGCCCTCGGATTCACAGCATTCGCGCTAGTGACGGCGATGCTTCCGGACTCCGATCTGGTCCTTCAGCACTATCTCCCAGTCACTCATCACGGCGTAACCCACACCGTACTCTTTGTCGCACTCGTCAGCGTTCTCAGCGGAGCGGTCGCCGCACGCTGGCTTACCGCCCGCTTCAATGCGCATCAGTGGATCAAGAGCACTACGATCCCAACCGAAACAATGTTCGTCTTCGCCACGGCCGGTATGCTCACCGGCGGTCTCAGTCATATTTTCGGAGACCTACTGTCGGCACCCGATATCGCAGCGCCACTCGCTCCGTTCTGGCCGGTATACACCGAACACATCATCATCGACGTCATCTACTACAATTCCCTGATCTGGAATTTCGGCCTGCTCGCCGTTGCCATCGCCCTCCACTTCGCACTCGCACGCCACCGAAAGTATCCTCTAAAGACACGCTATCGCATCGGTGAGCGCGACGGGAATGAGATCACTTCTGCCCCGAAGGACGGCAGGTGACATCCTCCCCGCCGTGAACGGCGGGGCTTCTCACGCCCACCAACGGGCGGTTCGTTGGGAGATTTCTGGTTTCCGGCCCGACGAACCGGTGGAGGTGCCACGCATCCGTTACTCCTCTCACGCTTGTGACTCGGAGTTATCTGGTTGGTTACTGTCGGTCTTTGTCCCACGGGCTTACTTGTTTGATGAGGCAAACACCGAGTCAACTGCCAGTTTGTGGGGTGCCGAGACGCGACAGGAGTCCGTCGCGTTGACGGGCAGATATACGCCTGTGGGGCCCTAAGCCTTCCGATTCAGGCGTTTGAGAAACGTGCGGCGCTGTATCCCCGCCCTAAAGGACGGGGTTTTAGCGCCTCAATTCGAGACAACTGCTGTCAGCGGGATGCCCTAACTGCTGTGACTCGGTTCCGCTACACTACACAAGATCGACATATACACCCTCTAAAGAAACAACATCGCTGTCGACTTGGAGTTCGTCAGTGGGAACACCGGTAAGCCACCACTTCGCTCGAATGAAGATACCAGCCTGATCGAGTAGTCGCTTACTGCGTTCACGGTAGCGCTCGAGCTCTCGCTGCTCGTCGACGTACTCGACTAACTCAGTGACCTCGTCGACCCGTTCGTTCGTCGCGGTGAGCTTCCGCTCGAGGCGATCGCCGGCGATGGGTCTCCTTCGAAACTGCGCTCGAAGCCGGCGAAGCCTATCAGATTGTCGGCGACCCCGGCGAGCTGCTCTCGGAGGGTTACCGAATTGTTCGATTGAGGGTTCGTTGTGTTAGTGTGGAAAAGCAAGCAGGCTGTGGCGGTGTATACTCGCTGACCTGCTCACAACGAGTTCACAGACGGCTTCTTTCGAGTACTGGGAGCGAAGCGGACAGTGATGCCCGTCAAATTTGACACTACTCGTGGTACAGCCGTTCAAGACAGGAACCCGCTACATGAGATTCGTGGACATCCCTCATCAAAGGTTTATATACAGAGCGGTAGCCGTCCTCCATGGTTATGATGCTTACAAACTCACAAGAGATCGCGGTGTCAGAACAAGAGGTGACAGAGATCGGTGATCTCGGATCATCTCAGTCAAAACTGGTCTATCTAACCCTCCTTACGGCGGAGGAGGCCACAGCGACTGAACTTCAGCAACTGCTTGGCCTATCAAAGCTCACGCTCCTACCGATCCTCACATCGCTGGATCAGAAAGATCTCGTCTCCCGTACGGAGGATGGATATGCCAGTCAGTAGTGGTGCGGATTTCCCAACAAACACTATCGACCGGGCTGAAAATATCCAGGTCGACTGTTACGTGCGGTCGGATGTTCCAGCTCCCGTCGCAGAGACGATCAACGCACTCACCAAGCGCCTGCAGCAGCTGTGCGATCACGGACCCATCTCCGACTTTCAGGTCTCTCAGTGGCCGCCGGAACACCATGGGGTTACTAAGACGGATGAGATGAGGCCTACACGCGACGAGCTCGTCGCTGAGTTCGAACAGTGGGCCGAGCAGCACGATTACACACTTGAACCAGCGTTCCGTCGGAATGAAATTCCATCGTCACCGCTCGGATTGGAGAGTAACGAGACACACGAACGGGTCCGAGTACCGTTCGTAGCAATAGCACTCTACGAGGCCGATACTGAGAACGGCCCGGATACAGAAGCACTCCGAGGGGTCGTCCCGTATACGGAAGGCTCCGATACGGTTGAGGACCGGACATATACTGTTCAGGAGTGGCTCTCTACACTCGAAGCGAAGGAATGTGAAAAGTCCCCAGACTCTCAATATGATCAGGCGGCAGCGCTGGAGGGGGCGCCATGATCAGTAAGTAGCTGTCGTACTGACGATGGTAAGCTGCTTCGTCCGTTCGCCCGGCATCTCAAAGCGACGCAATCGGACGGTGAAACCCCAGTATATCTCCACTCTCACCAAGTGTTTACAAGCCAGCTAAGCGATATTCAAGTGAATGGACGGCGTTCTCTGGTACCTACTCGCGAGTTCTCGCGGCGGTCCAACGCGAGTCCGGATCGTCCGGGCGCTCAACGAGCGACCGCAGAACGCCAATCAGCTCGCAACCGAACTCGAGATGGATTATACGACGATCCGCCATCACCTCGATATCCTGCTGGACAATAACGTCGTAAGGACCGCTGGCGGTGACTACGGGACCATGTATCTATTCACCGACCAGGTGACGTCGAACTGGGACACGGTCGAAGAGATACTCGAGACGGTCGATTCGGAGGAGTCGTAATGTGGGACAAAGTTTGGATAGCACCTATAACGATGACGACGCAATAGAAATCTGATGGAGGTCTGGCTCCAAGCAGCGAGGATTGCGGCGGGAGTGAATGTGGTACTCCTGCTAGCTCTCGGTTCGATCTGGCTCCGCAATTATCGCCAGCACGGTGCTCACCACACACTTGGACTCCTCGTATTTGACACGTTCCTCCTCGTTCAGAACCTTCTCTGGCTGTACTTCTACATCCTCCACCCAGACTTCATCGGTTGGTTTGTCAACTCCGGTACCGACGTGCAGATCGGTGTGACGATGTTGTGTGGATTAGAACTCGTAGCAATCCTATTTTTAGCCCGAATTACGTGGATCTGACAGGTCTCCCACTGAGTTTGGACGAATTTTGGATGAAGTCCGGAAAATGATCTTATACTGAAACGACGACCGAACAGGTATGCGCCTGAAACGACGCACACTACTCGGGGCGACGGCTGCAACATTCACCCTCGCGGGATGTCTCGGATCCGACAACTCGAGTGATGAACCGGCGACTAATTCGGACGACGAAAACGACACCGACGACGGATACAGCTTAGACGACGAGAAGGCCAACGACCCAGCAGGGCCAACGGTGCAGGTTCTCTGCCACTGTGACCACGACCCTATCCTCGTCGGTCCGACCGGCCAAACCTTGTATATGTTCGATCAAGATACACAGGGAGAGGGCGCGAGCGCGTGTTACGAGGACTGTGCCGAAAACTGGCCACCACTGACGGTCGAGGACGAACCCACGGTGGGCAACGATGTTGAGGCTGACGTGACGACGTTCGAACGCGAGGACGGCTCCATGCAGGTGGCCGCGAACGGCTGGCCGCTGTACTACTTCACACCTGACGAGGCACTCGGCGACATCGAAGGTCAAGGAGTCAACGACGTCTGGTGGGTCCTCAATCCTGCTGGAGAACCGATCACGGACCTCGGCTCACACAGCCATGACGGTGATGTTCCCGAGAGCCCGTCTGAGAATGCCGAGGTGGCGATGGTCTCCGACGACGGACACTATTTCAATCCCCATGTCGTCTGGATCAAACCAGGCGGCACCGTAACATGGACGCTCGAGAGCGGAGGTCACACGACGACCGCATACCATGCAGATGTGGATAAACCACAGCGGATTCCTGACGACGCGGAGAGCTGGGACAGCGGTATCTTAGACGAGGAAGGACAAACGTTCGAACAAACATTCGACGTCGAGGGGGTGTACGATTACTTCTGCCAACCCCACGAGGGAATGGGAATGGTGGGGAGCGTGATCGTTGGCGAACCAGATTCCCACGAACAACCCGTACTCGAACCACCGCAAGAAGATCTGCCTGACGGGGCTCGAGAGGCGCTCGAACAGCTGAATGACACGGCAAACGAGACGCTCGGGCATACACACGAATAGGAAAATTACACTCAATCTTTCGAGTGTGAGACTCCTTTTTGTATTTTCGTTCCCTCACGGGTCAACGGTCAATATAGAGGATAAGCTCAGCACGGTCACCAACCCACCCCTAACGGGGTGGGCTTGTCGGTGGACTCCCGTTCTGGCCGACCCTACTGAGTGGCAGGCGAGTAGCCGCCATTCACGTTCAGTGTCCCGGACTTCAGGGCGAGGTGACGTGTCGCCCCTCCGTGCGGAGACTTTTGCCCCGCGCGGAGTAGCCGAAATCCGATGTTCTTCGCCGCGTTGTAGTCTGCATTGACCTTGTAGCCGCACTTCTGGTAACAGAACTTCGCTTGCGACGGACGATTCTCGTCCAGTGTCGTCCCGCACTTCGAACACCGCTTGGACGTGTACGCCCGGGTCTACCTGCGTGGTTTCGATACCCTTCGCTTGGGCTTTGTACCCCGTATAGTCGTACAGTCTGCGGAACGCCCACGCATGGAACTTCTTTGCGCCCGGCATACGGTCGCGAATGTCTGTCAACTCCTCGAACGCTATCCGGTCGCACCCGTACGCGACGGCTTCTTGGAGATAACTTTCGAGATTCGGTGTAAGTAGTCCTCTACCCACCGTGTCTCGCGGCCGCCAATCCGTTCGATGGTTCGATGGGCCGATTCCGTGCCTGTCCGTTGAAGGCCGCCACGCACCCGCTCGTACCCCCGGCGACGGTGGTTGAGGTAGTCACCGCTCCAGAACTGTCCGGTTGACGTGACGGTAATCTGTTCAATACCGAGGTCCACGCCGAGGACTGTGCTGTTCTCGGCGTCGCCTTCGTCCGGTATCTCAGACTCCACGTCAGCCTTTGTTCCGATGTGGAGGAAAAAGGTATCCGTCGCGTCGCGGTACTGAAGCGTTGCACCTGTGACCTCGTACTCGTCGTTGTGGAGGTACTTCGTGTGCGGGTTGTCTCCCTTCGGCGAAAGAATGTATGTGGCTTCGATACGCCCGTTCACCGTTGAGAGTGATACATGGTCGTCGTGGAATGTCGCACTCCGTTTGTCGTACCGGTCAGAGGGCGTCGTGAAGTGTGGTTGCGACGCCTTCTTGCCGTTCTTCCACCGGGCGACGACGCCCTTGATGGCTTCGGCGGCCGGTTGCGTGCGGATTGAACGAGATTCGCCTGTAGGCGCGTCTGGTCGCGCACGTCAGAGTACGTTCGGTCGTGGAGTTTGGTCTTGGACGTAGGCTTGTAATCGTCCTTCCAAGCGTCTCGGACGACGTAGTTGCACGCCCACAAGTACTCCTCGACGGTTTCGTGGAGGAGAGTCGCGTCGTGGTCGTCTACGTCGAGTTTGACGACGACCGTGCGACGCACCTCCGCCATACTTCATATGTAAAAATATAGATTCATAAGTACTACGGTGGCGTGGGGGAGTCGGCCAGCCATCGGTCGACCGCTGAGTCCCACCACGCCGGCTTCCTCTCACGGCTAAAGCCGTGGGTTTCCGCCTTGTAATTCGTATGAACCAGCCGTTCCGTAGATATGCGTATCAACCCCTCAAAGGAATCTACTATTATCACTTTTAGGAGCTATAGATAATTGACTATATGTAATATTTTTCTATAGGGCGGGTGTCGGGTAGCGTAATATGACTGGATCCCCCGGAAACGACACCTCAAACGATATTTCGAGCCAATTTGAACTCATTCAGGTTCTAATCGAAAATTCACAAGAAGCTGATAAATGCATATTATTTCCAGAAAATGCCACAGACGACGAGCTACAGACGATGTGGGTTCTTGCTAAGGAAGATTCGTATATCCATCCAAAAGATGCTCAGTAGACTACCTACACATAACGGCACTGTCTAGTTCAGCACCTCCTCAGCTGGCGTTTTTCCATCGAGCGATTGATGCGGTCTCTGGTGGTTATAGTAATGCACGAACTGATCAATCCATTCGCGTGCGCTTGCCCGACTGCCCACCCACGAATTATGGAAACGGTCGACCCGCATTTTGAAGGTGTGAAACCACTTTTCGATCTGTCCCGTTTCGAGTTGATAAAGTCATCGAGCAACCATCCAACAGAATCCGTTGAAAGACTGCACCTATGCTTGAATAGTACACTATTCTCAAGGAAAATAGCCGAGAGAGAGCGTTCAACTTGAATCATCCACCAGATGTAGACGAGAACGGATGGACTGAGGAGTGCCGCCGCTCATAGCGGCGGCGCTCCAGTCGTCGTGAGACGGATTCAGCCGTAGGTTCGCAGCGATGTGTTCCACCGGGTGCGGATCGTTCGGATTGCTTCCGGCACGCCACCCCGTAGTGGGTGGCGCTGCCGGAACCATTCAACTAACACGTAGCCGATCAATGTGCAGAAAATTTCGAAGAGAACGCCGTTCAACGACTGAGAATGAAAGCTCTCGATATTCGTGTACTGCTTGAGTTCTCGGAAGAGGATCTCGATCATCGTGCGAAGCGTGTAGATGCTCATCACTTCAACAGGTGCGTACGCTGACGACAACGTCGTCAGGTACGCGAGTTCCTCGCCATCGACATCTTCGAAGACAATGCGGCGGAATTGCTTGCCAGTCTCGGCAAGCTCAATCAATTCATCACGGAGAACTCGTGTCCCCTGCTCGTCGGTAATCTCGACGTCCTGGATCTGTTCCAAGACGTCGACACGAGCATCTGCTTGGAGGAGACAGATGAAGTCCGTTTCACGCTCTTTGAGGTCACAGAACCGGTCATAATCAAGNAGACGTCGACACGAGCATCTGCTTGGAGGAGACAGATGAAGTCCGTTTCACGCTCTTTGAGGTCACAGAACCGGTCATAATCAAGGTAACCGCGGTCGAAGACGTGGATTGGCGAGTCGAGGTCTGCAAAGACCTCGACGTCGCTCTGGAGATGCTTGAACTGAGTTGGCTCACGCATTACGCCCGGCGTGATGGTGACGCCAAGCGGGTGCTTGGCGTCGCCATCGACACGCGCGGAAAGATTGAGATGGAGCCCTTTTTCACCGGGATCAATCTCATGTAGAATTTCGGTATCATGGCGTTCGCTTGGAACTGTAACTGATCTAGTGAGATTCAGATTAGTCGCATCAGTTGCTACAACGGCACGATCGAGCCAGTCAAGTCGTTTCCGTTGAACTCCGCGTTGGTGATAGAGCTGTGGTGAATGAAGCAATTCCAAGAACAGACGAACGACCGCGCGGTAGTCGCGGTCGTTCGTCAACCTGGAGAAGGTTGAACCAGCCATGTACGTCAACTCGTCATAGATGGTCGTTTTCTCAGCGAGTTCAGCAAGTGAGTCGGATGGATTGACTCCTTCGAAGATGGCGACTTTGAGGTGGTTGTCAAAATCGTGTCTAGCGGTGTGTGTTCCGATTTCGAAGTCGTCGGCAATGAACTCGCTGTCGACTGCGTCGAGCAGCGAGTAGAACTCAGCCCCAACAGTTGATGGAGAAATGCCGTCGATCTGTGTACCCATTGCTCGGAGCTAACGAACTCACACCGAATTTAAATACTCGGAACGGGACAGTTTTCGATGAGGTTTCGGTTGGTATAGTTCACCCGACCGTTCAGTCCTAATCGAGAGAGGGCAGTCCGATAACCAAACTGATCGACGAGAAACTCAGCGTTCGAGAGATCGTGTCTTTCGCGAAGTCCATGCAGAAACGCAGCCGCCGGATCGGTGCCGTGCCGACCGAACAACGCGACGTCGAGAATCAACTTTGTGTCGATGTCTATTGCAGCGTACAACCAAGACCAGTCGCCGTTGATCTTGACAGCGGTTTCGTCGACAGTGACCCGCTTCGGCTTCGCCTCAGGCGGGTCACGTCCGCTGTCAGACAGCCGATGTACCCAATTCCAGACCGCTCCATGAGATCGTTCAACACCTAATTCTGCGAGAATCGTAGTTGTCTCTCGAAGCGAACAACCGGCCTGATGAAGCCGGACGGCGAACGCCCTGACGGGCGTCCTCAGAACGCGAAGCGTTCTGATGGGCTGCACAAGAGCTTCGCTCTTGTGAACGTCGCCGTCCGTTCGTTCTCCCAAGATTCTTCTAAATCCGCGTCATAGCTCTCGCTGAGCAGGTCTGCGAGCATTTGATCCAACCAACTCAACGACCTGCTCATTCCTCAAACTGGCTCAACTAGACAGGACCCCTTTCTGAGATATCATTGTTTCCTTGACACCACCAAGAGTGGCCACAATTTTACTGAGATAAAGAATAACCGGCAACGCAGTATACAGACACACTCTTCTGGAGGATAGTGGTGCTGCCGGTTGGTGAATCGTTATAGTCGACGCCAACTCCACTCAGGTTCCCAGCTGAAGAGCTTTTCTGCCTTCGAGGTATCAACCAGCGACGCGTAGTCGCCCTCACCGAGACCGTGAACCTCTGCGTCCGGAAAGACAGTGGCTGCAATCTCACGGCTGGACGTTTCAGCACTCGTGTCGGGGGCTGACACCCAGACGCGTTCGTGGCTATCGAAATCCGCCTCGATGGCTCGCCTGACGAGATCAACCGCATCTGAGACGTGGACATAGGTGAACAGCGTGTTGCGCTGGGTGTGGAAGTTGCCCGACTTGCGTAGTCCGGACAGGGTCCGATCGGCCTCAACGAATGTCTCCTGAGCCATATCGTCGTCGACAACCCATGGGAACCGTACCGAGGTGATAGTCTGCGGTCGGTCTGCAGAGCGACGTGCAACCCCGTCGGCGATGACCTCCAGTGTTTGTTTGCCGAGTCCGTACGGGTTCGACGGCGTGAGGCGGTGCGCCTCGTCGACGGGCAGGTAATCCACAGTGACGGGTTCGGGCTCGAATCCGCCGCCCATGGCACTGAAGCTCGATGCCAGTACCACCGTATCAATCCCGAGTGCGCCCGCGGCTTCCAACACGTGGTAGCTGGACATCACGTTGCTCTCATAGGTTCGGTATCCTGGCGTCACGTCCGGCGTTGGGAGCATCCCCAGGTGAACGACTGCGTCGGCATCGGCCTTCGCGAGCGACCCATAGACTTCACCGGCATCAAGCAGATCCGTCGTCAGATAGGCATCCGAGTACTCCCCTTCGCGCTTCCCCCGCGAGAGATTGACAGTCTGGATATTCTCGCCGTTTAGATGCAGTAGAATACTTTGTCCGAGCCGACCGTCTCCACCGGTAACTGCGACAGTCTCAGTCATAATTCACATATCTGTTTCAGGAGTATAAAAAGAGCACTCTATTGAAAATGGGAGACGGCGTAGGGATTTGGTGATTTCGACGGGTATCTCAAATACCGTTCTCGGTATTCACTCTGGTATATATCTAGCTCGAGATGATTACGTCGATCACCGTCGAAACAGGAAGGGAAGTCATGCCACCCCTCAGTTGAAATGTATGATTCATCGGTTCAAAATACATCAATCCCGCCGCCGCACCTCATTTTCAATAGAGCAGTCTTCACGACTCTACCGAAGGAGCATCTTGCAGGACCGCTGAGCACATGCCACCTCAGCATTCACCCTGCTCTTTGGTGTGGTAACCGTTCTATGACACCCTCTTTGGGTAGTAATTACTTTCCAACTCTTCCCTGCTTAGTGACTGTTTCCGAGCAAGGATACCCAGACTGATCTCGATTGTCTCGACAGCATTCAGGATTCTGTTGAGACGATCTGGTGAGAAAGACTCGTCTGTCATTCGTTGTGCGTCTCACCGTCTGTTGCTGTCACAGCAGATCCGCTCAGGTGTTCGTCGATCTTGGTTAGTGCTGCATCGAACCGTTCACATGGTGATTGAGAAGATGACTCTGTCTCTGCGAGTTGGTCCCAAAGGGCAGTCGCATGGTTCGGATCACCAACAAGGAGAATTCCATGGTCGAAAATTGTCGCTGCCAGTTCTGGTGAGGCTATTTGGAGATCCACAAGGTCTACCGCATCAGTCTCGAGTGTCTCACTGAGATCAGCACTCAGTCCGAAAAAGCGTTCATTGTACGTCGGATCGGTTGGTTGGACGTCCTCGAGCTCGACTGCGATATCAATGTCACTTTGCGAATGGATCTCTCCGCTCGCGTGAGATCCAAACAGGATTGCCAGCCAGATCCCATGTTCTTGGAACACTTTCTGCAGTCTCTCGAGCGGGAGAGAGTCGTTGAAAGTGGCCTCCTTCCAGGTTCTCATTGTCCCAAAACACGCCCTCAGTGCACTTGACATCCTCCTCCGCCTTCAGGCGGACTAATCCCGACCGCAGTTGGGATATTAGGGTTTGCAATCTACCACCTCTGCCCGAGGTTGGAATCCTTGGGAGAGGTCGTGAAGGTAGACACCAGGATATGTAAATTATAAGGTACTTCTATCCCCACCCAAACTGGGTGTGAAGTACCTCGGGGACAAGCCCCGAGGCTTCACCGTTTTGACCGCACGCCCAAAAACGGGACGTGCGGTCGCAGGCGAATTTAATTCTCCTCGGCCTTCCTGAAAAGGGTCGGCTGGAATTAACACCCGAACGCTCGGTACGTCCGTGAGGGTCGGTCGCTCCACCACGACCCGACAACACCCGTCTCACCACGTCAAGGACGCGGGTTTTGAGAGGTGTCGCATTCCTCGCAACTGCGCGCAGTTGCTTCGGATTAAGGTCTTTAACTCACGTCGCAACTGTACTCGTCAGTACGGTGGAGAGCGTCATCTAGCTTGCGCGATTCACCCTCGGGGTCAAGCCCTGAGGCACTCTCGCTGTATCTCTGTAGACTCGGAGTTACTTTCTTCGTTGATGTCGAGTCAAATGTTCTCCGTCCCGTTCACGTCCGCGTTGAACGCCCCATCACACGCCTCGCAGACGTACAGCCCGCGCTCAACGGTATCATGGCTGAAAATTCACACTATGGATGGCGTCGCGTCACTCGGTCGCGCGGAAGTGAGCGTCGAGACGTTCGGACCATGACTTGTTGGCGTCGCGAGTTCGACCGGCGATATGGGGCGTGTGGATAACATTGTGCCGGTCGAGCAGCGAGTCGTCCAGTGGCAGCGGTTCCTCGTCCCAGACATCCGCAGCCAGCGCTATCTCACCGGCGAGAACGCGCTCGCGGACGGCACCTGTGTCAACTACGCCCGCACGGGTGATCAGAACCACGACGCAGCCCTCCGGCAGTGCGTGGATATGTTCGGCTGTGATCAATCCTTCGGTAGCGTCGGTCAAGGGGACTGTCGGCACGAATACTTCAGCGTCCTCTACGAGCACCTCCAATGAACAGACACGGTCGGCACCCGACCGATGGAAGCACGGCTCATCGGCGTATGGGTCGTAGGCTGCGACGTCCGCGCCGAGCGAGGCGACAGCGTCTGCGTACGTGCTCCCAATGTTGCCGACGCCCGCCACCCTGATGCGAGTGCCGGCAATGGTACCGTTCGTAAACGCCGGATCGTCCGCGAACTGGTGGCCGTTCGCGCCTGGTACCTCGTTGTTCAGCTTGTCAAGATCCCACGGATCATGGCTCTCAATCATCCTGGCGTGCTTCTGGGGGATCTTCCGAAGGGCGTCGATCGTCAGACCGAGACCGAACTCGGCGACCGACTGCGCCCAGAATCCTTCGTCAGTGTGGTCGTAGACGGTGACGCCGCGCCCCTCGAGGCGCTCGTGAGCGTCGGCGTCGACCGCGTACATCGATTCGGTCATCACGAACGCCGACTCCAGCGCGGTCAGCTGCTCGGCATCTGTTTCGGTAACGGGCGCGCCCAGCGCCGCGAGTTCGGTCACCTCGCTGGGCTCGTCCAGCACGTTGACGAGCCGCTCGGGAGTCTCGTCGAGACGCCGGAACTCGACGGGACCGCGTTCGGCCCACAGCTCTCGAAGGTGGTCGGCCGCGAGCGGCCAGACGTCCTCGAATAGCGGGCCGACGACAATTGTCCGGGTCATCGCCTATTATCTCCATCCTCGAAGAGAAACTGCATGGTCTCGAGCATATCGCCGGGCATTCGCTCGGGGAATGACGGGTAGGTAGGCACCTCAGCGGTGATCCAACCGTTGTAGCCGATCGCGTCGACGGCGTCGAGCGTGCGTTCCCAGTTCACGTCGCCCTGGAGTGGATAAGTGACGCGGTGGGCGTCCGTGAGCCAGTCTTTGATGTGGATCTTTGCAATGCGCCCCTCAAGCGCGTGCAGCCACCGGATCGGCAATCCCGAGCGGAGCGCGTTCCCGATATCGAAGTATGCCCCGATGGGGCCGGCATCCTCGACGTCATCGAGAAACGACGCGAACTCGTTAGGCGAGGGCAGGAAGTTGTTCTGGACGTTCTCGACCGCTACGCCGATGCCGCGGTCGGCCGCGTAGCCAGCGAGTTCGCGAACGGACTGGACGGCGCGCTGGTAGTCGGCGTCGTACGCTGCGCCGTCTTCGATTACGGCGGGGACGATCAGGACATCCTCGGCACCCAGCACTGTGGCGGCGTCGATCATGTCTCGGCTGATCGCTAGACCGGTCTCACGCAGTTCGTCGTCAGCGCTCGAGAGCGGGTACTCCCAGTGGCTGATTGTCGAGATGGCGGGCACCTGCAGATCGTGAGCCTCGACCGCCTCTGCCGCGACCTGCCGTCCCTCCTCGGTCGTTAATGGGCCGTCGCGCTCGACGTTCGGTTCAACACCGTCGTAGCCCGCCGCCGTGAGGATCGAACAGGTTTCCTCGAACTCATCGGACGGGAAGCCGGCCTGGTTGAGTCCATAGCGCATCTCAGTTCATCTCCTTCGACCAGACTTCGGGCTGATCGAGTACGACTCGAATCGCCTCAATGTCCTCGAGCGTCGCGCCTCGGCCGCCAATGCCATACTCCCGGCCGTCAGCTTCGAGCACGATCGTCGCCTGGCTGGCAAGCTGCGTGAGCGTCAGGGTGCCGTCGTCCTTCGGTGGCGCCGCCGAGATAATCTCGGTGATCTCGCCGGAGAGAGTGACGTCCTCGCCCGTTTGGACGTTGAAGCCTTGGACGGTAGCCGGGATCACCGTCCCATCGTTGACAATCGGCGCGATGTCTTGGACACACTCACGGACATTGATGTACTCTATTTTCGTGCCCTCCGTGACTGAGTCATAGACGTGTGGCCAGGTTCCCCAGAGCGCACCCTGAAAGTACCAGTGGAATACGTATGTTAGGGTGAGATCGTCGATGATGATGCCGTACTGGTCTGTCGGGTGGGACTGCGAAGAGAAGAATGTATGGGAGCGGTCAACCAACGCAGTGAACGGTGCTGGGAGCGTCCGATGGCGGACCTCAGTCGCAACACCCTCGAATTCCATCTCGTCGACAACGTGAGAGTCCTCTATCCCGGTCGCCACACAGAGCTTGACGAACACGCCCCGGTCGATGGCGTCTTCGAGCACTGGACGGACCGCCTCGAACTGCGAGGGCGAGACCCCGATCTGGATCCGGTTGGTGGCGTCCTCGGCGGCTGCTCGGAACTGCTCGATGACGGAGTCGAACCGCTTGACGATCGAGATCTTGTGGCCGCTAATTTCGGGCCGCTCCCAACGGTCCTCGATCGCCTCCGCGGTCGTCGCGAGCTTGTTCGCGCGCTGCTGAAGGTCCGACATCACCTCTGAGGGGTCCCGCGGGCGGACCGACAGCGCGGAGTCCTGCTCGAACGTCTCAACGAAGTCGTCGCGTTCGAGGTCCTCAAGGACATCATAAATCCGGGACTTTGGGATGCCAGTCTGCTCGGCGATCTTGACGGCTGGCGCTGTCCCCCGCTCCAGTACTGCAAGGTACGCGTTGGCCTCGTATTGAGAGAGCCCGGCCTCCTGTAATCCGTCGCGTAGCTCGTCTTCGTCCATTATCGCACCTCCTGATCGCACCAGAACTTAGATGCCGTACTGATCTCGATCGGAAAATCTGAGCGAGTAGGTTTCACTGTAGTGTATAATCCATAACAAACGCTTATATATTTTCGTTAGGTGGCCGCCGTATGAGCAGCGTCTCGGAAACTCTCCATGTTCTCACCCATCATACTTCTGTTAGATACATGTATAATCAGCCGATGCTGTAGAACCTATAGCAGCCGTACATTAACTGAGCGATTAACCTCGTGGAGTGTGACGACAACGACTCGTCGGCGTTCCGGTGATTCATGGAGACAACCACACCGCTGCTAGCGTGGCTCGAGTTCTGCTCTGAATCACCATAGGGCGTCGGGTTTCGACTGTTGAGCGTGCGTTGTAATCGCCTTCGATAAGGGTCAATTGAGGGTTTTGCAGGGAAAGCCACTGCTGAGAACGAACACAGGAATGTTCTTGCCACGATTGCCCGTCGCTTTCGACTCTAATCCGGACGCTGTCTAGTGATTCATCAGAGCCGTTCGAAGTCAAATCCCGCAGACTGCGGAGGGTTGTGATTGAGTAGTTACCCCAGTGAATAGTCCATCACAAAGATTTAAATACCTGCTCTACACTCATTGAGATGGATTACCATGACAGGTCCGAAGACCGGGCGCGAGCGGCGAACGGTGCTGAAAGGGATTGGTGCGGCGATGCTTGCCAGCGGACTCGCGGGGTGTATGGGCGGAGGAGGCAGCAACGACGAGGCAACAACGTACTGGACGACGCAAGTCGAACAGGACCGTCAAGAAGCGATACAGAATCTGATCGACGGTTTTGAGTCGGACGCCGACGGCACGATCGATATGGTGGCGGTCGAGGAAGGGGACCTGCCGACGCAGATCTCCTCGTCGACCGCTTCGGGGACGCTCCCGGCGTTCGGCGAGTGGGGGCTCGACCCCATGCAGAACCTCGGTAGCGAGGATCTGCTTTCGACAGAGTCCGCGGAGTCGGTTGTTGATAACATTGGACGGGACAACTTCTACGAGGGCGCGCTGTCGCTGGCGACCTCAAGTGACGGGAACCTGCTGGCTGTACCGGCCCATGGCTGGGTACAGGGGTTCTGGTACCGCCAGAGCGTGTTCGACGAGGCTGGCCTGTCCGCGCCGACTACCTGGGATTCCATCCTTGAGGCCGCCCAAACGCTACACGATCCCGACAATGACCAGTACGGCATCGTTGTCGGTTCCGACGAGACGCCGTTC
Organism: Natronococcus jeotgali DSM 18795; assembly: GCF_000337695.1. GTDB lineage: Archaea > Halobacteriota > Halobacteria > Halobacteriales > Natrialbaceae > Natronococcus > Natronococcus jeotgali. The sequence goes on from NZ_AOIA01000082.1 coordinate 21,922, forward strand.
GCGCGCCAGTGTTTCACAGCCTATGCACGCTCAAACGGCGCGCGGGTGTTCAACAGCGACGAGGAGATCGTGTTTGACAGCGACGCGATGGTCGAGGCGCTCGAATTCTACGGCTCGCTAGCGCAGTACAGCCCGTCAGGCGCCGACACGTTCGAAACGGCCAACAACACGTACCTCAACGAGCAGTGCCACATGATCATGTACTCGTCGTACATCATGGGCGACATCTCGAGCAACACTGACGGAATGGCGGGCGACACCTCGTTCGCACCGTACATCGAGCGCGATCGGCGCAGTTCGTTCGGTCAGCTCAACTTGTTCAACATCCTCGATACGGCCTCAGACGCGGATCGCGAGACCGCTAAGGAGTACATCGAGTACGTGCTCACCGGTGACCAGTACGTCGACTTCCTGCATATGGCACCTGGCGGGATGAACCCCGTGCTCAACTCGACAGCCGAAAGCGAGGCTTACCGCAGCAACGAGACGCTTCAAGAGTGGGGCCAGGAGACGCTGAGCAATATCTCTGGGGCATTCGACAACATCGAGCGGTTCGGGTACGTCGACGGCCAGATGATTCCAGCGTTCGGCGATATCACCAGTCGCAACCTCGTCGCGCAGGCGGTCAGGCGCGTATCCGAAGACGAGGACGCCCGGACGGTCGCGGATGACATCGCTGGTCAGATGCGCGACGTAATCAACTGACTCTCCAGTCGAACAATGATCTCACTCACCCGTAGCGGCGATCGAACGATCGAAGAGAAGGAGGCGCTGCTGGGGTACGCGCTGATTGCTCCCGCGCTGTTGCTGATCGCCGCAGTGATCCTCTATCCGGTGCTGTACAACGTCTACCTGAGCTTCACCGTCGTCCCGCTGCGGCCGGACGAGGCGCCCCAATGGATTGGACTGGAGCATTATTACAGTCTGTTCGGGAGTAGCGCGTTCTGGTCGGCACTTCGGACGACGATCGTGTTCACGTTCTTCAGCACGACGCTCGCGACGCTCGGCGGCCTCGGAACGGCGCTGCTGTTCAACCGCTCGTTCCGCGGTCGACGGTACATTCGTGGGATGGTCCTGTTGCCCTACGTTGCACCCCTAATTTCGGTGGCGTTCGTCTGGCGGTTCATGCTCGACCCGCTGTACGGCATCGTTCCGTTCCTGGGAAGCGACGTATTAGGACTATACGCTGGCGAGATCGATATCCTGAGCAACGGTGGCACCGCGATATGGGCGGTAATCCTCATCGACGCGTGGCGGTACTTCCCGTTCGCGTTCTTGATGCTGATCGCGCGGGTTCAGGCGATCCCCGGAGATATGTACGAGGCCGCGAAGATCGACGGCGCCTCAAAGTTCGCGCAATTCAAGGACATCACACTGACGGAACTGAAGTACATCCTAGCGACGGTGTTCCTGCTGCGGTGGATCTGGAACTTCAACAAGTTCGCGGACATTTGGCTGTTGACCCGCCGCGTCGAGACGTTGCCGATCTATGCGTACCAGGTAGCGTTCGCAAACTACCAGCACGGCCAGGCGGCCGCGATCTCAATGGTGCTATTCTTAGCACTGATCGTGTTCGTCCTCGGGTACGTCGCCTGGGCACTGGACTGGTGATACGATGAGTACGAAACAATCCACATACCGACACGTCGTCAACTCGTTCAAGACCGCGCTCGGACTCAGCGAGAACACCATCGAAACGTCGCTCGCGGAGCGCGTCGTGTTCTACATCGCGCTGGGGCTGACGCTGCTGATCTCGCTGTTCCCGTTCTACTACATGGCGCTGGCGAGTCTGCTGCCCGAATCGAGTCTGTACTCGCTGCCGCCAACGCTGCTCCCACAGGATCTGACGCTCGAACACTACCGGACCGTGTTCGGGCCAGAAACATTCCCATTCCTGACGTACTTTAGGAACAGCTTCGTCATCGCGACGACTACCGCGGGCGCGTCGGTAATCGTCGCCACGTTCGGCGCGTACAGCTTCGCACGGCTCGACTACCGCGGGCGCGGGATCATGTCTCGCGGTGTCCTGATAGTGTACATGTTCTCGGGCATCCTGCTGGTTGTGCCGATGTTTCAGGTGATTGTGTGGCTCGGCTTCGTCGATTCGCTGGCGAGCCTGTTCGTCACGTACTTGGTCCAGACGCTGCCGGTGTCACTGTACATGTTGGGCAACTACTTCCGGTCGATCCCCGAGGAGATTGAGGAAGCAGCGATCATGGATGGCTACTCGCGGCTGGAAGTAATCTTCAAGATTACGCTGCCGCTGTCGGCGCCTGCGATCGTGGCTGTGTTCTTCTTTACATTCATGATCGCGTGGAACGAGTACCTGTTCGCCAGTATCTTCCTCCAGTCCCAGAGCGTATTCACGCTGCCGATCGGCATTGAGGCACTATCCTCGAGCTTCCGGCAGGTCTGGGGCCAGATCATGGCGGCATCGCTGCTGACAAGCATTCCGCTGATTGTGATGTTCACCTATCTGGAGAAATTCATGGTCGAGGGCCTGACCTTCGGAGCGGTGGAGGGATAACATGGCGACGGAACGCACCCCTACCGCCAACGACACCGCAGACGCCGCCGCTCTTAGCCTGTCTCTTATACACATCTNATGTGTATAAGAGACAGGTCCTGCTCGGTCCGTCGGGCTGCGGGAAGTCGACGACGCTGCGGATGATCGCCGGTTTGGAGGTTCCCACCGAGGGCAGAATCGAGATCGGCAGCGAAGAGGTCACCGAACGCCTGCCTCAGAAACGGGACCTCTCGATGGTGTTCCAGAGCTACGCGCTGTACCCCCACAAGACCGTCCGGGGGAACCTCGCGTTCCCACTCGAGAAGATGGACATCGACGACGAGAAAGCCGACGAGCGAATCCGCCGGACCGCCGAACTGCTGGAGATCGATGGCCTGCTGGACAACAAGCCGGGACAACTCAGTGGCGGTCAACGCCAGCGTGTCGCGCTGGGACGGACCATCGTCCGCGAGCCGAAAGCGTTCCTGATGGACGAGCCGCTGTCGAATCTCGACGCTAAACTCCGAGTCCAGACTCGATCGGAACTACGCAGCCTCCAGCAGCGCCTCGGTACGACCACCGTGTACGTAACCCACGATCAGGAGGAGGCGATGAGTCTAGCCGATCGTATCGCAGTGATGAACGACGGCGAGCTCCAGCAGGTCGGCACACCGAAGGAGGTCTACGAGAACCCGGCCAACGAGTTCGTCGCCGGGTTCCTCGGAGAACCGTCGATGAACTTCCTCGATCCGGACCGATTGGCGACCGGAGCGTCCAACGATTCGTTCACAGGAATAGCGACTGTGGGCGTCCGGCCGGAGGACGTTGCGATCGTCGAAGAAGGCCGCCAGCAAGCCGACGGCGGACGTTCCTACGAACTCGGCGGCGAGGTGCTCGTCGTTGAACCGCTGGGCAACGCCTACGAGATTGAGGTCGACTGCGGCGGCGATCGGGTCACCGCTCGCCTGCGCGACCGGCCCGGCACTGTCAGTCCCGGATCGACCGTAACGCTTCGACTGCCCGCCGCCGCTATCCACCGCTTCGGTACCGACGGCGAGGTGATCGAATGATTCCGGACGACTGCGCGCTGGCGGTCCGCGACGGCGTCGTCTGCGTCGTTGGGGAGCGCGGTGACGTCCGATCCGATCGTTCCGAAACTGGCGTGTTCGCCAACGATACACAGTACCTCAGCAAGTTTGAGGTAGCTGTAACCGACCGCGATGCACCCAAGAGCGGGTGGGACCAGCTCGACCGGCAGGCCGGCCCGGACGGCGTAACGACCGTGCTGGTCGGTGCTGCGCCCGGCGAGGGCCGGGGTGATGCCCGCAAGTTCCTGCTGAAGAGGGACGTCACTGTTGGCAGCGACGTGGTGACCGTTGAGACGACGCTCCGGAACTACACGGCCGAGGAGCGCGTCATCAACGTCAAACTGACCGCCGCGTCCAACTTCGGCCACGTCTTCGAGTGCCCAGGGTTTTTTGCGGCACGCGATCCGGTCGATCGCGACACAACCGTGTCCGACCGCGAGAGCAGCGCGGAGCTATCCGGAACGTCCCCCGATGGGACAGCCCGAGCCGCGACGGTCCAATTGGAGGGCGGCCGGACCACGTCCGTGGAAGCCGGTACCGACACCGCCGGCGTGGTCGTCGAACGGATGCTGGAACTCCCGCCGGGCGACGAGGCGTCCGTCGTCGCGACGGCGCGGCTCAGGCCAACGCGCAGCCGGGTCGATCCGTCGTTCGACCCGTCGGTGTCGATGACGTCGTGCCCCGGGCTATTCGAGGCCGCCACGGACACACTGCGGGCTCTCGTGTTGCCCGAGGGCGTCCCAGCTGCCGGTGCGCCGCGGTTCGTCGCGCCGTTCGGGCGAGACGCACTGCTGGTCGGTTTCCAAACGCTGCCGTTTGCTCCAGATCTGACCCGGAGCGTGCTAACCTACTTAGCCGAGCGACAGGCCTCGACGACCGATGCCGAGACGCTCACCGAACCGGGCAAGATCCCCCACGAGGAACGGCGAGGCGACCTGCCGGCGCTCGGCCGGTCGATCCGTTCACCGTACTACGGGACTGTCGACGCAACGCCATTGTTCGCAGCGCTCGTGGCCGCCTACGGGCAATGGGCCGGCGAGGGCGCAATTACCGACGAAATGTACGACGCCGCCCTCAACGCCATCAAGTGGACGGTCGAGAGCGGCGACAAGGACGGCTTTGTGTGGTACGAACCCCACGACCACGAGCACGGACTCACACACCACGGGTGGAAAGACAGCGACCGAGCGATCGCGCGGCCCGGAGGCACCGCCGGGACGCCACCGATCGCGCTCGCGGAGGTGCAGGGGTACGCCTACCGCGCACTTCGCGGTGTGGCGGAGCTCGCGGCGGCCCGCGGAGACGACGAGCTTACACAGCGCCTCGACGAGCGTGCCGAGCACCTCCGCGATGCGTTCAACCGTGAGTTCTGGCTTCCTGACGAAGAGTGTTACGCGCTCGCGCTCGACGCCGACGGCGCAGTCAACGCCGTTGCCTCGAACCAGGGCCACGCGCTCTGGAGCGGGATCGTCCCGCCGGGGCGCGCTGACGACGTGATCGACAGGCTGCTGGCTCCAGACGTGCTGACCGACGCCGGACTCCGCACGTACTCGGCGTCCCACGACGCGTTCGACCCGCTGTCGTACCACCGCGGCAGTGTCTGGCCCCACGATACCAGCATCGCCGCAATGGGCTGTGCGCGCTACGAGCGCGACGACGCCACGGCGGCGCTTGTCAATCGGGGACTAGACGCGCTGGCGACCGGCGCGACCGGTGATCCAAGCCGCTGGGGGTTCCCCGAATTGCTGGTCGGTCTCGACGACGCCGACGTAGACGCGGGGCGGGTCCGCCACCCCGATTCCTGCGAGCCAGCCGCTTGGAGCGCCGGGAGCGGCTTCGGCTTCGCCCGGGCCGCACTCGGCCTCGGCGTAGAGTCAGGAAAGCCAGTTGCCGACCCCGTCACGGAGCTCAGCGGCACGGCGGAGGCGACGCTGTGCTGCCGCGGGCGGCGCTACGCCGTTCGACACAGAGGTGATTCGACGGTCGTGGCGCCGTTGTGCAAGGCGTCGGTGACCGGGGCCGACTCCGACAACGACTGCGATCACCCGGAGGTGACTACCGATGGCTAAACTCACGCTCAACGACGTTACGAAAGTGTACGACGACGCCGAAGGAACCGAAACCGCTGTCGACGAAGCGTCCGTGACTGTCGAGGACGGCGAGTTTCTCGTCCTAGTCGGTCCCTCGGGTTGTGGCAAGTCGACGACATTGCGGATGATCGCCGGCCTAGAGACGGTGACCGAAGGGACAGTCGAAATCGGTGATCGCGAAGTCCAGTACCTCGCGCCGAGCGAGCGGGACGTCGCAATGGTGTTCCAGAGCTACGCGCTGTACAAGCGTATGACCGCCCGCCAGAACATGGGCTATGGGCTCAAGCATTCGACCGACATGTCTGCCGAGGAGCGCAACCGGCGGGTGCGCGAAAGCGCGGAGCTGCTGGGAATCGAGGAACTGCTCGACGACAAACCCGAGGCGATGAGCGGGGGGCAGAAACAGCGCGTCGCGCTCGGGCGAGCCATCGTCCGCGATCCGGACGTGTTCTTGCTTGACGAGCCGCTGTCGAACCTTGATGCCAAACTGCGCTCACACATGCGGACGGAACTCCAGCGTATTCAGTCGGACCTTGACGTCACCGCAGTGTATGTCACACACGACCAGACCGAGGCGATGACAATGGCCGACCGGATCGCTATCATGAACGACGGCGTCGTTCAGCAGGTGGCCCCGCCAGAGGTCGCTTACGACCATCCGAACAACAAGTTCGTTGGAGCGTTCCTCGGCAGTCCCTCAATGAACACCTTCGACGCCGTCGCCCGCGGTGACGGGGATGGTGACGCCTACGCAATCGACGTTGATGGGATCACGCTCGGCAAGGTTCCCCGTGGAGCTGTCGAGGACAATATCGATGGCGAGTCAGTCTGCTTTGGTATCCGACCTGAAGATCTACATCTCGACAACCTCTCGGACGACGTGACCGACGTCTGCCAGTTCCCCGCGACCGTCACGATCACGGAATACCAAGGCAACGACAACTTCGTCTACCTCGATGTCGGCGACCGGTCGCTCACGGCACGGGTTCCGCCAGGCGTCTACCCCGACTCGGGCGATGAAGTAACGGTTCGGATCGCCGCCGAAGATGTCTTCCTGTTCGATCCGGAGACGACGGAGTCGATCAAGACCCGCGGCGTCGGCAACGAACATATTGACACTCAACCGATCACCCGTAGCTGATCCTCACTTCCTTATACCTATGACACATTCGCAACAGACGACGACAGGCAGTATCGTCCCCCAGCACGTCGACGTACCGATCGACGACCCGAACTTCCATCTCACTGTGCTGGACGAACTGAGTTATGACGCAAAGGTTGACGGCGCGGTGCCCCTGGCCAGTGATCCTGACAACCGGTACCCCTATGTCTATCCGCGTGACGTCGCTTCAATCACGCGTGCTTGGCTGACGGCACTTCGACACGGCGTCCAGTCGGATGCCTGCCGCGACCACGTCGTCGACGCGGCCCGCTTCCTGATCGCCGTAGAGGACGATGGATGGTGGTACCAGAGGTATGGACTCGATGGCACCGACCAGTCGATTTACCGGCAGGAGGACAACGTCGCTCACGGGATCAGGATAATCTCGCACGCGATGCTCGCACTCGACACGGCCGATGACCTTGAATCGGCAGATGGGACGTTCCTGTCGAACGCCATCGAGTGTATCGACGCTGCGGTGGCGGTCGCCCGCTCGGAGCTGTACGACGCCAACGCCCACCTGATCGAGAGCACGACGAGCATCCACGAGGGCGCTATCGAGTCCGGTTACACACTATGGGTGAACTGCGCGTTCCTTGCCGCCCTACAGTGGGCAGACGACGCGCTCGGTCGGGTTGAGGCCACTAGGCGATCCGAGGACGCTGACAAATCCGGTGACGTCGATCCGATCGCCGTTAGCGACGTCCTCAAGCGTATCGAAGAGCTTCGTTCGCTGCTGGAATCTGGTGTCGAGCGGTGCTTCGCCGTCGACAGGATGCCCGTACCGCGTCGGTACACCCCTAGCGGTAAGCGTGACGACCGCCCAGACATCACGCTGCTCGCGCCCGCCTACTTCGAACTCGAGGACGTGTTCGGCGAGCACGCCGTGCGCGCCGCTGAGCGAGCGACGGCGAGCCTAGAGGACCCGCGACTGGGCGGCCTCCAGCGCTTCCGCGGCTTTCACCGCGACCGTGACGTCCATCAGCACGGCGGTAACGGCCCATGGATGCAATACACGGCCTGGCATGCGCAGTTCCGATACGACCGCGGTGAGCGCGAGCGAGGCGACGACGTACTCTCGAGGATCACCGGCTACGCCGACGCCGAAGGCCACATCCCCGAGCACCTTTCCACGCGCGAGCGGTTTGAACAGTTCGTCGAACTGGAGTGGGATACAGGCGTCGACTTCGAGAAGGAGTTCGATGATGATGTACTCCGGGACGTACCGTTCGACCGTATCGCGGAGGAGTTGGGCCACATGCGTACGGCGTACGATGAGATGGCGGCTGCTCTCAAAGAACGAGATGTCATCTCTTTTGCGGCGCCGCTGGCATGGTGTCATGCGGAGTTCCTGACAGCGCTGCTCAAGCGCGAGGCGCAGTGATGTAGGACCGTGTCTTCGATCTCGTCGTGATTAAGGGCAAGCACGTCACGAATCTCAGCCATATATTTCAGCTGACTCGGCGTTTCGCGGTAGCTGTGGTCGTCTTCGAGCCAAAGACAGTCCAGGACAACGTGCCCCCAGCGGGCGAACCTGCCACTGGCGGGCTTGCCCGCACGCTTTCCCAACGCTTGTTTGACTAGGTCCCGCCACTGCTCAACGAAGTCGAGGAGATCGATTTCCATGGACAGAGTCGAATTCCTCTACTTCACCCTTCTAATCCGTGATATCAGCTGATTCAATCGCTATTCAACAGGGAAATTTTGACAGTTATTTTTATACTATCTATCCCCGGGATATCTTCTGTAACACTGCCAGACCTGATCTTCCAGCAGGGGAAGTTGAATAGTTCATATCTCCAGACATGTTGTGATTGCTTGTTACGAATGCGCTACCGAATGTGTGTGGGTATAGTTAACACGCTTGGCCGCGAAGGTTAACGGATAGGAGAGCAGGCATCATGACAGTCGCAACCGTTCCTCGATACACCAGCCACCAACCGATTGAGAGAAGCGGGGACGCAGTGGTGAGTGGGGCGGGTATGTCCGGCCTGCTCGCAGCCCGCATTTTAGCGGATAAATTTACCAACGTGACGATCATCGAACGAGATCAACTGCCCACCGGGCCAGTTGTACGCCGAGGAGTGCCGCAAGGCGCACATCCCCACGCGCTGCTCGAAGCCGGACGGGCAACATTGGAGGACCTGTTTCCCGGGTACGGTGAGGATCTCATCTCGGCTGGAGGCGTTGTCGTCGATTTCACTAGCGATGTGAACTTCTACAGCGAGGGAGGGTTCCTTGCTCACGGTCCAACTCCAATGGAGACGTACTCCGCAACTCGGCCGTTGATCGAGCAGATCGCACGACAGCACGTTTCCAATCTCGATGGCGTCCACATACGCTCGAACTGCCGAGTCACTGATTATCTGACCGACGACATAGCGACGGCCGTGGAAGGCGTGGTCATCCGTGAAGATGGTGAGCAAGAGGAGATCACCGCCGATCTGGTCGTGGATGCCACCGGGCGGACGAGTCGCACGCCGACGTGGCTCGAAAACCACGGCTACGCACCCCCGGAGGTTGAGGAAGTGCACATCGACGTGGCCTACAGCACTACCTTTATTGAGCGACCTACCGACGACCTACGCACGTTTCTCGTGCCACCGTCCGCACCGCACACACGCGGCGGCATGGCTGCGCCCGTCGAAGGAAACCGCTGGGTAGTGAGCGTACACGGCGTCCACGGTGACCATCCCCCAACGGATGCTGCTGGATTCGTAGAATTCGCAGCGAGCCTTCTGACCCCTGAGGTAACGCACCTCCTCGACGACCATCGACAGGTCTCTGCGGACATTGAGCAGTACCCCTTCCCGACCAATAGACGGTACCGCTACGGGGACCTCGGTCAGTTCCCCGATGGACTGATCGTCATCGGCGACGCGATCGCGAGCTTCAACCCTATCTACGGCCAGGGCATGTCGGTGGCGGCTCTGGAAGCGCTCGTGCTCCACCAGACCCTAGCGACGGGCGACCGTGAGGGTCTCGTGCTTCGGTTTTTCGATCACGCCGAAGCGGTAATCGACATGGCGTGGACGTTGGCGGCAGGCAGTGACTTCGCGTTTCCACAAACAACCGGCCCCAAACCACGCGGCACTGACATAATGGGATGGTATCTCTCCCGACTGACTCGGAAAGCCCACACCGATAGCACGTTATCCAGCGCGTTCTTCCGAGTCCTTACGATGGAACAACCACCAACCACACTACTGCGTCCGAGTCTTGTATGGCGCGTGCTTAAGCCGACCAATTAAACTGTTCTGTTGCTGGCCGGGAATATCACCAATTGGTGGGTGTCGTCTGAGATACTACGATCCTAAATACGTCGGTATAGGCGACGGTCTTTCTCATCAGTGTGCAAGATATACCCTTATGTATACCGCACCCACTTCTAGCAGCCTCGACTAATTCTCTCGAATAATAGATGGCGCGGAACGTTAGTACTACAAGAGAGAACTCCCCAGAACATAATTATCTTTAGTTATATTTATCTCGATAGTCGTCGATGGTGTTACTGGGGGCCAACAGCGATGGCTCAAGCACAGAGGCTCGATCGCGAAGCGGCTGCCGCCGATCGCCGGTTCGTTATTCGACTGGAAAAGAAGGACGAGGTGGTCAAATTGGCGAAAACCCACATGCGCGACGTTCACGGGAAGGAATACACAGACGACGAACTCCGGCGTGAACCACGACAACTCGTGTAGCAACGAAACTATGACGATAGACACTCGAGAGGATGCGGACTCGATCGACGAACAGAAACTGAACGATCTCGTAGAAACGTCACTTGTCGACCTCGGCGCGACGATCCACGCCGCGCTGGCCGTCATCGGCGACGAACTCGGCCTTTACACGGCATTGGACGAGTCCGGGCCGCTGACGTCCGCCGAGGTGGCCGAGGAAACAGATACCGCGGAACGCTACGTCCGCGAATGGTTGCGTGCGCAGGCTGCCGGCGGATACGTGACCTACAACCCCGAGACCGACCGTTACGATCTCTCCCCCGAACAGGCGTACGTCTTAGCCAACGAGGACAGCCCGGTGTTCATGCCGGGCGCGTTCCAGCTGGTCGCGTCGGCAGCCAAGATCGAACCCGACCTTCGTGAGGCATTTCGAACGGGCGAAGGTATCGGCTGGCATGAACACGATGAGGACGTGTTTCACGGTACCGAACGCTTCTTCGGACCGTCGTACGGGGCTTTCCTTCTCGATTGGATCGCGGCGCTCGAGGGGGTCGACGAGAAATTGCAAGCGGGCGGACGGATCGCCGACGTGGGTTGTGGCCACGGCGCACCGACGATCCGCATGGCTGAGGCGTACCCCAACTCGACGGTCGTCGGTATTGACTACCACGAGGAATCGATCGCGGTGGCGCGCGAGCGGGCGGAAGCGGCGGGCGTCGCTGATCGCGTTGACTTCGAGGTGGCGACCGCGCGGGGGTACAATGGAACCGACTACGACCTCGTGACGATGTTCAACTGCTTCCACGATATGGGTGATCCCGTCGGAGTGGCAGCTCACGTCCGAGAGACGCTCTCCGACGACGGTGCGTGGATGATCGTCGAACCCTATGCCGAGGATCGAGTCGAAGATACCCTTACCCCGTTTGGTCGTCTCGCGTACTCGATCTCGACGGTGGCCTGCACGCCGAACTCGCTCAGTCAGGATGTCGGCTACGGCCTCGGCGCACAAGCAGGAGAGGAACGTACTCGCGACGTCGTCACCGAAGGTGGATTTACACGCTTCCGCCGTACAGCTGAGACACCGACCAGTCTGGTCTTCGAAGCGAAGCCGTAGCAATATATCCGACCGATGAATTTTCAACTCTCTTGGTCAGTTCACCACGAGAACGAACGCGTTGTATGTCTACTCGGTCTTTCTCGTTCGTGATGCTCGGCAGTGAAGCGATCTGTATCGAACACGCCCGACTTCCTGATTCGGTCACGAACAGTGGCTGATATAGCGAGAGTCCTCGAAGTCGACCGGCCGATGATCCTCTATATCTGGAGTCCGTGTTCCTCACAGAGCGTGGGAACGGTCTCGAGGTCGGCCTCAAAGCCGTACCGCTCGCAGATTTCCTCGAAGCGAGCGAGCGTCTCCTCGTCGGCGGGGTCGACCGGGTAATCCTGTGAAATCTCCATAAAGAACTCCGAGAACTCGCCCGGCGCGATGATCTCGAGGAACCGGAGCGGTTCGTCGGCCGCGTTCCAGAAGGTGTGCCAGACGTTCCGACCCTTGACGGTGGCCTGTACGTTCCGGTCAGCCGAGGTTGGAGTACTGCGAGCGTTCTCGTAACTCAGCTCAGCTTTATCGTAGGAGCACTATTCGGGAATTCCCTCGTAAGCGGTCTCTCGACGACGACAGTAGCAATGCTTCTCGCAAGTGTCGGTGGTGTCCTCTTCGTCACGGGGTGACCGAATTACTGAGTCACAGAGCGAACCAATCCGGTAGACAGCTATATCCACTTCCGGAACACTAGTGAGATCCGTGTCTATACCCGCCTCGTACATCTGAGATCCTACCGACGAACGAACCTTCTGGCTCTGCAGTGTTCTTCGCCGTTATCTCGTTGGTCTGTTGGGTAGGCTTATGACCGAGTTTCTCGTACGATCATCGCTATGCCGTACATCCAGTGCAACGGGGCGGACCTCTACTACGAGGACCACGGCGAGGGGCCTCCGATCGTCTTTCTACACGGCGTCATGGCGAGCCACCGGTTCTTCGAGCCCCAACTGACGACCCTCTCGAGGGAGTATCGAACGATTGCCATCGATTTCAGGGGGCATGGCCGGTCGGAGAAGACAGAGCTAGGACACACGGTCACGCAGTACGCCCGTGACCTTCGGGCCTTTCTAAGCCAGCGCGAGATCGAAAACGTCGTCTTGGTCGGGTGGTCAATGGGCGCACTCGTCTCGTGGGAGTACGTCGATCAATTCGGAACTGAGGAAATCCGAGGAGTGGTAGACATCGATATGGAAGCTTCCCGGTTTCAGTGGTTTGACTATGACTACGGACTCACTGATCTGGATGGTCTCAAAACCACACTCGCATTGGCCCAGCAGGATCGGGTGAGTCTCATCGAACGGATCACCGAGCAGGTGTTCAAGGACCCACCCTCACCCGAAACGAGGGCTATGGCGTTCGACGAACTTTCCCGGGTACCAGCGCCGATCAAGAGCGCCATCCTCTTCGACGCGCTCACACGTGATTATCGGGACGTTCTCCACGAGATCGACGTGCCAATGGTTGTCTGTGCTGGTGCAGATGAAAAACGAGGATCTGTTGCGGCAACCAGACACGTCGCAGAGATCGTCCCGGAGGGTAGCTTCGAACTCTTCGAAGCGAGTGGGCACTGTCTGACCCTCGAGGAACCCGAGCGATTCAATCGGATCATGAGTCAGTTCGTCGAGTCGTTGTGATCGATACGCGTTGTCTACTCAGCAACCCCTTCCTCGAGCCAGACGATACCAAGTAGGGTCTCTCCGCCGAACCGAATGGCGCGGCCGACTCACTGGTCGCTGGAGTGGCCACCTCTCAGGATGCGATGCACAGTATTTACGTCTGAATGGCCTCTCTCTGTTGGAATGATATTGAATGAAACCACGGACGTGACGGCACCACAGGACGTGGTGTACCAATTCTTCGGGGAAATGGAGGACAGCTACGTCGAGTGGCACCCCGATCATATCACGTTCCGGTGGACCGTAGGAACCGGGTTGGTGCAAGGAGCGCAGGCGTATTTCAAGGAGCGTATCTCAGGGGCTACAGGAGAAAACGGTGCGATTCGTGGAGGTCGATCCCGATCGATACATCGAGTTTAAACCGACCTCCCTGCTGATCGGACTGCTCATGCCACGATTCAGGCGAAAAGCGGTCTTCCGATGCGGTTTCACCGGTGATCTTGAACGATATTTGATTTTAGGCGGGGATCAGAGCGTACGTCATAGCAATAGGTGATGTTATGACATTGTCATTTCGGTATGATTCTGAATCTAAGTCGTCGGTTCGTTATGTGGAGTGTGCACACTCATCGCCGTCTCTCTCATCAGCTGATAGAGATATTGAGAGAGCAGTGCTGAATACAGCGCGCGAATGTGGCACAGACTGAGAACCAATCTACGAAGATAAGTGATCGGTCAGTACAAGTGGTCTACTGAGCGTCTTTTGGATGAATATACGAACCCTCCTCAGCAAGAACCCACATTGTGTGTAGTTCGTCATCTGTTGCATTTTCTGGAAACAGTATGCATTCATCAGCTTCTCGTGAATTTTCGATTAGAACCTGAATGAGTTCAGATTGGCTCGAAATATCGTTTGAGGTGTCACTTTCGGGTGGTTCAGTCATATTGCGCTATCCGACACCCGCTCTATAGAAAAATGTTACATATGGTCAATTATTTACATCTCTTAAAAGCAACAATAGTATGTTCCTTTGATTGGTCAATACGCACGAGTAGTGGATAAATGTTCGTTGATTTATATGTGGAATGAACTGGCACTGTCTAGTTGAGCCAGTTTGAGAAGTGAGCAGGTCGTTGAGTTGATTTGGTCTAATGCTCGCAGACCTGCTCAGCGAGAGAGTACTCACTTCCTTACTTGTCAGCGGCCCGGCGAACGTCCGCAAGCGTGCGCTGAACGGCCTCGTTTCCGACGGCCTCTCCCAGCGTCTCGAATCCGGTGCGTTCGCTTCGGTCGCTCGCATTTGCGACGAGCCTCGAGACGATGAACTCTGGTGTCGACCGCCCCACGGTGTCGAAGCGAGGCTGGTAGTCGACGACCAACTCGAGGTCGGGACTCAGCCCCTCTGCGAAGATGCCGTCGATGCGGGCCTCGGGCGGCAGGGGCTCGAGGTCGTCCGCGAGGTGGGTAACGAACACGCCCAGCGCTTCGCGGTCGACGGTCAGTGTCACCAGTCCGTGCAGGAGGTCTGCCGCACTGCCAGGTTCGGTGATCGCCTCGAACTCGTCGACCAGCATCAGGGTTTTCCCGTCAGCCGATAGCGGCGGCACGATCGAGCGCAGCGTCGACTCGAGGACGCCTGCATTGAAACTCGCGTGGCGGCGGTGAAAGACCAGCGCGTCAATTGGTGTCACTTCGGCCTGCTCAGCGGGAACGGGCAGCCCCATCGTCGCCAGCAGGACGATCTGGCACAGCGTCTCGAGCAGGGTTGTCTTCCCGCCGCTGTTCGCTCCCGTGAGGACGGTGACGTGCTGCTGGCCGGGAATGCCAGCGTCTGTGGGTCCCTCGGTAACGGTATGGTCGCCCAGCGCGTAGGTGATCGGCTGAACGTCCTCGCCGCTCGCGTCAACTGTAAGGTTGCGCGCGGCGACGACAGAGACGGCCGCGCCGTCCTCTCCCCGGAACGTCGGTCGGGTGCAGTCGTGGGCGAGTGCAAAGCGCGCCAGCGAGAGGTGGAACGCGATTTCGTCGACGGCGCTGACGGCCTGCTCGATGGCTTCGTCCCGCTCTGAAAGCGTCGATTCGAACTCCTCCGCGACTCGTTCTTCACGTTCGTCGGCGGCCTCTCGGAGGTCTGACTGCAGCCGGCGGAGCGTTCCGCCGACGAAGTCTGTGGCGTCCGTCGCGTTCGTCGGCATCGCTTCCCGTACCTGCTCGACCGTAACATCAGTATCGGAGAGAAGTCGAGCCTCGAACGCCTCGCGAAAGTCTGTGACGTCCTGAACACCGCCGTCTTGGAGCTCATCGATGAGTTCGAGCGCATTCGCATCCATGTCCTCGACTGTGCCTAGCGTGTCGCGCAACCGGTCGAGTTCCTCGTCTGCTCCCTCGCGGACCCGACCGTTGTTGAGTGCCGCAAGCGCAGTCGCGGCCGCCTCGAGAGCGTCGGCCTCGATATCCGCGATCAACGCGAAGGGACCGGACTTTACACCGGATTCGAGCAGCGCGAGCGCAGCTTCGACGGCGGCGAGTTCACTCCCATTGCGCTCATCGTAGCAGTTGAACGCCGCGAGCACGACCTCTCGGTCGTCGTCGGCGAGCGCCTCCCAAGCGTCTCGAGCCGCGAGCACGTTATCAAGGCGGTCTTCCATTGCCTTCTTGCTCTCGAGTGGTGTAAGCACCCGGATCCGGTCGGCTGCGCGCTGGGTGACGGCGTGATCGACAGCGAGGTCTAGCAGTTCGTTGTACGCAGATCGGGCATCGCTCGTGGCCAAGATGTCCATTCTCTCGCCGCCGGTCGCCCGGCGAAGGATCCGCGTCGCCCGTCCCCGGGCGAGTCCGGTGTCGGAGAGTGTCCGTATGTCCCCGCTCTCAATCGCTTGGACCGCTTGCTCTTGACCCAGCTCCTTGACCAATGTCTCCCGTGTCTTCGGACCGACTCCCCAATACTCCTCGAGTCGCATACTTCTGAGTTCGAGCCGACCATCTTGAACACTGTGCCTTAAACATCGAGTGGATCCGAACGGGATTGTGGACCCGCCGTACCGGGTCCACCGCTCGACAGGCTTCGGCGTGACTATCCTTTCGTGCGCACAGAAACTGAGATTGCGTCGTTCGATGCGTATGGAGTTACCCCTGTCTCATTCCACCATTTCAGCAGACTCACCGTGGGTGACATCCTCCTCCAGCACATCCGCAGAAGTCTCGTAGTGACTGTCGTTCGGTGTTTGGCCGTCTTACGGTGGGCGTGTTCCCCGGTTACTGCCGTGTCTGATCAGTTTTCCAAGCCAAGGGTCGGGATGACTTACTTATTTGACTAGGCTCTACCTAAGTTTAGATGCGTCAAATTAAAGCATACCCTCGTCTAATGGTCGAGTGTGAGAGGTCGGGCCATCGGATTGGAGAGGAAGAAATGCCGTCGATAGATTACAATAATGCGGCAGAGGTCACGGAACAACTCGAAGACCGACTCGTCAAGTCACTCGTCGGTGACACAAGCGTCGATCGCCGGACGGTTCTTGGCGGCCTCGGTGTTGCTGGGAGTGCAGCGTTAGGGTTCGGGAGCACTCAGGCGGGTGCCGATCCCGGCCGCGGGGACGAGAACGAACACGGCAACTTCGGCGCCGTCGACGAATACCGAGACACAGATTTCGACCCCCACGAGTTCTTGACCACGTTCAACACTGGGGAGAACGGTCAGGAGTCCGTCCCACAGCGAGTCTACGAAGAGGACGGACGGACCGTTCGGGAGTTCGAGTTCACCGCCGTCGACACGACGATAACGATCGCGCCCGGTATTGAGTTCGAAGCGTGGACATTCAACGGGCAAGTTCCGGGCCCGACGATCCGTGCCGTCGAGGGTGATCTCATTCGAGTCTCGTTCGAGAACCATAGTCAGCACGCACATACGATTCACCCACATCTGAAGAATCTCGATCCGGACATGGACGGGACGCCGCAGAACGGTCCCGGGGTAATCGATACGGGCGAGTCGTTCACCTACGAGTGGATCGCACAACCCGCCGGGACTCACTTCTATCACTGCCACACGCTCCCGCTGAAAGAACACATGCATCGCGGGCTCTACGGCACGATAATCGTTGATCCCGACCCCAGACGCGCCGAGGAAAATCCCCGCGAGTATGTCAACTACCACGGGCCGATCGACGGGGAGTTTCGCGAGCGACTTATCGACGAGGCGAAGAGCCGGAATCACGAGTACGCGGAGAACGACGCCGTCAACGAGATGGTGATGGTGATGAACTCGTTCGACACCAATTTCGACGGCGAGAATGAGGTGTACGCCGCGAACACGCGAGCCTTCGCGTACGGTGTCGGGGAGAGCGACGCCAAAGGCAACTGGAAGGCAGGCGAGACAAAACACCCCATTCAGATCGACAAGAACGAACGACAGCGGGTGTATCTCGTCAACGCAACGGAGTTCGACTTTATTAATTCGTTCCACACTCACTCCCAGTTCTTCGATTACTACGACCACGGAACGACGCTGATGCCAACGAGCAAAACCGTCGATACGATCATGCAAACCCAGGCTCAACGCGGCATCATCGAACTCGACTACTCCGGCCACCAGCCGGGGCTGTACATGTTCCACGCTCACCAGTCGGAGTTTGCCGAACTTGGTTGGATGAGCTTCTTCGAGGTGGTCTAAGTGACGGATAAAAACCGAGACACGACGACAGATGGCGGTGTAACGGCTGGCAAAGAGATTGCACAGCCTCTCGGACTCCCGCGATGGGTCTCCGCGTTGCTCCCCATCGTGTTACTCCTACTCGTCTTGGGTGTGTTTGCGTTCACGTCGCCCCTCGCCGGTGTTCAGAGTGGTGAACCACTCCCCGATGTGACGGTCAGCCACGCTACCTTGCCCAGTGACGACACGGTCGTCCTTCACGTCACTAATAACGGCCCGGAGGAGGTTACGATCTCCCAAGTGCTCGTCGACGAAGCCTACTGGAACTTCCGGGTCGAAGGGGCCGCTGGTGACCAGACACTTGAACCCCGCGAAAACGCCCGTGTCATTGTCCCGTATCACTGGAACCCTGGATGGGACTTCGAGGTCGATCTCGTGCTCTCGGATGGCACGACGATCGGCCACGACGTCGAAGCCCCTCAACCGTCACCCGGATTCAGTGCTGATATCTTGTGGACGCTGGCGCTCATCGGGCTGTTCGTCGGGGTGATCCCGGTCGTACTCGGAATGCTGTGGTTCCCATTCCTCCGGACGATGAGCGATCGCGCATTGCACGCCGTCCTCTTGTTCGCCGCCGGTGTGCTCGGCTTTCTCGCGTTCGATGCCGGGTTCGAGGCGTTCGAACTCGCTGGGGGAATTCCGGGTGTCTACGAAGGCAAACTGCTGGTCGTCTCCGGTATCCTCGGTGCGCTGTTACTCGTGCAGGCGATCAGCTCGTGGCGCGAGGGACGCGTCGCCGCCGGTGACAGTCGAGCAAGCAGCGGACTCTGGGTCGCATATCTGGTTGCCCTCGGGATCGGTCTCCATAATCTCGCCGAGGGATTGGCGATCGGAAGTTCGTTCGCGCTGGGGCGTGTCTCGCTCGGTGCGTTCCTCGTCATCGGATTCATGCTCCACAACGTGACCGAAGGCCCGGCGGTCGTCGCACCAGTTGCCCGCGACGAACGCCCGGCGTTGAGGCACTTTGCGGCACTCGGTCTCCTCGCCGGCGCGCCCGTCATCCTCGGCGGGTGGATTGGGAGTCTCGCCTACTCGCCGACAATTGGTGCGTTCTTCCTCGCGATCGGTGTCGGTGCGATCTTACAGGTCAATTGGAGCCTGTCATAGAAAGCGTCACGTACGAAGCAGCAGAGTGCGGAAAGTGTGTCCAGCACAACCGCAACCCTGCAAGATGTGGATTC
>NZ_AOIA01000083.1 GCF_000337695.1 Natronococcus jeotgali DSM 18795
TCTCCGACTCGTCGTGGCCATTACCAACTACGAGCGAGGAAATAATCCGGGCTGTGAGAAGCTATGAGATGGATTCTATGACAGGCTCATTCGGATAACACAAAGCGCTCTATGCTGGCAGGCATCGGTGGTGGTGCTGTGATTTCATTGATTGCCTTCTACCACGTTACAGGTATTTCTGCTATGGGCGTCTACGTAACCCTGCTTGCCGGCATCGGAATGCTCGTTGCTGGCGTCAGTGGATATCGGAAACTCCGGTAACTCCTTCTCTATCCTGTAGAATGGCTGGCTCTGATGGAATTCCTCGAGTGGTACTGTAGGGGTGTCACAGAACGATTAGCACACTAAAGAGCAGGGCTGAATGCTAAGGTAGATGGGTTCAGCGACTATGCAAGATTCTTCGGTAGAGTCGTTTTCAATGTCGTGGAGATGAGACGCTAGCGTTGTTTGAGCATATCTCCTTCAAGTTCTCGAAGAGTTCGATGTTCGCCTTGGCGGAAACGAGGCGAACACGAGACCACGAACCATCTGAGATGATAGGGGCATTCTCCACTGTTACTACAAAGCGCCTTGTCGTCGCAATCATCAACTACGAACGTAGGGACAATCCAGGATGTACCGTGATCACAGTGTAAGAACTCTTCTATGATACCCTCGAGAAATGACTTCAGCCGATTTGCTCTCTAAGCGGTTCTAGCTACGAGGAAAGGCTATGACAGGAGGTTGTTCTCGGAGATTTCTCAATGTAGTAGCGTAGTCAATCATCATTGATAGGGATCGTAGATCTATACCTAAAAATGTGATTCCTGAATGATAATAGGTCAGGGATTAGATTAAAAGGACCTGTCTGTAATAAGGATCTCGTAGTCTTCGACCTCGGGAATTCGATCACGTCCGTTCCAAGAGACGTCAAATGACCACGTATCTCCATCACGAAGTTCAGTAACGTTAGTCCAGTTATCACCCATGACGATGCCATCGGCGTTATGGAACTTCACGATTGCTTCTACGTAGCTGATTTCTTCTCCACGAGTATTCTCTACTTTCCCTTCGATGATGACCTCTGGAAAGTCTCCCTCACTCTTTTTCATGTCATGATCTACAAGATCGAGCCCATCAGGGTTGAATTCTCTAGCTTCCTCTGTGAATTCTCCCTCAATCTCGTAGTCGGCTACCTCTTCCTCATTAGTCCCGAGATAGTGAACATTGGAAATCCATGTTTCGCCGCTTCCCAGCGTCTGGAGCCATGTAGTGGAGTTGTCGAGGTAATTTCCGTCGGCGTCGTACCAGTCGACCTGGAGTTCAGTAGTTCCGGAAGCAGCATCACCAGTATTCTCGACAGTCGCTTCAACGAAGACGTCGGTTAGATATTGACCTTCATTGACAATCAGCTCATGATCGCCAATCTTGACACTTGGCTCGCCCTCGACACCAGAGTCACCAAGATTGGAACTGTCGTTACTATCATTGCTTTTGTTTTCGTTTGAGCCGTTCTCATCGTCACCGCGAGAACCGCCATCCATCTCTTCGTTGGTAGCACTAGAACAACCTGCGAGAAAAGTCGTGAGAGATACGCCGCCGACAGTTAGGAATTTTCGTCTATCCATGATATTGATTAGTTTCCTGAGATTATATACATCTCGAGAGAAGTGCTAACATTTGATAAAACACCCGAATTTACAAATACAAGTACTGACGATCGGTTTCGTTTCAATCTAATGAATCATTGGATCATAGCTTTCGCTCGAGGACTTGCGCTAGCTGATTCTCGAGTTCGGCGGCCTGCAGGACCTTAATCTCGCTCTCGGCTTGCTCCTCGAGCGACGCAGTCTCTCTGTTGAGATCCTGCACGACGAGTAGTCCGTTCCACCCAGAGCCGAAGTACTCCTCAGTATCACGACCAAAGACGTACTCCTCGTTGAGACGCAAGAAGGCGAGATACTCGAGTGTCTCCTTGATCCCTCTCCGAATCGTGTCCTCGTTGGCGCTATTCTTCACTTCGACGATCAAGTACTCCTGATCACCATCCTCGGAAATGATCTCGAGGACGATCACGTCCGGCCGTCCAGTGTGATCCTGGTACTCTTTATCGAAGTAGTTGCCAGCGACCTCCTTGGCGACACGCTGTACCCTGTCAGTGCGGGACTGGCTGTCCTCGTCTTCGTCCGGAACCGCTGTGAACGAGAGATTCCNCTGGTACTCTTTATCGAAGTAGTTGCCAGCGACCTCCTTGGCGACACGCTGTACCCTGTCAGTGCGGGACTGGCTGTCCTCGTCTTCGTCCGGAACCGCTGTGAACGAGAGATTCCGATCCCGTGCAGAGTTGTCGTGATAGAGGACGATCTCCTGGTTGCCGTCGAATCGGGCCACTTCCTGCCGGTCGGTTGCGATCGTCTGGAACTGCGGCGTACTCTCGCGAAGGTCTTCGATCGTTGCAATGAATCGGAAGAGCACGAACAGTTCGAACAGTGAATCCGTATCGTCCGGTGCGATCGCAGTTTGCTCGAGCAGCTGGCGGATCGCATCGGCGTCGCCGTCGAACAATCGCTGGCGCGTTCGTAGCAGCGAGGCGGCCGTACGATACACCTCTTGACGAGAGTTGGCGGCCGTCGTGAGCATTCGCTCGGTCGGTTCGTACGTGTCGGGTTCGCGGATCCGGCGGACGTGGACGTTGCGCTCGACGATGCGCTGGAGTTCGTCGATCAGATCGTCGCTGCCCTTCCAGGTCTGGGCGACCCAGTCGTAGTCCGCACGAAGGTATTCTTCTGCCTCTCGGACTGTGCGGTGGATGATAGAGATCAGTTGCTTGAGGACGATGTTTTCCGGGATGTCGTAGTCCTCGGAGCGATTGTCGCAGACGAAAACCGAGTTGTCTCGAGGGTACTGGGAGTAGCGTTTCTTGATAGTATCGCCCCAGTTGATCCGGCCGTCGACGGTGCCGCGTCTGGTTCGTGAGGTCGTCCGGGTTTCGGTACGGATACTGCGGAGGTGTCCGGAGAGGTTCCGGACGAACTCGACGACGTCCTCTTGGAGGATGAAGTGGAGATCCAGCAAGAGTTCGTACTCTTCGAAGCGCTCGTCCAGCTGTTCCGGTTTGAGCGAGCGGGCCAGCTCCTGTTGGGGGAACGAGCCTCGCATTGCGTAGGCGAGGATATCCTCGGTGAGCTGGCCGAGGAGTTCGTCTCTATTCATTCGCTGTGAGTGTGACCTGGAGCATCTCCTGGGCGGCGTCTGTAAGTAGGTCTGGTTTGATGTCTGGGACGTTGGTGAGCTCTCGGACGATGGTTTTCCGTTTCGGAACGCCCTCGAGCTGTGGGAAGATGTAGCTGATGACGGCCTGAGTGAGATGGTACTCGAGGTTATCGGTGTGGAGCGTGACGTACTGGAGGACGTCTTTGATGATCGCCGGGCCGATCGCTCGTTCATCGACCGCGGTGTTCGTTTTTCGCCAGACGCGGCCGACTGCGTGTGCTTCTTGCTGGGTGATCTCGAGCTCCCAGACGTCTGCGTACTCGTGGATAAGATCCGCTGCAGGGTCGTCGGTCTCAGAGGTGGCTTCGAGGTCAGGTGCTGGAACACGAATGAAGGCAAAGCGGCGCATGAACGCGTAGCTCATCTCGTAGAGCGAGGTCTTGTCGTAGGCGTTCATCGTCGCGAAGATGCGCCACGAATTGGGAACGACGTACTGGTGGGGTTGTGCAGTGCCCTCGAGGTCGGCGTGTGTCGTGAGTTCGATTTCGTGGTCGTTGACGGTGTAGGGGAGTTGGACCGATTGTCCGGAGAGGAGTGTGAAGAGCTGGCCGAACGCTTTGTCGATGTCTGCACGGTTGAGTTCGTCGACCACGAGCAGGTCGTTGGCCTGTGTTTCGTTTTGACGGTCCTTGAGGCGGTTGAGAACGATCCCTGGCGTGAACGAGAGGTTCTGGTCGTTGTCGTTGGTTTCGTTGGGCATGTAGCCGCCGACGGTGTCGAACGTCGACCAGTCGGCGGTGGCCGTGGTCATCTCGAAATCGGTGTAGAGGTACGGGTGGGTGTCGGTGAGGTAGTCGCAGACGCGTTCGGCTATTTCTGTTTTGCCGGTGCCGGGTGGGCCGGTGAGCAGGATGTGTTTGTTCGAACGGAGGGCTGTGGAGATCTGCTCGATGATTTGGTTGGCTATGTTGTCCTGGAAATGGAGGTCCTCGAGGATTTCGTCGGCGTCGATGGGGCTAGTGAGGTTCTTGTGGATGGCGATGGCTGGGATCTCTTCGAGGGAGGGGGCGAGTGCATCGAGGAGTGCCGTTCCTTTGTCTGTGGTCAGTGACTCGAGAAGACGGTGGCGGGGGAAGCCGGTGTCATTGATCTGGCGGCAGATGGTGTCCGCTCGTTCGAACGGGAGGCTGTTTAGGAGGAGGGCCTCGAGTTCGGCATCGACCGTGGTAGGGTCTTTGTCGGTGATCTGTCGGGTTGTATCAGTCTGCTCGAGGACCCCCGTTGCGAACAGTCTGCTGAAGGTAAGCAGGTACGGGAAGGAGTCGCCCTTTGGGCCGCCTTCGTGTTCGTCGTACCACCAGTTTTCGTCCTCGGGTTTGGTGGTTCGGTCTTGGATGATTCCGGCGCCGATGAGAGCGCTTTCGCGGGGGGAGAGGTCCTCCCAGCTTGGATCCTGTCTCGAGTGGAAGAGCACGATATCGCCGGGGTCAGGTTGTTCCCAGTGGTCTTTGTCCGCTGGTTGGAACGAGAGGGCGGTGTACTCGAAGACGGTCAGCCAGTAGTCGGGTGGGGCAGTGAATTTGTAGACTGTGGTGTCGTCCTCGAGTGCACGTTTGAGGAGTGGGTGGTCGGGGTTCTCGAGGTCGGTTTCGGTTCTGGGAGTAGGGTCGTTGGGGAGTGTCACGTGATCCTCCTCAGCCGTAGTCGTCGATTTGGGGTAGAGTTGGTCACCCTTGATTTGCTCGAGGAACTCCGGAATTGACTGGTATTCGGAGTAGAAGTCCGAGCCATCTCTCTCGAAGTTGATTGCGCTGTACGTGTCATTTGGCCACCCCTTGAAGTCCAGTGTCTTCCAGAACTGTGTGCGATCGAGGTCGGCTTTGTAGACCGGCTCGAGAAATAGAACGTGGTGGAACGTCGCGTCTGTTGTCTCTCCCCAACCAATGGCCTCTGTGAACGCCATTGCTGCCTCTGGCTCGAGGATCGTTGCGTGGGCAACTCGGGCGAGGATCGTGTATTGACCGCCTCGTCGGCCATCTCTGTCGGCAAAGAGAAGGTAGTCGCCGGTGTTCGCTGGGTTGTCGTTTCGGTTCCCCCAGACGCGGAGTTCGTCGTGGTCGATCGGAATGTCGGTGATCTCCTCGAGCGGTTCTCGAGGGACGCCGTCCAAGACTGTGCGTTGGAAGTTTGTCCGAATGGAATCCTGGCCGATAGGGACTTGGTAGACGGTTGGTGTTGTGGACTGCTTGCTATCTGTTCGTTCTACTATTTGGCCATCAGTAGACTGGCTGTTACCAACATCTATCAGCGGCGTTTGTTTAGTAGTAGTCTGGACGTATCCTCGATATGCCTCGACGAGGTTGAGAAGGTCTTCTCTGAGGATCTCGTCGGTTGGAAGGTTCTCTAACGAGTATTGCTGGTACAGGATTGTACCTGGTCCGTACAGCTTGTTTCGTTGAGAAGCGTACGGGAACTGTAGAGGGCCAGCAGCGAATCGCTCGAGGTTGATCTCGTCCCGTACGTTTTTCGCGGTCGTTTTGAGCTGCTGGCGTGCTTCTTTGATTCCGACGTCGTTTTTGAGGGCTGTAACCCCTTGGTTGAGGGTCAGGGTAACTCGATCTTCTTGTGGTTCGAATAGATAGACGACATAGATTCCCTCCTGGATCTGTGTCGTCTCTCGAGGATCCATCACTGCTACCCAGGGAATCGAGGTCCATCGGCCCTTTCCTGCCGATGATTTGATCTCCATTTTGTGATCGGAGAGGAGTTCTCTGATTGTCTCCGGTATTCGCTGTTCGAGATCTGTTCTCGTTTCGTGAGTGGTTAGCCCTTCTCCGATTTGTTCGACCGGATACGTAGACAGAACACGCTCGAATAGTTCAGAAAGGCTTGGAGTCATATTCTGATTCGAGAGTGTACTGTCGTTAGAGGTGCTTCCTTCCTGGTTCTCTGAAGAGTCCATGTCGGACCCGCGAGCCAGGAGATAGTCACCCGCTTTCTCTGAGAGATTGAACAGATACTGCTGGTTGATGCCCGCTTCGTTGACCGGGTAGTAGCGGTCTAGGCGGACATCTTCCCTGATCAGGTCGGCGAACACCTCCGCGAATGGAATCGGTTCGTCGAATTCAGTTACCTCGACGTCGACGTGGCGGTACTCCTCCCCGTCCTCGGTTACCAGATAGGCCGGACTGATGACTTCCGAGTACCCGATGATAGCCGCATCGTGGTAGTTGAAGACGATATCGCCGGTCTCGAGTTTCTGTAGATCGTAGTTCTGGAAATCGGTACGCGGTGCCTGGAGATAGCCGTCCTCGATTTCTTCGGGATTGTTGCTCTGGTTGACCCAGTAGTACGGCGCGGTCTTTGTGAGAATCTCGTCGTTAATTAATTGAGCCTGTCATAGAATCCATCTCATAGCTTCTCACAGCCCGGATTATTTCCTCGCTCGTAGTTGGTAATGGCCACGACGAGTCGGAGA
>NZ_AOIA01000084.1 GCF_000337695.1 Natronococcus jeotgali DSM 18795
CCGAATCCACATCTTGCAGGGTTGCGGTTGTGCTGGACACACTTTCCGCACTCTGCTGCTTCGTACGTGACGCTTTCTATGACAGGCTCGGCGCTGGCTGGTATCGCAGGCATTCTCACCAGTTGGAACGCATTTATTATTGGTGGTAGTCGTGCGCTCTTCGCGCTAGCAGAGAGCGGTATGTTACCGAAGTCGCTTGCTAAGGTTCACCCCAAGCATAACACTCCAAGCAACGCTATTCTTCTTGTTGGAGGACTCTCTGCACTTGCTCCGTTCTTCGGTGAACAAATGTTAAACTGGATTGTGAATGCAGGTGGCTTGGGAATCGTTGTGGCTTGGTTGCTTGTTGCTGTCTCTTTCCTCATCCTACGCTACTCTGAGCCCGAGATGGATCGCCCATATAAAGCCCCAGCTGGATGGGCTGTTGGTCTTCTCGGTCTAGCTTTGACGGCTTTCTTCGTCTATCTCTACCTTCCAGGGGGGCAGTCGGCGTTGCTCTGGCCGTACGAATGGGCAATCGTTCTCCTCTGGTGCCTTCTTGGTATCATTTTATACAGTGTTTCTGAAGGTTACTCAGAAGAGCACGCTACTATGGCAGCTAAAAAGGTTGAACAGCTCAAAGACGATTAGATATGTGATAAATAGCACAGTCGTTGTTCATAATCGGACTCCTCCTCCCGGCTAAAACTGTGGACCTCCTCATGCCTTTCTGTGAACAGGATTACAACCGCTACTATATATTTGAAATACGTGAAGATATATTGAATACAGCCGTGTATAGATACCCATGACTAGGTTCGACCCAGCACCAGAACCCGATCAGCAGCGGTGGCAAGCGGGAACTGACACGTTCGGTCGAGTCTACGAGGTTGCGCTAGGCGTTACCTCACCTATTTCACACACAAAGATTGCAGAATTAGCAGACTGCTCTCCAAATGCCGCAAAGAAGCACTTGGATCGGTTGTCTAAGATGAGGATCGTTCGGGCAAACACTGACAGCAGACCCCCGCAGTACGAACGGAACGAAGGATACCTCGAATGGCAGGACGCAAGTCGAATCGCAGAGGACCTAACCATCGATGACATCATCAGTCGGGTCCAGGAGCTTGAAGAACAGCACGCGGAGTTCCAAGAGCAGTTCGGAGTCGCAAATCCAACAGACGTGGCCGCCTTCGATAAAGGCGATCACGAGACGCGTCACGAACGGATGGCCGCAGTGAGCGACTGGCAGGGTGTGCTTCGAGACATTCGTCTCTACGAACTTGCCCGCCAGCTCTCGCAGAATGACGGCCATCTCATTCCAGCCTGAATGACTTCGCCACGAGAAGATAATCCATTGGAATCGATTGGACCTCCAGATCGACAGACCCTCCAACTACTCAAGCGACATCTCGCATCAGATTCGTTGGTCACCGAGACAGCGTTCGATCCAAACACCTACGAGCCGCGACTTCTCCATGCGGTACTCGACAAGAGCCAGTATCCAGAGTCGATCACCACTGTCCGGCTTGATATTCGGTGGTTCACAACCAGTGATTTTTCGATACACTATGTCGAAGAGCATATCGAAGAGAAACACTGGGAATGTCGCTGGGACCGCCACCCAAACACGCATAATACCCGTTTGTACTTTCATCAACCACCAACTGCTGAAGAGTTAGCCGAACTCTCCCTGTCTTCTCTTCATCCACTCGAAGTCTACTCGACGGTCCTTGCTGCAATCGAAAATCGAACGGAAGACTTGTGGTCAGTATGACGTCTCCATGACTGAACTTGTAAGCTACCTGCTTCCGATAATTCGCTCTGCCACAAGAGGTGTCGTGTCACAGATACCCCCGCTATCTCCAAGAGCGTTCAGTTAGACTGTTCAGTCCGTCGCGTGGTACAAGACTTCGTCCAAGATGAGTTGCGTCGCTTCACGGTGAAGTGGTTCGTTGTTATTCCCGCACTGCGACGACATTAGGCAGGACGGGCAGCCTTCTACCCGCCCGCACGAGCAGTGTTCCACGCGAGCAAGCGTCTTTAACATGATTTCCTCGAAGTTCTCGTAAATACTGTACGAGAACCCGACACCGCCTTCCACAGCGTCGTGGATGAACCAGACCGGCGATTCAGTCTCCGGGTGCATGGGCATACTTAACCCACCCATGTCCGAGTTATCTAGTCGTAGTTCTAAAGGAGCCATTTTGATCATCCCGTGTTCTGCCCCGTGTAGCCCACCGGCGACAGTGAATTGTGCTGGAGACATCCCAGCGAATTCACTGTCTTCGGACGGTTCGATGTACTCCTCGTCGTTCACAGCAGCTTCGACTTCCGGGAGCATCCGGTTGGGGAGTTCGATCCACATGAGTTGCGTTTGGAGCGATACTGGCGGCAGGTCGATCGGCACCATGCCGCTCGAGGCGTTCCTACCGTCAATATCCATGCGTTTGTACTGCGTGTACGCCACGTCAACTGTCCCCATGCCTTTATAGATGGAGAACCCACCACCAAGATCGCGGGACTCCTTCACCTCCAAGTCGTGAACGCGTTTATCGCTGATCGTAATGGTGTATTCGCGGGTGTTGACGCGCTGTACCTCAACGTACGGTTGGTACCGGTCTTCGTGAATGTCGGTGACTTCGTATTGCTGCCCGTCGTACATTATGAGTGCGCCAGGATGGTAGTCACGGTATGCTCGTTTCTTCTCGATGGGTTCCATGTCGATGTCATCGTTCCTGCACCTAACATCGTACAGCTCATCAGTGGTGGCATACATCGAGATATCGCTCTGGGGGCGTGGTGCGCCGTTGTACTGTGCACCACGGTCCAAATCACCAATCATGCGGCCGGCGTCCTTCCAGACGCTCACAGCGCGTTCTAACCGGTCACGCGGGCCGAACCACTTCATGTCGTCCTCGGTGAGCGGGGATTCGTTCGCCGCACACAGCACGTGTCGGGCATACACGGCGTTATTCTCCAGGTCAACCACCGCGTCTTCGACGTCATCGCTGAGCAGATAGTCTGGGTCATCAAGGATGTACTGGTCAATGGCGTCGTTCCGCGGGATGAACACGGATAACGAGTCTGACCCGCCGCGACCGGCTCGCCCGACTTGTTGCCAGAAGGACTGCCGGGTCCCCGGGTACCCCGCGAGTACAGTCGCATCAACGCCCCCGATATCGATCCCGAGTTCTAATGCACTCGTGGTGATGACCGCGTCCATCTCACCGGATTTCAATTGATGTTCAACCCCTCGTCGCTTCTTCTTGCTAAGCCCTGCGTGGTACGGTTTCACCCTGAGGTACTCATCTGACGGGTGGTCGCCAGCGGCGGTACCTGCTTGCTTCGCCCCGATTTCTGTGCCTTGGCGTGATCGGGTGAATGTGAGCGTCTGTACGTCGTTTAATCCGAGGTGTGCGGTGACACGAGCGGCTTCCGACCCAGCGCGTTTCCGTATGTCAGGCACGACCTCATCTTCAGAGATGTACCTGTGCCCATCGTTTTCTTCATCCACGGGTGGTTGCCAGAATGCGATTTCGCGCTGGCCGTGCGGAGACCCATCCTTGTCGATGACGGTGAACTCTGCGCCTGTGAGGGACTCGGAGTGTTCTTTTGGGTTCCCGATTGTCGCGGTGGAACACACGACTTGCGGGTCGGCATCGTAGTGATTGAGTATGCGGCGGAGTCGGCGGATGACCCACGCAACGTGCATGCCGTGAACGCCGGTGTACGTGTGTGACTCGTCGATGACAATGAGTTCGCAGTTTCCGTAGACATCGTTCCACTTGACGTGGTTGGAAAGGTATTCATTGATGCCGGCGAAGTTCGAAATGACGACGTCTTTCTTGTCGCGGATGATGGGCTTTCGTCCGGATTTCGTGTCGCCGTCGTATGTTTCGGCGGTCGCATCTACTCCGAGGTCATTAAACAGGTCATTGATGGCCTTCTCTTGGTCGGTGCTGAGTGCTTTCGTTGGGTAGAGGAACAATGCCCTAGCGTCAGGATTCTGCTGTTTGAGCAACGCGAAGTACAGCGTGTAAATCCACGTCTTCCCACTAGAGGTGCTGGTGGCGACAGAGACATTATCGCCATCTTGCAACGCAGCTAGGGCGTCCGCTTGATGGGAGTACAGGTCGTTCTCGAGGTTGTCCGCGAGATCAGCCGGGAGGACGCTCTCCGGATCTTCGAACAACCCGTCGGAAGCTTCCTGAACGGTGCGGGCGACTAACTGGTCGTCGTAGTTAGGAAAGGTTTGAGCGAGGGTTTCTGGGTCGAGCGAGTCGGCCAACGTGTAGCGCGGTGTTTTGGAGGACATGATGTAGTTAGAAGTCGCTGAGCGTTCCTTGCGCAGTTTGTACGTTTTCGTCGTCGCTTTCGGTAGCATCGCTGGTGGTAGCGATGCCGTCCAACCGGTCGGCGTCTTTGATTGCATCGAAGATGTACGCCATTGACCGGACGTCGTCTTCGCAGTATGCCTCGTGTTTCTCCCAATCAGGCTCAGTTTCCTCACACGGGTTGGCCAACCAGCGTTGCATGACGTGCGCGACTGCACCGCCGGTCAGCCCGGTATCATCGGTTTCCCACCCAAGCCCTTCGGCGACCTCTTCTAATTTGTTCGTCCGACCCGGGAGGATGGCGTTGTTGTTCTTGACAGCCCACCAGTACGGATCGAATTTCCACGCATCTTCCCATGCGTCCACATATCTCGAACAGTGCCGCTGGATGTGGTCTTTCAGAACAGGGAAGTCGAATCCTTGTCCGTGGTACGCAACGATGGGGCGGTTCGAGGCGTTCGCGGTGTACCACATCATGAAGTTCTCCACAGCTTTGCCTTTCGCATCCGGGTCTCGTGTTGTGAACGTCAGGTAGCGATCTGAAGCGCTGTCAAGTACGCCGATGAGCCACACGATCGTCGGGCTAAGGCCATCGGTCTCAATGTCGATGAACACCGGGTCAGCGCGAGGAATAGTCGCGTCAGAGGTACGGTGGACATTGCCGTCTTCGAGCGCGGTTGCACTGGCATGGCTTTTCTGTGCAGTTTTCCGCCCGAACCCGTCCAGGGATTGCAGTTCGTGTGGGGATGTGTTCGCTACGTCTTCTTTGGAGGTGAACCCGGCGTCACGAAGCGTGTCGGCACGGTTCGGTCCGATTTCATCCAGTGCTTCCAGTCCGAACTTCCCGGCGTCGATATCTCGTGATGAGACAAGTCCGTTCCGGTGCAGCGTGAGGAGGGCAATTGACGTGGTTTTCTCGACGCCGGTCCCGTCTGCGCCGGGGACAACGCCTTGGACGGTGAGATCTCCCCAGTTGTTCCGGTAGTCAGGAGGGGCGTTCGTTGTGAGGTGCGTGTATGACCCTCCAATGTCGTTGCTGTTGAGTGCGGCTTCGTAGTCGGCTTGCCCATCGAGGGTGGTTGTTAGGTCCGTCAGATCGATGTCAACGCTCAAAAGGTCACTCAGGAGGAACGTTTCTGTGTCTGGATTTAACTCATCCGTGGCTTCCAAGTTGGCAAGGGAACTGATGTCCTGTGTGGATCCGATTGCTACGAGGAGCGGGTCGGCGACATTGTGTACCCATATCCCGGTCTGGTTTGCGGGCGTAATCACCGGAACATCGTACTCGGTGTTCCGGCGGAACAGCGAGTGATGATACGGTGCTGTCGCTATGACGATGTCAGGAGAGAGGAAATCGATTGATTCGCTGAGTTGGTTTGGTCGCATCCGCTCGCATGCGACTTCTGGGTAAACTGCTACTCTCAGGGGACCACTCATTGACTACTCTTACGTATTCGCGTTGTTCTATTAATTTTCAGTATTATATCCATTTCTCGACATATAAATCATGTCCCGAGAAGATCCGAATGAATAGGCGAGACGTGAGGCAAATTCAGTCGGTTTTGATGGTACTCCGTAGCTGGGCGTGTTCCTGCCAGACAGATTCCATCTGTTGTCGTGTATGTCGATACACTGAATAAATCTCGTTGTAAACCTCCGCAATCTCCGGATCTGGGGCGTAGGTATCTCGCTTGCCAGCGAGTTGTCTATCCCCCTCCTCAAGAGTAGGTACGATACCAAGCGCAACTGCAAGAAGCGACACGACGCCTTTTACCGCCGGGTAATCGTTCTGAGGAACGACCAATTCGATACCAAGGCAATCCGCAAGCAACTCGCACCAGAATGCTGATTGAGCACCACCACCGGTAAGGAACACGCGCTCAGGATCTGCTGGAAGCTCCGTGAGACAGTCACGGACTGCAAGACTCAGACCTTCGTAGACACTGCGAATGAGATGTTCCTGTGTATGTGTCGGGTCCAAGCCAACGAATCCAGCTCGAGCGTTCGGATCGGTGAACGGCCCTCGCTCACCGGTCGTACTCAGATATGGGAGGTAGAAGACACCCTCAGATCCCGGTGGTGCTGACGCAGCTATCGGCTCGAGCGAAGAAATCGAGTCAGTCTCAACTAACTCCTCACAGACCCACTCTAAACTGGGCGTTCCAGCGTTTGAACCGACTGCCGACGTCCACCGATCTTCGATCCCGAACATCATTCCGATACCTGCATCTGTCTCGCCTGGAGAATCAGCGATCGTCTGCGTAAACAGCGATGTCCCAAGCGACACGGCCGCATCGCCTTTGGATACTGCCCCTGCACCGATTGCTGACGCAGCGACGTCGATCATCCCGGCGACGACGGGTGTTCCCTCAGGAAGCCCAGTTTCCGATGCAGCGTCGGAAGTCAGGTGCCCGACGATATCGGACCCTGCACGGATCTCTGGAACGAGATCACTGTACGTAGGAATGTCTGCCTGTTCAAACACTGCCGGGTTAAACTCGCTCGTTTCTCGATCGAGGAAGGGGACAGTCGCCTCCGTACAGTCGGTTCCACGGATACCCGTCAACTGATACACTAGCCAGTCTTTGCACGAAAACGCAGTCGTTGCGTCGGTGAGCGTTTCCGGATTGTGTTCAGCAAACCACGTTAGGAGGGGAAGACACATCCCTGGATACAAACTCGAACCACAGGCACCACTCAGTGCGTCCATCGTTCCATCTGCTCCCCAGCCTTCGAGAATAGATGCAGCACGACTGTCAGACCATAAGACAGCATTTCGGACTGGAGTCCCGTCGTCGTCGATCAACCAACAGCCGTCACCTTGGCCCGTGACACCGACACCGACGATTTCGGCGTCCTCATCTAACGCTGTTACTGTCTGCTTGACCGTTGTCGCCGTCTGCTTCCAAACGGTCTCCATCTCCTGTTCTGCCCATCCTGGTTCTGGATGGACGGTAGATTGCGTTTCTGTCGCAGTTGCAAGTACCGTCCCATCTGTATTGTATGCGACAACCGTAATAGCGGTCGTTCCAGCATCGATCCCCAGTAGTACGTCCATACCCACTGGGATGTCCAGCTATTGTATCAACGATGCGGTAAGCAATCTTCCGTACTTCACAAAGCCGCTTAGTTAGAACGTCTGCTTGCTGAGGATGTGTACTCCAAACAGCAAGCAGACAGTGAAATCCACGAGGACCAGCTCCTTAACTTCCTCGTCAAGGCTATTGACGAGGAAGTACGTGGCGATGCCCCTCCGTGGCGGGCGTCGCCTCTGGTCCTGGTCGTTCAAGGAGTTCATCAAGATGGTATGCCGGGCAGTATGGACGGCTCTTGCGGTGTGTCGGGCCGTCCCTGCAAATCGGCCACCAGACAATCGTTCCACCGCTAACGCCCGACTGAGCCAGCCTCCCTGCAAGTGGCAACGCCGTCGCGTCGGCGGCTGACCGCCGCCGACAGCGACGACTCTGCTCGATCTTCGGTCAGAACTTCCGTCAATCATTACCGGTCAGGATGAAACTGCGGCTTCAGCCCAAGTGAGCAGAGACGCTTTGTGAGGTACTGAATCTTAGATATCTATCTCAGATATCTATCTTAGATAAGAATCATATATAAGATAGGCTCGGCGGGCAGACAGCTTCGGATAGGCAGCTACAAGAAGAGCATCTGGAACCGGCACGGTACAGCAGTACGCTTGTGAGACCGGACTCGAGTATCTCGCCTTCTTGCGTCTTCAGGAGGAGTACGTCTTTGGACGCGATACTGAGGAGTACTTCGGCTCTGGGTGGAACGGCCTGCTCGTGGTTCAGGATCTCAACAGAGAGACGGCATCGCTCGAGGAGCAAGCCGAGAGTGAGATCAAGATACTACAGGCCGCCGAACTCGAGAATCAGCTAGCGCAAGTCCTCAAACGAAAGTTGTGAGTCTGCAAAGCATACCTCGAGTACCGTTAGTCACGAGTGCAGATCCTCGATGAACCGGAACCCGTTCACGAAGGTGACCGAGTCTCCATATCTCTCACTTGCTAAGATAGTTTCGGCCCCTTCGCCGGCAGCAATATCGGTCGTATAGATATAGATCTCGGTCACTGCACCCGAACTGAGGTACTGAGCGGCCAGCGCAGCCAGGGCGGCATCAGCGCGTTCGACTTCATCCGCTGGGCGGTCGTCAGCGTTCGCGATGTACCGCTGGACGCCATCCATCGCTCGTGAGAGGATAGGCTCAGAAAACTCGAGTGGCGGCGCGACCGTTACCCACCCTTCTCAATCGCCGTGTCAACTGGCGGCATCCGGGCGTTAGACTCGTCAGCTACGAGTTCGTCGTGCACCCGTTTTGGGAGAACGAAGGTGATGTCGTTGCGACGGACGAATCGCTGAACGGCTTTGTACCGAGTGTTTGATGGCTGTCCCATGGCGACGAATAGACCGGTGTCGGCGATATGATGAGTACTCACGTGTTGTGGTCGTCGACATCAATCGCATCAAGCGACGCTCCCGAGTCCTCGATTTCGTAGTATTCCTGCACGATGGGGCGGAGTGCCTGAAGCACAAGCTCAGCAGCCAGCGGCGAAATCTCGAGATCCTGGGCCATTAGCCGATGAGTGACCTCTCCACGTTCTCGTGCGACGGCATAGGTGAGTGCCGTCGCGAGTCCGTCGACACCGTGGCGGTCGATGTAGGTATCGATGTCACCATTAGTCTCGCGGCGGCCAACAGCGTCAATCAGGACTGGCGTAATCGTGTACTTGCGATCGCCACCAGCTGCCGTCACGGTGAGATCGATCTCACGAGCGGCATACTGCCGAGGCTGTTCGTCTCGCGTCATCTCAAGGACACCTGCGTCGACGAGACGGTTGACGTAGGTGTACGCTGTTCCCTGTGCGAACTCGAGTTCGTCGATGACCTCTTGGACAGTAGCTTCACCCTCGCGAGCAAAGTACGCGTAAAGCCGGGCCAGTTGTGGTTCCTCGAGGAGGTCCGCGACCGAGAGGAAGTCACGAACGATGTCACCGTCAGTCCGATTCGAAGTGCGTGACATGGATTCTATTCTGATTACAGTTTACAGCGAAGCAGTAAAAAGTGTTTGGACTACTCCATCAGGTCGAGACCAAATGGTCTCTTCGATGAGCAACCGAATTGGCCCTGAATACCGCCGTGGCTATCGTCTCATCGACTGGGTCTAGCTCTGCTTGGAAGCCATCCAAATCAACGAGGAGTACTTGGGTCCCACTGGTGCGGGCTGCCTGTCGTCTACGACCTGCAACGCGAGACAGTGTTACTCGAGGAGCAAGCCGAAAGCGAGATCAAGATCCTGCAGGCCGCTGAACTCGAGAATCAGCTAGCGCAAGTCCTCGAGCGGAAATTATGATCGATAGCGGCCCTGTGTGAAGAAGAGCTATGCACTAAAATCGAAATACACCCTCGGATCTGAGTCCTAGAATAAACGCAGCAGTACTCGAGATGCACAACACTCTGAGAAACAGGCTCAAGAACGTCTCGAACGCCAGCCGAATCATTTCCTTTCGAACCATATCGAAAGTCGACTCAGCCGCGACAAGATTCATATCCACAGCAAAGATCGGCACCCGAGTCACAAAATCAGTCATCCGCAAGATCCCGCTATAGATACTCGTCGTACTCTCGACTTCGAACATCGCACCGATCGCGTCCCTTCGAGCCAGATCACGTCAACATAGCGGATGATATCGGGTACTGCATCGTTGAACCCCGCCAACACTAACTTCTCGAGTTTGACGACCGGCACTGGGTGATGCGGACAGGCAAGTACCGGTTCCACCGGTACGATCACCCGGAAACGTAACTGGAGTGTTGACTGTGCTCCGACAACAGAGCCATTGCCACTAGTCGCTAACAGATCATAGCCGACAAACAAAACCTAGACCGCCGATGAACGGCTCATCTATTTGAACGTCAGTCCCTTGCCGATGCTACCAATAATTCCACTTGTTCTGGGATTACGTATCCGCGAACTTGCGCTCTAGGAACCGTACCAGCAGGTAGGCTGCAAGTCGCTGTGTGCCTTCTGTAGAATCGTAGGTTGGTGCAACCTCCATCAAATCGACTGCACCGACAGCATCTCGAGTGCCCAAGACATCCATGACAGTGAGTGCTTCACGGGCAGAGAGCCCACCAGGAACCGGTGTTCCGGTGCCGGGGGCGACCGAAGGGTCAATCGCATCAATGTCGAACGTGACGTATACCTTGTCAACATCCGCACTCGCTGCATCGATCGCGTCCGTGATGACAGGGTGGATCCCACGCTCTCGAACGTCAGCCATCGTGAACAGATTCAACCCACTTTCATCAGCAAATTCGAAGAAAGCAGGACTCTCGTACCCACGAATCGCGACGTGGCTAACGTGCTCGTAGTCAGTATATTCTGAATCCGCGATATGGTGAGTCGGTGTGGCGTGGAAATGTTCGCCGAATACGGCACTTTCGCTGACAGTGTCGGTGTGGGCGTCGATCTGAACGAGACCAACGCTATCAGCATCGCTACCTTCTGCGAAGCCTTTGAATGACGGATACGTACAGTAGTGGTCACCACCAAGGAGAACGGGGAAAGCACGCTTGGCCGCTGTCGCCATGTGGGCCGTAATGCTCTCGGCCGTGATTTCCCGATCCATCGGGAACACAGGGACGTCACCACAGTCCGCGACCGAGAACTGCGAAAAGTCGACCTGCCGACCGCTGTCCATGTTCGTCAGTCCTCCCTTATACCCAGAGAGATATGCCCACCAGGCACTAGCCCGACGGATTGCTTCGGGCCCATACCGTGTCCCGGGACGGTTACTCACTGCACCGTCAAATGGAACCCCCATGACAGCAACGTCGGCGTCCTCGAGGTCGTCGAAATCACGCGGCGTGCCTTTCAGGAACGTGTTGAGCCCGGCGTATGCGAGTTCGACGTCCGAACCAGGAGTTCGGTCACGAAACGCCGCTGCGCGCGACGGATCAGTCATTGGTCTACCTCCGCGTTGAGAGCCTCACGGATCGCCGAAACAATTCGCTCGAGTTGGGCTCGATCAATTGTTAATGGCGGTTGAAGCCGCAACACGTTGGAGTAGTAGCCACCGACGCCGACGATGATACCGTTTTCTCGAAGGCGGTCTGAGACGTTGGTCGCGAGTTTCGAGTCGGGGGCGGGTGCGACACCCCGTGGTCCTTCCGCAGTTGGGTCGACAAGTTCGAGCCCCTGCATGAGTCCGAGTCCGCGAGCTTGGCCGACGACATCGAACGCTGCTTCGAGTTCTGCTAGCTCTGCCGCAAGCCATTCACCTTGCGTACGTGCGTTCTCGATAGCACCATTGTGTAACTCGTCGATCGTTGCGAGCGCTGCGGCACAGGCAACCGGGTTACCGCCGAAGGTCGAGAGGTGATCGCCACTTCCGAAGGCGTCTGCGATCTCGCTTCGCGCAGTGAATGCACCGAGCGGAAGTCCGTTCGCGATCCCTTTCGCCTGCGTGAGAACATCTGGAACAACGTCGAAGTGATCAATAGCCCAGAACTCGCCGGTTCGCCCGTATCCAGTCTGAACTTCGTCAACGATGAGGACGGCGTCGTGCGCATGTGCGATCTCTTGGACACGCTTGAGCCAGCCCTCTGGTGGCACGATGATCCCGCCTTCGCCCATTACAGGCTCGACGACGATTGCGGCGAGGTCGTCCGCAGTCTGCGTACCAATGACGCGTTCGATGTGGTCCGCACAGTCGGCCGTACAGCCCTCGTCGCCACAGGAGAGGCATCGGTAGGTGTACGGTGGTTCGGCATGAACAACGTCGTTGAGCGTCGGTGCCATCCCGTTTTTGTACGCGCTGTTTCCGGTGAGCGCCAGGCTACCGAGTGTCCGACCGTGAAACCCCATTTCGAGCGCGAGGATCTCCGTATTTCCGGTGTACTTGCGCGCAAGCTTAATTGCTCCCTCGACAGCTTCCGTACCGGAGTTACAGAAAAACGTCTTTTGGAGATCACCGGGGGTTTCGGTTGCGAGTCGTTCTGCGAGATCGCCAACAGGGGCGTTCGGATGGACGTACGAGCAGCCGTGAATAACATCCTCGAGTTGGTCTTTTGCTGCGTCGACGACGGCGTCGTTTGTATGGCCGACGTTCGTGACCGAGATCCCCGAAAACGCATCAAGGTATTCGTTCCCGTCGAAGTCCTCAATCGTAGCGCCGGATGCGTGTTTCACGGGGACATGGAGTTGTTTCCAGATGGGTGGAAGGTACTCGTCGTACTGTGCTTCGACCTCTGTGTTCGATAGGGTGGTACTATCAGCCATGGTGGAATAATGTTGCCACCACCATTTAGGTGTATCGACAAAAGTGTGGGGTATGTTTATTTCGTGGGAGCGGACAGTAGAGACTGATGGCCGATCCTCTCGATCGCCGAGCGTACGATCTCTTGCGGCTTATCGCTGAACACGAGCCGATCGGTAGTATTCGACTCGTCGAACGGATGCAGTGGCGCGGGTACTCGATTACCGGTCGAACCGTTCGACTCGTACTTTCCGACCTCGATGAACGCGGCCTTACGGAGAAGGTTCCCGGAAAAGGCCGTCGCCTCACGGATGCCGGACGTGACGAAATCGCTCGTGGAAACATCCACAGTCGCCGCGAACAAGTACGCGCACGGATCGCAACGCTAACCAGCCAGGTGACGTACGACCCGTTTGAGGACACCGGTGAGGTAATTGCAGCGTCCGCGACGGTTCCCGATTCGGATCTTGATGCCGCGCTCGAGGCGCTGTCAGCGCTTGCGGAAACTCCGATCGGACCGCTCCCAATCGCACTGGATCACGAGGACAATGAGCACCAGTTACTCCTTCCCTCTAGTCTCACACTTGACGGCGTCTTGCTCTCTCGAGGGATCAAAACAGATCTTAAGACAGCTGGACTCGCCGAGTACCGAACTGATCCATCTAGCACCACTCAGGAGAACACAACAAGTGAAAACGGAGCAATCAGTCGGTATACAGACGCGATTAGCGGTGAGCGATCGACGATGGACGTTGTCGATCTTTTGCTCGAGTCTCGACGCACGAGCACGGAGAACCTGCTTGCAGGGACAGATCCCGCGTTACTCGTCGTCGACAACCGTGAGGTGCCACTCGTTCGGTACCGCGAGACGCGCGATTTGGCCGAGACAACGCGTGAGCAACTTGGTGGTGTTCTCGATCTCCGTCGGCCGCGTGAGACTGGTCCGTTCCCCCTCGAAACACCTGGCTGGGATTTTGCCTCTCTTACGTATGGTGCCGGTGAGATCGCGTTAGCACTGCTTGTTGAGAGAGAGATAGCCGTATCATTCGAGACGCTCGCCGGACTCATGCCACGCAGTGAGTTCGAATTGGTTGAGTTAACGAGTGTTCGATAGCGGTTATTCTTCGAATTCACGAACTATTAGCCTCAAAAATAGAGTTGCCAGTCCGAGAGAGAATTCCACTACCCGATGTATTTATATACCATTACCCGGAAAGGTGTTTCCATGGTAGAGATGATCATTGACAGTACGATCATTATCCTGTACTTCCTTGGAATGATCGGTGTCGGATACTGGGGATATCGCCGTTCAGAAACACTAGAAGACTACTTTGTCGCTGGACGAAACATCCCG
This sequence comes from Natronococcus jeotgali DSM 18795, assembly GCF_000337695.1. GTDB lineage: Archaea > Halobacteriota > Halobacteria > Halobacteriales > Natrialbaceae > Natronococcus > Natronococcus jeotgali. Next base: position 13,943 of record NZ_AOIA01000084.1, read on the forward strand.
CTCTGGATGTATGTCCCGGTCATGTCCGCAATTATTCTCGGTGGGGCCTCAACTGTTGGTGGTGGCGGACTCGGTTACGAATACGGCGTTTCCGGCGCCTGGCTTGTTATCTGGCTTGGAGCAGGTATCGCTGTGATCGGCGTGCTTATATCGACCGACCTTGTCAACCTCGGTGCCTATACTCTCGGCGACGTCCTCGAGCGGCGCTTCGACGAATACTCTGGGACCGTCGGTGCACTGATCGCCGGTGTCTATGCACTGACGATCGCTATCACGCAAATCATCGCGATCGGTACCGCACTCAACGCACTGTTCGACGTCGGACTCACACTCATGATCGTTACGGCTGGCGTGATCGTCGTTGTCTACACCGCTCTCGGCGGAATGCTTTCAGTGACCATCACTGATTTCGTCCAGTGGTTTATCATGACTGTTGGCGTCTTCCTTCTGGCACTCCCACTCGGACTCATCGAAGTTGGCGGCGTTTCGGGACTAAGCGCAGAACTCGATCCCTCCTTCTTTAGTCCAACTGGGATCGGGGTTAGCACCATCATTAGCTACTTCCTGCTGTACTTCCTTGGTATCATGATTGGCCAGGACATCTGGCAACGCGTTTTCACCGCTGACAGTCCACGCACCGCTCGTCTCGGAAACATTGCAACTGGCGTCTATGCAGTTGTCTACGGTGTTGCGACCGCGGTTCTTGGGATGATCGCACTCGTTCTGTTTCCCACACTCGAGAATCCGGATATGGCGCTACCGCTGATGGTGTTAGAAATCATTCCCGTTGGTCTCTCCGGTCTTATCCTGGCTGGATTCATCTCAGCAATGATGTCGACAGCTGACTCCGCGCTCCTCGCTTCGAGTACACTGTTCACAAACGACGTGTATAAGCGTTTTGTCAACCCTGACGCGTCAGACAAGCGCTATACGCGTATTTCACGTCTCTTGATCTTCGTGCTTGGAATCGGAGCCACTGCAACAGCTGTCTGGATCGGTGATGTCGTTGCCGCTTTGACTCTCGCCTACAATTTACTGGTCGGAGCTATCTTCATCCCAATTCTTGGCGCATTCTTCTGGAACCGAGCTACCTGGCAAGGAGCACTCTCGTCGATCATTATTAGCAACACAGCCGTCGTTCTGGGTATGGGATACTATGGGTTCCAGTCTGATCTGCCGATCATTATCGGACTGGTTACAAGCCTCGCGATCTTTGTGAGCGTGAGTCTTCTCACTGATCCACCCTCGAGCGACAAGGTTGATCAATGGCTTACTTCCACTGAAGACACTCCACAGCTCGATTAATCTAGAAGGGAACTGAGCTACAACAGCAGCCCTCATATTGCCTCCTTAGGCTCCAGATCGTACTCGAGCAATCGGGAGACGAACACTCGAGGGTGCGAGACACACGTCAGATTTTCTTCGAAGATGTCTCGCTCAGTTGTACATAGGAAATCTCGAGTGCTGGCCCGTATCGATCGCGAACGGCCCAGAGACATGGCGCTGCCGTATGTGGATTCCGATATGGCATCTTCTTGTCGTAAACCCCACGCGCCAATGCGCCAACCCGACCACGTGTACTCCGGCCAGTCTCCTCGATGTACTCGAGCCCATCTCGTTCCTGATGCCGAACTCGGTACAAACCAGGCTCACTTGAAATCGTGCTCAGATCCCCATCTGATCGATCAAGCGAGAGCCATTGACTCCACTCGAGTCCCATCCAATCACTATCGTCGAGACCATCTCGTTCATATACGCTCGTTATATCATCTCAATCGTTTACCTATCATCAATCCATCCACTTAACCAACATAGTGGAAGGCCTCCTCCTTATTGTTGGTTAATGGGAGCGATACCATTTCTCAAGTCCATGACCCCTATTGAGATGATCACCCCTGAATCTCGCTCAGATCCAGCCAGCCAGAATAATTTCAATTGAGTACTAGTTCGTGTCCCTATCCAGTAGTGGTGAATAAGGTGCTACCAATTATCTTAATAGTTGATAGTGGATATATATACGAGGGAGCTACAGTAGACTCATCTCCCCGGGGCCTCATGGACATTAGAATCTCCCCCGGGGGACTTCCGGTAGATCGTAAGCCTACTTATCCGGCCGCTGGAGACTGTTCTGCCATGCCCTCACCGCTAAGTCGTCCTTCAATAAATCCAAACAGCGAATCAAGACCGATAGCCAGTAACGCGCCAGGAATGGCGCCGGCAAGCAGCTGAGGGGTGTTGAAGAGCGAAATTCCACTGATGACCCAGACACCAAGCCCCCCTCCGCCGATGAAGAACGCGAGATATGCAGTCCCGACATTGAGAACGGCACTCGTTCGAATACCGGCGAAGATGATAGGAACAGCTAGCGGAAGTTGAATTTGTCGTAGGATCTGATTTTCAGTCATTCCCATACCACGCGCCGCTTCAACGGTACTCTCATCAACGTTCTCGAGACCAGCAACAGTATTAGTCAGGATCGGTAGAAGCGCATAGGCGAACAGACCGACCAGTGCAGGCAGAAAACCGAGACCAAGTATAGGAAAGACGAGTGCAATGATAGCGAGTGTTGGAATCGTCTGTGAGACGTTTCCGAAACTCATGACGATAGATTTTGCACGCTCATTTCGTGTCGCCAGGACACCCATTGGGACGGCAACCACAATTGCCAAGGTGACCGACACAAGGACGAGGGCTAGATGTTCTGTTAACAGCCCAAGAAACTCGTCAAAGTTCGCTACGAGGTAGGCATAGGCTGCAATAAGTGCATCAATCAGTCCCATCGATTACACACCACCGTTCGATTGATGCGCACGAATCGAAGATTCAGTAATGGTGCCTATGACGTCATCATCTCTGACGACGGGAAGTGATTGTGTATCAGTTTCGATCATCCGTGAGAGTGCGATGTCGACTGTATCCGTTGGAGTAACGTACTGATCCCCAGTTCCGTCAGCGAGTGCCGCAGTAGAATCTATTCCAGTGTCGGTAGTAGATGAAGCTGTTGGCTGCTCAGCTGTAGGTACTGACTCCGACATAATATCTCGAACGGGGGTTATCTGGAGCTCTTTCAATGTTTTATCATCTCCGATGAAGTTTTCAACGAAATCAGTAGCTGGGTTATGAAGGATCTCTCTGGGTGATCCGTATTGTACAAGCTCTCCAACATCGAAGATTGCAATCTTGTCACCCATTTTCAGCGCTTCGTTGATGTCGTGTGTGACGAAGAGAATCGTCGTATCAATTCGCTCCTGGATTTCGAGGAATTCATCTTGCAGTTCCTCGCGAGTAAGTGGATCAAGCGCACCGAAGGGCTCATCCATTAAGAGGACATCGGGATCTGCAGCAAGTGCACGAGCAACGCCAACTCGCTGTTGTTGGCCACCAGAGAGAGCGTTGGGATACTGGTCGCGATATGTTCCCGGTTCGAGATCCATCAACTCGAGTAGTTCGTCAACGCGGTCATCGATACGCGACTGGTCCCAGCCTTTGAGTTCAGGGACTGTTGCGATATTTTCTCCAACAGTCATATGATCGAAGAGTCCGATCTCCTGAATCACGTAGCCAATATCTCGTCGTAGATCGACTTTGTCCAGCTCCTGTATATCAACGCCATCGTAGTATACTGTTCCCTCTGTTGGGTCCTGCATTCGGTTGACGAGGGTCATCGTCGTGGTTTTGCCACAGCCTGAAGGGCCCACGAAGACTGTTGTCGTTCCACGTTCAACCTCGAAGCTAATATCTTCGATAGCGACGGTCTGGTCCGAGTATATCTTAGTGACGCCATCGAATTTAATCATCGTGTCCGATGCTTCTGTCGTACCTGTTGTGTTCGTCTTAGTCATGCTATCGACCTCTGGATGAATCGCGTACCGAGAGTCAATTCGATGTCTTCGCCGTTCTGAAGTCTGAACACCTGTTCGAGGACTTGGAAGGTGTAATCAAAGGCCAGTGCAAGTAGTGACACTATGATGGTCGAGACAACGATGGCCGCGGTATTGGCCTCGCTGATGCCGTTAAAAATGGGATCACCGAGGTTATTTGCCCCGATGAAAGCTCCAATAGCGGCAATACCGACAAGTATAACGACGGCATTGCGCACACCCGCCATAATAACTGGAACTGCTTGAGGGAGTTGGAGTCGCAGGAGCCGCTGCGTTTTCGTCATCCCCATTCCACGTCCGGCCTCAATGGTTGCCTCATCAACCTGCGTGAGACCTAAGTAGGTGTTTCTGATGATGGGCAACTGTGCGTAGAAGATAAGCGCAATCACAACCGGAAGTTCCCCAATCCCGACGAGCGGGATTAGCAGTCCAAAGAGAGCAATACTCGGCACCGTCATCATCATACTTGCACTCCAGAGAATGCCCTTTCCAAGACGGTCGTTGTAGGTAGCGAGCACTCCAAGCGGGACACCGATGAGGAGTGCAAACCACACAGAGTCGATGACGACGATGATATGATTAACGAGTAACTCCCTTAGAAGCTCCCTATTGGTAAGGAAGTACTCGACGTACTCGTTTGCGAACAGTGATAGCGGATCGACGAGCGTAGACATTAGAGTACCCCCGTTTCGCGTAGATACTCTCTGGCTACGGTCTGTGGATTCGCATTGTCGATCGCAACTCGGTTATTGAGTTCGCGTATTTGTTCAGTAGTGAGATCTGTGCTCATTTCGTTCAGTGGTTCGCGAATCGATGGGTGAGATTCGATCGTCGACGTGGGTATCATGGGGGCCGCATTGTAGCTCGGGAAAAACTGCTCATCATCCTCGAGCACCTGTAGGTCAAACTGTAGGATACGCGGGTCTGTATTGAAGCCGACACCGATATCGGCTTCACCCTCACCGACGACCTGGTACAGCAGTCCGGACTCGATATTTCGGACGTCTATTTGCCCCTCTTCGGGAAATCCGTAGTGATCGAGAAGCCCGGGCCAGCCATCTGCTCTATCTTGGAACTCAGCGTTTAACGCTACTGTAGTCTGCGTATCCGTCTCAGTAAGGTAGGACGCAAGTCCAGATAGCGACTCTACACCAGTCTGTTCCGACCACTCGGGATTCGCCATGAGGACGTAGGTATTGTTCAGTGGTGCCCGTTCCAGGAAAGTCAGTCCATGTTCCGTCTCAAATTCCTCTTTCACCTTGTTGTAGAGTTCCTCGGGATCGGCGATGACTTCATCTTGCTCCGGTGGAAGTGTTTGCCAAGCTGTACCGGTGTATTCCCAATACAATTGAATCTCGCCGGAATCCACTGCTTGGAAGTTCGTTGTGGTACCGCCGAGACCAGTCTGGTCGTCAACATGAAGGTCAGTGTTTGCATTGAGCGACTCGTACGCGAGGTAGCCGAGAATCTCTTGTTCGGTGAACCGCTTCGATCCAATTTGAATTGAATCACTCCGAAACTGTGTCGCGAGGGTGAGACACCCGGCTGTCACCCCGCTAATCGCTGTGGCGGCGAGCCCACCTCCCGTTCTAAGGAGATTACGTCGTGTGTTTTGAATTGGCACGCCAAATCATTCCGTGATAAAGACCCTAAGTATTGACCCACACTAATCAACTGTTTATAAACAAAGTACATGATAGAGCAGTAATGTTTATAAATAAGATACACAATGAATGTATAAATACGAGGGCTGAGTCCCGGAAAGGAGAAGAAAGCCTACTCTATTCTGGGATGAGCAGGCACAAAACCCCTTCCTTCAGGGCGGGGATACGCGCCGTCACTGAATGACGCCCACTACCGATGACTGCATGGCTGGATATTCCACGCAACAACCCAAACATTCACAATACAAAGCAACATAACCAGTTATGGGGACGTTTCACGAATGCACGTCCACCGCACTCACCGGGCGAAAATTCGCAATCACTCGCAAGTGGAGCAGATGCTCGACCTGCATGGGTGGAGTGCATCGAAACTGTGGAACGTTGCAAACTACCACTCCCGCGAAGTCTGGGAGGAAACGGGCGAGATTCCCGACGACTCGGACTTGAAAAATGAGTTGAAGACCCATCCAAAATACAAAGGGCTGCACTCGCAGTCCAGTCAGCGCGTTCTGGAGGAACTCGCTGAAGCCTTCAACTCGTGGTACGGCAAACGCAATAACGACTCCCGTGCGAATCCGCCCGGCTACCGCAAGAAAAACTACTACGACGACAACGGAAATCGCGTCCACGAAGAACACCCACGTTCGACGGTGACGTGGAAGCAGAAAGGAATCCGTCACGACCCGAAACACAACCGCGTTCGATTGTCGAAGGGTGCAAACCACAAAGACCACCCGAGAGACTGGGACTACATCCTCGTCGAATACGAAACCCAGCCCGATGTCACCGTAGAGAACATCCAACAAGTCCGCGCCGTCTACGATACGGCGAAGGGCCGATGGGAACTCCACCTAGTCTGCAAACACGAAGTTGAAACNGTAGAGAACATCCAACAAGTCCGCGCCGTCTACGATACGGCGAAGGGCCGATGGGAACTCCACCTAGTCTGCAAACACGAAGTTGAAACACCTGACGCGCCCGGAACCGAAACGGCGGGCATCGACCTTGGTATCTGCAACTTCGCCGCAGTATCGTACAGTACCGAGGAAGCCGACCTCTATCCCGGCAACCGTTTGAAGCAGGACAGCTATTACTTCCCGAAGGAAATCGCCAAGTGCGACGACTCAGGCGGTTCTGAGGCCACCCGCCTTCATCACAAGTGGTCGGAACGCCGCACCCACTTCTTCCACAGTCTCGCCAAACACATCGTAGAGAAGTGCATCGAGCGAGGAGTAGGGAGAATCAACATCGGGAAGCTCAACGGCGTGCGTGAAGACGAGAACGGTGAATCGAAGAACTGGGGTAAACACGGCAACCTCGACCTGCACGGGTGGGCGTTCAACCGATTTACGAAGATGCTCACCTACAAAGCAAAAGTCGAGGGCATCGAGGTTGTAGAAGTTTCAGAGCGTGACACGAGCAAAACGTGTTGCGTCTGCGGTAGGATAGATGATACTCAGCGCGTTGAACGTGGATTGTACGTCTGCGAGGAGTGTGACACAGCGTTCAACGCTGACGTGAACGGGGCGGAGAACATCCGGCTCAACATCAACGACGAAAGTAACTCCGAATCTTCGACCAGTTTGGACAGGGATAGGAGTACCGGCTGGTTGGCACAGCCCGGAGTCTACCTTTACGACCTCTCCCGAGGATTCCAACCTCGGACAGAGGTAGTAGACTGCAAACCGTAATATCCCAACGCTCGGGAACCCTCGCCCTTCAGGGTAGGGAGGATGTCAACAGAGGGAATGCTACTGCTGAGAAGTGCCGGTCATCCCGTGACGAGATTTCCGAACCGGGTTCTTGATACGAGCAGTCTCAATCGAATCAACGTTGACTTCGACCGAAATGGTCGAAGTATCATCCGTGGCTTTCGCGATGATCTCGCCACGCGGCCCTGCAACTAGGCTTTCGCCTGCATGATGCCGTCCGGATTGAGTACCCGAGTGATTCGAGCCGATAACGTAGCAGGTTTGATCAAGTGCACGGGCACAGCAAAGGAGTCGCCAGTCATTGTCGAAAGACTGCCGCCAGGCTGAACTGACGGCAATATGGTCACAACCAGCTTCGTCGTACTCGAGTGCGAGTTCGGGAAAGTTCAGGTCATAGCAAAGCAACAACCCGACTCGTCCAACTGGTGTGTCAACGACCACTGGTTCCGTTCCGGCTGCAAACTGTGCTGCTTCGTCCCCCCATAGCTGTTGCTTTCGGTATGTTGCCTCAACACCCTGGTTAGATATGTAGACAAGCGAATTGTAAACGTCGTCGCCGGCGGCTTCGGGCAGTCCAACTATTAGATCAATACCGGCGCTTTGAGCGATTCTCTGGATTTGTTCAGTTATCGGTCCAGGCACCGGTGTTTTCGCTGCCGAAATGTCACTGAGATCATAGCCGGTTACACAGAGTTCTGGGAAGACAGCAAACACAGTCGACGTAGGTAGTTGATTAGCAAGCTGCTCGATCTGATTGAGATTTGCGTCCACATCGCCAATATTCGGTTCAAATTGGCAAGAAGCGATGCGTGCGTTTTTGACATCCTCCACACGACTGAAGTCGTGGGATTCCTCACGCTCGGGATCGGTCACGCTGACCATCCCGACGGAGGCAACTTCCCGGCCGCGGTGGCCGGTCCCGGTTTGTAGGCGGTGCGTCGAGGCGATGGGCGCATGGTAACGCCAGTCCAGTCGGACTCCCTCGCTAACATCCTACGGGTGGTGCCATCAGCCCCACTTGGTCGGGCAGGGTTGCTTTTTGATGATGGGGACCCCAATCCAACCCCAATTTTCCCTGTCAAGCGAGACATACACACGACCCCAATAGGCCTCACTCTTGCGGTTTCGTATCTCTGTCTATTGCTTAGACCCACGGCTGAAGTCGTGAGCTTCCGCTTATTTGCTGTCATTGATTGAAACGCCTCGTTCGAGAACACATATGGGTACCTCAATTCTTAAATACGGTAACCCTTGACACGAACATCTCCAGTGCTTAAATGGAGCTCCCCCCTCACACTTATTGACAGCTATTTGAGATTTTGCTGTTTTTGCCCTCTTACTGAGAAGGGCACGGTAATTCGGAGGCATGTCGGTCTGGATAAAGCCATCTGCGACAGCTAGTATATATACCCGCTACAAGTTCGCCCTGTGGTTTAGGGTGGTATCCCTGTTTGGTTGTGCCAGACGATGTCAGGACGACAAGTCGAACAATCGACTGGGTCAGAGGACACAGCTCCGACGCTCATCGATTGTGATATCCATCAAAAATGGAAAGATCCCGAGGAGGTTATCGCCTACCTTCCCGACCAGTACAAAGATCGCGGTGTGCAGTCGCCCAGTATTCTCTACGACAACGTTGCAGAATTCTCTCGGCGCGATGCGATCCCAGATGATGGCAGTCCCGCGGGATCCAGCATCGAGAAAATGAAGGAACATCATTTTGAGGAATTTGGTGTAGATTATGCGGTTCTGACAGGCAACTCGTATCTCAATCTCACTGCTCTTCCAAACCGTGACTACGCTGCCGAACTTGCAGTCGCGAATAACAAATGGGTTATCGACAACTGGCTTTCAGAGGGAGGGCCATTTGTCGGATCGTTACTTGCTGCGCCACAGAAGCCAGAACGGATGGCTGAAATGATTCGGGAGCTGGGGGACCATCCGCGCGTTGTCCAGGTGGTGATGCCGATGGCCTCGCAGCATCCCTACGGTCACGAGTACTATTGGCCGATGTACGAAGCCGCCGAGGAGATGGGGCTGCCCATCGCTATGCATCCCTACACAGAAGGCCACGGTGTAACACGTCCGCCGACAGGTGCAGGGCATCCGAACACCTATTTCGAGTGGCATACGCTCCTGGGTACGTATGCAATGGGACAACTCGTCAGCCTCGTCGCTGAAGGTGTCCTTGCGAAGTTCCCTGATCTCAATTTCGTTGTTATTGAGGGCGGACTAAGCTGGGTTCCACATTTCCTCTGGCGGATGGACAAAGACTGGAAAGCTCTCCGTGCACAGGTACCCTATCTTCAGAAACCACCGAGTGAATACGTTCGCGACCAAGTTCGGTTTACCACTCAACCTATCGAGGAGCCGGATAATCCCGAGCATCTCTTACAAATTCTAGAGATGATGCACGCTGAGGAGACAGTGATGTTCGCCAGTGACTATCCACACTGGGATACGGATTCACCGATGTACGCACTGCCGCCGATGGCCGATGAGATGGAACACGCTGTGATGGCCGGTAACGCACAGGAACTATACGGACTCCCGAACGATCCGACGAGCCTCCCGACCAACTGAGAGTGATTTGATGGAGAAACGCTTCGAAATCTGTTCGACTGACGAACTGCCACCTGGTGAGCGAACGATCGTTGAATTAAACGGCCATTCGATCGGCGTATTCAACGTCAATGGAGAGTACCATGCACTCAAAAATGACTGCCCACACCAACGAGCTCCACTCTGCATGGGGAAAGTGACAGGGACGACATCGGCTACAGACCCCGAAAAGGTAGAATGGCAAGACGATGGCCAGATCTTACGCTGTCCATGGCACGGCTGGGAATTCGATATTGCAACGGGCGAGTCCGTATTCAATCCCCACAAGGTTCGTGCAAGGTCGTTTGATACTGCTGTTGAGTCTACAAGCGACAACACTTCGGAAGAAAGCGCCACCGATGGGGGCTGTGACTGTGGGGCCGTTGAAGGTGACCAACCGCCAGTCGACACGTACGAAGTGGACGTCGAAGACCAGCAGGTCGTTGTCTACCTGTAATGGATACCGCTCGAGCAGTGGAATTCGCGCGGTCAGCGAAGATAGCAGATGCGCCGGATAACGTCGAGGCACAACTAAAGGCACGCGTGCTCGACACATTGGCAGCCATAACTGCCGGATATCGGCAGGAGGGCGTCGATATTGCTCGCCAGTATGCTACAGAGCATCTTGGTGAGGGGAAAATAACACTCCTTGACACATCACGGAACACAGTATCTGTCGGCGGTGCGGCTCTAGCTAACGGCGTTGCTGCAAACGCACTCGATATCGATGATGGACACCGTGAGGTCAAGGGGCATCCTGCTGCAGTGGTTGTACCTCCCGCGTTAGCGGCCGGAGAAGAAGTCGATGCCTCGATACGCCAATTTCTTAATGCTGTTTTTGTGGGCTACGAACTCGCCGTTCGCGCGGGGTTAGCAATTCATACGGTTGATGAGATCTACACGGGTACTGGATCATGGGGCGCACTCGGTGCCGCAGCAGCAGTTGCCCGGCTGTTGGAATTCTCAACAGAGCAGACGACACATGCACTTGGTGTCGCTGAATATCACGCCCCTCGGACACCAATCATGCGTGGTGTGGAGAAACCAGGCATGACTAAAGACGGGATTGGATGGGGGGCGTACACCGGTATTGTGTCTGCGCAGCTCGCTAAAATGGGATTCACAGGATCTGGCACTGTCTTCGATGAGGCATCAATGGACGACACACTAAACGATGTATTCCACGTGACAGAGGGGTATCTCAAACCATACCCGTGCTGTCGTTGGGCACAACCTGGTGTTGAGGCAGCCCTGATGTTGACATCCCAGTACGAGATCGACCCGACGAGTATTCAGTCAGTACAAATTTCGACCTTTGAGGAAGCAGTACATCTGCAGACTCGTGAGCCACAGACACCGGAAGAAGCACAGTATTCATATGCATATCCAGTCGCTGCTGCACTCCTTCGGGGTCGCTTTACACAATCCGAACTGTCCGAATCAACACGAGAAAATTCCGACATATTAGCAATTGCTGACCATGTCGAATTCGCTGTCGATAACGACTTAGACAGCCGTTTTCCAGAAGAGTGCCTAGCTCGTGTAGCTGTAAGAACTACTGAGAGGACATACCGATCCGATGTAACAGCTAGTCGTGGCTCACGAAACATGCCGCTGTCTGTCGAAGAGCGATTGGGAAAAGCACGCCGACTTATTTCGCCCACATTATCAAAGACTGCAGTCGAACGTCTTTCTGTTGACCTACAGAATGATGACCAGTCAATCGAGGCACTACTCAAATATTGGTAACAAGCAAGGCTGTTGCGGTCGCAGGGAAACTATACCATCTTTCCCCGCCATTCGCTAGCTATGCTCACTGCAAGGGTAAGCGTCCAATATGATGGCGACTGGACGGCAGAAGTCGCGAAGCACGACGTGTTTGGCGAGTTTATCGCCTCCACATTCCGGAACAATCGCTACGTCGGTATGCTCGCAATCGAATCTCAAGATTGTGATGCTGTTCGCAAAATTATCAGTTCACACGAAACAGTAGAGACCATTGATCTTGTTGAGCAGTACGAGACTAGCGAAGGGCGATGTGCCGCGACAATGTTGCTCCGAGGGCGGTTGAATGAAGTAACGCCGCTACAGGCACTGATGTATGACGGATATCTTCCTCTTGGTCCAACACAATTGATCAATGGACGCGAGTGCTTTGATCTGCTGTTGGATGATCGCGATGAACTGTCGAAAGCTATTGATTTACTTTCTGACTTTGGGAGTGTTAGAGTTGAACGGATTACACAGGATTTCAGACGCGAAATTATACCGAGTCGCTCTGAGTGGCAGGAGCTACTTTCGTCAATCCCCCCCCGACAGCGCGAAATTCTAAACACGGCTGTTGAACGAGGATATTTTGAGATTCCCAGACAGGTAACACTTGAGGAGATTGCAGAGGAGATGGATATTACAAAGACAACTGCATCAAACCATTTGCGAAAGGTAGAGCAGCAACTCATCAAATTCGTTCTTCCATACATTAATTTGGCAGTTCAAAATGAAGACTGAACTCTAGCCAGAAACCGATTGCAATTTGTTTCTCTATGAAGACGGGTAGTACACAACCCGGAGCGGTGATTCGTAAGCCAACCGAGGCTACCTCAGTTCTCAAATTGCGCTGTTGGCGCCTGCTGTGTAGTCAGATAGTGGGCACCGATCAGATCCGTCTCAACTTCTGTCCGCTTGTGTTTTGCAACCATCCCAGTAGATGCCACAACTGAGAACAAAGCCTTACCAACAAACAACTTTTCGTAACGACGCAGTCGATCAGTAAACGCTGCTGTTTCACCGATATACGCTATAGTAACCGTTAGAATTTTCCACCCATAGGTTGTTGCAGCTTCTAATGGATCATCTCGACGAAATCTCCGTCGAAGAACTTCACGANTTAGAATTTTCCACCCATAGGTTGTTGCAGCTTCTAATGGATCATCTCGACGAAATCTCCGTCGAAGAACTTCACGACGCACTCGACAACGTTGAGGGGAGGAAGCCGACACAGCGACTGTTAGCGGCAATTGCGTACAAAAACGGCGTTACGCAGACTGAACTGGCCGAGTGGCATAACACCGGCCGGCGAACAATCTACAGCTGGCTCAAGCGACTCGACACTGACGAGTCGCTTGAGCAGGCTGTCACTGAT